>DATCLS010000051.1:0-72715 GCA_036563805.1 Acidimicrobiales bacterium | reverse complement strand
GACCGACGCCGGCGCGGCCTCGCCCACCCGGGGCACGTACACCTGCTGCCCGTCCTGGACCGGGCTCGCCAGGTTGATGCGCCCGAGGTCGGCGTCGGACTGGGCGCCGCCGGCGGCCTCGACGGCGTCTACCACGCGGGCGCCGCCCGCCAGTCGCTGGACGCCCGGCGCCCGGACCGCCCCCGCCACATGGACGACGACCTCGGCCGGGACGGTGGCGGCCGCACCGCCCCCGGCGGCTCCGGACCCGCCTCCGGGCCCGAAGGCGGGCGACGCGCCGGTCGCCCGGCCGGAGGCGGCCGCCGCGGCCGCCCCCGCGCTTCCCGCTCCCCCGGCGCCGGCCGCCGACGACGGTGGCGACGCGGAGCCCGACGTGCCCTCGGCCCCGGCCGCGCCGGCGAACGGCACCTCGACCTCCGGCGCGGCGTCGGCGGGCGCCAGCACCCGCCAGCCGACCAGGCCGACCACCACCAGGGCGACGAGGCCGACGACCAGCCGGCGGGGCGACAGGTCGAGCGACTCGGCCACCGCCGCCGCGTGGTCGCGCCACGAACGCGGCGGCTCGGGCCGGACCCGGTCGGCGACGCCGTAGGCGGCCAGGTCGTCGTCGGCCGCGACGTCGCGACCGAGGCCGACGGCGAGCTCGCCGTCTCGGCCGCGGCCGAGACCGGCGCGGCCGGGGCCGTCGGCGGGGGCGAGGGCGTCGTCGAGGTCGTCAGCGGGGCCGGCGGCGACGGAGCGGAGGGGTTCGGACATCGGATCCTCCAAGAACGCGCACGGGGAACCACGGTCTGGAGGGGAAGTCCACGAGAGACCTTAACAAGGCCCTGTGACAGCGAAGAGGGTCCGACGGCGGATTCGGTGAGGCGGCCCGGCGGCGGCCACGGCATGATCGACCCCGTGACGCCGACTCCCCCGGCCGCCGTCGACGCCGCCACCGCCGTCCGCAACGCCCACGCCTGGTTCGAGGTGAACAGCGGGTGGGCGCCGCCGGACGAGGACACGCTCGCCGAGTGGGTGGCGGACGGGGTCTGCCGCTGCCCCGACGACTGCCTGGTGACGCCGGACGGCTGGTGCGAGCACGGGCTGGCCTCATGGGCGCTGATCCTGGCCGCCCTCGACGACGCCGGCTGACGACGCGGGTAACCGACGACGCGGGCCGACCCCGACGGACGGCCCGCCGGACGCCCGCGCCGAGCCCGCGAGCCTGCGGCTACCGGCTCAGGGCGCCGTCGTCGCCGACGGCAGGCCCGCCCGCCGGGCGTGCCACTCCGCCTCGATCTCGAACGGGATGCGCCGGTAGGCGGCCCAGTGGGGGTAGAGCCGCGCCCGGTGGCGCAGGTAGGCGCCCAGGTAGCGGACCAGGAAGCCGACGACCCCGTGCCGGTGCCACTGGTGGACGTGGTACAGCTCGTGCCGCAGTAGCCGCCGGTCGCCCACCGCCCGGGCCCGCATGACGATCAGCGACCAGAGCGTGATCGCCCGGGCCCCCGGGGGCGTCGGCCCCACGAGCAGCCAGTAGCGGTAGCGCGCGCCGGTGCCGGGGATCGGGGCCTCGTGCCGTTCCAGTCGCATGGCCGCCCGCCCGGACCGTCCAGACCTTCAGACCGTCGAACCCCGCCGAGCCTCGGACCGACCTCGGGCCGACCTCAGAACAGCCGGGCGGTCAGGCGCCGGCGGTAGTCGGCCGTCCGGGGGTCGTCGGGCCCGAGCACCTCGAGCAGGTCGATGAACTCCTGCCGGGCCTCGTCGTCGCCCTTGACCCGGTCGAGCAGGGCGTCGAGCTTGGCGGTGATCTCCTCGCCCGAGGGGACGTCGCCGTCTGGCCCGGTGGCCGCCGCCCCGGTGCGGATGAGCGCCGCCACCCGGCGGGTCTCGGGCGTCTCGGGGATGCGCTCGAGCAGGCTCAGCGCCTCGTCGACGTCGCCGTCGTTGCGCCGGCTGGCCAGCAGCTCGGCGAGGGCCACGATGGCGTCGTGGTGGTCGGCCTTGATCTCGAGGGCCTGCCGCAGCGACTGCTCGTCGCCCTTCTCGACCAGGCGCTCGATCTCGAGCTCCTCGTCGCTGGGGAGCAGCCGGTTGACGAACTCGCGCACGACCTGCTCGGGCTGCGCTCCGACGAACCCGTCGACCACCTTGCCGCCCGACACCGCGTAGACCGCGGGGATGCCCTGGACCCGGAAGGCGGCCGCCACCTGCGGGTTCTCGTCGACGTTGACCTTGGCGAGGACCACCTTGCCCTGGGTCTCGTCGACGACCGACTCGATGATGGGACCGAGGGTGCGGCACGGGCCGCACCACGGGGCCCACAGGTCGACCACCACCGGGATGGTCTGCGACCGCTCGAGGACCTCGGTCTGGAACGTGGCATCGGTGACGTCGATGGGCATCGCTGGCCCAGGCTATCGGTGGCCGGTCCCGCTCCCGACGACGGCCCCCGAGCCCCGCCGCGCGCCCACCGACCCCCGCCCGCCGGGCGGGCGGAGGCACCGCCGCAACCTCTACGGTGAACCTCCGATGACGACCGCCGCCGAGACCGACGCAGAGATCCCGCAGGGCATCGACGGACCACGGGTCACCGCCTGGTTCCAGGAGCACGCGACCGTCGAGCCGCCGCTGTCGTTCCAGCTGATCGCCGGCGGCCGCTCCAACCTCACCTACAAGGTGACCGACAGCGCCGGCAACGCCTGGGTCCTGCGCCGGCCGCCGCTCGGCCACGTGCTGGCCACGGCCCACGACATGGGCCGCGAGCACCGGGTGATCTCGGCGCTGGCCGACACCGACGTGCCCGTCCCCCCGATCGTCGGGCTGTGCACCGACGAGGAGGTGACCGGCGCGCCGTTCTACGTCATGGACTTCGTCGACGGCATCGTCGCCCGCGACCGGTCGGCTGGCGAGCAGCTGACCCCGGCCCAGCGGGCCACCGCCGGGCGGGACATCACCGACGTGCTGGCCGCCATCCACGCCGTCGACCCCGACGCCGTCGGCCTCGGCGACCTCGGCCGCAAGGACGGCTACATCGAGCGCCAGCTCCGCCGCTGGCACAGCCAGTGGCAGCAGTCGCAGGTCCGCGAGCTGCCGCTCGTCGACGAGGTGCACGACGCGCTGGTCGCCCGCGTCCCGCCGCAGGGCCCGGCGGCCATCGTCCACGGCGACTACCGGCTGGACAACTGCCTGCTCGGGCCGGACGGCCGCATCGCCGCGGTCCTCGACTGGGAGCTGTGCACGCTGGGCGACCCGCTGGCCGACGTCGGGCTGCTGCTCGTGTACTGGACCGAGCCGGGCGACGACCACCCGGCCCTCATGGACGCGGCGACGGTGCTCGACGGGTTCCCGACGCGGGACGAGCTGGTCGCCGCCTACGCCGAGCGGTCCGACCGCGACCTGTCGGCCGTCGACTACTACGTGGCGTTCGGGTACTGGAAGCTCGCCTGCATCCTCGAGGGCGTCTGCGCCCGCTACAAGGAGGGTGTGATGGGCGACGGCGACCCCGACGTGTGGAAGCTGTTCGCCGCCCAGGTCGAGCTGCTGGCCCAGGCGGCGCGCGCCGCGGTCGACCGCCTGCCGTGAGACCGTGACGACCGTGGTGGTCAGATGACGCTGTACGAGCTGATCGAGCAACCCGACCTCGACGACCCCGTGCTGGTCCTGGCCCTCGACGGCTGGATCGACGCCGGCGGGGCCGCCTCGGTCGCCGTCGAGACGCTGGCGGACGAGCTGGACACGGTCACGGTCGCCCGGTTCGCCACCGACGAGCTGCTCGACTACCGGGCGCGGCGGCCGGTGGTGCACCTGGTGGACGGGGTCCAGCGGGGGCTCACCTGGCCGTCGATCGAGCTGCGGGCGGCCGCCGACCTCGACGGCAAGGAGCTGCTCATCCTGGCCGGGGCCGAGCCCGACCGGCTGTGGCACCAGTTCTCCGACGAGGTCACCGAGCTGGCGCTGCAGTTCGGCGTCCGGCTGTGCGTCGGGCTCGGCGCCTACCCGGCGGCCACGCCCCACACCCGGCCGCCCCGGGTGGCGTGCACGGCGTCGACGCCCCGCCTGGCCGAGGTCGGGTTCCTGCAGGCGTCGCTCGACTTCCCGGCCGGCATCCAGGCGGCGATCGAGCAGCGGTGCGACGGCCGGGGCATCCCCGCGGTCGGCCTGTGGGCCCAGGTGCCGCACTACATCGTCCCGACCCAGATGCCGTACCCGGCCGCCAGCGTGGCGCTGGTCGAGGCGCTGGGCCAGGTGGCCGAGCTGTCGCTACCGCTCGGCGACCTGCCGACGCGGGCCGAGACGACCCGAGCCCGGCTCGACGAGCTGATCGCCAACAACCCCGAGCACCAGGCCATGCTCCGTCAACTCGAGGCCGCCCACGCGCAGGACGAGCCGCCCGAGCGCCTGGACGCCGGGGGCGAGCTACCGACGGGCGACGAGCTGGCCGCCGAGCTCGAGCGGTTCCTGCGCGACCAGCGCGGCGACGGCTGACGAGACTGCTGACGACCACGACGCCCGGGCCCCGGCCCGCCGCCGGACCCGGGCCACCGCGGTGGCGCCCGCGGACCGCGCGGGGCGCGGTTGACCCTGAGGTCAAGTCCCGGGCTACGGTCACGTCCATGAAGGTCGACGGTGCCATCGGAGGACTCGCACAGGCCGGGACGGCCGCGGCGAAGCAGGAGGCGCGCGGCTACGACGGCGTCTGGACGGCCGAGACCAGCCACGACCCGTTCCTGCCGCTCGCCCTGGCCGCCGAGCACACCAGCAAGGTCGACCTGGGCACGTCGATCGCCGTGGCCTTCGCCCGCAACCCGATGACGCTGGCCCAGACGTCGTGGGATCTGCAGGCGCTGTCGGGCGGGCGCTTCATCCTCGGGCTGGGCAGCCAGATCAAGCCCCACATCACGCGCCGCTTCTCGATGCCGTGGTCGAAGCCGGCGGCCCGGATGCGGGAGATGATCCTGGCCATCCGGGCGATCTGGGAGTCGTGGGACAAGGGCACGAAGCTCGACTTCCAGGGCGAGTTCTACACCCACACCCTGATGACGCCGTTCTTCAACCCGGGGCCCAACGGCCACGGCGACCCCCGCATCTTCCTGGCCGGCGTCGGTGAGCGGATGACCGAGGTGGCCGGCGAGGTGGCCGACGGCCTCATCTGCCACGCCTTCACCACCCGGCGCTACGTCGAGGAGGTGACGCTGCCCGCGCTCCAGCGGGGGCGGGCCAAGGCCGGCAAGACCATGGAGGGGTTCGAGCTGTCGGGCCCGATGTTCATCGTGTCGGGGCGGAACGAGGAGGAGATGGCCGCCGCCTCCACCGCCGTCCGCCAGCAGATCGCCTTCTACGGCTCGACGCCCGCCTACCGGCCGGTGCTGGAGCTGCACGGCTGGGGCGACGCCCAGGACGAGCTCAACCGCCTGTCCAAGCAGGGCCGGTGGAAGGAGATGGGCGAGCTGATCGACGACGAGATGCTCGACGCCTTCGCCGTCGTCGGCTCGATCGAGTCGGTGGCCCAGCAGCTGCGCGAGCGGTGGGGCGGGCTGCTCCACCGCCTCAGCTTCTACGCGCCCTACGACGTCGAGCCCGACGAGCTGACCCGGCTCATCGCCGCGCTGAAGGAGGGCTGAGCCGGGCCGGTCACCGGGCCGGCCGCCGACCCGGCTGCCAGACCGGTCGGTCCGGCCGCCCGCAGGCCCGGACGGTGAGACCGTCCGGGCCGCCCGGACAGTCGGGTCAGACCGTGACCAGCTCGAGCTGGCCGTCCAGGTAGCGCCGCTTGCACAGCGACCGCTGGAGCTTGCCCGAGCTGGTCTTGGGCAGCGTGCCGGGGGCGACGAGCACGATGTCCTTGGCCGGCACGCCGACCACCTCGCGCACCCGCTCGGCCACCCGCCGGTGGACGGCGTCGCGGTCGTCGGCCTTGAGCTCGGCCACCACCACGAGCGTCTCCCGGCCCCGGTCGCCGTCGACGCCGAAGGCGATCACGTTGCCGGCTCGGATGCCGTCGAGGTCGCCGACCGCCCGCTCGACGTCCTCGGGGAAGACGTTGCGGCCGCCCACGATGATCACGTCCTTGATGCGGCCGCACACGACGAGCTCGCCGTCGAGCGTGTAGGCGAGGTCGCCGGTCCGCAGCCAGCCGTCGTGGAACGTCTCGGCGTTCACGTCGGGCCGGCGGTAGTAGCCGGGGGTGACCGACGTGCCCCGGATCTCCAGCTCGCCGACCTCCCGGTCCTGCAGGGGGACGCCGCGCTCGGGGTCGACGATGCGGATCTCCAGCCCGGGGACCGGCCGGCCCAGCAGGGCGAACGTCCGGCTGCCCTCGTCGCCCGGGTGGGCCGGCGCCGCGTAGCGCTCGGTCTCGAGCACCCGGCGGTCGACGCAGTCGGTGCGCATGCCGGTCAGCGGCTCGGGGAACGTGCCGCCGATGGCCACCTCGGCCATGCCGAACGCCGGGAACACGGCTTCGGGCCGCAGCCCGTGGCGCATGCCGGCCTCGATGAACGCCTGGACCTGCCCGGTGTCGATGGGCTCGGCGCCGTTGAGGGCGATGCGCAACCGCGACAGGTCGAGCTGCTCGGCCTTCCGCAGGGCCCGGGTCGCCAGCACCCAGGCGAAGTTGGGGCCGGCCGTGGCCGTGCCGCCGTAGGTCGAGATCCACTCCATCCACCGGGCGGGGCGGGACGTGAAGTCCTGCGGGGCCCCGAGGACCAGGTCGGTCCCGGTCGACATGGGCAGCGTCAGCATCCCGACCAGGCCCATGTCGTGGTAGAGGGGCAGCCAGGACACGAGCACGTCCTCGCCGGGCACGAGCCGGCCGGCCTCGGCGATGGCGTCGAGGTTGGCGCACAGCACCCGGTCCGGGAGCATCACGCCCTTGGGGTCCGACGTCGAGCCGCTGGTGAACTGCAGGATCGCCAGCCGCTCGGGGTCGTTCGGCGGCCGCTGCCACCGGGCGGCGTCGCCGCCGGCCAGCTCGTCGAACCCGATCATCGGCGGGTCGCCGGGCTCGGGGGCGACGAACGCGGCCAGGTCGGCGTCGACCACGACCAGCTTGACGTCGGCGTGCCGGACCCGCTGGCGGGTCTGGGCCACGAAGTCCTCGATCGACGCCAGCCGCATGGGCAGCGGCAGCACCACCACGGTCGCCCCGGCCAGCCAGGTGGCTTGGATGGCGGTCACGAGCGGCCGGGTGGTGGGCGACAGCAGCGCCACGTGGTCGCCCGGCCCGATGCCGCGCTCCTGGAGGGCGGCTGCGTACGCCTTGGCCTCGTCGTGCAGCTGCCGCCACGGTACGACGTCCTCGTGCCCGCCCACGACGAACGTGAGCGTCCGGTCGCATGCGGCGGCGCGGGAGATGCGATCGATCAAGGAGTGCATTGCGGGATCGGACCTCCCGCCGAGAGCGCGCGTTACACGGAAACGGATGACCGTCCCCACCAGCGGGGGCACTACCCTGAGCGGACTATGTCCGCGCCGTCGGTGCCGCCCACCAAGCAGTCCGAGACCCCAGACGACACGCCGCCGTTCCGGTACACCGCGCAGCTCGCCGGGCAGATCGAGACGAAGTGGCAGGACCGGTGGGAGCGCGAGGGCACCTTCGAGGCCCCCAACCCGGTCGGCGAGCTGAGCGCCGGGTTCGACAAGCTGGCCGGGCACCCGAAGGTGTTCGTGATGGACATGTTCCCGTACCCGAGCGGGGCCGGCCTGCACGTGGGCCACCCGCTGGGCTACATCGGGACCGACGTCTACGCCCGCTACCACCGCATGTGCGGGGCGAACGTCCTGCACACGATGGGGTTCGACGCGTTCGGCCTGCCGGCCGAGCAGTACGCGGTGCAGACCGGGCAACACCCCCGGGTCACGACCGAGGCCAACATCGCCACCATGCGCCGCCAGCTGCGGCGGCTGGGCCTGGGCCACGACCAGCGGCGGTCGATCTCGACGATCGACGAGAGCTACTACCGCTGGACGCAGTGGATCTTCCTGCAGATCTTCGAGTCCTGGTACGACACCGAGGCCGACAAGGCCCGGCCGATCAGCGAGCTGGTGGCCGAGCTGGACGCCGGCACCCGCCAGCCGGCGCCGGGCACCAACCCGACGGGCAAGCCGTGGTCCGAGCTGACCGACACCGAGCGGCGGGTGGTCGTCGACAACCACCGGCTGGCCTACATCAGCGATGCGCCGGTCAACTGGTGCCCGGGCCTGGGCACCGTCCTGGCCAACGAGGAGGTCACGGCCGAGGGCCGCAGCGAGCGGGGCAACTTCCCCGTGTTCCGGCGGCCGCTGCGCCAGTGGATGCTGCGCATCACGGCCTACGCCGACCGGCTGATCCGCGATCTGGACCTGCTGGATTGGCCGGAGCCGATCAAGCTGATGCAGCGCAACTGGATCGGCCGGTCCGAGGGCGCCAACGTCCGGTTCCCGACCGAGGCGGGCCCTGACATCGAGGTCTTCACCACCCGTCCCGACACGCTGTTCGGCGCCACCTACATGGTGCTGGCCCCCGAGCACCCGCTGGTCGACGAGCTGACGGCCGACGCCTGGCCGGACGGGGTGCCCGAGCGGTGGACGGGCGGACACGCCACGCCCGCCGAGGCCGTGGCCGAGTACCGCCGCCAGGCCAGCCGGCGCTCCGACGTCGAGCGCCAGGTCGAGTCGCGCGAGAAGACGGGCGTGTTCGTCGGCTCGTACGCCACCAACCCGACCAACGGCGCCCGGATCCCGGTGTTCATCGCCGACTACGTGCTGATGGGCTACGGCACCGGGGCGATCATGGCCGTGCCGGGCCAGGACGAGCGCGACTGGGAGTTCGCGGAGGTCTTCGACCTGCCCATCATCCGGACGGTGCAGCCGCCCGAGGGGTGGGAGGGCAAGGCCTACGTCGGCGAGGGCCCGGCCATCAACAGCGCCAACGACGAGGTCAGCCTGAACGGCCTGGGCGTCGAGGAGGCCAAGCGCCGGATCATCGAGTGGCTGGAGCGCTCCGGCCACGGCACCGGCACCGTCACCTACAAGCTGCGCGACTGGCTGTTCAGCCGGCAGCGGTACTGGGGCGAGCCGTTCCCGATCGTCTACGACCCGGACGACGGCCTGCCCCGGGCGCTGCCCGAGTCGATGCTGCCGGTCGTCCTGCCCGACGTCGACGACTACGCGCCGAAGACGTTCCCCGAGGACGACGACACGTCGCTGCCCGAACCGCCGCTGACCCGGGCGACCGACTGGGTCGAGGTCGAGTTGGACCTGGGCGAGGGCCGCAAGCGCTATCGGCGCGAGACCAACACGATGCCCAACTGGGCCGGGTCGTGCTGGTACCACCTGCGCTACATCGACCCGGTCAACCACGAGCGGCTGGTCGACCCCGAGAACGACCGGTACTGGATGGCGCCGCGCCAGCCCGGCGAGTCGGGCGGCGTCGACCTGTACGTCGGCGGGGCCGAGCACGCTGTCCTGCACCTGCTGTACGCCCGCTTCTGGCAGAAGGTCCTGTACGACCTGGGCCACGTCTCGTCGCCCGAGCCCTACCATCGGCTCTACAACCAGGGCCTGGTCCAGGCGTACGAGTACCTGGACGAGCGGGGCATGTACGTCGACGCCCACGCCGTCGAGGAGGGGCCCGACGGCACCTGGCTGTACCAGGGCAAGCCCGTCCGCCGGCAGCTGGGCCGCATGGGCAAGAGCCGCAAGAACGCGGTGGCTCCCGACGAGATGTACGCGGCCTACGGCGCCGACACGCTGCGCCTCTACGAGATGTTCGCCGGCCCGCTGAACCAGAGCCGGCCCTGGGAGACCAAGGCCGTCGTCGGCGTGTTCCGCCTGCTGCAGCGGGTGTGGCGCAACGCCATCGACGAGGAGACCGGCGCGGTCACGGTCAGCGACGACGCGCAGCCCGACGAGGAGACCCTGCGCCTGCTGCACCGCACGATCGACACCGTGCGAGGCGGCATGGAGGACCTGCGCTTCAACGTCTCGATCGCCAAGATCACCGAGCTGAACAACCACGTGACCGCGCGCTATCCGAACGGGGGCGCGCCCCGGTCGGTGGTCGAGGCGTTGGTGCTGCTGCTGGCGCCGCTGGCGCCGCACATCGCCGAGGAGCTGTGGGAGCGACTGGGCCACACCGAGTCGCTGGCCCGCGAGCCGTTCCCCGAGGCCGACCCGGCGTACCTGGTCGACGAGACGGTCGAGGTGCCGGTGCAGATCAACGGCAAGGTCCGCGCCCGCATCACGGTGCCCGCCGGCGCCGACCAGGAGACGCTGGAGTCGACCGCCCGCGCCGACGAGCGGGTCGCCGCCCTGCTGGACGAGGCGACGGTGCGCAAGGTCATCGCCGTGCCGGGCCGGCTGATCAACTTCGTGGTCGGATGACCACCGTAAGTGTGTTTTGGGGGGCCGTCCGGCTCTGCTAGTCTGGCGGCTCCCGCCACGGGGCTATAGCTCAGGTGGAAGAGCGCTTCCATGGCATGGAAGAGGTCGAGGGTTCGAGTCCCTCTAGCTCCACTCCCGAGGAGGCCGCAGCCGTTGGCTGCGGCCTTTCGCTTTGTTCGGGTCGGCCTGGCGAGGCCCGCTCAGCCGGCTTGGGCCGCTCAGCGTGCGCCGCGGCCCGCTCCGTCACGTCGCCGTCACGCGTCAGGGCACGGGAGGGAGGGATAGCTGACCGGAGGCCCCGTCCCGTCGGCCGGCTGGATCTCTCCCCCGAGCCGGTCCAGCACCCGTTCGGTCCCCCGATCGTCGGTCACGACCACGATCCACGTCTCGCCGGCGATGACCGAGAAGGTCCCGACGTCGACGTCGCCGCTGTCCACGAGACACGGCGCGAGGCTCTGATCGGCATCCTGGTACCGGCTCCGCAGCAGGCGCAGCGCCGACGACCGCTCGGGCTCCCCGAGCGGGGCGTGGATCGTCGCCGCCCACCCCGCCTCCGTGAAGCACTCGACCGGGTGCCGCTCGTCCCACCCCGTCCGCCCGCCGCGCTGCGTCCGGTCGCAGCCGAGCTGCTCGGCGAGCTCGGACGCGCTCGCCGGCGCGTCGCCGCGTCGACCGTCGTCGTCACCGGTGCACCCCAGGCCCAGCGATGCCGCGACCGCAGCCGCCACCCCTACCCAGCGCCTCATCCCCACGGCACATTGTTGCCCAACCGAGCTCCCACGGGATGGGCGTGGCCTCCGCGCAGCTGGGTCCGGCGCCGGCGAAGGCGTCGGGAACGCGCTCGCCGTCCACGCAGACGACATCGACGACCGGCAGATCGGTCGCCCGGCCGCGCTCGGTCACGGTGACGCCTCCGGGCTCGACGCGATAGGTCACGGGCCCGTCGGCGAACTCGTAGTCCGCCTCGAACCCGTCGCCGACGACCGACGCCGGGGCGACGAGTCCCAGCGTCGGCTTCTGGACGCCGCGGCTGAAGTACCAGTACCCGCCCGACCCATCCGCGCAGATGCTGACGACCAGCCGTTCGTCGCTGCCGGCGATCGTCATCTGAAAGACCAGCGACGCACCGTCGCCCGGCAGGTCCCGGTAGTAGAACTCCGGGCTCCGTGCGCCAGCTGCGACGAAGCGGTCTCGAGGCGGACACTCGGCCGGGTCGCGCCGGCCGCCGTCCGGCGGTCCTGACTCCGCCGATGCGGGAGGTGGCGAGGCCGATTCGCCTGGGCGCTCCGCCATCGCCCCCGTGCCGTCCGAGCTGGGGCTGCCCCCGGCGAGCGCCCAGGTGAAGAGGCTCGCCGTGGTCAGCACCCCGATGAGGAAGACCGCGAGGTAACGCCGAGGCTCGGCCCGGTGCGTTTGCCGCAGTGGCGCGTTGACGTTGATCGTTTGCGTCGCCGATTGGCCGCCTCTGGACGATCGCCAGAGCCCGATGACCGCCGCGACCAGGGTCGCGCCGGCGCCGATCAGCGCGGCGAGGATCCGCTCGTCCATCCGCCCGCCCTTTCGTGTCTGCCGCCGTGTCCCGACTCTCTACGGCCGCGCAGGTGCGCCGCTAGTGGCAGGGGGTGCCAAGCGCGATGGCCCGGGCGGGCGGGGGCCGAGGCCCCGAGGCCTACCCCGGCCCGGACGGTTCGGGGTCGACGTCCCGGGCGCGGGGCGGGCCGAAGGGGTCGGTGTCGATCCCCCAGGCGACGATGCGGGTGGGGGTGATGCGGATCATGGCGTCGTCGGGCCGCTCGGGCGGGCGGCCCGAGCGGGTGACCGCCTCGGCGAGCCCGCGGACCTCGATGCCGCGGGGGCGCCACGGGTCGGTGGAGGCGAGGTCGTCGACGACCAGGGCGACGTGGCGCCGATCGCGGGCGTCCCGGTACTTCCTGCTGGCGCCGAAGCGACGCCCGCCGACGAGGATCGTGTCGGTCTCGGGGTCGTGGTGGTAGCCGACCGGCACGACGTGGGGCCGGCCGCGGGCGTCGACCGTGGCGAGCCGGCCGAGCACCTGGTCGGCGAGGTAGGCCCGCTCCCGCGAGGTGAACAAGGCTGGTTGGCCGTCGCTCGCTCACGCCGGAGTCCCCACGTCCTCGGGCTCCGGGCCGGGTCGGGAGCGGGGTCGGAGCCGGCGGCGGGGGCCCGGGCCGGCAGCCAGAGGAAGGCGCCGATGGCGGCGACGACGGTGATCCCGGCGGCGACGAGCATCGCCAGCCGCATGCCGGACATGAACCCGTCGCGGGCCACCTCAGTGATGCGGACGCTGGCGGAGAGGCGGCCGGGGCGGTGTGTGGGGGCGGCGCGCGCGACGTATGCGGAGGTCGCCCATAGCTAACGTCGGTGCGTGAGCACCGTCGAGCCAGGCTGGCTGCCGGACCCGATGGGCCGCCACGAGTTCCGTTGGTGGGACGGCAGCGCGTGGACGGACATCGTCGCCGACCACGGCGTCGAGACCATCGACCGGCTCGACGCCCACCAGCCGGCGGCTCCGGTGGTCGGGCAGCAGCCCCAGCCGCACCCGCAGCTGCAGCCGCCGGCCGGGGCGGTTCCGTCGACCCCGGGATCGGTGCCGGCTTCTGCGCCGGCTCCCTCGTCCCCGGACTCGTCGTCGGGCCGCCAGGTGGCGCTGGTCGCCGGCCTCGCGGCGCTCGCCCTGATCGTGGTGGGGGCCGTGGCGGTCGCCGTGAACCGGGGCGGCTCCGACGGGGCCGACGCCGATCCCGCCACGACCACGGCGACGGCCGGCGACCCCCGCGACGCCCTGCTCACGATCGAGGACATGCCGGACGGGTGGCGGGAGGCCGAGGTCCCGCCGGGCGAGGCCGAGTACGTGATCTGCGAGCCGGGTCTCGAGATCGGCGCCACGCGCCAAGCCGAGGCCGTCTTCGACTACGGCGACACCGGGATCTGGCTCTCCCACGTCGTGATGGAGGTCTCGCCCGAGCAGGCGGCCGCCATCGTCGAGGAGCACAACCGCCAGGTCAACCAGTGCGGCACGTTCGAGGACGTCAACACCGTCGACGGCGAGACCTGGCGATCGACGATCACGCCCGACGAGCTGACCGGCCCGGCGCTCGGCGACGAGACGCTGTGGTACGTGCTCCACACCGAGAACCACTCCCCCGGCACGGGCCGCCACGACATGCTCCGCTGCCTCGACCGGCACGGCGGCGTGCTGAGCGCGGTGACGATCACGGTCCCGGCCCCCATGGACGACCTGGACCGGGAGATGGTGGAGCGCCTGGCCCGCACGGCGTCGGACCGCCTGGACAGCTGACGCCTGGCAGCCGACGGCAGCCCGACGGCGGGAGGCGTGCTCGCCGCCGCACTCGCCGGCGTCGGCGCCGCCACCGCCCAGTGGTGGCACTCCGGTGGGAGAGCCGGCGACGGCTGGCCAGGCCCCTCGCCATGGCGGCGACAGCGCGCCCGACGATGACGCTGCTCGCCGACTACGGCGGGCCCTGTCCCCTGTGGGACCGGAGGGCGTTGTTCGTGGCCCTCACCGGTCGTGACGAATCAGCGGTGGGTCCGCTCGCGGACGACGACACGACGCAGGAGGAGGAGATCGTCGCCGAGGTCCTGCGGATCGTCGACGCCCTCCAGACCGAGCTGGGCAATAGGTATGTCGTCCCCTATGTGCCGTAGACCGGCCCTGGCGGACCCACTTCCACCCTGCGCCCGCGGGTGCGACGATGACACCAACGGTGGACAGGAGGGTGGCGGAGAATGGCGGGCGACGATGGGTCGTTGTTGCGCTGCTCGCAGCGGCTGCGGTGGCTGCCGTGGTCGTCGCGACCCGCGACGGCGGCCACGGCGGCGGTCGGTCGACGTTCGATTCAGCCCGCGACGTCGCGGACGCCGCGGGCTGCTCTGGCTACGAGATGACCGAGCCCGACTTCGGAACGACCGATACGGCGAGGTGCCGGCTCGGCGGACGAGACGTAGAGATCTACATCTTCGAGGACCAAGACCGTTTTCTGTCGTATGCGGAGGCCGGCTGCGGGCTCGGCAGTGGTGAGTTCACCGTCGGTCACAACTGGGCGCTCAGTGTTGCGGACGAACAGTTGGCCGACCGGCTCGGCGGCGGGACCGACGACGTGTGCTCGTGACCGAGGCAGGCAGAGCCTCAGGTCGTGGTGGTGAGGACGTAGTCGCCGGCGGCGTCGACCGTGGCCTGCCAGCCCGGGTAGACGACGATGGTCGTGAACGACTCCTCGATGATGCCAGGGCCCACCGTGTCGCCGGCGCGGAGGTCGGCCCCGCGGTAGACGTCGACCTCGGCGAAGCCGGCGCCCAGGTTGGCCCTCCGGCGCTGGCTCGGCGCGGCCGCGCGGATGGTGGCGGGCGTGCCGCCCCGGAACGTCGGGTGCGGGACCGGCGTGGACGTCACCAACCGCACCCCGGTCAGCTCGGGCTCGACGTTGCGGGTGGCGTAGGTGTGCTCCTGCTCGTGGATCGTGTGGAACCGTTCACAGGCGGCGGCGATCAGCGCGGCGTCGACGAAGTCGAGCGGCCCACCGTCCCAGCCGGACCCGCCCGAGCCCGACCCGCCCGAAGCGGAGGCCGACACCTCCACCGGCACGGTCATGCTCCAGTTCTGGCCGGGATACCGCATGTTGAGCGACAGCTCGTAGCGCAGCGCCCCGCGGTCGAACCCGGCGTCCTCGAAGAACTTCGTCGCCTGCTGGGCGAGGTCGGACCACAGCTCCGCCACCCGCCCGGGGTCGACGTCGGCGGCCGGGGCCAGGTACGACCGCTCCTCGTCGATCCGGGGGTCGACCGTGAGCAGCCCGAGGGCGGAGAAGGCCGGCGACTGGCGGGGCACGAGCACCCGGCGGATGCCCAGTTCCTGGGCCTGGATGGCGGCGTGGACCGGCCCGTTGCCGCCGTAGGCGAGCATGGTGACGCCGGCCGGGTCGATGCCCTTCTGGGCGGTGGTGCGCCGGACGGCCTGGGTCATGTTGGCGTTCACCACCCGCCAGATGTCGTGGGCGGCCTCCTCGGGGCCGTAGCCGAGCGGGTCGCCGACCTCGCGGGCCAGCGCCTCGCGCACCCCGCGCTCGGTGAGCTGGAGGCGCCCGCCGGCGAACTCGGCGTCGGTCGACAGCAGGCCGAGCACGAGGTTGGCGTCGCTCACCGTGGGCCGGGTGCCGCCCCGCCCGTAGCAGACCGGGCCAGGCTCGGCGCCGGCGCTGTCCGGTCCGACGCGCAGCAGGCCGGCGGACACCGAGGCGATCGATCCCCCGCCGGCGCCGAGCGTGACGACGTCGATCATCGGCAGGCCCACCAGGTACCGGTGGTGCCAGTTCCAGCCGGGCTCGGCCGGGGCCACGCCGTTGTGGACGACCGACACGTCGTAGCTGGTCCCGCCCATGTCCACGCACAGCAGGTCGGCGGCGTCCTTGGGCGCGGCGATCGCCGCCCCGCCCACCACGCCGCCAGCGGGCCCGGAGGCCAGCACGTTGATCGGCCGCCGGCGCATGTACTCGCGGGTCATGGCGCCGCCGCTCGACTGCATGACGAGCATGTCCCGCCCGTAGCCGGCCTCGCGCAGCCGGGTCGTGAGCCGGTCGTGGTAGGCGGTGACCCGGGGCCCCACGAACGCGTTGACGACCGTGGTGCTGGTGCGCTCGAACTCCGGCGCCTTGGGCATCACTTCGTGCGACAGACACACGGAGACCCCGGGCAGCTCCTCGGCCACGAGCTCGCCCAGCCGGCGCTCGTGCACCGGGTTCACGAACGAGAACAGGGTGACGACGGCCACCGACTCGACGCCCTGGCGCCCGAGCCGGCGGATGGCGGCCCGGGCCGCCTCCTCGTCGAGGGGCGTGACGATCGTGCCGTCGGCGGCGATCCGCTCGGGGACGGTCACGCGACGCCGGCGGGGCACGATCGGCGGCGGCGCCGGCAGCCGCACGTCCCAGATGTCCTCCTTGTAGCCCCGGCGCAGGTCGATCTCGTCTCGGAAGCCCTCGGTCGTGATCAGGCCGGTGACCGCGCCGTCCATCTCGATGAGGGTGTTGTCGGCGACGGTCGTGCCGTGGACGATCGCGTCGGTCCGCTGGAGCAGCTCGTGCAGCGTCAGCCCCAGCCGACCGGCCAGCAGCTCGAGCCCGACCATGACGGCGTCGGACCGGTCGGCCGGGGTGCTCGACACCTTCTCGAGGAGCGTGACGCCGCCGGCGCCGGCCTCGCCGTCTCCCGCCTCGCCGTCGCCGACCAGGACGAAGTCGGTGAACGTGCCACCGATGTCGATGCCGATCCGGTAGCCCATCACGCCCCCTCCGCCACTTGCTCGCCGGCCACCTGCTCGCCGGCCACCTGCTCGCCGGCCGACCGGCCCTCCCGCAGCCGGGCCCGCCGCGCCGCGGTGGCCCCGACGTCGACCTCCAGGTCGCCGTCTTCCACCGAGCCCCGCAGCACGACGCCGTAGTCGCGCTCGGCCGCCTCCCGGCTCACGAGCTCGTCCAACACGTCGTCGCGCACCGCCGCGGGGTCGCGCTCGAGCGGGTCGCCGAACCCGCCCCCGCCGCCGAACTGGTACGCGGTCACCGCCCCCTCGGGCAGCGGCACGTTGAAGGCGGCGTTCTCGATCTCGTACTCGTCGGGCGTGCCGACGAGGAAGCGGTTGCTGTACGGCCCGCCGTCGGCGCCGCCGAGCAGGCCCCGCAGCGGGTGCTTGGCCGAGACCATCCAGGTGGAGGCGAACGCCGGGACCAGCGTCTGCTTGACGTTCAGCGTGCCCGGGTGACCCCGCCACCGGCCGGCGCCGCCCGTGTCGGTGGTCAGCTCGCGGCTCACCATCCGCAGTGGGAAGCGGCTCTCCATCTCCTCGGCGGCCTGCATGATGAGGTTGCCGAGGCTGGCGCTGTTGGCGCCCCACCCGTCGACGCCCTGGGTGGCCGAGGCATCCGACGACCGGACGTCGACCCCCTGGTCGAACCACATGGTGCCGTCCGGGCCGAACCCGTAGATCACGTTCGGCATCCCGATCTTGTAGACCTGCGGCGCCGCTCGCTCGGGCACCACGGAGGCGAGCGCCACGCAGACGGCCTCGCCCACCTCGACGGCCGGGTGGAAGGCGCCGAGGGCGACCGGCTTGCCGTCGGGCGGGTTGAGCAGGCAACCCTCGGGCACGATCATCTCGACCGCGTTGAACAGGCCCTCGTTCTTGGGGATCGACGGGTCGACCATCGAGGCCAGCTGAGCGACGGCATAGCCGCGGGTGTTGCCGAACGAGTTCCACACCGTCTGCAGCTCGGGGCGGTCGTCGGTGCCGGTGAAGTCGAGCGTGAGCTGGTCGCCGTCCACCCGGCACGTGACGTGGACCCGGATGTCCTCGTTGCCGACCGGGTCGTGGTCCACGTACACGTCGGCCTCGTAGGACCCGTCGGGCCAGGCCGCCACCTCCTCCCGGAAGCGCCGCTCGCTGAGGTCGATGCTGGCGTTGACCGCGGCCTTGACGACGTCGGCGCCGTACCGGTCGACGACCTCGCGCAGGCGCCGGACGCCGAGCTGGGCGGCGCCGATCATCGACCAGATGTCGCCGGAGAAGTCGGGCAGCCGGTTGTTCCGGGCCAGGAGCGCCAGGACGTCGCGGCGGGCCTCGCCCCGGTGGACCAGCTTGAGGACCGGGATGATGAGGCCCTCGGCGTTGACGTCGACCGCGTCGGGCGAGAAGCCGCCGGGGTCCTTGCCGCCCGTGTCGCCCTGGTGGCACTGGATCGCCTGGATCAGCAGCAGCTCGCCGTCGTCGCCATAGAGCGGGGCGAACACGTTGTAGTCGGGCAGGTGGCCACCCCCGGCGTAGGGGTCGTTGCCGACGAACACGTCGCCCGGCCCCCAGTCGTCCTCCTCGGTGAACGTGAGGGCGTGCCGGATCGGCATCGGCGACACGAACATCAGCTGCGGGATGCCGAGCGAGCACCCGGCCAGCCGGCCGTGGGCGTCGATGATGCTCGCGTTCCGCTCGCTGGACTGGTTGATCATCGCCGACGTCGCCGTGCGGGCGACGTGGGTCGCCACCTCGAAGCAGATCGTCTCGAACGCCCCCCGGACGATCTCCGCGGTCACGACGTCGACCTCGGCGCTCGTCCCGAGCGGCCCGCGGCGCGCCGCCAGGTGCCGGTTCAGCTCGAACGACATGGCCCCCCTCCTGCTGGTCCCTGCCGCCCACTGGGTGATCGACCAGTACCTTACCGCCGCACCACTTTTCGTGACGGACCGACCACGGCGGGGCCGGCCGACCGGGCCGGCCGGACGGCGGGGCCGGTCCGCGCCTCGGGCCGAGGGCGGTGCGCGGACCGCTAGCAAACCGTTAGCAGCGGCCTCCGTACGGTCGGCGCGTGGAACCGGTACAGGGCGCAGGAGGTGGCGGGCCGGGCACGAGCTCGGCCGAGCCCGCCCGGCTGGAGGCGTACCCCGACGCCGTGGCCGAGGCGGACGCGGAGCTCGACCGGCTGGCGAGGGAGCTCGACGCCGCCATGGCGGCGTTCGACCGGGGCGCCGGCGAGCTCCGCCCCGCCAACTTCGACCCGGGCTACGAGGGCCACCTCGTGCGGACCTTGCGCGACGAGTCCCAGTACCTGGCCGCCTGGGTGGCCCAGGTGGGGCTCGGCTTCCGGATCGCGGGCGGGGACGGCGACGGCGACGGCGTGTTCGAGGCCGACGACGCCCGCCTCGACGGCCTGGTCGGGCCGGCGAGCATGTACGAAGCCATGCGCATCCCTCCGCCGGGCACCGACCCGGCGGAGGTGGCGCACTGGTGGTCGCTGCTGCCCCGGGAGGTGCGCGACCGCCTGATCGAGGAGCACTGCTCGGAGCTGGGCCAGCTGCGGGGCCTGCCGGCGGAGGACGCCGACCGCGTCAACCGGCTCCGCCTCGAGCGCGACCTCACCAACCTCTCCGAGCGGCTCCGCAACGTCGAGCTGACCATCAGCGGACTGCAGCACACCCCGAGCGGCCACGTCGACCCCGAGCTCTACCGCCAGCGCGACGAGCTCCGCGCCGAGCTCGCCAACGCCCAGAAGGTCGCCCGCCAGATGCAGGATCTCGACCACCGGCACCCGCCCGGGCCGCCTGCCTACCTGCTCACCTACGAGGCCGAGGGCAACGGCCGCTTCGCGGTGGCGCTCGGTAACCCCGACACCGCCGACAACACCGGCATCGTGGTCCCAGGGACCGGCCACGACGTCCGGCACGAGGGCGGGCTGTTCGGACCGGTCGGCGACGGCCAGCGGCTCTATGACCAGATGAACAGCGCGGACCCGGGGGCCGACAACGCCGTCATCGTGTGGATGGGGGCGGACATGCCCGACGAGGTCTGGCCGAGCGCCCTGAACGGGACCTACGGCGACATCGAGCACGGGGCCGCCTGGCTGCGCGATGACGTCGCCGGCTACCGGGCGGCCCACATGCAGGCCAGCGGGGGCAGCCCCGGCCACACGACCGTCGTAGCCCACAGCTACGGCTCGTACATGACCGGCGAGGCGCTGGAGCACGGGATGCAGGTCGACGACTTCGTGTCGGTGGGCTCCGCCGGCATCGATGCCGACGGGCCGGCGGCCCTCGGGATGTCCCGCGACCACGTGTGGGGCGCGGCCGCCCCCGGCGACCCCGTGCCGGACATCGAGTGGCACGGGCAGGACCCGGCGGACGAGGAGTTCGGGGGCACGGTGATCGCCACCAACGACTCGGAGGGCCACTCGGAGTACTACAAGGAGGGCTCCCAATCGCTCGCCAACCTCGGGCGGATCGCCGTCGGCCACTACGACGACGTCGAGCTCCGCCCGCCCGACTGATCCCGACCGAGAAGGCGAGGAGGCACATGGCCGACATCGAGATCGTGCAGCCGGTCGAGGGCGCGGCGCGCGTCACGTTCGACTACGCGGCGGCCGCCGGCGCGCTCGACGCCCTGCGGTCGATGACCAGCCGGCTGACGGCGCAGGCCGAGGCCCGGATCGGCCCGTACGACGACGTCGTGATCAACTGGGCGGGCCGGTACCGCGAGGAGTTCGACGAGGCCTGGCGCCAGCACCACTACGGGTTCACCGCCGCGCTCGAGACCGCGAGCGCCCGCGCCGGGCTCATCTACCAGGCCATCGACGACGCCAACGCCCGCCAGCGCGCCCTCAACACGGAGGCGGAGGAGCTGGCGCTGCCGGTCCCGCCGGCGCGCTGACCGCCGCCGCCGAGCCCGGCGTGCGCTCGGCGGCGGCACGCCCGTCGGGCCCGCGGGCCGAGAGACCGGCACGGGCGAGCCGGGCCCGGGCCCCGGCAGGGGTACGCTCGACCACCATGTGCGCGAACTGCCTGACCCAGGCCGAGGTCGTCGCCGGCCACGTCGCCCTCGCCGCCGCCGTGCTGAAGGCGCCCGTCCACCGGTTCCTGGCCGACCTGGGGGTCGTCGCCGCCCCCGACCCGGTCGCTCGCGACGCCCGGACCGTCGCCTTCCTGCGCCGGCTCGACCTCGATCCGGTCGAGATCCTGGGCGCCGACGCCGTGGCGGACGCCGACGCCTGGGCCACAGCCGCGGCGGCCGCGGGGGACGGTCAGGCTCGTCGGCGGGCCGCCACGGCGGCCGCCTCGGCCCGCCCCATCGGCTCCCAGAGCCTGATCGCCGCCCAGTAGACGAGGGCGAGCAGCGCGGCCACGGCCACCGGCACCAGCAGCGGGTGGACGTGATCGAGTGAGCGGGCGTCGAGCCACCACGGCCCGGTCCACGACAGGTCGAACGGGTAGCCGAACCGCGCGACCCCGTCGATGACCGGCCGCTCGATCAGGTGCGCCCATGTCGACCACGCGATCATCCGGCACACGCCGTAGAAGAACGTCGCCTGGTAGAGGGCCACGAGCGCCCGCTCGGGCATGAACCGGCCCAGCCAGGACCAGACGTGCGGATCGGCGGGCACGACATGGGTGCGCCAGTACTCCCGGGTCAGGACCCGCCAGGACACGAGCACGACCACCAGCCAGAACAGGTCCATGACCAGGCCCAGGCTGCTGTAATAGGCGGCGGCGTCGAGGTATTTGCCCCCCTCGACGGTGGCCGCGTATGCCCACGTCTCCACGGTCCAGTTCAAGACCGTGAACGGGAACAGCAGCATCGTCCCCACGCTGTCGTTGACATCGGTCAATGCGTGGGCGGCAAAGCCGAACAAGTAGCCGATCGTCAGCGCCCGGTTGCGCCGCCACAACCACAGCAGTCCAGCGATGACGATGCCCGTGAACAACGTGTGCGTGAAGCCCATGCCGGGCCACCCGCGGTGCCACCGGTGCGGCACCGACGAGCCGAAGTGCCGATCGCCGATCGTGATGCCGTAGACCCAGAACTTCGACAGGAAGTCGGGGGTGAAATCCCCCAACCAGATGCCGACGAAGCTCACCTTCCCCCGCATCTTGCGAGGCAGGTGGGCTTGGACGGCATAGATCTCGAACTGGTGAGCCGCCCAGCTCACAGCGCCACCTCGTTGCCGGCGCTACGCCGGCGGCCGAGGCTGCGGGCGAGGGGTGGCCCGAACCACACGACGAGGACGAACCAGAGCGGGCCGACGAACCAGTTCAGCAGGCCCTTCTGGAAGATCGACACGGCGATATAGCTCACCGCCGCCACCGTGTACCAGACGACCTTCTCGCGCCGGGTCAAAGGCACCTCGGCGGCGACATCATTGGCGACCGCGCCCGCCAGTTCTTCGCTTTTCCCGGAGCCGTCGTTCACCCGGGCGAGCGTAGCGGCCGCGCTCGGGCCGATCGAAACACCGTAAGGTCGGGCCCCGATTAGGGCCGAGCGCCGCCGGGGCGACGCCTACCGGCGGCGGGCCGGTGATACCGTCCGCGCGCCGAACGCCCTGCCGACCGTTGACGCTCACAGGGAGGACGAGCGTGTCGCAACCACCGCCTGGACCGCCACTGGGCGGCCCGCCGGGCCCGGGTGGCCCGCCCGCCGGTGGCGCGCCGCCGGGGAGCCCCCCGCCCGGAGGACCGCCGCCGGGCCCGGGTGGACCGCCCCCGGGCGGCGTGCCGCCCTACGGCTCCGTCCCGCCCTCGGGTGGGCCGCCCCGCAAGAACAAGACCGTCCCGCTGATCATCGGCCTGGTCGTGCTGGTCGTCATCGTGGTCGGCGCCGTCGTGCTGCTGACCGGGGGCGACGACGGGCGCTCCGAGGAGGAGCAGGCCTACGTCGACGCCATCACCGACTACATACTGGCCAGCCAGGACGAGTCCGAGGGGTTCACGTTCGAGCCCGAGCAGGCCGAGTGCTTCGCCGGCGCGGCCGTCGACGCCATCGGCATGGAGACCCTGCAGGAGGTGGCCACGCCCGAGGAGATCCGCGCCTCGGCCGGCGAGGCCGCCGAGCCGCTCGACCCGATCGACCTCAACCGCGAGCAGGCTGAGCAGGTCTACGACAACACGAACGGGTGCGTGGGCTACCGGGAGCTGGTGGTCCAGAGCGCCCGCACCCGGGGCAACCTCTCCGACTCGCAGGTCGCGTGCCTGGAGGACGTCCTGACCGAGGACCTGGTCCGCGACTTCATGGTGGCGAACATGCTCGAGGACGACGAGGCGACGAACCAGGCCGGCGAGGCGATGTCCGCCGCCGCCGCCCCGTGCGAGGACGCCTGAGCCGGCGGGCGCGGCACGACGCGCGGGGCGCCGCGCACCAGCGGGCCCACGCCCGGGCGCACCACCCGACCGGTGCGTCCGGGCGCTTCGCCCCCGGGCCGGCGCTCTGCTAAGCGTCACGTCCATGGCCACCTCGTACCGGCAGCTCCGGTTCGTGCGGCCCGCCGGCGCCTGCGAGCTGCTGCTCGTGCGCCACGGCGAGTCCGCGCCCGCCCGCGACGACCAGCCGTTCCCGCTGGTCGACGGCCACGGTGACCCCGAGCTGGCCCCCGAGGGGCGCAAGCAGGCCGAGCTCGTGGCCGAGCGCCTCGCCCACGAGCCGGTGAGCGCCATCTACGTCTCGAACCTGCGGCGCACGGCCGAGACCGCGGCGCCGCTCGCCGCCCGGCTCGGCATCGAACCCCACGTCGACCCGGACCTGCGGGAGGTGGGGCTGGGTGAGTGGGAGGG
Source organism: Acidimicrobiales bacterium (assembly GCA_036563805.1). Lineage (GTDB taxonomy): Bacteria > Actinomycetota > Acidimicrobiia > Acidimicrobiales > VFJN01 > DATCLS01. The sequence goes on along the minus strand of DATCLS010000051.1, from coordinate 49,252 downwards.
CGGCAGCTTCCGCCGGCACGTGGCCGAGGGCCACCCCATCGCCAAGCGCATGCTCGAGGAGGAGCGCTGGGACGTGATCCCCGGCGCCGAGCCGGCCGACGCCTTCGCCGCCCGCGTTCGGGGCGCCGTCACCCGCATCGCCGCCGCCCACCCCGACGAGACCGTGGTGGTCGTGTCCCACGGCGGGGTGATCGGCCAGATCCTGGCCGAGGCGGCCGGCATCCGGGGGTTCGCGTTCAACGGGTCCGACAACGCCGCCATCTCCCACCTCGTCGTGACCGGCGACCGGTGGATCATCCGCCGCTACAACGACACCGGCCACCTCAGCCCCCGGCTCACGACCATGCCCGAGCCGCCGACTTGACGCCGGCGCCGGCTCCCCGACCCTGCGAACGCCGCCGTGCTCCGGGCCCTGTCGTTCAACATCCACCACGGCGTCGGCCTCGACGGCCGGCTCGACCTCGGCCGCGTCGCGGCCGTCGTGGAGGCCGCCCGGGTCGACATCGCCGGCCTCCAGGAGGTCGACCGGCACTACGGCCGACGCAGCCGCTTCGTCGACCAGCCCGCCTGGCTGGCCGACCGGCTGGGCTGGCAGGCCGCGTACGGCGCCGCCATCGACGCCGACCCCAAGACGCCGGGGGCGCCCCGCCGCCAGTACGGCAACCTGATCCTGTCCCGCCACCCGATCGGCGAGTGGCGCACCACGCCGCTGCCCCGCCCCGAGGGCGGCGAGCCGCGGGCCTTGCTCGAAGCGGTGGTCGCCACGCCGGACGGCCCGGTGCGGCTGTTCGCCACCCAGCTCCAGAACCGGTCGACGCGCGAGCGGCAGGCCCAGGTCGCCGCCGTCCGGGCCCGCGTCGCCGAGGTCGGCGAGCCCGTCGTGCTGGTCGGCGACCTCAACGCCCTGCCCGACAGCCCCGAGCTGGCCGCCCTCACCGAGGACCTGGTCGACGCCTGGGCCCGGGTGGGCAGGGGCGCCGGCCACACCTACGACGCGGCCTCGCCCCACGGCCGGATCGACTACGTCCTCACCTCCCCCGACGTCGAGGCCCGGGCCGCCGCGGTCCTGGCCAGCGACGCCTCCGACCACCTGCCCCTCGTCGCCGACCTGGCCCTGCCCGCCGTCCCTGCCCGCTGACGCAGCCCCGGGCCGGTGACGCGGCCGGCGACGCGAGCGCGACCCGGCGCTGACGAGGCGAGGCGGAGCCCGCCCGGTAACGCTGTTACGTTCCCGGGCATGCGCATCGGACTCCCCGGCGGCGGCACGACCGTCGACAGGATCATCCACCAGGCCGAGCAGGCCGAGGCCGACGGCTTCACCAGCCTCTGGTACGCCAGCGCGGTCGCCGGCGACCCGCTCACCGCCATGGCCCTGGCCGGCCGGGCCACGGAGCGGATCGAGCTGGGCACGGCCGTCCTCGTGACCTACGCCTGCCACCCGGTCCTCCAGGCCAACCGGGCGGCGGCCACGGCGGCCGCCATCGGCGCCCCGGGCCGGTTCACCCTCGGCGTCGGCCCCTCGCACCAGCCGGTGGTCGAGGGCGTGCTCGGCCTTTCCTACGCCACGCCCGGGCGCCACGTCGAGGAGTACGTCCAGGTGCTGGCCGCGCTCCTGCGGGGCGAGCACGTGCGGTTCGCCGGCCAGGAGCTCCGGGTCGACGCCGGGCCGCCCACCCTGCCCGAGGGCGGGCAGGTCCCCGTGCTGGTCGGCGCGCTGGCGCCGCGCCTGCTCCGGGTGGCGGGCCAGCACGCGGCCGGGACCGTGACCTGGATGGCCAACGCCACCGCCCTCGAGCGCCACGTCGTGCCCCGGATCACCCGGGCGGCTGCCGACGCCGGCCGCCCGGCGCCCCGCGTCGTCGCCGGCCTGCCGGTGGCTGTCCACGACGACGTCGCCGAGGCCCGGGCCGCGGCCGCCGAGGCGTTCGCCCTCTACGGCACGCTCCCCAACTACCAGCGCATCCTCGCTTACGGCGGCGTGGACGGCCCGGCCGACGCCGCCATCGTGGGCGACGAGGAGCGGGTGACCGCCCAGATCGAAGCGCTGTTCGCGGCGGGCGCCACCGACGTGTGGGCCGCCCCCTTCCCGGTCGGCGCCGACCGGTCGGCCTCCCGGGCCCGGACCCGGGCGCTGCTGAAAGAGCTGGCCAAAGCCTGACGGGCGGGCGGGTCAGGCCCGGGGCGGGCGGGTCAGGCCCGGGGCGGGCCGGCGGCCGTGAAGGCGCTGCCCGGCGGGTCGACCGCCCAGCTGGGCGCCCGGCCCCACTCCTCCTCGAACACCAGCTCGGCCAGCGGCCGCCGCCGCACCGGGCCGTGGCGGCCGGCCGGCTTGCCGAGCGTGATCGTGCCGGCGATCGCCGTCCCCTCGGGGATGCCGAGCAGCTCCCGCAGCTCGGCGTCCACCGCGTGGTTGAAGCCTGTGAAGACGCCGCCATAGCCGAGCGCCCGGGCCGCCAGCAGCAGGTTCTGACAGGCCGGGTACACCGACGCGCCCTCGGTCGGGTTGGGCGCGCGGTAGCGGACCAGGCACGGCAGGATCAGCACCGGCACCCGCTCGAACTCGTCGACGTACCGCTGCATCGTGCGGGCCATGCGCGCCTTGGGCGAGTCGGCCACCGCCCCCGAGCCGCGGTCGTAGCCGTCCTGCGCCCGCTTGGCCCGCCAGAAGCGCCGGGCGGACTCGCCGATCAGCGCCTTGGCCGCCCGCGCCTTGGGGCCGTCGGTCAGCACGACGAACCGGAACGGCTGCCGGTTCGACCCGCTCGGCGCCCGGGTGGCGGCGAACAGGACGGCCCGCAGCACCTCGGGCGGGACCGGCTCGTCGCGGTAGCGGCGGATCGCCCGCGTCGTGGCGAGTCCCTCGAGGAGGCCCACCGTGTCGCGGGGCAGCGGGGCCGCCGCCAGGTCGGTCTCGGTGTCCGGCATCCGGCCATCTTGCCGCGCACCCCGCCCGTGCGACCGGGCCGGCCCGGCCCGCCGGCCGTCCGGTCCGCCCGCTGTCCTGAACTGTCAGCACCCGTGGTCCGGCTGTCATGGACGGGGGTGGCCCGGCGCGCGGACGATCCCCGCAAAGCGCATCGGAGCTGGGGGGAGTGTGATGTGCGGCTCGCCGGACTAGGACCCGGACGGGGGCGGCGCGCGCGGGTCCCCGGGCCCCGGGCCCGCCGGTGGCTGGCAACCGCAGGACCGGCGCTCGCCGTGCTCGCCGCCCAGCAGGTGCTGTTCCCCAGCCGGTCGAGCACCGGGCAGTACCTGTGGGGCCTGGTCCTGCAGGGCGTCACGCTCGGCCTGCTCACCGCCCTGGTGGCGACCGGCATGGCGCTCGTCTACCGGGCCAACCGCGTCGTCAACTTCGCCCAGGGCGAGCTCGGCCTGGTGCCGGCTGCGCTGGCGCTCGACCTGATCCTGTTCTCGGGCCTGAGCTACGTGCTGGCCTTCGCCGTCGGCCTGGCCGCCGCGGCCGTCGTGGGGGCGGTCGTCGAGCTGGCCATCGTCCGTCGGTTCTTCCGGTCGTCGCGGCTGATCCTGGCGGTGGCCACGATCGGCCTGGCCCAGCTGCTGGCGTTCGGGTCGCTGATGGTGCCCCGCATCTGGGGCGAGGAGCCGGTGACCAGCGCCATCGACGCCCCGTTCCGATGGCGGGCCGAGGTGGCGCCGCTGGTGTTCGACGCCGACCACGTCGTGGCCTGGGTCGTCGTGCCGCTGGCCCTCCTGGCGGTGGCGGCGTTCCTGCGGGCCACCGACGTGGGCGTGGCCGTGCGGGCGGCCGCCGACCGGGCCGACCGGGCCGCACTGCTCGGCATCCCGGTGGGCCGGCTGCACACCTGCGTGTGGGCGATCGCCGCCGTGCTGTCGTTCGTAGCCGTCTTCCTCCAGGCCGGGATCGTGGGCGTTCCGCTCGGCTCGCCCGTCGGCCTGACCGTGCTGCTCAGCGCGCTGGCGGCGTTGATGATCGGGCGCCTCACCGACCTGCCGGCCATCGTGGCCAGCGCGGTGGCGCTGGGCGTGCTCGAGACGCACGTGCGCTGGAACGACGCCCTCGCGGTCGGGCCGGTCCGCCTCGACCTGGGCAGCGACCTGGTGGTGGCGCCGGTCCTGGCGGTCGTGATCCTGGCCGCGCTCGTGGTCCGGCGACGCACCCTGTCCCGGGCGGGCGAGGACGACACCTCGTCGTGGCGGGTGGCGGGCGAGGTCCGGCCGGTCCCGGCCGAGCTGCGCCACCTCCGCCCGGTGGCGGTGGCCCGGGCCGCCGGCCTGGCCGTGGCGGCCGCCGGGCTCGTCGCCCTCCCCGCCGTGCTCGGGCCCGGCGAGACGCTGAAGGCCGCCGCGGTCGCCGCCTACGCCCTCGTGATCTTGTCGATCACCGTGCTCACCGGCTGGGCGGGCCAGGTGTCGCTGGGGCAGATGGGGTTCGTAGCGGTCGGCGCCGCGCTCGGCGCCCACGCCGTCGCGGCCTGGCGCTGGGACCTGGTGCTGGTCCTGCCGGCGGTCGGCCTGGCGGGCGCGGCCGTCGCCGTGATCGTGGGCCTGCCGGCGCTGCGGCTGCGCGGGCTCTACCTGGGCGTGACCACCCTGGCGTTCGCCCTGGCCACCACCCGCTACGTGCTCAACCCCCAGTTCTTCGACTGGGTGCCCGCCGAGCCGTTCGACCCCCGGCCCCTGCTCGGCCAGTGGGACGTCGAGTCGCCCACCGCGCTCTACTACCTGGCCCTCGGCACGTTCGCCGCCGTGCTCGGCGGGGTGGTCGGCATCCGCCGGGGCCGGACCGGCCGGGTGCTGCTCGCTCTGCGCGAGAACGAGCGGGCGGCGTCGGCGTACGGCGTGTCGGTGGTGCGGGCCAAGCTCACCGCCTTCGCCCTGTCCGGGTTCCTGGCGTCGGTGGCGGGCGCCCTGCTCGTCGTGCAGAACGGCCGGTTCACGGTGGGGCTGGTCCCCGAGGAGGACAACCTGGTCGTGTTCACGGCCGCGGTCGTCGGCGGGATCGGCTCGGTCACCGGCGCCGTCGTCGGGGCGCTGTTCCTCAAGGGCGGCGACTGGTTCCTGTCCGACACCTGGCGGCTGTTCGCCTCGTCGCTCGGCGTGCTGATCGTGCTGCTGGTGCTGCCCGCCGGCCTGGGCGGCTGGCTGTTCCGGGGCCGCGACCTGGCGTTGCGGTGGCTGGCCCGGCGGCGGCAGCTGGTGGTGCCCAGCCTGGTGGCCGACGTCCGCCAGCTGGAGGAGAGCGCCGGCGAGGACTTCGAGGCCCGCGCCCGGGAGATGGCGGCCCGATGATCCCGTACGCCGCTCCCCCGCCCGGCGACGGCCACTGGGCCCGGCGCCTCGCCGCCGCCGTCCGCCACCCGGCCGCCTGGCTCGACGAGCTGACCGGCGACGGGCCCGTGCTCGCCCTGCTCGTCCTCACCGGCCTCAACGCCGTCGACGAGCTGTCCCGGGCCTCGTTCGCCGTGGTGGCGCCCGACATCGCCGACCACTTCGGCGTCGGGCTGGCCGGCCTGACCGTCCCGTTCGCCGTGTCGTTCGCGGCCGCCTTCGGTCTGGCCGTCCCCATCGCCTCGCTGGCGGACCGCCACAACCGGGTCCGCCTGGCGCTGCTGGGCGGCACCCTGTTCGCCGCCTTCTCGGCCCTGGTCGGGGCGTCGCCCACGCTGTGGCTCCTGGTGGCCTTCCTCAGCGGGTCGACGATCGGCAAAGCTTTCATCGAGCCGTCCCACACCTCGCTGCTCACCGACTACTACGCGGTCGGACTTCGGCCCCGGGTGTTCTCGTTCCACCGGGCCGGCAACGCGGTCGGCGCCCTGGCCGGCGGCGTCGGCGCCGGCTACGTGGCCGAGGCGTTCGGCTGGCGGGCGCCGTTCTTCCTGTTCGCCATCCCCACCGCCGTGCTGGTGCTGGCCGGCGCCGGCCTACCCGAGCCGGTGCGGGGCGCCCGCGAGCGGGAGCTGGCCGGGGCGGCCGCCGGCGCCATCGACACCGAGGAGGAGGCGCCCAGCCTGGCCGAAGCCTGGCGGATGTGCTGGCACATCGACAGCCTCCGCCGCATCTACCGGACGCTGCCGTTCCTCATGCCGGCGGTCGTCGGCTTCGCGCTGTTCGCCTCGTTCATGTACCAGGACGTGTTCGGGCTGGACGAGTCGGCCCGGGGCTGGGTCGTCGGGCTGGTCGAGGGCCCCTCGCAGCTCCTCGGCCTGTCGATCGGCGCCCGGGTGGGCACGCGGCGCTTCGCCCGCGACCCCCGGCTGGTGTTCGACCTGCTGGCCAAGGTGATCCTGGTGACCACCGCGGCCAGCCTGGCGTTCGCCTGGGCGCCGACCGTGCACGTGGCCGTCGCCTGCAACGTGGTCATCAGCGCCGGCCTGGCCTTCACGCTGCCCGGGGTGCTGGCCGCCCTGTCGCTGGCGATCCCGCCCCGGGCCCGGTCGATGGGCTTCGCCATGGGCTCGGTGTTCGTGCTGGCCGGCATGACGGCCCTGCCGCTCGTCGCCACCGTGGGCGAGTCGTGGGGCATGCGCTGGGGCATGACGCTCATGACGCCGATGTTCCTCCTCGGCGGGCTGGTCATCGCCTCGGCCGGCGACCTGATCCTCCGCGACATCCAGCAGGTGTGGTCGGCCGCCGCCGCCCGCAGCGAGGTGCTGCACCAACGGCGCCAGGGCCGGTCCACGGCGCTGCTGGTGCGGGGCCTCGACGTCAGCTACGGCGACGTCCAGGTCCTGTTCGGCGTCGACCTCGAGGTGGGCGAGGGCGAGATCGTGGCGCTGCTCGGCACGAACGGCGCCGGCAAGTCGACGCTGCTGCGGGCGATCGCCGGGCTGCTGCCGGCCGACAAGGGCGCAGTGATCGTCGACGGCCGCGACGTCACCTACGCCCCGGCGCAAGAGATCGCGCCGCGGGGCGTCGTGCTCGTGCCCGGCGGGCAGGGCACGTTCCCGTCGCTCACCGTGGCCGAGAACCTGCGCGCCGCCGGCTGGCTCACGCGCCGGTCGCGACGGGAGGCGGCGGCCCGCACCGAGGAGGCGCTGGACCTGTTCCCCGCGCTCCGGTCCCGGCTGGCCGACCCGGCGGCCGACCTGTCCGGCGGCCAGCAGCAGATGCTGGCCCTGGCCATGGCGCTGCTGTCGCGGCCCCGCCTGGTGCTCCTCGACGAGCTGTCGCTAGGGCTGGCCCCGGTCGTCGTGGAGCGGCTGGTCGAGGCCGTGCGCCGGCTGCGGGACCGGGGCTCGACCGTCGTGGTCGTCGACCAGTCGGTGAACGTCGCCCTCACCCTGGCGGAGGAGGCGTACTTCATGGAGAAGGGCGAGATCCGGTTCCACGGCCGCACCGAGGAGCTGCTCGCCCGACCCGACGTGCTCCGGTCGGTGTTCCTGAAGGGGGCGGCCGCCGGCGACGAGCCGCCAGCGCCGGCGGCGCCGGTGTGGGCCGCGCCCCGGGCGCCCGCACCGCCGGGCACCGAGGCCGCGGCCGGCGGCCGCGACGACGCATCCGGCGACGGCGCCCCCGGCCCGCCGGCGCTGGCGGTCCGCGGCCTGACCCGGTCGTTCGGTGGCATCCGGGCCGTCGACGACGTCACGTTCTCGGTGGCGCCCGGCGAGATCGTCGGCGTCATCGGCCCCAACGGCGCGGGCAAGACCACGGTGTTCGACCTGGTGTCGGGCTTCCTGCCCGCCGAGGCCGGGCGGGTGGAGCTCGGCGGCCGCGACGTCACCCGCCTGCCGCCGGACGCCCGGGCCCGCCGGGGCCTCGGCCGCTCGTTCCAGGACGCCCGGCTGTTCCCGGCCCTGACGGTCGAGCAGTGCATCGCCGTGGCGCTCGACCGGTGGGTCGAGGTGCGCGACCCGATCAACGCCGCCCTCCACCTGCCGGCGGCGTTCGACGCCGAGCTGGCCGTGGACGAGCGGGTGCACGAGCTCATCGAGCTGCTCGGCCTGGGCGCCTTCCGGTCGAAGTTCGTGCACGAGCTGTCGACCGGGTCGCGCCGCATCATCGACCTGGCCTGCCTGGTGGCCCACGGGCCGTCGGTCATCCTGCTCGACGAGCCCTCCAGCGGCATCGCCCAGCGCGAAACCGAGGCGCTCGCCCCCGTGCTGCTCCGGATCCGCGAGGAGCTGGGCGCCAGCCTCGTCGTCATCGAGCACGACATGCCGCTGGTCACGGCCGTGGCCGACCGGCTCGTGGCCCTCGACCAGGGTCGGGTCGTGACGAGCGGGCCGCCGGCCGGCGTGCTCGAGCACCCCGACGTCGTGGCCGCCTACCTCGGGTCGAACCGGGCCGTCATCGCCCGCAGCGGCGCCCGGGCGGCGGCCCCGCCGGCGGCCCCCGCGTCGGGCTCGGCGCCGCCGGCGGACGGCACGGCGACGCCCCCGGGCGGGGCGGGGCCCACGATCGAGGGGGAGGCGACCTGATGCGGCCCATGTCCGGGAGGTTGTCCGAGCGGCCCGGCTCCCGCCGGTCCCAGCAGATCCGCCGGTACGGCCCGCTGACGCTCATCGTCGTCCTCCAGCTGGTCGTCGCCGCGATCGTGTTGGTCGGCGGCGACGGCGGCGACACCTCCGCCGGGGACGATGCCGGCGGCGACGGCGGCGCCTCCGGCTCGGTCTGGACCGACGTGAGCGGCCCGCCCGGGGCGCCGGAGCCGACGGGTTCGATGCCGGTGACCTACGCCGAGGCCGAGGAGGCCGGCACGGTCGACCAGTACGACTGGCCCGACACCTGCGACACCGACCGGGGCACGCTGGCCGTGCCCTCGGTCTACGCGCTGCCCTGCGTCCCCGAGTCCTCGGGGGACAACGGCGGCGCCACGGCCCGGGGGGTGACCGAGGACGAGATCCGCATCCTGCTCTACGCCCCCGAGACGCCCGCCGACCTGGCCTCGCTCCTCGGTGCCATGGACGTCGAGGACACGCCCGAGCAGCGGCTGGCCACGTTCCAGCAGTACGTCGAGCTGTTCAGCTCGATGGCCGAGCTGTACGGCCGCCGGATCGTCATCGAGCGCTTCCCGGCCACGGCCACGGTGGGCGACGTCGTGGCCGCCCGAGCCGACGCCACCGACGTCATCGCCCGGGACCCGTTCCTGGTCGTGGGCGGGCCGGCCCAGGACCGGGGCACGTTCGCCCAGGAGCTGGCCGCCGCCGGCATCCCCTGCTACGCCTGCGCCCCCTACCTGCCCGGCGACATGGTCGAGGACATGGCGCCGTACGTCTGGGAGATGTCGGCGTCGATCGACCAGGTCCTCGACACGCTCGACGCCTGGGTGGCGGCCGCCGGCGAGGGCGGGCGGATGGTCAGCCACGCCGAGTTCGCCGGGGGCGACCTGCGGGGCCAGCCCCGCCGGATCGGCGTCGTCCACCTCGACCAGGACCCGCCGCTGTACGCCGAGACCGGGGCCGAGCGGGCCGAGGAGGCCAACGTCGAGCTGACCGAGACCTACCTGCTCGACCTGGCCGCCGCCCCGGCCAAGGCGACGGAGATCATCGCCCGGTTCAAGTCGGAGGGGATCAACACGATCGTGTTCCTCGGCGACCCGTTCATGCCGATCTACTTGACCCAGGCCGCCACCGAGCAGGACTACCACCCCGAGTGGATCTTCACCGGCGTCACGCTCACCGACACCAACACGCTGGCCCGCCAGTACGACCCGGCCCAGATGGAGCACGCCTACGGGATCTCCAACCTGGCCGCCCCCACCGAGCAGGCCATCCAGGAGCCGATCCGGCTGTACCGCTGGTACTACGGCGCGGACGCCATGCCGCCGGCCGCCTCCCAGTACGCCCTGCTGTGGCCGCCGGCGGCGTGGCTGGTGTCGGGCATCCACATGGCCGGCCCGGAGCTGACCCCCGAGACGTTCGCCCGCGGCCTGTTCCGCATCCCGCCCACGGGCGGCGGCCCGACCACGCCCCAGATCAGCTACGGCCACTGGGGGTTCTTCGACCGGATGGACTACGCCGGCATCGACGACGCGGTCGAGATCTGGTGGGACCCGACGGTCCGGGCCGAGGACGAGCGGGGCCAGGTGGGCCTGGGCGCCTGGCGCCGGTCCGACGGGGGCCGGCGGTTCACGCCCGACGACCCCCCGCCGCCCCGGCCGTTCGCCGGGGCCGAGGCGGCCGCCACGGTCCTCGACGAGCTGCCACCCGAGGACCGGGCGCCCGACTACCCGCCACCCCCGGGCTCCCCGGCGGCGGGCGGGGGCTGAGGCCCGGGGCCCCCGGCGCTCGGGGCCGTCCGCCCGCCCGGGCCGGCGCGGCGCTCGGGGCCGTCCGGGCCCGCCCGGCGCTCAGGCCAGCGCGGCGCGGAAGGCGGTCGGCGTCGTGCCGGTCCAGCGCTTGAACGCCCGCGAGAACGCGGTGCCGTCGGAGTAGCCCAGGGACCGGCCGATGCGATCGATCGACCAGTCGGTCACCAGCAGCTGCTCGGCGCGGGCCCGGCGCTCGGACTCGACCACCGCCCGGAAGGTCGTCCCCCGGGCCGCCAGGCGGCGGGACAGCGTCCGGGGATGGAGGCCGAGGCGGCGCGCCACCCGGTCCTCGGTCGCCCCGTTGGCCAGCTCCTCGCCCACGATCTGGCGGACCAGCACGAGGAACGTCGAGCGCCGGCGCCGGGCCAGCAGCCGCTCGGCCTCGGACAGCGGGTCGCGGCCAGTGGCGGCCGGCAGGGGCACGACCGGGTGGAGCGGGCGGAACAGCGCGGTGCTGGCGACGTCGATGGCGTTGAGCCCGGCGTCGAACACGACCGGGCAGCCGAGCAGGCGCTCGTGGTCGCTCGCCGGGTCGGCCCGAGGGTGGGCGAAGCGCACGACCGGGTCCAGCTCGACCCCGGCCCGGCGCGCCAGCCACTGCACCCAGAACCACACGGTGGCCAGCGCCTGCTCGGCCGACTGGGGGTGCATGAGCGACGGGTCGCGCACCTCGAGGACGTACTGCGCCCGGTCGCCACGGGCCACCAGGGCGAACCCGATGCTGTCGGTCACGAGCGGCAGCAGGCGGGCGTTCTCGGCCAGGGCCTCGGCCAGGCTGTGCCGGGTCAGGACGACCTCGCCGAGCGGGCCGAAGTCCCGCGTCCGGGCTGTCCGGGCCGCCCGGATGCCGAGGCACGTGTCGCCCGTCCGCCGGACCGCCCGCTCCCACAGGTCGTTGAGCTCGCGGGCGGGCACCCGGGCCCGGTGGTCGCCGCTGGACCCGCCCGGGCCGGGCCGGCCGGGCGCGCCGGCCAGCGCCGGATCGCGCACCCCCAACCGAGCGAGCGACGAGGCGACGTGGTCGAACACCTCGCGCCGCACCGTCACGAACGTCGCAACGGCCACGTCGACGACCCTACTGCGTCCCGACCCCCGCGTCTTACCGGCGGTAGTCCCGGGGCGCGAGAGTCCGGTGCCCGGCAGCACGAACGGCCGGGGCGCGAGAGCCGGGGCCCGGCGGCGCGAACGGCCGAGGGCGAGCGGCCGGGGCGGGCGGGGGAGCCGCCCGCCCCGGGGACCGCCCGGCCGGACGGTCCCCGTCAGGCGGCGGCTCGGTAAGCGCCGGCCGGCTGCCGGGTGGCGCCGTTCAGGCGGTTCCACACGTTGATGGCGCCGATGTCGAGCAACAGCCCGCTCAGCTGCTTCTCGTCGTAGTGCTCGGCCGCCGCCGCCCAGATCTCGTCGGTGACCGCCTCGGGGCGGTCGGCGATCCGGGTCACGGCCTCGGCGAGCGCCAGCGCCGCCCGCTCGGCCTCGGTGAACCACGGGGCCTCGCGCCAGGCGGCCACGGTGGCGATCCGCTCCTCGGACTCGCCGGCCTCCCGCAGCTCACGGCTGTGCATCTCGCAGCAGAAGCTGCAGCCGTTGATCTGGCTGGCCCGCAGCTCGACCAGCTTCAGCGTGGTGACGGGGACGCCGGTCGACGCCGCCGCCTTGCTCAGCTCGCGGAGGGCGCCGGCGGCGGCGGGGACGACCATCGCCGGGTGGGTCATGCGGGGTTCCATGTAAGGTCCTCTCCTCGTGTCCGTTCTGTCTCTCGTTGCCTTGACGAACGGCGACGGGAGGATGTGACAGGTGAGCGCGGCGACGTCCCTGGCGGATCGCTTCGAGGAGCACCGGCCCCACGTGCGGGCCGTGGCCTACAGGCTGCTCGGCTCGCTCAGCGAGGCCGACGACGCCGTCCAGCAGACCTGGCTGCGCCTCCAGCGGGTCGACCCCGACGAGATCGACAACCTGGGCGGCTGGCTCACCACCGTGGTGTCGCGCCTGTGCCTCGACATGCTGCGCGCCCGCCGCGCCCGGCCCGAGGTCGAGATCGACGCCCACCTGCCCGACCCCGTCGTGACCGCCCCGGAGGTCCACGACCCCGAAGCCGAGGCGGTGCTGGCCGACTCCGTGGGCCTCGCTCTGCAGGTCGTGCTCGACCGGCTCAAGCCGGCCGAGCGGCTAGCGTTCGTGCTCCATGACATGTTCGCCGTGCCGTTCGAGGACGTGGCCGAGCTGCTGGGACGCACGCCCGCCGCGGTCCGCCAGCTGGCCAGCCGGGCCCGCCGCCGGGTGGCCGACACCCCGGCGCCGGAGCGCGACCGGGCGCGGCAGCGGGCCGCCGCCGACGCCTTCCTGACCGCCGCCCGGGCCGGCGACTTCGACGCGCTGGTGGCGGTGCTCGACCCCGACGTCGTGCTCCACGCCGACGGCGGGGCGGCCCGGCCCGAGATCTCGGGCATCGTGCGGGGCCCGGCCACGATCGCCCAGCGGGCGCTGGCGTTCCGGACCCCGGGCGTCGAGGTGCGGCCCGTCCTGGTCAACGGCGTCGCCGGCGCGCTCGCCACCCTGGAGGGCCGGCCCGTCACGCTGTTCGCCTTCACGCTCTGCGGCGACCGGATCGTGCGGCTCGACATCCTCGGCGACCCCGACCGCCTGGCCGCCCTCCCGCTGCCGGCCTGAGCGCCGACCGCCGGCTCGCCCGCCCGGGAGCGGGCCCGCCACCGAGCGGGCCCGCCGCCCCGGCCGCCGCATGCTGTGACAGGCGGTGACCGATCTTGTTACGGTCCCGTGTCGACAGACCCGGTGATCAGGGGAGCCGCCTGCTGGGGATCGGGGACCGTCACGCCGCTCGGGAGGAAGATGTTGGGCGCCTCGACTCAGGCCGTCCGCCGCTCAGTCGTCATCGCCGCCGTCGCCCTGCTGGTGTCCGTCGCCACCGGGAGCGGCGCCGCCGGTGCGCCCGTCCGGCCCGCCCAGGAGAGCCCGGCCGAGGAGCGGCAGGCCGAGGCCGACCGGGCGCTCGTCGATATCGACCCCTCCGAGTCGGCCGAGGAGGCCGCCGCCACGCTCGAGGACCTCCAGGACGGCGTCGTCGCCCAGCTCGAGCAGGTGGAGCGGGCGCAGGCGGCCGTGCGCCGGGCCGAAGGCGAGCTGGCCGACGCCCAGTCCGCGGTGGACGACATCGAGATGCGGGTCGAGGACCTTCAGGTCCGCACCGACGACGTGGTGGCCGAGGCGTTCGTGAACCCGCCGATCCAGGAGGGTGTCGACGTCTTCGCCAGCGACTCGATCGAGGAAGCCACGGTCCGCCAGGCGATCCTCGACGCCCACGCCGCCGACTCGGCGGCCACGCTGGACGAGCTCCAGGAGCAGCAGGAGCGGCTCGAGGAGCTGCGCGAGGTGCGGGCCGCGGCGCTGGCCGAGGCCAACGAGGCACGCGCCCGGGCCGAGGCGGCGCTGGCCGACCTCGAGGAGGCCGTGAGCGCCCAGACCCGGTTCGTGCTGTCCGTCCGCAACCGGCTGGCCCGCGGGGCGGCCGCCTCCGACGACCCGGCGGTGCGCCAGCGGGCGGCCGAGATCCAGCGGATCATCGACGAGATCCAGGCCGCCGAGGAGTACGCCCGGGCCATGGAGGCGCTGGCCGCCGCCGAGCGCGCCCGCCAGGCTCGCGAGGCGGCCGAGCGCCAGCGCCAGCTGGAGGAGGCCCAGGAGCAGGCGTCCTCCGGCGGCGGCGCCTCGGGCGGGGGCTGGGTGTGCCCCGTCCAGGGCGGCGGCCTTCACTTCGCCGACACCTGGGGGGCGGCCCGCTCGGGCGGGCGCAGCCACCAGGGCACCGACATGATGGCCGCCCGCGGCACGCCGACCGTCGCCCCCGTCAGCGGCACGGTCGAGCACCGCAGCAACAGCCTCGGCGGCAACGCCTGGTACGTGTACGGCGACGACGGCAACACGTACTACGGCGCCCATCTCGACAGCTACGCCAACCAGGGCGCTGGCCACGTCGAGGCGGGCACCGTCATCGGCTACGTCGGCACCTCGGGCAACGCTCCCGAGGACGCCCCGCACCTCCACTTCGAGTACATGCCCGGGGGCGGCGAGTCGGTCAACCCCTACTCCCGCCTGGTCGAGGCCTGCTGAGGCGGCCCGCCCCGCAGTCGGCCTCGGCCGACGTCGGCCTCCGTCGGCCCCGGTCGGCCTCGGACGTCCTCCATCCGGCCCGCCGGCTCATCGCGCCCGGGACACGGACCCGCGGCTCGCGGCCGGACGGGCCGGTCGGCCGGGCCGGTCAGGGTCAGACGGGTCAGGTGACGTGGTAGACGCGGGCAGCGTTGTCGTGCAGCACCTTGCGCATGACGTCCTCGCCCACGATCGCGGTGTCGCGGCGGATGATCTCAGCCGGCGACGGCGAGTAGCTGGCCGGGCCCGGGTGCAGGCTCGTCGGGTGGGGGAAGTCGGTCTCGAACATCACGTTGTCCTGGTACCTGGGCAGGAGCTCGAGCGACTGCTCCTCGAACCAGAACATGGCGTACACCTGGCGCCGGAAGTACTCGCTGGGCAGCATCCGGGCCGGGTATCTGTCGCGGGCCCCGCTCCCCTTCCACTGCCAGTCGAGGCTGTCCATCAGGAACGGGATGTAGCCGAACCCGCTCTCCACCGACACGAAGTCGAGCTCGGGGAAGCGGTCGCACAGGCCGCTGGTGAGCAGCAGCCCGATGGTCCGGATGTTGCTCACGAAGCTCATCGACGAGCGGGCCGCGTTGTAGGCCGGGTCGTAGCTCTCCCGGTTCATCGCCGCCTCGATCTCCTCACGGGTGTTGCCGACGCCCACGTGGAAGTTGATCGACATGCCCAGCTCCTGGGCCACCGCGTACAGCGGGTCCCAGTGGGGGTCGACGAAGTCGGGCAGCCCGTGCTTCTCGAGCGTGGCTGCCCACAGCAGCCCCCGGTGGCCGAGGGCGTGGCACCGGCGCAGCTCCTCGATGGAGGCGTCGAGGTCCCAGAACGGCACGGTGGCCAGGCACACGAACCGCTCGGGGGCGACCGAGGCGAACTCGGCCTGGTAGTCGTTGTAGGTCCGGACGCAGGCGAGCTTGAGCTCGTCGTCGGGCAGTGCCATGAAGGCGTGCCCCTCGAAGGCGATGACGTTCGGGTACAGGACCTGGGCGTAGATCCCGTTGGCGTCCATGTAGGCGAGGCGGGCCTTGGGGTCGTAGCAGGCCGGGTCGGCCTCTTCGAGCGTCGGCGGGCACGACGGCGGGAACTCCCGCCACCCGGCCATGCTGTAGTTGCCGACCAGGCTGCACCAGCGGTCGCCCACCATCCACCGGCGGGTGCCCGACGGCTCGTGCCGACGCACCCGCGGGGCGGCGTCGCGGAACCGCGCCGGCAGGCGGGCAGTCCACAGGTCCTCGGGCTCGGTCAGGTGGGTGTCGGCGTCGATGACCCGGATGGCGGTGGCGGACCCCATGCACCCAACTCTAGTGAGTGAACGCCCACACACGCTACGGTGCGCGTCATGGTCACCGGGGACGCAGGGAGCACCGCAGGGGACACGGCCGCGAGCACCGCACGCCACGCCGCAGGGGACACGCCGCCGGGGATCGTCGGGTTCGCCCCGGCCACCGGCCGCCCGGAGCCGACGTTCGCGCCGACGGAGACGCTGCCGGCCGCCATCCAGGGGTGGGCGGCGCGCGAGCCCGACCGCCCCTACCTGCACGAGGTCGGCGGCGGGTCACGCACCTACGGCCAGTTCCACGAGGCGGCGCTGCGCTGGGCCGACGCCTTCCGCCGGGCCGGGGTGGCGCCCGGCGACAACGTCCCGGCCATGCTGCGCACGTCGATCGTCGCCGAGGAGCACTGGCTGGGGCTGGGCTGGCTGCGGGGCGTCTACACCGGGGTCAACACCGACTTCCGGGGCAAGGCCCTGGCCTACGTGCTGACGAACTCCCGAGCCGAGCGGATGATCTGCGCCCGGGAGTTCCTCGACCGGGTCGCCGAGGTGGCCGCCGAAACGGCGCTGCGGCTGGTGATCGTGCCCGACGCCGGGCCCGGCGACCTGCCGGGCGACTTCCCGGTGCCGCTCGTCGCCGCCGCCGAGCTGTGGGAGGCGGCGACGCCGGCGACCGACCTGCCCGTCCCCCAGCGCCACGAGCTGGCCTGCGTCAGCTACACGTCCGGGACCACCGGGCCGTCCAAGGGCGTCCTCGTCCCCTGGGGCCGGATCTGGCCCAACGAGCTGTGGATCGACATGACCGGCGACGACGTCTACTACTGCCCGTTCCCGGTCTTCCACCTGTCCGGCATGCTGCCGCTGGCCTGGCTCGGGTTCCCCGGCGGGCAGGTCGTGCTGCGCACGTCGTTCAAGACGCAGGCCTTCTGGGACGACGTCCGGGCCTACGGGTGCACGGCCACCGCCCTCATCCCGGCGATGATGAACTGGCTCCTCGACCAGCCGCCCCGGGACGACGACCGCGACAACCCCCTGCGCCACGTGGCCGGCGCCCCGGTGGTGCCCCGGGTCGACGAGTTCAAGGCCCGCTTCGGGACCACGATGCGCACGACGTTCGGCAACACCGAGGTCGGCACACCGCTCGTCGCCGGGCCCGACGTGTCGGCCGACCGGGCCTCGACCGGCAAGCGGGTGGCGCCCGGTTACGAGGTGCGGATCGCCGACGCCAACGACTACGAGGTGCCGGACGGGGTCGTCGGCGAGCTCCAGGTCCGCACCACCCAGCCGTGGCGGATGATGGTCGGCTACTTCGGCATGCCCGAGAAGACGGCCGAGGCCTGGCGCAACGGGTGGTTCCACACCGGCGACGGCGTCGTGAAGGACGAGCACGGCTACCACTTCGTCGACCGCATCAAGGACTCGATGCGGCGGCGGGGCGAGAACATCTCGTCGATGGAGGTGCAGGCCTTCGTCGAGGAGCACCCCGACGTGGCCGAGTGCGCCGCCATCGGCGTGCCGTCCGAGCACGGCGAGGACGAGGTGAAGGCGTGCGTGGTGCTGCACCCCGGCGCCACCGTCACGCCGGCCGAGCTGCACGCCTTCCTGCGGGAGCGCATGCCCGCCTTCATGGTCCCTCGCTACATCGAGTTCCTCGAGGACCCCGAGCGGACCGAGGCCATGAAGCGGATCAAGAAGGAGCCGCTCCGCCTGGATCCGCTCAACGACCGCACCTGGGACGCCGAGGCCCCCTGACCCGGCCGGCGCCCACCCGGCCCGCCCTGGTGCCGACCCGCGCCGATCCGGGCCTGGCCCCGGCCGGCCCTGGTCCCGGCCGGGCGGCGCTAGTCGGTGCGGAGCAGGAGGCAGCCGACATACGGCAGGGCGCCAACCGAGACGGCGGCGACCCGGGCGCCGGGGACCTGGCGGTCGCCGGCCTCGCCCCGCAGCTGGAGGCACATCTCGTGCACGAACCCGAGCCCGTGCAGCCGCCCGCCGGACAGCTGCCCGCCCTGGGTGTTGAGCGGCAGCTCGCCGCCCAGGCCGATGCGGTGGCCGCCCTCGACGAAGGCGCCGCCCTCCCCCACCCCGCAGAACCCGAGCGCCTCCAGCCACAGCAGCGTCAGGATGCTGAACCCGTCGTAGAGCCCGGCCACATCGACATCGCCGGGCCGCAGGTCGGTGCGGGACCACATCTGGTCGGCGGCCCGTTGGCCGGGGTGGAGCGCGGCGTGCTGGGCGTACTCGGGACGGGACGGCGGGGCGGCGCCCACCGCCTCGATCCGCACCGGGGGCCGGGGGGTGTCGGATGCATAGGCGGCGGCGGACAGGACGACGGCGGTGGCGCCGTCGCAGTGGACGTCGCAGTCGTAGAGGCAGAGCGGCTCGGCGATCATCCGGGCCGCCAGGTAGTCGTCCGCGGTCAGCGGCTCGCGATAGACGGCCTTCGGGTTGAGCGCCGCGTGCCGGCGGGCGGTGAGCGCGATCTGGGCCAGCTGCTCGCGCGTCGTGCCGTGCTCGTGGAAGTGGCGCCGGGCCAGCAGCGCGTAGCGCAGGGGCGCCGGCCCGTCGCCCAGCGCGGTGATCCAGCCCGACGCCGCCCCCCCGCCGCCGGGGGCGGCGCCCGCGGCCCCGGACCGGGCGCCCGAGGCCCCGGACCGGGCGGCCGCGGCCCGCGCCCGGGCGGTCCCCTCGGTCACGGTCCGGTAGACGACGACGTGGCGCACGAGCCCGGCGCTGATGGCCAGCGCGGCGTTGAGGACGGGGCCGAGCTGGGCCGGGCCCTCGAAGCCGCCCATGAGCAGGTCGGGCTCGATGCCGAGGGCGTCGTAGACGTCGGCGAGCGGCGGCCCGGCGAACCCGGGGCCGATCGCCGTCCCCCCGCCTGGGTAGGTGGCCAGGGCGCCCACGTCGTCGGCGCTCAGGCCGGCGTCCGCCAGGGCGGCGGTGACGGCGTCGAGCGTGAGCGCCAGCGCCGAGCGGCCGAGGCGGCGGCCCACGTCGGACTGGCCGATGCCGCTGATGACGACGTCGTCCTCGAACTTCCGGGTCACGGCGTCACCGAGAGGCCAAGACACGTGACACGACGGGTCGGGGCTCGCCGGCCCGGAGGCCGGGGCGCAGGGCGGTCACCGGTAGGGGGCCAGCTCCTCGGCCCACGCGGCGCGGTGGGTCCGCACGGCGTCGAGGATCCTGGCCCACCCGGCCGGGCTCTCGTGGATCTGCGAGTCGTAGGCGCTGGCCGCCCGGAACTCGAGCACCTCGACGCCCTCCGGGCCGGCCACGTAGCCGTAGGGGGCGTGGGCGGGCACGAAGAACCCGTCCCCCGCCTTCACCACCCGCCTGCCCATGTGCAGCTCGCCGGCCAGCACGTAGTACAGGCAGTCGACGCTGTGCGAGTGGCGAGGCAGGTGGAAGTGGGCGCCGAACTTGGCCAGGACCAGGCTCATGCCGCCCTCCTCCCCGCGCTCGGGGTCGCCGTAGAGCAGCTTGGCCACCGTGCCCTTCCCGGTGGAGAACTCGGGCATGGCCTCGAGGGCGGGCCGGTCGAGCTTGGGCGGCCGCTGCATGGGCGTAGCGTGCATGTCGCGGGCGCTCGCCCGGTCGAACAACTCGAGTCCTCGGCGTCGGCTTCGCTCACTCATCGGTCGCACAGTAGAACAAGCGTTCATGAACTTACGAGGCCTGCGAGCACCGCACACGTTGCAGTTGGCCTTCGACCGGAGCGTCGGGGGCGCGACCGCGGCGTTCCTGGCCGGCCTCGCCCGGGCCGAGATCTGGGGCGGCCGGGCCGTGGACGGCCGGATCCGGGTGCCGCCGCAGGAGGGGGACGAGCTGGTGCGCGTCGGCGACACCGGCGCGGTGCGGGCGTGGTCGTGGGTGGCGGCGCCGGCGCCCGACCAGCCGCTCGCCCGCCCCTTCGCCTACGCGCTCGTCCAGCTGGACGGCGCCGACGGCGCGCTCCTCCACGTGGTCGACGCCGGATCGGAGGCGGCGCTGGCGCCGGGCCTGCGGGTCCGGGCCGACTGGCGGGCCGAGCGGACCGGCAGCGTGCTCGACATCCGGGCCTTCGTCCCCGCCGACGCCGGGCCCCGGGCCGCCCCGGCCGACCCGGAGGCGCACGCGGACCTGGAGGGAGAGTCCGGCCCGGGGGCACAGGCCGACCCCGAGGCGGCAGGCGCACCCCCGGAGCCGCCGGACGGGCTGGTCGTCGCGTCCGACCGGGTCCTCCGCTACACGTTCGAGCCCGGCCTCGTCCCGTCGCGCTTCTACCAGGCGCTGGCCGCCGGCCGGATCGAGGGCGGCCGCTGCCCCGCCTGCGACCAGGTCTACGTCCCGCCCCACGAGCGGTGCCCGGCCTGCGGCGCGGTCCTCGAGCCGTGCGCGGTGGCCGACACCGGCGTGATCGAGTCGGTCACGGTCGTCCACCTGCCGGTGCCCGGACTGGAGGTCGAGCTGCCCTTCGCTTGGGCCCGCGTCCGCCTCGACGGGGCCCACGTCTCGTTCCCCCACCTGGTCGGCGACGTCCCCGGCGGGCTGGAGGAGGTCCGGGTCGGCCAGCGGGTGGCGGCGGTGTGGGCGCCGGCGGGCGAGCGGCCGCCGTCGTGGGAGGCCATCCGCCACTTCCGGCCGGTGGAGCCATGAGGGGAGCGATGAGCGGACGCGAGAGGAAGGGACGGGCGGGGAGGGAGGCCCGATGACCGAGGACGACGCGGGCGCCATCGCCGTCGTCGGCGCCGCCCACGCCGTCGCCCCGATCGGCGACGGGCGGAACGACGCCGAGCTGCTGGCCCCGGTGGTCGACCGGGCGCTGACCGAGGCCGGCCTGGGCCGCGACGACGTCGGCGTCGTCTGCACGGCCGGCTCCGAGTTCTTGAACGGCCAGGTCGGTACCGTGATGGGCGCGTTCGACGCCTTCCCCGGCTGGCCGCCCCGCACCCACGCCCACCTCGAGGGCGACGGCGCTTTCGCGCTCCACGAGGCCTGGATCCGCCTGCTGGCCGGGGAGGCGGAGGCGGCTCTGGTCTGCGCCTACAGCCGGCCGCTGGCCGACGAGCCCCGACGGGTCCTCGACCTCCAGCTCGACCCCTACGTCGTCGCCCCGCTGGCGCCCCGCCCCGAGGACCTCGCCGGCCTCCAGGCCACAGGGCCGTTCACGGCGTCGCAGCCGTGCGCCGGCGCCGCCGCGGTCGTGCTGGCGGCGGCCGCCGGGCGGGCGCCGGGCCGGCCGGCCGCGGTCGTCGCCGGCATCGAGCAGCGCTTGGACACCCACGACCTCGGCGAGCGCGACCTGGCCACGTCGCCGTCGGTGGCGGCCGCGGCCGCCGCCCTGGGGCTGCCGGGGACGGTGATCGACGTGCTCGAGGTCCACGCCCCGTTCAGCCACCAACGCCGGATCGTCGTCGACGCCCTCGGCGCCGAGGTCCGGGCGCTCGACCCGTCGGGCGGCTGCCTGGCCGCCGACCCGATCATGGTGACCGGCCTCATCCGGGTGGTGGAGGCGGCCAACGCCGTGCGGCGGGGCGAGGCGGCCCGGGCCGTGGCCCACGCCACCAACGGCCCGTGCCTCCAGCACAACCTGCTCTGCCTGCTGGAGGCGGCGTGACCGGGCCCGCTGCCCCCGCGGCCGACGCCGCCCGCGCCCTGACCCCCCGCGGCACGCCCCGGGGCCGCACCCGCTGCGCAGTGGTCGGCGTGGGCCAGACCCGCCACGCCGCCGCCCGGAGCGACGTCACGATGGCCGGCCTGGCCCGGGAGGCGGCGCTCGCCGCGCTGGCGGACGCCGGGCTGGGCTGGGACGCCGTCGACGCCGTCGTGCTCGGGACGGCGCCGGACACGATCGAGGGCGTCATGTCGCCCGAGCTGTCGATGGCGCCGGCCCTCGGTGCCGTGGGCAAGCCGACGTTCCGGGCCTACACGTCGGGCAACGCCGGCGGCCAGGCGGCCACGCTCGGGGTCGGCCTCGTCGCCTCCGGGCGGTTCGCCCGGGTGCTGGTCGTGGCGTACGAGAAGCAGTCGGAGGGCCGGACCGGCGCGGTGACGCTGCAGCACCTGCCGTTCGAGGCGCCGTGGCAGGGCGGCACCGGCAGCCTGTACGGGGCGCTGTGCAGCGACTACATCGCCCGCTCGGGGGCGCCGCCCCACATCGGCGACGTGGCGGCGCTGAAGGACCGCCGCAACGCGCTGCGCAACCCGTTCGCCCAGGTCCGCCGCGCCGACGTCACGCTGGAGGCGATCGCCGCCTCCCGCATGCTGTGGTCGCCGATCCGGCTGCTGCACGCCTCGCCGTCCTCCGACGGCGCCTGCGCGGTGGTCCTGGCCGCCGAGGACGCGGCCGCCGGCTGCCCCGACCCCGCCTGGGTCCACGGGGCGGCCACCCGGTCCGAGCCCCCGGTGGCGCCGGCCCACGACTTCGTCGACCCCCGGTGCGGGCGCGACTGCGCCGCCGCCGTCTACCGCCAGGCCGGCATCACCGACCCCCGGCGGGAGCTCGACGTGGCCGAGCTGTTCGTGCCGTTCAGCTGGGTGGAGCCGCCCACGCTCGAGAACGTGGGCCTGGCCGAGCCCGGCGAGGGGTGGCGGCTGGTCGACGACGGCGCCACCGCCCTGGATGGGGCGCTGCCGGTCAACCCGTCCGGCGGCCTGCTCGGCGCCAACCCGATCGGGGCCGCCGGGCTGGTGCGGTTCGCCGAGGCCGCCCTCCAGGTGCGGGGCGCCGCCGGCGAGCACCAGATCGACGGCGCCCGGCTGGCGGTCGGGCACGCCCAGGGCGGCTTCTCCAACTTCGTGGCCATGTGGGTGGTCGGCCGGGACAAGCCCTGACCGGCTCCGATGCGCTCCGACCAGGCCCCGGCCGGCTCCTGCCGGCCACAAGATCGATAAGTGATCGATCACTCAGTTACACTGGTTGGAGCGCTAGCAAGCCGATCGGTCCTCGCCGGGGGGTGCGATGACGACCTTCGACCATTTCGACCACCTGTCACCCGACCTGGGCGAAAGGTTCCACGAGACGCTCGCCGACCTGCGGGACCGGTGCCCGGTCCTGCACAGCGACCTGCACGGCGGGTTCTGGGTGGCGACCCGGTACGACGACGTGTTGGCCGTCGGGCAGGACTGGGCCACGTTCAGCTCGGCCCACGGGCTGACCGTCCCGGTGGCGCCGATCGCCACCCGGAACATCCCGGTCGAGGTCGATCCCCCGCTGCACCGGGAGTACAAGCGGCTCATCAACGCCCACTTCACGCCCGCCAAGGTGGCCGCCTGGGACGGGCCGACCCGGGCGCTGGTCAGGCGCCTGCTCAACGGGTTCGTCGCCAAGGGCGCGTGTGAGTTCATGGACGAGTTCGCCCGGCCGTTCCCGTCGCTGATGTTCTTCGAGATCGCCATCGGGGCGCCGGCGGACCAGATCGAGCACGTCGCCCACCTGGCCTCGCGGGCCTCGACGCCCACCGCCCCCGACGCCGCCGAGTGCTGGGCCGGCCTGTCGCAGTGGATCACCGACTTCGTCGAGGAGCGGCGCCGCCGGCCGCCGCGGGGCGACGTCGTCGACGCCGTCATCGCCGCCGAGGTCGAGGGGCGGCCGATCACCCAGGACGAGATCGTCGGCATCGTCCAGCTGCTCGTGCTCGGGGGCCTGGAGACGACGGCCGGGGCGCTCGGCCTGATGGTCGAGCGGTTCTGCCACGAGCCGGAGATCCCGGCGCTGCTGCGGGCCGAGCCCGAGCGCATCCCCGCCGCCATCGAGGAGCTGCTGCGGCTGGACAGCTCGTTCGTGTCGATCGCCCGCACGGCGACGACCGACACCGAGCTCGGCGGCCAGACGATCCGGGCCGGCGAGAAGATCGTCATCTACTGGGCCTCCGCCAACCGCGACGAGCGCGAGTTCCCCAACCCCGACGCCTTCGACCTCGACCGGCCGACGAACCGCCATCTGGCCTTCGGTGCCGGCCCCCACCGCTGCGCCGGCTCCAGCCTGGCCCGGGCCAACCTGCGGATCGCGCTCGAGGAGCTCCTCCCCCGGCTCCACGACATCCGGCTCCAGGACGGCGCCGAGGTCCGCCACCCCACGACGTCGACCCGGACGCTGGCCAGCCTGCCGATCACGTTCACGCCCGCCGGCCCGGCCCCGACCTGACGGCCGGGAGGGATGGCCCTCAGACCCGGGCCCGCACCCGGGGCACGATGTCCTCGACGAGGCGGCCGACGACGGCGCGGGCGTCGCCGTCCGCCCCGACCGCGGGCAGGAACACGAAGTGGCGGGCGCCCGCCTCGACGAAGGCCGCGAGCCTGTCAGCGACCTCGTCCGGCGTGCCGGCGGCGGCCACGCGGTCGACGATCGCCCGGAAGTCCTGGTCGTAGGTCCCGCCCAGCGTGCGGGCCGCAGCGGCGCGGGCCCGGTCGCCGTCGGGGTCGACGTTGACGAACACGAACGCGTACCACCCGAAGCCGGCGAGGTCGCGGCCGGCCGCCGCCGCCTCCTGCCGGATCGTGGCGGCCGCCGCCGCATAGCGCCGGGGCGAGTACAGGTAGGGCATCCAGCCGTCGCCCAGCCGGGCGGCGCGTCGCATGGCCGGCTCCTTGCGCCCGGCGACCACGATCGGCGGGCCCCCGGGCTGGGCCGGTGCCGGGTGCACGCGGACGTCCTCCATGGCGTAGAAGCGCCCGTCGTGGCCGATCGTCTCGGCGGTCCACAGCCGGCGGATCAGGCCGATGGCCTCGTCGGTGCGCGGGCCCCGCTCCCGGAGGGGCACGCGGCAGGCCCGGAACTCGGCCGGGTACTCGCCCCCGACGCCGACCCCCAGCACCACGCGCCCGCCGGTGGCCCGGTCGAGGTCGGCGACCTGCTTGGCCACGATGGCCGGCTCGTACAGGGGGAGCAGCAGGATCGACGTGCCGATCGTGACCCGCCGGGTGGCCACCGACAGGCGGGCCAGGTTCATCATCGCCTCGGGCGACGGGTTGCGGGAGGCCACGTGGCCCCCGGTCCACAGCGAGTCGATGGGCAGCTGCTCGAGAGCGGCGGCCTCGTCGGGGTCGCCGGCGGTGACGAAGCCGATCCGGATCTCGGTCACGACGGCCAGCGCCCCCCTCGACTCGCCGGGCCCCTCACCCGCCCGGCGCCATAGCTGAAGCTATGACATTACCGGAGTGAACTCGATGTGCAGCGAGCGGAGGCCGCGCAGGATCCAGGTCGGCTCGTAGGAGAAGCGGCGGGCACCGGGCGGGCCGTGGTGCTCCTCGGACAGACGGATGTCCCGCGTCCGGTCGAGGATGCGCTCCAGGCTGACCCGCGCCTCGGCCCGGGCCAGGGGGCCGCCGGGGCACGAGTGGGCGCCCCGGCCGAAGGCGATGTGGGACTGCGCGTTGGCCCGGTCGAGCGCGAAGTCGTGCGGGCACTCGAACCGCCGGGGGTCGCGGTTGGCGGCGCCGTTGAGCAGCATGACCGGCGTGCCGGCCTTGATGTCGACGCCGCCGACCTGCGTCGTGCGCCGGGCCAGCCGGAAGTCGGCCTTCACGGGGCTCTCGACCCGCAGCGCCTCCTCGATGAACCCGGGGATGCGGTCGCGCTCACGGCGCAGCTCGTCCTGCAGCTCGGGGTGCTCGGCCAGGTGCTTCACCGCCGTCCCCAGCAGCTTGGCCGTGGTCTCCTGGCCGGCGGCGAACAGGAACGTGGCCGTGCGCACCACCGCCGTGACCTCCGGGATGGCCCCGTCGGGGTAGGTGGCCAGCGCCAGGTCGGTGAGCACGTCCTTGCGAGGCGAGCGGCGCCGGTCCTCGACGTACGCGGCGAACGTGTCGTCCAGCCAGCTCAGTGGGTTGTCGCCCACGTCGCTCTCCTCCCGGCCGCCGAGGCCGCCGGGCGGGCCGGCCAGGCCGAAGCCCTCCTTGAACCGCTGGTGGTCCTCCTCGGGCACGCCGAGCAGGTCGGCTACGACGAGCATGGCGAACGGCTGCGAGTAGGCGCTGATGAACTCGCACCGGCCGTCGGCCAGGAACTCGTCGAGCTGCTTGTCGGCCAGCCGCCACATGAACGCCTCGTTGTCCTTGAGGCGCTTGGGGGTGATCAGCCGCATGAGCAGGGCCCGCTCCCGGGTGTGGGCCGGCGGGTCCATCGTGACCATGTGCTCGCTCATCGGGAGCTGGTCGCGGTACCGGTCGATGATCTCGCCGACGTCGTCGCCCTCGAGCGGCACCGGGAACGTGGCGAACGGGCCGATGACCGCGTTGCACGACGAGAACGTGTCGGTGTCGCGATACACCTCGTTGGCCTCCTCGTAGCCCGTCACCGCCACGACCCCCAGGTGTGGCAGCGGGACCACGGGGCCGGCGTCGCGCAGCTGCTCGAAGTAGGGGTACGGGTCCTCGACCAGGCTCTCGTCGCTGAAGAAGTCGATCGTCTTCCAGTCGCTCACCGCGTCCCTCCGGGTGCCGTGCGAGTACCGCGCTAAGCACTTGTTTAGCACGCGAGGCACGCGACGACCGACCCCCGGGACAGGCGCCGGCCGAGAGCCGGGCTGGGGCGCGGTCAGCGGCCCCGCTCGTCGCCCCAGAGCAGGACGTGCAGGCGGGGGGTCACGTTCCAGCCGCGGGCCAGGGCCGGGTCCGCCAGGCGGCGCAGGCGGTCGAGCACGGTGGCGGCGTCGGTGCCCTCGGGCATGAGCCACACGGGCGCCAGGCGGTGCTCGGCGGCCAGCGCCGCCACCTCATCGAGGTCGCCCTCGCCGGTGACGACGAACTTGAACACGGCCCGGCCCGTGGCGACGAGCGCGGCCAGCGCGTCCGGCCGGATCCGGTCGGCGGCCGCCACGCCGCTGTTGGCCAGCTTGGGCGACACGTTCCAGCGGGCGACGAGTGGGACGAGCGCCGGGTCGGGCGCCCGGGTGCCGTTCGTCTCCACCTCGACGGGCCAGGCCCGGTCGCGGCACGCCGCGAGCAGCGGGAGGAGCCGCCGGGCCTGGAGCAGCGGCTCCCCGCCGGTCACGACCACGATCTCGGGCTCCATGGCCGCCAGCCGCTCGACGACGGCGGTCACCGGCTCGCGCCGCAGCTCGGCGGCGGGGTCGTAGCGGTCCCAGTCCCACGTGTAGGGCGTGTCGCACCAGCGGCAGTCGAGATTGCAGCGACCCAGGCGGACGAAGCCGGCGCGCCGGCCCACCGACGGCCCCTCGCCCTGGAACGTGGGCCCGAACACCTCGGAGACGACGAGCTCGTCGGACCCTCCGGCCGCCTCGGGCCCACCGGCCGCCTCGGGGCCGCCCGCCGCGGGCCGCGTCGGGTCCGGCTCGGCGCCGCCGGCGCCCTCGCCCGGCCCCGTCAGCCGGGCCGGTACTCGGCCCATGTCCGCGGCGTCTCGTGGACCCGGATGGCGGCGAGCCGGGCCGCCACCTCGGCGGGCAGCTCGGCCTTCAGCGCCTCGAACAGCCACCAGGCCAGCCGCTCGGCCGTCGGCTCGCCGTCCATGACGTCGTTCAGGTGGCGGTGGTCGACCGTGCGGTCGAGGAACCGCTTGACCGGGTCGAGCGCCAGGTAGTCGACGACCATGGCGTGCTCGTCGAGGTCGCGGGCCGCGCACACGACCTCGACCTCGTAGTTGTGGCCATGGAGCCGGCGGCACTTGTGGTCGTCGGGCACGGTGGTGAGCTGGTGCGACGCCGAGAACGAGAAGCGCTTGGCGATCGTGAACATCAGCGTCCGCCCATCAGACCGGGACGGCGTCGTAGTCGGTCGGGTCGGCGACGCCGGCCAGCTCGAACGCCTCCCGGCGCTCGACGCACGTGCCGCACCGCCCGCAGTGGCGCTCGCCGCCCACGTAGCACGACCAGGTCTCGGCGAAGGGCACGCCGACCTCGGCGCCCCGCCGGACGATGTCGACCTTGGTCCACTCGACGAACGGGGCCAGGATCCGGAAGCCCTCGGGCAGAAACCCCTCGTTGGCCACCCGGGCCTCGTGCTCGGCGGCGGCGATGAACGCCGGCCGGCAGTCGGGGTAGATGGCGTGGTCGCCGGCGTGCACGGCGGTGGCCACGGCCGGCGCGCCCCGGGCGGTCGCCACGCCCACGGCGACGGCCAGCATGATGGCGTTGCGGTTGGGCACGACCGTGACCGCCATCGTGGCGTCGGTGTAGTGGCCCTCGGGCACGTCCACCGAGGCGTCGGTCAGCGCCGAGCCCGACAGCAGCGCCCCGACCGAGCGCAGGTCGACCACGTGATGGTCGGCGCCGAGGCGCTCGGCGCAGGCCCGGGCGAAGGCGACCTCCTTGGCGTGGCGCTGGCCGTAGTCGAACGACAGGCACACCAGCTCGTGGCCCTCGGCGGCCAGGGAGTGGGCCAGCGTCACCGAGTCGAGCCCGCCCGACACGGTGACGACGACGAGGCGCTCGTCCACCCGGCGCACGTCCGCCGGCTCGTGGGCCGCGGGCTCGGCTGCCGCGGGGCCGCTCACGCCCCGCTCCGGCGCTCGGCCACGGCCTCGGTGACGATGCCGCCCCGGGCGTGCTGGGTCACCGTGACCGTCACCTCGTGAGGCTGCGCGCTCCGCATGATCTCGTCGGCGATCTCGGCCGCCATCGCCTCGCAGAACACCTTGCGGTCGCGGAACGACCACAGGTAGAGCTTCAGCGACTTCGACTCGACGCACCGCCTGTCGGGCCGGTACTCGATGCGCAGCGAGGAGATGTCGGGCTGCTCGGTGACCGGGCAGCGGGACAGCAGCTCGTCGGTGGTGAACCGCACCAGCGTCACGTGCTCGGGCGCGTCGAAGCACTCGACGTGCTCGATGGGGTGGCGGACCGTCGCACCCAGGACCGAGAGGCCGTCGGTGCTGGTCCGGGCACTGCCGTCGGCGCTGGTCGGGCTGTTCATGGGCACAGCCAGGCTAGTGGCGGAACGCCCCGGCGCCGCCCCGATCCCCCGCCCGCGTCAGCCATCCCACCACTCCACGTGGGCCCGGACCGCGGAGCCCGCCTCGTTCACCCAGCCCTGCGTGCGGGCGTAGTCGACCATCTTGGCGAAGCCGTCCCGCCAGGCCGGGTCGTCGCCGCGGCCGGACAGGCCGGCGAGCGCCTCCAGGCCCAGCCAGGCGTGCGGCGGCTCGAGGCTGGCGGCGGCCCGCAGGGCGTCGGCCAGGGCCGTCCAGTCTTCCGGCCCCGCCGCCACCACCTTCAGCGAGGTGAAGTCGTCGGCCTCGCGCAGCTCGACGACGCCGTCCTGTCCCGGTTCGACGTAGAGGTGCATCGGACCAGTCAACCAGCGCGGCGGCGTTGCCCGCCCATCGGCGCCTCCCTACGGTGGTTGCTCCTGACACCGAGTCGGTTGCCCTGACGACCAAAGCGGCGACCGGAGGGGGGAGTGCAATGGCGAAGCTCGAGGCGTTCGACCTGTCGGGGCGGGTCGCCGTCGTCACCGGTGCCGGCAGCGGCATCGGGTGGGGCACGGCCCGGGTCCTGGCCGGGGCCGGGGCCACCGTGGTGTGCGCGGACGTCGACGGCGAGGCGGCGGCCGCCACCCGCGACGAGATCGAGGCCGCCGGCGGGTCGGCCGCCGCCGTCACCACCGATGTGACCCAGCGCGACGCGGTGCGCGACCTCGTGCGGGCGGCGACCGCGGACCACGGCCGGCTCGACGTGATGTGCAACAACGCCGGGATCCTGCTCGAGAGCCCGATCCTCGACCTGGCCGAGGACGACCTCGACCGGCTGCTGGCCGTCAACCTCAAGGGCGTCTTGTTCGGCTGCCAGGAGGCCGGCGCCGTCATGCGCGACCAGGGCCGCGGGTCGATCGTCAACATGTCGTCGGGGGCGTACGACAGCCCGCCGCCCGGCCTGGTCGCCTACTCGATCTCGAAGGCCGGCGTCGTCCAGATCACCCGCACGCTGGCCCGCGAGCTGGGACCGAGCGGCGTGCGGGTCAACGCCATCGCCCCGGGCCTGGTCGAGAGCGGGATCACCCGCCGGCACTACGTCGAGGCCGACGGCACCGTCGACGAGGCCCGACGCACGGCCTTCCTCGGCCGGATGGCCCAGATGGCGCCGCTGCAGATGGTCGGCGAGCCCGACGACATCGGCTACGCCGCGCTGTACCTGGCGTCCGACGCCGCCCGGTTCGTCACCGGCCAGGTCCTCCGACCCAACGGCGGGGTGGCCATGCCGTGAGGCGCGGCCGCCCCGCCTCCCCGCCACCCGAGGTCGCCCCATGGCCCGTCCCGCCCCCGGCGTCGAGCGCACCGTCGCCCTCGTCACGTTCCTGAGCCGCCACCCCGGGCGGTCGTTCGGCCTGTCCGAGCTGGCGCGGCGGCTCGGCCTCAACAAGGCGACCGCGTACTCGATGCTGGTCGCGCTCACCGAGGCGGGCTGGCTGACGCGCGACCCGGTCGACAAGACCTACCGGCTGGGCCCCGCCCTGGTGGCGGTCGGCGACGCGGCCGCGGGGCTCGACCGCCACGTGCTCGAGCTCGCCCGGCCCGCCCTGCTGCGGCTGAGCGACGAGCTGGGCGTCCAGGTGGTGGCGAGCGCCGTGGTCGGCGACGACATGGTCATCGTCGCCGTCGAGGGCCAGGCCGCCGCACCGGTGGCGTTCGGCTCCCGGCCGGGCTACACGGTGCCCCTGGCCCCGCCGCTGGGCACCGTGTTCATGGCCTGGTCCGAGCCCGCCGCCGTCGACCGCTGGCTGCAGCGGCTGGGACCGCGCCTCGACGAGCGCCGCCGGGCCCGCTACCGCCACGCCCTCGACGTCGTCCGGCGCCGGAGCTACGCGGTGGCGCTGCAGGGCGAGGGCGGGCCGGCCCTGCGCCGGGCGCTCGCCGCCCTGGCCGCCGACGCCGCCAACCCCGAGGTCCGGGCGGCGGCCGAGCGGGTCGTCCAGGCCATGACCGACGACGACTACCTGCTGGTCGACCTGGATGGCATCGAGTCGTACCAGCTCGGCCTCGTCAGCGCCCCCGTCTTCGACCGCACCGGCCGGGTGTGCCTGGCCGTCACGCTCACCGGGTTCGCCGCCCGCCTGACCGCCGAGGAGATGACCCCCTACGCCCGCCGGCTCACGGCGACCACGGCGTCGCTCACGGCCCGGATCGGGGGCTCGCCCCCGTCACCCTCGGGCTCGCCGGCGGAGGCGCCGGACGCGCCCTGACGCCCCGCCCGGGTGGGGCTCGCGGCGGGCCGGTCAGGGCGGTGGGATGACCCCGGCCTCGGCGAGGGCGGCGCGCTCCTCGGCCGAGAGGCCGAGCTCGGCCAGCACCTCGTGGGTGTGGGCGCCGACGTCGGCCCCGGCCCACCGGATCCGCCCCGGCGTGCGCGACAGGCGGGGGACGACGCCGGCCATGGGGACGTCGCGGCCCAGGACGGCGTCGTGCACCCGCTGGATCATCCCCCGGGCCAGGTAGTGGGGGTCCTCGAGGATGTCCGACGCCCGGTAGATGAGGCCGTGGGGTACCGCGGCCGCCTCCAGGGCCCGGTCGAGGGCGTCGAAGTCGAGCGTGCGCGTCCACGACGCCACCAGCTCGTCGACCTCCGCCATGCGGGCGCCCCGGGCCACGTGGGTGGCGTAGCGCTCGTCGGTGGCCAGCTCGGGCCTGCCCATGGCCTCGGCCAGCCGGGCCCAGATGGCGTCCGCGTTGGCGGCGATCATGACCATCCGCCCGTCCGCGGTCGGATAGGCGTTCGACGGCGCCGCCCCGGGCAGCGCGCCGCCGGCCCGGGTGCGCTGGTAGCCGGTCAGCTCGTAGTCGGCGACCAGCGACTCCATCAGGGCGAACACGGCCTCGTACAGAGCGACGTCGACGACCTGGCCGCGGCCGTCGCGCTCGACCTGGCGCAGGGCGGCGACCGTGCCGAAGGCGGCGAACAGGGCGGCGATCGAGTCGCCGAGCGACACCGCCGCCCGGGCCGGCGGCCGGTCGGGCGAGCCCGTCAGCTCGCGCAGCCCGCCCATGGCCTCGCCGATGGCGCCGAAGCCGCGCTCGCCGGCCCGGGGGCCGGTCTGGCCGAAGCCCGACACCCGGGTGAGCACGAGGCGGGGGTTGAGGCGGCTGAGCTCGTCGTAGCCGAGGCCCCACGCCTCGAGCCGGCCGGGGGCGAAGTTCTCGAGCACGACGTCGCTGGCCGCCGCCAGCCGGCGCACGACCGCCTGGCCCTCGGGCTTGCGCAGGTCGACGGCGACGAGGCGTTTGTTGCGGGCCAGCGCCGACCACCAGATGCTGCGCCCGTCGAGCAGCTGGCCCCAGCGGCGCATGGCGTCGCCCGCGCCGGGCGCCTCAACCTTGACCACCTCGGCGCCGAGGTCGGCCAGCAGCTGGCCGGCGAACGGGCCGGCGATGAAGCTGCCCAGCTCGACGACCCGGACCCCGGCCAGGGGCCCGTCCGCCGCGGCCCCGGCGTCACCCCCGGCCCCGGCGGCGCCCGCGGTCACGTCCTCGGACGGCGCCCCGTCGGCCATCGCTCGCCCGGCCCTCGCACCGTCGGCCTGCGCACCCTCGGCCATGGCGCCCTCAGGTGTTGCGGCCCCCGTTCACGCCGATGATCTGGCCGGTGATGTAGCCGGCCTCGTCGCGGCACAGGAACGAGCAGGCGGCGGCGATGTCCTCGGGCCGGCCGGCGCGCCGGACCGGCGTCATCTTCGTGGCCGCCTCGATGTTGAGGTTGCCGGCGGCGTCCGCGGCCCGGAGCATCGGCGTGTCGATGAAGCCCGGCGGGATCGTGTTGACGGTGACGCCCTTGGGGCCGAACTCGAGCGCGAGGCTCTTGGTCAGGCCGACGACCCCCGACTTGGCGGCCACGTAGGCGGCCATCCGGGGCGTGCCGCTGTGGGTGCTGGAGGAGGAGATGTTGACGATGCGCCCCCAGCCGGCCTCGAGCATGTGGGGCAGCACCACCTGGCAGCAGTGGAACGTCCCGGTGAGGTTCACGTCGAGGCGCTCGTTCCAGTGCTCGAGCGTGATGTCGAGGAAGGGCACGAAGCTCTCGCGGCCGGCGTTGTTGACCAGGATCAGCGGCGGGCCGAGCTGGGCGACCACCTCGGCCACGGCCTGCTCGACCCGGGGCCGGTCGGTGACGTCGACGGTCAGACCGACGGCCCGGCCGCCGGCGCCCTCGATCTTGGCGGCCGCCGACCGGGCGGCGTCGCCGTTGAGGTCGAAGACCGCCACCGCCGCGCCGTCCCGGGCCAGGCGCTCGGCGATGGCCAGGCCGATGCCCGAGCCGCCGCCGGTGACCACGGCGACGCGCGGTTCGCTCCAGTCGCTCACATACCCCTCCTGTGCCTCGACGTGTCGGCGTCGCCCCGACTTTTGGAACACCTGTTTAGCGCCGAGGAGCGGCGGCCGACGAACGCCGGCGCAGCCGGTCGCTCCGGTCCCGAAGCGGTCCCGTTCCGGCCCGACAGCCGGCGGCGGCCGGTCAGGACCGGCGCCGGCGCCGCTCGAGGCGGCCGGTGGCGATAAGGAACCCCTGGTACAGGCCGGCGGGCAGGCGGGAGACGAGGTCGACGGCCTTGGCGTCGGGCCCGATCAGCACGCGGCGCTTGTCGCGCTCGACCGCGGCGAGGATCTGGCGGGCGGCGACCTCCGGCCGGGTGAACGCCACCCGCTCGAAGCGGTCGCCCGGGTCCTCGCCGAGGGCCATCTCCCGCGCCTCGGCGTCGAAGCGCCCGTTGCGCACGATGTTGGTCTTCACGCCGCCGGGGTGAACGGTCGTGCACGACACAGGGCTGCGCTCGATCTTCAGTTCGATCCGGAGAGCGTCGGTGAACCCCCGGACCGCGAACTTGGCGGCGTTGTAGGCCGATTGCGTCGGGATGCTGATGAGCCCGAAGATGCTCGACAGGTTGACGATGTGGCCCTCGCCCGCAGCCTCCAGGTGGGGCAGGAACGCTTTGGTGCCGTGCACCACGCCCCAGAAGTTGATGCCCATCAGCCAGTCGAGGTCCTCGTAGGACATCGAGCGGATGTTCGCCCCGACGGCCACGCCCGCGTTGTTGACGGCCAGGTTGACCTTGCCGTGGTCGGCGACCACCTTGTCCGCCCAGGCGTGCACCGCCTCGCGGTCGGCCACGTCGACCCGGTGGGTGGTCACCGTCACCCGGCCGTCGCACCGGGCGGCCGTCTCGGCGAGGCCGGCCTCGTCGATGTCGGACAGGGCGAGGTGGCAGCCCCGCCGGGACAGCTCCTCGGCCAGTGCCCGACCGATCCCGGACGCCGCGCCGGTGATCGCGGCCACGCGCCCCTCGAAGTCCTTCATGCCAGTGCCGTAACGCCGTTGCCCATGCCAGGACCGTAACGCCGTTAGGCGGCCCCGGTCAGGTCCGCACCCGGCGGGCGCCGCCAGCCATGGCCCCGCCGGGCCGGCGGCCGCAGCCACCGGTGTGGCAGCCTCAGCGGCCATGACCGAGCTCCAGGAGATCGCCCCCGCGTTCGTCGCCATGGCCCACCGCATCGTGTGGGCGACCGTGGGGACCGTCGGCCCCGACGGCCGGCCCCGCACCCGCATCCTCCACCCCTACTGGGAGTGGGACGGCACGACGCTGACCGGGGTGATCGCCACCTCGCCGCTGTCGCCCAAGCGGCGCGACCTCGACCGCACGCCGTACGTCTCGGTCAACTACTGGGCGCCCGACCAGGACACCTGCCGGGCCGACTGCCGGGCCGAGTGGATCCTCGACGAGGCCGGCCGCCAGGAGGTGTGGACCACGTTCGCCGAGGCCCCGGAGCCGGTGGGCTACGACCCCGCCATCATCCCGGTCTGGAAGGACGGCCCCCTGTCCCCGGCGTTCGGTTGCCTGCGCCTGGCGCCCTTCGCGCTGCGGCTCATGGACGGGTCGCTGATGCTGACCGGCGAGGGCCGCCTCCTGACGTGGCGCGCGGACGCCTGACCCGCCGGGCGCCGATCCGTCAGCGGCCGGGGTTGGGGTCGAGGCCGTCGAACCGGCCGGCCGGCCGGATGGCCCGGTAGGCCTCGATCACCGGCGCGAGCTCGTCCGGCGTGGCCCCATGCATGATCACGCCGTCGACTCCGAGGTCGAACTGGGCCAGCACCCGCTCGGCGCAGCGCTGCGGGCTGCCGGTGGCGGCCGGCTCGAGCCACTCGTTGGGGATAAGCGTGGCGATGTGCTCCAGGGTGGCGGTGTCGGCCTTGGCGTCGATGGCCCCAGGGAACGTCGACACGACCTCGTCGGCCCGGAACCGGGCCAGCACCGCCGGGTCCCAGCCGTTCGTCTCGACCAGCAGGTCGCCGTAGCCCTGCAGGTAGGTGGCCATCCGCCCCACCGTCTTGCGGAGGCGCAGCTCCTCGGGCAGGCCGTCGTGCACGGTGGCGTAGCACGACCAGATCCGCACGTCCGCCGGGTCGCGGCCCGCCTCCTCGGCCGCCCGGCGCACGGTCCGCACGCACCGCGCCGTGGTCTCGTCGGTGAAGAACGTGTGGAGCACGACCATGTCGACGGACCGGCCGGCGAAGGCCAGCGAGTTGGGCCCGAACGCCACGAACCCGATCGGGATGTCCTCGTCGAACGACGAGTCGAGGTGGAGGACCGGGTACGACCCGGCGGGCCCGTCGTGGCCCAGGATCACCTCGCCCCGGAACAGGCGGCGCATCAGGCCAACGAAGTCCTCGAGCTGGGCGGTGGTGATCCGGGGCAGGCCGTAGGCGTCGAACAGCGGGGCGATCCCCCGGCCGAGGCCCAGCGTGAACCGCCCGCCGGTGAGCCTGTGCATCGTCGTGGCGTAGGAGGCGGTCACGACCGGGTGGCGGGTGTTGTGGTTGGTGGCGGCCGTGGCGATGCCGAGCGTGCGGGAGGCGGCGCCGGCGGCGCCGGACAGCGTCACCGCCTCCTTGATGTTGAAGCGCTCGGAGATGAAGGCGCTACCCAGCCCGGCGGCCTCGGCCGCTGCCACCTCGTCGAGCAGCTCGGCCGGCGACTGGGGCGCCCCGGCCAACGCGTAGAAGCCGATCTCGTTGAGCTGCGGCGCCGCCGGCACGGGCCCGGTCGGTGACGATCCACCCGGGTCGGTGCCGGTCGGCGTGGTCGGCGAGGTCGGAGCGGACGGTGCCATGCCCGGGGCATCGTATGTTCGATGCCCCGGGCACGGACGCCCGTCACGGTCCGCCGTCACCAGTTCTTCGACTGGATCTCCCACGGCGTCCCGGAGCACAGGCCGCAGTTCTGGCCCACGAAC
The DNA here is from genome assembly GCA_036563805.1 of Acidimicrobiales bacterium. GTDB lineage: Bacteria > Actinomycetota > Acidimicrobiia > Acidimicrobiales > VFJN01 > DATCLS01. The sequence goes on along the minus strand of DATCLS010000051.1, from coordinate 13,423 downwards.
TGCGACCGCGCCTGGGCGTTGTCGTACAGGGTGGCGTCGAGCCACTGGGCGGCCACGGTCACGATGTGCCGTTCCACCTCGGGGTTGGTGAACAGCCCCGTGTGGCCGACGTTGTCGTAGTGGCCCAACACCGCGGGCACGCGGGACGGCACCCGCTGGTAGTCGTCCACCGCGTTGCCGTAGGCGATGTCCGACCGGCCGCCGGTGAACCACGCCACCGGGGCGTGCAGCCGCTGCAGGGCGCTCTTGTCCACGCCGCCGAGGCCGCCGCTCGAGAAGATGCCGCTGTTCCACAGCACCGTCGAGTCGACCCGGACGTCGCGGCTGGCGTCGATCGCCTCGAGGCCGCCGCACGACTGACCCATGGCCGCGATGGCGTCGGTGTCGAGGCGGCCCTGGTACTTGCTTCCGGGCCGACTGTTCTCGGCCACCGCCCAGTCGATGGCGTCGATCAGCATGTCCGAGTTTGTGGTGCCCGACCCGTTCGGCGTGCCGTTGGCGATCACGAGCACGCCGTGGGCCGCCAGCGGCGTCAGGAACTCCTGGAACCACGTGCCGTTGGCGCTGCAGGCGCCGTTGCCCCACACCACGATCGGCATGGGCTCGGTCACCTGGTCGAGGTTCCGGGGCCGGTACACCGTGTGGCGGGGCAGACGCGGGTCGGTCTCGTACATGGCCTGGTAGCGCTCGGACAGCGGTGGCCGGTCTCCGCCGCCCCCGGGCACGCTCGTGCTCGTGGTCGTGCTGGAGCCGGGAGGCCCGCACCGGTCCACGCGCCGCCACCCCGAGCCGTCGCGCTGCAGCGAGGTCGTCGACCACACCAGCCCGAGGAAGTCGTTCGAGCCGACGGCCCGGGCGAAGGCGAGGCTCTGGGTGGCCCGTCCGGCCTCGATGTGATCGAGGTTGGAGGCGGTGACGCAGTCGGCCGACTGGGCCTCCGCGGGCACGGAGCCGAAGCCGCCGACGGCCGCCACCGCGGTGAGGGCCAGCACGGCCGCGGCGAGGGCCGGCAGCAGCCGTCGCCACCCCACCCGTGGGTCGATGATCGCTGTTCTTCGCATGGGACGAACCCCTCCCCTCGTGCGCGGGGCGCGGGCGCGCCGGAGCGTGCCCGCGGCCCCGGCGGTTGCATAAATCGCCCACCGGCGTCGCCGACCGGATCTCCCCAGCCCGGGGGACGACGCCTCGGGATGAGTCTGAACGACGCCCGCGCCCAGTTCAAGGGTTTTGTTGACTTTTTCTCGCCCGATCGGGTGTGGTGTTGTCACATGTGCTCGCCGCGCGCTGATCGGCTGTCATGGGGACCGTGAGCGACCGGGAACCACGGACCGCGCCGGCGTCCGAGCTGCTCCCCACCCTGCTGGGCGACTACTGGTTCCACAGCCGGGCCTACATCCCGTCGGCCGCGCTGGTGCGGCTGCTGGGCGAGTTCGGCGTGGGAGCCGACGCCGCCCGGGCGGCCCTCAGCCGCCAGGCTCGCAAGGGGCGCCTCGAGGTCGTGCGCCGGGGACGCCACACCGCCTACCGCCTGGCCCGGCAGCTGCTCGATGCGGCCGCCGAGCAGGGCCGGCGCCTCATGCGCTTCGGCGCAGAGCCCGTGGCCTGGGACGGCCGCTGGACGTGCGTGGCGTTCTCGGTGCCGGAGTCCGACGGCCACCTGCGCCCCGTCCTGCGCAAGCGCCTCCGGGCGCTCGGGCTGGGGACGCTGTTCGACGGCCTCTGGATCACCCCCCACGCCCCGCTGGAGGCGCTCGACCGCTGCCTGACCGATCTCGGTATCGCCGACGCCGTCGTGCTGCGGGCCACCCACGTGCCCCGGCCGACGGGCGTGTCGCTGGTCGACGCCTGGGACCTGCCGGCGCTTCGCCGGCGCTACGACGAGCTCATCGCCCTGGTGGGCGGCATCCAGGAGCGGCTGGACGGCCGCGCCATCCCGGCGGCCGAGGCACTGGTGGCCCGCACCGAGCTGATGCGGCGGTGGCGGGCCCTGGCCCTGACCGACCCCCAGCTACCCGACGAGCTGCTGCCGGCCGACTGGCCCCGGAACACGGCCCGGGCCCGCTTCGTCGAGGCCTACGACGCCCTCGGCCCTCTGGCCGAGCTGCGGGTCCGGGAGCTGGTGGCGGCCGCTGGCGGTGGCGCCGACGGCCTCGACGGGGCCGACGGCCCCCGCCACCACCGGGTGGACGAGATCGCCGGTGCTCCCGGAGCTGGCGCCCCCGACGGCGGTGCCCCCGGACGCGCCGACGCCGACCCCGGGCGGGCCAGCGGGGGCGGCGATCCACCGGCGCCCGAGCGCGCCGCCAGGCACGGGCCGTCCATCACCGGGTAGGACGGCCCGTGCCATCGGCGTTCACCGCGGGGCCTGCGGCGATCTCGGAAGATCAGGCGGCGTCAGTGCGGGCGCTCGTCGAGCACCACCACTCCCACCACTCGCATTCCTCGCTGGGAGGCGTGCCGGGCGTTCCACCGCCACCGCTGCCACCACTGCCCTGGTCCCCGCCGGGGCAGGTGTGGCGCCACTCCGAGTAGTCGAGACTCGAGGGCGGCGGGCACATGAACGGCTCGTAGCGGGTGTCGTTGTCGACGTAGCGCTTGAGCCAGGTGACCATGGCCGCACCCTGGTCGTCAGGGTTGGTGTTGCCGGCGAAGTGCGACTCACCCCGCAGCTCGACGTACGCCTTCTCGGTGCTGGCCGGGATGCTGTTGTAGAAGGGCTCAGAGTGCGACGCCACCGGGGCCACGGTGTCGTTCTGGGCGCCGATGATCATCGTCGGCACCTGGAGGCGGCTCCAGCTCTTGGTGGTGTGCCACGGCTGGAGCGCCACCGCCGCCCGGAGGCTCGGCCGCGAGTTGGCCGCGGCCAGGGTGCCGCCGCCGCCCATGGAGTGGCCGGACACCGCCACCCGCGAGGCGTCGATGCGGTCGCGCACCGAGCTCCGCTGGGTCAGCCAGTCGACGGCCGCCAGGATCTGGCGCCCCCGCGAGTCGGGGAAGTCGAACCGGGTGTTGGTGTCGATGGCGAAGGCGACGAAGCCATGCGACGCCACCCGCTGGGCGAGCGTCAGATAGGCCTCGGAGCCGGCCGTGAAGCCGGGGGCGATGATGACCGCCCCGAACGTCCCCTCGCTGGTGGTCGTCGGGTAGTAGACGCGGCCGCCACCGAAGCCCGAGACCCCGATGGCCGCGGTCGACGACGTGGCGAAGGGGCCCCGCGACGCCCGGATGGACGACGCCGTCGGGTCGGGCCCCCGCTCGTACGGGTTGCTCTGGGCGCCGGCGGCGGTCGGGCTGGCGACGAGGCTGGCCAGCGCCAGCGCGACGACGGCGAGCCCTCCCCCGGCCGAGGCGACGATCGATCTCAGTCTCATGTGCATCTCCCCCTCAGGGCCATGTCCGCCCACCCCAGAAGGACGGGTCCTTGGCGAAAATCACTATAGACTGACGCGTCAGTAAATACCAATCCTCGGAGCAGGGACCGTCGGTAGTCAGGCCCGCCAGCCGCCGCTCCGCGGGACCGCCGGGGGGCCACTCGGTGGCACGATCGCTGGCGGTCAGGCGCAGGTCAGAGGCGGGTCAGGGACGGATCAGCGAGGGGGCAGGGGGCCGGCCCCGGGCACGGTCGTCAGCCCGGGCCGGAGGCGACCAGCCGCAGGTGGGGGCGCCGCGGCTCGCCGGCCGGGCCGTCGTCGCCGGGGGTCTGCGGGCCGCCCGGGCCGCCGGGGCCGCGGCCGGGGGCGGGGCCGCCGGGATCGGCGGGGTCGGCGTTGAGCACGCCGCGCACCCGGGTGCCCTGCCCCGGAGCGGACTCGACGCGCAGCCGGCCGCCGCCCAGCTCGGCGAACAGCTCCATCAGCGCCAGGCCAGAGCCCCGCTCGCCCGGGCCCGCCTCGAACCCGACGCCGTCGTCGCTGACCTCGACCACCAGGCCGCCGGGGCCGTCCGCCGGCGCGGCGACGCGCACGGCGACCGCCGACGCCCGAGCGTGGCGGGCCGTGTTGAGCAGCGCCTCACGGGCGATGTGGTACGCCACCGTGGTCGTCCGCCAGTCGAGCTCCAGGCCGGGCTCGACGTGGATCTCCACCCGGCACTCGTCGGGGTCGGGGAACAGCTCGGAGGCGTAGGCGGTCAGCGCCGGCACCAGCACGCGGTCGTCGCCCGCCGCCTCCCCGTCCGCCGACCCGCCGCCGTCGGGGGCGGCCACGGGCATCCGCGGCCGGGTGGCGAGCATCAGCCGGCGGAACTGCTCGGCCCGGTCGCCCAGCTCGCCGTGGGTCTGGACGAACGTTTCGCGCAGGGTCAGCGCGGCGTCGGCCGGCAGGGCCGCGTACGCGCTCTGGACGGTCGTGCCCATCGCGGCCAGCAGCCACACCACCTGGGCGTGCAGCTCGGTAGCCGTGCGGCAGCGGTCGGCCTCGAGCGCCTGCACCATGTCGACGATCAGGCGGCGCCGCTCCTCGGCCATGCGACCCAGCTCGCCGTACAGCCGGCGCGACTCGCCCATGAGCGCCGTGTGCCGCACCGCCCCCAGCGCCACGACCACCAGGAGCACCACCACGAGGAACTCGACGCCCCACGCCGGCTGCCGCCGCACGACCAGCACGTAGACGGCCAGGGCGGGCAGCACGGCCAGCGCCAGGTACGGCATCGGGCTGCTGCCCCGGACCTGGCGCTCCACCGGGAGCCGGCCCAGCCCGGCCGGCGGCCGCCGGTGGGCCCAGAGCGGCAGCGCCGTCATCAGGCTCATCGTCACCACGTGGGCCGCCACCATCACCGGCAAGTCGAGGTCGGCCTCCCCGACCACCCGCGCCAGTTGCATGGTGATGCTCACCGAGAACCACACGCCCAGCGCCATGCCCAAGCCCAGCGTCGCCCGCTCGCCCGGGGCGGCGTGCACCAGGTTGACGACCATCAGGTAGAGCACGCCGGGCGCCAGCACGACCGACGCTGCGAACGGCACGGCGAAGATCGTCTCGTCGGCCCGGCTCACCGGCTCGGCCACGAACAGCAGCGCCGGCGCGCCGAGCACCACCAGGGCGGTCACGGCGTCGACCAGATCGACCGACATGCTCCGCCGGCCGGCCAGCAGCCGCACCATGCGGATCGTCGCCGAGGTCCAGAACACCGACGCCACCACGAGGAAGGCGGCGTCGACGGCCAGCAGTGCGTGGTTGTGCGCCGTGGCGCCGGCGATGGCCGAGGCGGTCGCCGCCCCGCTCGCCGCGCAGGCCGCCAGCCAGCACGCCCAGAACCCCCGGTAGGCCGGCGGGCCGAGGCGCCGGGCCCGCCCGGCGCAGGCAGCGGTGACGGCCAGGTAGGGGGCGGCGGACACGGCGTGGGCCAGCACGTATGGGTCGCGGCCCGGCGGGAGCGTGGCCGACCATGCCACCATGGCCACGCCGACCACGATCCCCCCAGCGGAGAGGAGAAGCCGGGTGCCCAGGGGGAACAGCGCGTCGACCGCAGGCGGGCGGTCCGCGTGCGGACGGTCCGTGCGCGGACGGTTCGTGCGCGGGCGGTCCGCGTGCAGGCGCTCGGCGCCGGCGCGGTCGGGGGCTGGGCGGCCGGCGCCCGCCGGTGCGACGCCGGCCGTCCCCCTGCGACCGGCCGGCGTCGCACCCCGCTCCGAACGACCCGGGGCTCCGGCCGACCCGGAGATGGTCCGGGTGGCCGGAGCCCCACCGTCCGGGCCGGGGTCGGGGCGGCGGTCCGACCCCGGCTGGTGCCCGGACGTCCCCAGCGGTCGACGGCGCACACGAACGCGGCGCAGCACGGAGCTCTTCCGCAGCATCTGATCCCCCCGTGTCGTGCCCAGACCATTGGTATCCGAATCCGGCTTCAGGTTCAAGTCCACTGGGCCGGCGGCCCGCCGAGGCGCTACCGTGCGGCCGGTGCGCTCCGCGGCCGATCGCTCAGCGGCCGGGCCGAGCCCGGTGGAGACCGACGAGACCGAGGCGCTCGCGGCGCGGGTCGGCGAGCGCCGGGCCACCCGCCGCGGGCGCGACACGCAGCGGCGCCTGATCGCGGCCGCCCACGAGCTGTTCGACACGACGCCGTTCCACGAGACGCGCATCGCCGACATCGCCCGCCGGGCCGGCGTGTCGGCCGGCAGCTTCTACACGTACTTCGCCTCCAAGGAGGCGCTGTTCCAGATCGTGGCCCAACACGTCCTCGAGGAGATGTTCTCGGCGCCCCGCCGCGACCCCGACAACGAGGACGGCAACCCCGTCCGCGACATCGCCTACGCCAGCCGCAGCTACTTCGAGGTCTGCCTCAAGCACCGGGTGGTCGCCCAGTCGATCGAGCGGCTGCGCACGGTCGACCCCCGCATCGGCGCCAGCCGGCGCAACGCGCTGAGCCGGGGCGTGAAGCGGACGGCGCGGTGGGTCCGGCGGCTCCAGGACGAGGGCCTGTGCGACCCCGAGCTCGACCCGTGGTACACGGCGCTCGTCCTGCAGTCGATGAACGTGAGCGTCGCCTACGACCAGCTCGTCCACCGCGAGGAGCCCGACGACATCGACGCCCTGGTGGCCGCCGTGACCCCGATCTGGGCCCGGGCGGTCGGCCTCGACGCCTGGCTATAGGACCCGGGCGGTCGGCCTCGACGCCTGGCTGCAGGACCCGACCGGTCGGCCTCGACGCCTGGCTATAGGACCCGACCGGTCGGCCTCGACGCCTGGCTATAGGACCCGACCGGTCGGCCTCGACGCCTGGCTGCAGGACCCGACCGGGGCCCGGCCCGGCGGGCGGGCCCCGGTCGACGACGGCTACGGGCGGCTCCCCGCCGGCCGTCAGCGCCCCACGCCGGACTCGAGCGCCTCGCGCCGGTTGTCGCGGGCGTCGGCCGCGGTGATGTAGCCGGCCCGGACGTTCCGGTGGTCGACCCGGGCGACGGCGGCCACGTAGCGGCCCCGGCTCGGGTACAGCTCGTCGAGCAGCTCCTCGTCGAACGGCACGTGGGTGCCGAACAGGCCGCAGAACGTCTCGCCCGCGTTGTCGCCGGTGTTCAGCGCGATCGGCACCTCCACCTGTGACAGCCGGATGCCGCCACGGGCCAGGCCGAGCTCGTCGCGCACCTTGCTGCCGTCGGGCGCGAGCTCGAGCGGCGGCGCGGTCGGCGGCGGCGTGCCCCGCTCCACCCACCGCACCAGGTGGTCGAAGGCGGCGCCCAGCACCTGGTGGAGCGGCACCCGGCTGAACGGCGGCTGGTCGCACTCGTACTCCGGCGCGGCGCCGAGGTCGCGCTCCAGCAGCGGGCGCCGGTACTCCTGCCCGTTCCAGCCGGAGTGGGCGGCGCCGGCGACCTCCCACCGCCGGTACCGGTCGCTGTCCGGTCGCCGGTTGGGCGAGCGGACATCGGTCTCCGACAGCAGGTGGAACACGGGCTCGTCGCCGTCCCGGCTCGGCGCGCTCCCCACGATGAAGCCGTAACCGTCGAACACGGGCTCGACCTGGGGCAGAACCTGGTCGTAGTAGACGGTCATGCGGCCGGCCGACTGCGACCCGCCGATGGCGAGGAGCGTGTCGGCCCGCAGCCGGCCCAGCGGCCGAGCCTCGCCCCGCCGGGCGGACGCCCGGAGGGCGGCGGCGGCCTGGGCGAAGATGTCGTAGGACAGCTCGTCGGCCGTGAACCGGCCCCCACCGGTCACGTCGAGGTCGCCGTAGCGGGCCGGGCTCCACGACTTCAGGTGGTCGACGCCCACCCGCTGGGCCGAGATGCCGACCCAGGCGTAGCCCGCCCGCAAGATGTGCCGGTAGGCCCACAGGGCGTCGATGTCGAAGCCGGCCGACACGTTCTGCCACTCGGCCAGGACGGCCCCGTTGAACCGATGCGGGTTGGTCGGCCGGCGCACGAGGATCCGGGTGCGGTAGGGCACGTCGGTCGCCAGCCGCTCGCCCGTGAGGCTGTACGCGTCGGCCTCGCCCTCGACGATGAACTCCTCCTCGACATATCCGGCGGCCGCCAGGTCGACGTGCGTGGCCAACCACGGGTAGGTGTCCTCGATGTCGGGCGAGTCGGGGTCGCCCGGCGGCGACCCGGGCAGCGGCCCCTCGACGGCGGCGGCCTCGGGCCCCGGTCCCCCGTCCCCGGGCCGGTCCCCGGGCCCGGCGGCGGGCACGGCCGCGGCCGCGGCAGGCGCGGTGACGGCCACCGCGACCGCGACCAGGGCGGCGGCGAGCCGGCCCCTCCCCCAACCGCGCCCGCCCCCGCGACGCGGCCAACGATGCTCTCTCGAGCGATGCGATCGAGCCATAGCATCCCCCAGACTCTTTGCTGGCTGATCAGACTGCTCTACTTTCTAACGCACCTGCGTTAACGATGGCGAGCTCCACCACCCGCGACGAGATCCTCCGCGCCGCCGAGCGCCTCCTGGCCCAGCGCGGCATCGACGGCGTGTCGCTGCGCGAGATCAACCGCGCCGCCGGCCAGGGCAACACGAACGCGGTCACGTACCACTTCGGCGACCGCCTGGGCCTGGTGCGCGCCGTGCTGGAGAAGCACCGGGCCGACACCGAGCCCCGGCGCCACGCCCTGCTCGACCAGTACGAGGAGTCCGGCGCCGACGACCTGCGGGCCCTGTCCGCCGCCCTGGTGCTGCCGCTGGCGGCCAAGCTGGCCGACCCCGACGGCGGCCGCGAGTACCTGCAGATCGCCGGGCAGTTCTACACGCGGCCCGGCTGCTTCGACGAGCTGGTCCCACCCAAGGACCCCAACAACAGCATGGTCCGCTGGCACCGGATGCTCAGCGCCGTCGTGCCGGTCGAGGAGACGACCGTGCTCCACTCGCGCTTCCCCGCCATCCGCTTCGCGCTGGTCGAGCTGGCCCGGCGTGCGGCGGCGCCGCCGCACGCCGACGACCGGCTGTTCGCCAGCCACCTGATCGACCTGGTCACGGCCCTGCTGGCCGCCACGCCCTCGGCCCAGACCCGGCGGTTGGCCGAGGCCCGGGGGCGACGCGTCGCCGACCCTCCCGACAGGAGCGTCGGTTAGGGCCGGTCCTGCAAGCCATGGACTCGCAGGACGGGCCCTAGGCTCGCCGCCGTGGCGCTCAAGGTCGACGTGATGCTGTCCGACTCGGTGACGACCGCGGCCCGGCGGGCCCGCGAGCTGGAGCGGACGGGGGTCGACGGCGTGTTCACGTTCGAGAACGCCCACGACGTGTTCTTCCCGCTGGTGGCCGCGGCGCCGGTCTGCTCGCTCGACCTGATGACCAACGTGGCCATCGCCTTCCCCCGCAGCCCCATGCACCTGGCGCACGCCGCCTACGACCTGCACCTCCTGTCCGAAGGGCGGTTCCGCCTGGGCCTGGGCTCCCAGGTGCGGGCGCACGTCGAGAACCGCTACGGCGCCCGGTGGGGGCGGCCGGTCGCCCACATGCGCGAGTGGGTGCTGGCCACCAAGGCGATCCTCCGGTCGTGGCAGGACGGCACCCGGCTCGACTTCCGGGGCGAGTACACGACCCACACGCTGATGACCCCGGCGTTCAACCCGGGGCCCAACCCCCACGGCGTGCCCAAGATCCTGGTCGGGGCCCTGGGGCCGAAGATGAACGAGATGGCGGCCGAGGTGGCCGACGGCATCCTCGTCATGCCGTTCAACAGCGACCGCCACATGCGGACCCGCACCATGCCGGCCATCGAGCGGGGCCTGGCCGCCGCCGGCCGCTCCCGGGCCGACATCGAGCTGACGGCCGAGGTCATCGTCGGGGTCGGCCGCACCGACGCCGAGCTGGAGGCCGCCCGGGCCGTGAGGTTCCTGCTCGCCTTCTACGGGTCGACGCCCGCCTACCGGCCGGTCCTCGAGGTCGAGGGGTGGGGCGACCTCCAGCCCGAGCTCAACGCCCTGTCCAAGCGGGGTGACTGGAGCGCCATGACCGGGCTGATCACCGACGAGATGGTCGACACGATCGCGGTGCACGGGACGCCCGACCAGGTGGCGGCCGAGATCGTCGCCCGCTACGGGCACTGCGACCGGATCTGCGCCTACTTCCCCGGCTACGCCGCGCCCGACGACCTGATCGCCGACTTCACCGCCGCGGTGAAGGCGGCGTCGGCGGCGAGGGCGGCGGGGGCCTCCGCGGCCGGCGGGTCGGCGGTGCCGGGCGGGTCGTCGCCGGCCGAGTCGGCCGGTCCGGGGCCGGCGTGACCGGCACCCGCCCGCCGTCTCGCCGGCGGGCCGCGGGGCAGGTGAGGTCAGGTCAGCATGATGGCGCCGCCATCGGCCATGAAGGTCTGGCCGGTGACGTAGCGGCAGCCGTCCGACAGCAGGAACTCGACGACCGGCGCGATGTCCTCCTCGATGACGCCGTCGCGCTGCAGCGCCGAGTCCCGGAACGCCGCCTCGAACACGGCCCGCCGCGCGGGGCTGTCGCCCGGCGGGGCCCGGTGGGCGACCGACACCGGGCACACGCAGTTCACGACGATCCCGTGCTTGCCCCACTCCCGGGCCGCCACCCGGGTCAGGCCCCGGATCGCCTCCTTGGCCGCCACGTAGGGGCCGTAGCCCGCGGCGCCGAGAAGGGCGGCGTTCGAACCCATGGTCACGATGCGCCCCCAGCCCTGGGCGCGCATGGCCGGGAACACCGCCTGCATGGCCCACAGCACGCCCTTGGGGCCGGTGTCGAGGAGCAGGTCCATGTCGCGGGGCACCACCTCCTCGAGCGGCGTCACCGACCGGAACGACTGGGCGTTGGCCACGAGGCCGTCGATGCGCCCGAACTCGGCGACCGTGCGCCCGGCCAGCGCGACGGCGCCGTCGCGGTCGGCCTGGTCGAGGCGGACGGCCAGGTGCGGTGCGCCGAGCTCGTCCAGCTCGCGGGCCACGTCGGCCAGGCCTTCGGGCTTGCGGCCGGTGACGACGAGCCGGGCCCCGGCCCGAGCCAGGTGGCGGGCCAATCCGCGGCCGATGCCCCGGGTCGCCCCGGTCACGATCACGACCCGGTCCCGCAGGTCGCCGCTCACGTCCGGTACCGCCAGGCGACGTGGGCGGCCCGGCGGCCAGGGCCGCCGTCCACCGCCGCCGTCGCGTGCCCACGACGTCGGCCCGAGCGCCGATCCCGAGCCCGGTGACACCGCCCGGGTGGCCCCGCTGGCCGAGCTCGGCCCGCCCCCGCTCGCCCGCGTCGTGCCGATGCGCCGCCGACCTGCATCACGCCTCCCGTCCGGTCGCCCGAACTCGCCCGCGTCGCGGGGGCCGGGGCCGGGGTGTCGGCTCGCCCGTCATGACCTGGGCGCCACCCAGACGGTCTCGGCCCGGGCGGCGACGGCGCCGCCGACGGTCAGCTCGCCCGTGGCGAACGACTTCCGGCCCTCCCCGCCCGTGTAGCGGGCGGCGACCTCCACGGTGACGCCCAGCGGCACGGCGGCCCGCAGCGCCACGTTGAGCGCCACGGTCAGGCCCGTGGCGCCCGCCGCCCGGAGGGCGACGCCGGTCACCTCGTCGAGCACGACGGCGACCACGCCGCCGTACACCCGGCCGGGCGACCCGCCGTGGGCGGCGCCGAACGTGCAGCGGGCCCGCACCTCGACCGGGCGGGGCGGCGAGCCGGGCGGCGGCTCGGTGGGCCGGTCGAGCCACTCGATCGGCGGCGCCTGGGGGTTCAGCCGACCCGAGCCCGCCTGGCGCAGGCTCTCGACCCGACCGTCGGGGTGACGCACCAGGTGGAGGTGGTCGCGCTGGCGCCCCCGGAGCAGCTCGGTCACGGCCGCCACCCGCTCGGCGGCCAGGGCCAGGTCGGCCGGCGGGACGTCGGTCAGCACGGCGGCCTCGACCAGCTCCCGCACCCGCGCGGTGAGGGCCAAGGCCTCGGCCGGCACCGAGTCGGCCGGCGGCAGGCGGTCGCCCAGCTCGGCGGCCAGGGCGGCGGCCGACGGGCCCGGTTCGGGTCGGGCCGCGCCGGCCGGCTCCGGTCGGGCCGCGCCGCCCAGCGGAGGCGCCCCGCCCGGCGCAGGCGGTCCGCCTGCGCTCACGCTCCCTCCTCCGGCACGCCGAAGTGTCGTAGGTAGCGGGCGAAGCGGACCCGGGTGGCCGCCGGGTCCAGGCCGAGGTCGGCGAAGTCGTAGTGGTGCTCGCCCCGGTGGCCCCGGGGCCGGGCCGCCAAGTGGTCCGCCATGCGGGTCCGGGTGGCCGGATCGAGCTCGAGGCCGAGCTGCCGGTACAGGTCGGCCACGGTGTCGAGCGGGCGGGCGACGAAGTCGGCGTAGCGGCCGTGACCGGTGCGTCCCTCCGGCAGCTCGCCGGCGGCGTCCCGGCGGGCCAGGTCGTCGAGGCTGCGGTGGAACAGGTCGAGGTGGTAGCGGCCGATCTCGGCCAGGTCGACGCGGTCGCTGTGAACCGCCCGCAGGTTGGCGACCAGGCTCGACACGGAGGCCAGCACCGCCAGCGGGTCGCGGTGGGTGAAGGCGAGCCGGGCGTCCGGGTAGACGGCGAGCAGCGCCGGGAGCTGGTGGAGGTGGGCCGGCGACTTGAGCACCCAGCGACCCGTGGGGAGGCGCCGTTGGAGCACCTGGAGGACGAGCTTGTGCCGCTCGTAGGCCGGCCGCATGTCGCAGCTCTGGAACCACCGCACGTAGCTGGGCACGTGGTAGCGGGCCGTGAGCTCCTCGGAGCGGAGCTCGAACGACATCGCCGACAGGCACTCCTTGGGTTGGCGGGCGCCGTACTCGTGGATGGCGTCCATCTGCGGCTGGACCCGGGCCAGCATGCGCAGCTCGGCCTCGGCCAGCTCGACCCGGCCGTCCTCCGCCGGTCGGCCGTCGGCGCCGGGCCGGGGCGGCGGCACCGGCCGCAGCAGCTCCCAGCCCAGGGGCGCCCGCAGCCTGGGGTCCTGGACCATGAGCCCGAACAGGATCGTGGTGCCGGTGCGGGGCGCGCCGGCGATGAAGATCGGGGCCCGGATCTCCTCCTCGACCACGCCCGGGTCGGCGGCCACGTAGCGCTCGAGCTGCAGCCGGCCGACCAGGAGACGGAGCAGGAAGCGGCGGGTGAGCCAGCGGCCCAACACGGTCAGCTCGGCCTCCGTCTCGATCGCGGCGAGGAACACGTCCAGCGGCTCGAGGAAGGCGTCGTCGCCGAACGCCGCCGCCCCGTCGCCGGGGTCGCCGCCGTCCAGCGCCAGCGCCTCGGCCAGCAGGGCGTCGCGGGTCAACGGGCGGGCCGCCTCCTCGACGATGGGCGCCACGTCGCCCCGGTTGACCGCCTCCACCCACGCCGGCCGGGCCGCCGGCAGCGCCGCTGCTCGCTGGGCCATCGATTGTCTATTGTATATCTGCAACGGTCGGCGGGTCGGCATGCGGAGTCGGCCAGCGGGCCGCCGCCGGGGCCAGAGCTCGGGGGGCCGGGCCCAGCCGCGGGCCAGCCGCCGCTCAGAGCCGGTCGAACACACACCCCCAGAACCAGAACCCGAACGCCCAGCCGCGGGCC
>DATCLS010000041.1:0-35813 GCA_036563805.1 Acidimicrobiales bacterium | reverse complement strand
GCATTGCCGGGCGTGAAGGCGAGTGAGGGGCGGGGCCGCGGCGGGGAGCGGCCGTACTACTACCGACGCGACCTGGCGCTGGTGCACCACCGGGGGTTCGGGTTCCACGCCGACCAGTGCGCACCCGGCATCCTCCGGATGCTGGAGCCGGTCCGGGAGCGCGACGGCCTGGTACTCGAGTTGGGGTGCGGCAGCGGCGTGCTGACCCGGCACCTGGTCGAGGCGGGCCACCGGGTCGTCGCCACCGACGCGTCGCCGGCGATGCTCGACCTGGCCCGCGAGCACGCGCCGGGCGCCGCGGAGGTCCGCCTCCTCGTCCTGCCCGACGATCCGCTCCCGGCGGCCGATGCGATCGTCTCGGTCGGCCACGTCCTCAGCTACCTGCCGGACGCCGGGTCCGTCGACCGGGCCCTGGTGGCGGTGGCCGGGGCGCTCCGCCCGGGTGGGGTCCTCGCCCTCGACCTGTGCGACCTGTCCTACGGCGAGGCCCGCTGGGACGCGCCCAACGTGGGGCGGGTCGAGGACGACTGGGCGCTCGTGGCCGAGTACGCGTCCCCGGCACCGGACCGGTTCGTGCGCCGGATCACCGTCTTCACCCGCAACGACGACGGGTCGTGGCGGCGCGACGACGAGCGCCACGAGAACGTGTTGGTCGACACCGCCAAGGTCCCCGAGCTGCTCGGCCGCCACGGCGTGCGGGCCCGCGTGGCCGCAGGCTTCGGGCCCGGCGAGCACGAGGGCAGGCTGCCGGTCGGTCTCCACGCCATCCTCGGCACCAAGGTCGACGCCACGGCTTGACCCGCCCCACGGCCCGACCCGAGCTACGAGCCGGACTCCTCCCCGCCGGCCGAGCCCGCCCCGTGGCACGCCGCCTCGCTCGGCGGCACGTCCAGCGTCGGGTTGTGGTCGAAGAAGCCGACCGGCGCCAGCGTGAACCCGCAGTACTCCACGGGCATGACCGGCCAGTCCTCGGGCCGGGCGAAGTGGGTGACCCCGAACGTGTACCAGCACACGATGTCGGTGTCAGCGACCGGCCGGTCGGCGGCGGTCCACCGGGGCAGGCCGTCGCCGCCCCGGTGCTGGGCCGGGAACTCGCCGGCCGCCCGCCGCTCGTCCGGGGCGTACGGCGTCACCCACAGGTTGTGGCGGGCGAACCCGGCCCGCCGCCCCACCGACGAGGACGGGTCGGCGAGCATGACCGGCGTCGCCGTGCTCGGCACCAGCTTGTAGGCGACGGGCTGGCCGAGGGCGTTGCGGACTCCGGGGTTGGAGATCCGCCACGCCCGCGACCGGGACGGCGCGACGTCGCGTTGGGCGGCGAGCTCGGTCTCCAGCCGCGTCGCCTTGAGGCGGAAGGCGTTGGCCCACGGGTTGCCGGGACCGGGCGGCAGCGGCTCGGCCTCGATCTCCTCGACGACGTTCACGGGCCCGTCGACGTCGAGGTCGAGCCGGACGTTGAACAGGTGCTGGTGGTGCGGGGCGGCGACGCCGGGGGCGACCTGGTTGGCGAACTCGAGGCCGGCGCCGTCCGACGACGGCCCGATCGCCATCGGCGACACGATCCCGGTGAGCTTCACCTCCAGCTGGATCGTCCCGTCCAGGTAGAAGTACCAGTAGAAGCCGTACTCGTAGTTACCGACGGTGGCGATGAAGCTGACCACGAGGCGGCGGCTGCGACGGACCTCGGTCCGCCCGCTGTGCTGGTCGGCGTGCTTCCAGAGGATCCCGTAGTCCTCTTCGTGCATGCAGATGGCGTTGCGGATGACCACGGGCTCGCCCTGCTCGTTCGCCACCGTCGCGTCGAAGTAGCGGATCTCGCCGACGCAGTCGCACCCGAGCTCGAGCGAGTTGGCGAGGCGCCCGAGGCCGAACTCGCCGGCGTCGAACGCGTTCTTCCAGCCGTGGAGCGGCGAGGGGTCGCCGTACGGCACCACCATCTCGCTCACCGACGCCCGGTGGAGCACGGGGCGGACGCGCCCCGACGCCGGGTCCTCGTGGGCGACCTGGTGGAGGACGAGGCCCTCGTAGGGGTCGAACCCCACCCGGAACCGCCAGCGCTGCCACCGCACGAGGCCGCCCTCGACCACGAAGCTCGGCCCCTCCGGCTGGGTGATCGAGATCGGGCGGAGGTCGGTGCGCAGCGCCGGCTGGTCCTCGGGCAGATAGCTCACCGGCCGCTCGGGCAGCGGTACGACGCCGTCGCCCCCGGTGGCGTCACCCGCCACACCGTTGCCCGCGACCCCGTGGTCGATCACGGCCACCACCTCGCCCCGCCCGAGGTCGACGTCGACGAAGACGCCTTCGACCGGGCGCCCGTAGCCGTTGTCCTCCGGCCGCTCCCGGACGAAGCTCAGGGCCCGAGCCATGCGCCGGTCGTCGGTGGCGTCGAAGCCGAAGGACCCGACCGGCCACGGGTCGAGCTGCACGCGCTCGAGGTCGACGACGCCCCGCCGGGCCATGGCCGCCACGTACTCGGGGTGCTCCTTGATGGCCGGGATGACCCGCAGCCACTCGGTGAACAGGAGCGCCGGCCGCATCCCCTCGATCGTCCGCCACCCCACGATCTCGCCGGGCTCCAGCGCCACCGTGGCCTCGATCATGTCGAGCGCCGGGCCGGGCACGACCAGCGCTCGGACGCGGCGGTCGAGCGGGTCGCCCGGCTTCCAACGGTCGAGCACCTCCTTGGCTGGCTCGTCGAGCACCACGTGGACGAACAGCGCCGCCGGGTCCACCCGCCCGCTGGCGCGCAGGACCTCCACGGCGCGCCGGATCTCGTCCGGCGTCAGCATGTCCAGCGGGTGCCGGTGATCGGTCGCACCCGGTGTCGTCATCGTGCCTCCGTCTCGCAGCAGCTCTCGCACGCCCCGCAGATCTCGCCTGTCGGGCGGGTCTGCCCACCAACGATGCGGGGCGCGCTCATGTCGTGAGGGACCGCCCCCGCCAATACTCGTCCCGCAGAAGCCGCTTGTAGAGCTTCCCGTTCGGGTGGCGGGGCAACCCGGTGCGGAACTCGACCGAGCGCGGGCACTTGTAGTGGGCGAGGCGCTCCCGGCAATAGGCGATCAGCTGGGCGCCGAGCTCGTCGGAAGGCTCCACGCCCCGGGCGGGCTGCACGACGGCGTGAACCTGTTCCCCCATCGTCTCGTGCGGGATGCCGAAGACGGCGACGTCGGCGACCGCCGGATGGACGATCAGGACGTCCTCCGCCTCGCGGGGATAGATGTTCACCCCGCCCGAGATGATCGTGTGGGCCTTGCGGTCGGTCAGGTACAGGAAGCCGTCCTCGTCGACGTAGCCGATGTCGCCGAGCGTGCTCCATCCCCGGTCGCGGGGATCGCGGGAGGCGGCGGTCCGCTCGGGGTCACCGTGGTATTCGAACCCGGCGTTGTCGAAATAGATGACCCCCTGCTGCCCGGGCGGGAGCTCGTTGCCGTCGTCGTCGAGGATGTGGAGCGGCCCTGCCAAGGACCGGCCGACGGTCCCCTTGTGGGCCAGCCACTCCTCCGACGTGCAGTGGACGAAGCCGCTGCCCTCCGTGCCCGTGTAGTACTCGTGGATCACCGGGCCCCACCAGCGGATCATCTCCTCTTTCACCGGGATGGGGCACGGTGCAGCAGTGTGGACGGCGCCCGCCAGCGAGGACAGGTCGTACCGCTGACGCGTCGCCGGCGGCAGTGCGAGCAGGCGCACGAACATGGTCGGGACGACCTGGGTGAACGTGACGCGGTGCGCCTCGATGAGGCGCAGGAAGTCCTCCGCGTCGAACCGCTCCTGGAGCACGATCGTGCCCCCGAGCCGGTGGACGATCAGCGCCATGAACAGCGGGGCGGCGTGGTAGAGGGGCGCCGGTACGAGGAACACCGTCTCGTTCGAGAGCCCGAACAGCTCGGCGAAGTCGTCGGCCATGCCAATGCTCGGGTAGGGCACGTCCGGCAGCGGGGACTTGACCCCTTTCGGTCGCCCGGTGGTGCCCGAGCTGTAGAGCATGGCGTCGCCTTCCGCCTCGTCCGCGATCGGGGTGGCGGGGTGGGGCGCCAACGCCTCGTCGAGCGGCTCCCAGACCCGGACGGCGGCGCCGGGGGAGGCATCACGGGAGGCGTCGCCTGAGGCGCCGACCAGCAGCCGCCGCTCGACCGCTGGGACGTCCAGGCGCTCGACCGCGCCGAGCGTCTTCGGGGTGGCGAGGAGCACCCGGGCGCCGCAGTCGTCGACGATGTACCGCAGCTCGTCCTCGTTGAGGAGCGTCGAGCACGGCGTGTAGTAGAGGCCGGCCCGCTGGGCCGCCCAGAAGGCGACCAGGAGCTCGGGCCGGTTCTCCATCACCAGGGCGACGTGGTCGCCGCGCCGGAGCCCCGACGCCCGGAACAGGTGGGCGAGCCGGTTCGACGCCTGCTCGAGCTCTTCGTACGAGAGGCGCCGGCCGTCGGCCATCACGACGGCCGCCTTGTCGGGCGTCCGCTCGGCGAAGGTGCCGGGATGCATCAGTAGCCCGGCGGCGGGACGAACCCGCCCACGACGTCGGCCAGCTGGCGAGCGAAGTGGATCGCCGTGCGGTCGTGCAGGTACGGCGCGACGACCTGGATGCCGACGGGGAGCCCGCCCGGCGTGAAGCCGACCGGCGCCATCACGGACGGCAGGTACGGCATCGTGAGCAGGCCCGCCCACGGGACGACCGTGTCGACGTACGGCCGCTCCTCCCCGTTCACGACGATGCGGCGTGCGCTCTCGTCGGGGTTGTGATCGTGGGGGAAGGCCGGTGTCGGCGCCACCGGGCACAGGAGCACGTCGAAGTTCTCGAAGAAGGTCGCCCACCGGGCCCGCACCTGCTCGCGCTGCTCGTTGAGCTGCTGCCAGTCGCGCACCCGCTGGGTGATGCCGCGGGCCATCACCACCGGGTCGCTCATGTCGTCGTCCGGAGCCGTCGCCGCCAGCTCGACCATCGCGGCGAACTCCTCGTCGCCGCTCATCGCCCCGCCCAGCGCCATGAGGAGCCCGTAATAGAGCTGGACGGCCTCGCCCATGTCGACGGGGCGGGCCGACTCGTCGACATGGGCGCCGGCGGAGCGGACCGCCTCCACGGCGCCCTGCAGCACCCCCACCACCTCGTCGTCGACCGGGCAGAAGTCGTCGTTGAGCCACACGGCGACGCGGGCCTCGCGCAGGCTGGTCGTGCGGGGCGCCGGGAGCTCGAGGCGCCACGCCGCCGCCCGGACCGGGTCGGGCCCCGCCAGGACGTCGAGCCCGAGGTCGAGGTCGTCCGCGGATCGGCCCATCGGGCCCATGACCGCCAGGTCCATCGGTGCGAGCGTGCCGGGCGCCGGCGGCACGTGCCCGCGCGGCGGGATGATCCGGTAGCTGGTCTTCAGCCCGTACACGCCGCAGCAGTGCGACGGCCACCGGATCGAGCCCGCCAGGTCGCTCCCCACCTCGAAGCCGGTGAGACCGGCGGCGAGGGCGGCCGACGAGCCGCCCGAGGAGCCACCGGGCGTCCGGCCCAGGTCCCACGGGTTGTTGGTGCAGCCGAAGATCGGGTTGAACGACTGCCAGTCGACGCCGCCCACCGGCATGTTCGTCTTCCCGAAGATCACGGCGCCGGCGGCACGCACGCGCGCCGTCACGTCGGCGTCGACGGTCGGGACGTGGTCGCTGTACTCCGGCGTGCCCCCGGTCGTCCGCATCCCGGCCGTCTCGAACGCGTCCTTGAGCGTCATGGGCAGGCCGTGCAGCGGCCCCCACACCTCGCCCCGGGCCAGGGCGTCGTCGGCCTCGCGGGCCCGCTGCCGGGCGCCCTCCTCGCCCACCGTGACGACGGCGTTGACCTTGGGATTGTGCGTCTCGACCCGTGCCAGGTACAGGTCGAGGAGCTCCCGGCTGGAGATCTCCTTCGCACGGATCGCAGCGGCGAGTTCCGTTGCGGACTTGAACGCGAGCTCTGTCACCGATGGACCCTTCCTCGACTCGGCAGCGCTTGCCACCCAATTAGATCGCTTGATCTAATCATGTCTCGGGGACCGGATCAACCGTCCGCTTCCCCTACGGTTTTTCCGCATCCCCTCACCCGGATCACCCTGGAGAACCCCGTGGCGTACCTCTCGGCTGACGTCCGACGACGGCAGATCATCGATGCCGCCATCGAGGTCATCGCGACCGAAGGACTGGCGCGGGCGACGACCCGCCGTATCGCCGAACGCGCCGACGCGACGCTCGGATCGCTGAACCACTGCTTTCGGGGCAAGGACGAGCTCATGCGCCTCGTGCTCGAGCGCGGCATCGCCACCATGGAGGACGCGTTCGCCGGCATCGATCCGCAGCAAGGGCTCGAGCCGACCATCCGAGCGGTCGTCGCCGCCTACTGGCGCTGGATCCGCGACAACCTCGGGGTCCATTTGGCGATGATGGAGCTGCTCATGTGGGCGATTCGCCGGCATGAGCCGGGGCGAAACCTCTACGCCGACGCCAACGACCCGCACGGCGGCCACCTGGTCCGCGCCCTGCTCTCGGCGGCGGCCGAGGCCGACGGGCGGGCGCCGGCGACGCCGGTCGACGAGCTCGCCCGCTTCCTCATCCACCGCTGCGACGGCCTCGTGCTGGAGTACGCGGAGTCCCGCGACGAAGCGGCCTGCGAGCGCCAGACCGAGCTGCTCGCCGACGCGCTCATCGCCCTGAGCCGGGACGGCCGCCCCGTCACAGCCAGTCCTTGAGCTGGGCCACGGTTCCCACGGGGTCCGGGCCGGCGGGCAGCACGTTCAGCAGGGTCACGCCGGCCTCGCGGAAGGCGGCGATGCGGTCCCGCACGAAGTCGGGCGGGCCGCACAGGTTCGTGAGCTGGAGCAGCTCCTCGGGGACCCGGGCCGCGGCCTCGCGCTTGTGGCCGCTCAGGTACAGGTCCTGGATCTCGGCCGCCTCCGCCTCGTAGCCGTAGCGGCGGACCAGATCGTTGTAGAAGTTCCGACCCTTGGCGCCCATCCCGCCGATGTAGAGCGCCATCATCGGCCGGGCATGGGTGTCGAGGACCTTCAGCGCCGCGTCCGCGTCGCCGATGAAGGCGACGCCTCCGGCGCAGATCTCGAGCGGCCCGAGGTCGTCGGGCCGCCGGGCGGCTCCCTCCGCCAGCGCGGGACCGAACACCTCCTTCGCCCGCTCGGGCAGGAAGAACAAAGGCAGCCAGCCGTCGGCCACCTCGGCGGTGAGCGCCACGTTCTTGGCCCCGAGCGCGGCGACGTACACCGGGATGCGGGGACGGACCGGGTGGGCGATGATCTTGAGCGGCTTGCCCAAGCCGGTTCCCTGCCCCTCCGGGAGCGGCAGCGGGTACCGCGGCCCCGGGTTGGTGAGCGGCGCCTCGCGTTCCCACACCCGCCGGCAGATGTCGATGATCTCGCGGGTGCGGGCCAGGGGCCGGTCGTAGGGCACGCCGTGCCAGCCCTCGACGACCTGGGGGCCGGAGGCCCCGATGCCCAGGATGCAGCGACCGTCGGACAGGGCGTCGACGCCGGCGGCGCTCATAGCCAGCAGCGTCGGCGTCCGGGTGTAGATCGGCAGGATGCCCGAGCCGATCTCCACGCGCTCGGTCAGAGCGGCCAGGTAGCCCATGAGGCTCACGGCGTCGAAGCCGTAGGCCTCGGCCACCCACACGACGTCGAGCCCGACCCGTTCGAGCTCGACGACGGTGCGCGCCGCCTCCTGGAAGCCTCCCTGGTAGCTCAGCTGGGTGGAGAGTCGCATGGTGCGGTCCCTTCGTCGGAGCGGGTCCGGTGGGTCGGGGCGCGGCCGGGCCCGGGTGGGCCGGCGAACGCCTGGGCGACCGAGAGCCAGGCGTCCGCCACCGGACCCTCGGCCCGCAGCGAGGTGTCGTCCCGGTGGCGGCGCTGGGTCACGAGCAGGGCGAGCTCGACGGCCGGCCCGGACACCACGTCGGCGGCGTCCGGGTCGCCGAAGCGCCAGGTCGACCCGTCGGGCGCCTCCAGCTCGGCGCGCACCGCCCCCTCGGGGACGGGCAGGCCACGGTTCGCGAAGCTGAACGGCAGGGCCCGGAGGCCGAGGCGGCAGACGTGGCGGAGGCGCGCAGTCGGGGCCCGCGTCGCGCCGAGCGCATCGACGATGTCCTGGCCGTGCGCCCACGTCTCCATCAGGCGGGCGGACACCAGGCTGGCGACGCTCATGTCGGGCCCGTACCAGGGCACCCGCGCCGGCATGGGGCCGGACAGCGCCTCCACGAGGCGCCGCCGGGCGGCGCGCCACCACGAGAGCAGCTCCGCGGCGGTCAGCGACCGCCCCCGCTCGACGTCGGCGTCCGCGTGATCGCCCGGCGCGGCGTGGACGGCCGCGACGTGGGCGCGGAAGGCGTCGGGCTCGGTCAGCGCCGCGACGGCCCGCTCGTCGAAGTAGGCCAGGTGGCTGATCTGGTCGCCGATGCTCCATCCCTCGGCGGGCGTGGGTCGGGCCCAGGCCTCGGGGGGCAGCGCCGCGACGACGGCATCGAGGTCGGCGTGCTCGTCCGCCAGGTCGGCCACGATCGGCCGCAGATCGGTCATGCCAGGCCGGCCGGCGGCTCCCGCCGGCGGGGCTCCAGCAGCTCGATGGTGATGCCCTCCGGGTCGCGCAAGTAGCACACCCGGCGCCCCGCGTTGGGGCCGGCGGTGATCGTCACCGGCCCGTCGCTGCGGGCCGTCGCGCCCCGGGCGATCGCCCGCGCCATCGCGTCCTCGATGTCGTCGGTGAGCAGGCACAGGTGGCCGGTGCCCGGGTTCTTCGTCTCGATGTCGACCGGGCGCCCGACGGGGTGCAGGTACTGGATCAGCTCCAGCCGCACGTCGCTGCCGGGCAGGCGGAAGATGGCGATGTCGAGCCGTGCTCCCTCGTAGCCGACCTGGGCGGCGGTGTACGGCCTGTCGTAGACGGCCCGCACCTCAGGGGTGCAGCCGAGCAGGGCGCCGTAGAACGCGGCCTCCGCCTCGACGTCCGAGACGGTGAAGCCCACGTGGGCGACGCCGGCGATCGGGGTGTCGGCCGCGTCGGATCCCGACTGCGTCATGGCGTGTCTCCCTCCCTCACTGCGCCGCGTAGCCCCCGTCGACGAAGAGCGCGCTCCCGGTCGTGAAGCTCGAGTCGTCGCACGACAGGAACAGCGCCGCCCGGGCCACCTCGTCGGGGCGGCCGACCCGGCCCATCGGGTGGGCGCGGCGATCCTGCTCGATCGCCTCGGCGATGGGCACGCCGCGCGACCGCATGTCCTGCTCGAGCAGCGGCGTGTCGATCGAGCCCGGGCACACGCAGTTGATCCGGATGCCCTCGGTGGCGTGGTCGAGCGCCATCGCCCGGCAGAGCATGAGCATTCCGCCCTTGGTGGCGCAGTAGGCGGCCCAGCGGGGCGAGCCCACCACCGCGCTCGTCGAGGCCGTGAGCACCATGGTGCCGCCACCCGCCCGGCGGAGCTCGGGGATCCCGAAGTGGGCCATCAGGTAGGCGCCCTTCAGGTTCACGCCGACGATGCGGTCCCACTCGGACTCCGTCGTGTCGACGACGTCCTTGAACACGCCGATCCCGGCGTTCGCCCACAGCAGGTCCAGCTTGCCGTAGCGCGCCACGGCCTCGCGCACCGCCCGCTGCACGTCCGCGGCCTGCGCGGCGTCCCCCTGGACGTGCGCCCCCGTCCCCCCGGCGTCGACGATCTCGGCGACGGTCCTGCTGGCGCCGTCGGCGTCGACGTCGAGGCCGACCACCGCGGCCCCCTCGGCGGCGAACAGCCGCGCTCCCGCCCGGCCGAGCCCGGACGCGATGCCGCTGATGAGCGCCACCCGACCTTCGAGCTTCCCGGTCACGACTCCTCCTGCACGTTCCGCGGTTCGGGGTCCACCAGCCGCCCGACGTCGTCGGTGTGGTGGCAGGCGGCGTGGTGACAGGCGGCGACCCGGTCGCGGGGCGACGGCCGCAGCACGGGATCGACCTCGACGCAGCGGCGGCGCGACGGGTCCGCCACGGGCCCGATCGGGCAGCGCGTCCGGAAGCGGCAGCCGCTCGGCACGGCCGTCGGATCGGGAAGGTCGCCCGACAGGACGATCCGCGTGCGCCGGGCGCCGTCCGCGCCGCGGGCGCCGGGCGTGGCCGAGAGCAGCGCCGCCGTGTAGGGGTGGCGCGGCGAGCGGAAGACCTGCTCGGCCGGCCCCTCCTCGACGATGCGGCCGAGATACATCACCGCCACCCGCTCGCACAGGTGGCGCACGAGCGAGAGGTCGTGGGAGATCACGAGGTAGGCAAGGCCCTGCTCCGCCTTGAGCTCGGCCAGGAGGGCCAGGATCTGGGCGGCGACGGAGGCGTCGAGCGACGACACCGGCTCGTCGGCGACGACGAGGTCGGGCTCGACGACGAGGGCGCGGGCGATGCTCACGCGCTGCGCCTGGCCGCCCGACAGCTCGTGCGGGTACCGCGCGGCCAGGTGGGCCGGGAGGTGGACCCGGTCGAGGGCCGCTGCGACCCGGGCGCGCTGCGCGGCGCCCCGGACGCCGAAGAGGGCGTGGAGCGGCTCGCCGACGATGGCGCCCACCGTCATCCGGGGGTCGAGGGAGGCGATCGGGTCCTGGAGGACCATCTGGAACCGGCGACGGGCGGTCCGGAGCTGCGCCCCGCGCCACGCGGTGATGTCCTCGCCGGCGAAGCGCACGCGGCCGGCGGTCGGCCGCTGCAGGCGGAGGGCGACGCGTCCGAGCGTCGACTTGCCGCTGCCGGACTCCCCGACGAGGCCGACGGCCTCGTTGCGTCCCACCGCTAGCGACACGCCGTCGACCGCCCGCACGGCGCCGTGCCGGGTGCGGAAGTCGACGCGGATGTCGTCCAGCTCCAACAACGGCTCGGTCATGCCGTCCGCCCGGGCTCGTGGCGAGGGGATACGTCCAGCCAGCACGCGGCCGCGTGGCCCGGCGTGCCGTCGACGACGTCGAGGGCGGGGTCGTCCTCGACGCAGCGGTCGAGACGGGCGCGGCACCGGGGTGCGAAGGCGCACCCGGCCGGCGGGGGTGCGAGCGACGGGGGGCTCCCGGCGAGCGGCTCGACGGCGGCCCGGCCGGGCCGGGGCACCACACCGAGGAGCGCCCGCGTGTACGGGTGGGCCGGGGCCTCGAACACCCGCGAGGTGGGACCGGACTCCACGATCCGCCCCGCGTAGAACACGAGCACCCGCTCGGCGACGTCGACGACGACGTCGAGGCTGTGGGAGATCAGCACGATCGCAGTCTGCTGGTCGCGGTTGATGCGCCGGAGGAGGTCGAGGATCTGCGCCTGGATCGTCACGTCCAGGGCCGTCGTCGGCTCGTCGGCGACGATGACCTCGGGCTCGTTGGCCAGCGCCATGGCGATCATGACGCGCTGGCGCATGCCGCCCGACAGCTCGTGCGGGTACTGGCGGAGCCGGAGCGCGGGGGCCGGGATCTCCACCTGCTCGAGGAGCTCGAGCGCCCGCGCCTCCGGGGACGGGTGGCCGTGGGCGCGCATCACGTCGATGAGCTGCCGGCCGACGGTGAAGACCGGGTTGAGCGAGGTCATCGGGTCCTGGAAGACCATCGCGATCCGCCGACCCCGCACGGACCGCAACGTCCGGGCGTCCATGGTGAGGACGTCGTCACCGTCGAGGCGGATCGTGCCGTCGGTGATCTGCCCGGGGGCGTCGACCAGGCCCAGCAGCGCGCGGGCGGTGACCGACTTCCCGCAGCCCGACTCGCCGACGATCCCGACGAGCTCGCCCGCGGCGACGTCGAACGAGACGCCCCGCACGGCGTGCGTCCGCCCGTGGCGACCCTCGAAGGTGATCGACAGGTCCCGGACCTCGAGCAGGGCGTCGGACGGGGGCGCACCGGGCATCGCGCTCACGCCCTCGGGTCCAGGGCGTCGCGGAGCGCGTCGCCGGTGAGGTTGGCCGCCAGCGCGGTGAGGAAGATGGCGAGCCCCGGCGCCAGGACGACCACGGGCCGACTGACGATGTAGGTGCTCGCATCGCTGAGCATCGCGCCCCACTCCGCGTCCGGCGGCGGCACGCCGAGGCCGAGGAAGCCGAGGCCGGCGACGATCAGGAGGACGAAGCCGAGGCTGACCGATGCCATCACGAGCACCGTGCCGAGGCAGTTGGCCAGCACGTGCCGGACCATGATCCGCCAGGGCCGCACGCCGCTGGCCCGGGCGGCGAGGACGAAGTCGCGCTCCCGCACCGACAGGACGACGGAGCGGACCATCCGGGCGTCCGCGGGGATGCTCGGGAGGACGACGGCGATCACCGTGTTGCGGACGCTGGGCCCGAGCGTGGCCGAGACCAGCAGGGCGAGGAGGAGGGACGGCAGCGCGAGGAGCACGTCCATCAGGCGCATGAGGATGCTGTCGGTGACCCCGCGCACGAACCCGGCGACCAGCCCGATCGACCCGCCGATGGTGGTCGAGACGGCCACCGCCACCAGCGCGATCGACAGGGACGCCCGCCCGCCGTGGAGCACGCGGCTCAGCACGTCACGGCCGAGGGAGTCGGTCCCGAGCGGGTGCTCCGCCGAGGGGTTCGCCGACCGGGCGAGGAGGTCCTGCTCGTTGGGGTCGACGGTCCAGACGAACGGGCCGACGGTCACCGCCACGACGACGACCGCGAGCACCAGGACCCCGGCGCCCGACAGCTTGCTCCTGAACAGGCGGCGGAGGACCGCCCGGCCGCGCCCGTGGGACCGTCGGGGCCCGGCCTCGGGCAGCCCGGCCGTCGGCAGCTCGGCCGCGGACAGCTCGGCCTCGGGCAGGGGCGCCGCCAGGGCGGCGGTCGCCTCGGTCGGGAGGTCGGCGGGCGGCGTGGTCATGAGCGGCGGGTCCGGGGGTCGAGGGCGGCGTAGGCGACGTCAGCGGCCAGGCCCGTCAGCGCGTAGATGGCGGCGACGATCAGCGTGACGGACTGCACGACGGCGTAGTCGCGGGCCTGCAGGGCCTCGAGCAGGAACGAGCCGACCCCGGGCCACGAGAACACGTTCTCGACCAGCACGGCACCGACGATGAGCGCGGGCAGCAGCAGGCTCAGCAGCGTGATCAGGGGCAGGACGGCGTTCCGGGCCGCCAGGCGCCAGACGACCGTTCTCTGCGGGATCCCGTAGGCGTGGGCCGTCCGGATGTAGTTCTCGCCGAGCACCTCCAGGAAGCTCGCCCGGGCGAAGCGCGCCAGGACCGCGGCCGGCACGATCGCCAGGGTGATCACGGGGAGGGCGAGGTGACGCAGGACGGACCCGAAGAGGTCGAGATCGCCCTGCAGCAGCGCGTCGACCGTGTAGAAGCCGGTCACCTCGTCCACCGTCGTGAACGGGGGGAGCCGACCGCTGAGCGGCAGCCAGCCCAGACGCACCGAGAAGAGGTAGCCGAGCACCAGTGCCACCCAGAAGATCGGCGCCGATGCCCCGGCCATGGCGACCAGCCGGGACGCGTCGTCGAGGGCGCGGCCCCGGTGGCGCGCCGCGGCCACGCCCAGCCCCACGCCCACCGGGACGCCGATCAGCAGCGCCCCGCCGGTCAGCTCGAGGGAGGCCGGGAGCCGACGGCCGAGCACGTCGGTCACGTCGGCCTGCTGCGTCGTCGAGCGCCCGAGGTCGCCGCGCACGACCCGGCCGACGTAGCGGGCGTACTGGACCGGCAGCGGGTCTTCCAGCCCCCACTCGGTGCGCACGCGCTCGATCACCTCGGGATCGGCCTGATGACCCCCGGCGAACAGCTCCGCGGGGTCGCCCGGGGCCAAGCGACCCAGGACGAAGACGAGCAGGGTCGTACCGAGGAGCAGGACCGGCAGCACGGCCAGCCGTCGGAGGACGAGCGCCCTCACCGTGCAACGCTCCTGGCGCAGCCCCGCCCCGTCCTCCGGGCCTCCCGGTCCCCCCGACGCCGATCTGCCATGCGTTTACTATAGTATATCGCAACAAGGATGCGAGGGGGTTTCGGTGGAGGTCGTCGGCTACTTCGATGCGGTCACGGTCCGACCCGGAGACCGCACCCGTCTGGCGGTCTCCGCCGACGCCGGGACGGTCGACGTGTCGCTCGTCCGACTCGGAACGGACGAGGCGCCTGATCGGGCGGCGGACGCGCCGGTGGCGGGCAGCCGCCTCGCCGGCCGCTACGCCGTGCGCCGGCAGGATCTGGCGACGGGGTCGGCGGTCGTGGTGCCCGACGCTCCCCACCTCCGGGTCGGCGAGCAGCTGTCCGTGTCGTTCTGGATGCTCCCGACGCTCCTCGCGGCGGGGGTGCAGGTGGTCATGGCGAAGCGCGACGCCACCGGCGCGTCGTGGGCCGTCTCGACGACCCCCGAGGGGCACCTCCTGCTGGAGGTCGTGGGAGCGGACGGCGTCCGGGGCTCGGCCGTCACCGCCCGACCGCTCGACGACGGGACCTGGTACCTGATCGGGGCCGCCTACGACCTCGGCGACCGCCTCCTGTCGCTGGCGGTGCACCGGCAGGCCGACACCATCCACGGCGCGGTCGTGGACGACGCCCCGGTCACGCGCTGGGTGGAGGGCCCCGCCCCCGCTTCGGGCGCCGACCTGCCGCTGACGATCGCGGCGTCAGCCGTGCCCGACGGCGCCGGCTACCGCACGACCCGCCACTTCAACGGCAAGGTGGCGCGCCCGCGGCTGTACCGCGCCGTGCTGACGCCCGCCGAGCTGCTGGCCGACCAGGGGCTCGAGCCCCGCCACGAGGCGGTCATCGGCGCATGGGACTTCGCCCGCGACGTCGACACCCGCCGGGTGGTCGACACGTCCCCCCATGGGGCCCACGGCCGCACGGTCCAGATGCCGACCCGGGCCGTGACCGGGCCGGGCTGGGACGACACCGTCACCGGCCTGCACGACGCGCCGGACCGGTACGACGCCATCCACTTCCACGACGACGACCTCGACGACGCGGGCTGGGAGCCGACCGTCGAGTGGGAGGTCGACGAGGGCCTCCCGAGCGGAATCTACGGGGCGAGGATCGTGGGGGCGGGCGAGGACACCGTCCCGATCGTCGTGCGGCCGCCGGACGGGGAGGCCACGGCCCCCGTGCTGTTCGTCGCCCCGGTGTTCAGCTGGTTGGCGTACGGCAACTTCCGGGGGTTCCAACAGCTCGAGCCGAACCCGTCGGCGGCCGGCCGCTACATCGTCGACCACCGGCTCAACAGCCTCTACGACCGGCACGCCGACGGCAGCGGCGTGGCCTACGCGTCCTGGCTGCGACCGATCGTCGACATGCGCCCCGGCCACGTGATGCGGCGGGGCACGTTCACCGGCGGGCCCACCTGGGGGCCGCCCTACGGCGAGCTTCCCCACCAGCTCAGCGCCGACCTGGACGTGCTCCGCTGGCTCCACCATGAAGGCCAGGCCGTCGACGTCGTCACCGACCTGGACGTCCACCGCGAGGGCGCGGCCCTCCTCCAGCGCTACCGGGTCGTGGTCTCGGGCACGCACGCCGAGTACTGGAGCGCGGCCATGCTCGACGCCCTGGACGCCTACCTCGGGGCGGGCGGGCGCTACCTGTACCTGTCCGGCAACGGCCTCTACTGGGTGACGGGCCTCGACCCGGAGGAGGGGCACACCATCGAGGTCCGCCGACACGGCGCCGCCACCGCCGCCTGGCACACCGCCCCGGGCGAGTCGTTCCTGAGCACCACGGGCGAGCAGGGCGGGACGTGGCGCTGGCGCGGCCGGGCCCCGCAGCGGCTCGTGGGCGTCGGGTTCTCGGCCGAGTGGGCCAGCGGTCTGGCCAACGGCTGCGCGTACGTGCGCACCCCCGCCAGCCACGACCCCCGAGTCGCCTTCGCGTTCGAGGGCATCGGCGACGACGAGCTCATCGGCGACGTCCCGAACCCGGTCCTCGCCTACGGAGCCGCCGGCTACGAGCTCGACCGCGCCGACCACCGCCTGGGCACCCCCCGCCACGCCCTCGTCGTCGCCACCGCCCGCCCCACGAACACGGAGCACTGGCAGGCACCCGTCGAGGAGCAGCTCCACCCGCGGCTCCGGGCCGACCTGACGTTCTTCGAGACGGCGGCCGGCGGGGCCGTGTTCTCGACCGGCTCGGTCGCCTGGGCCGGCTGCCTGGCCCACGCCGGCTACGACAACAACGTCGCCCGGCTGACCGGCAACGTCCTCCGGCGGTTTCTCGATCCCGAACCGTTCGACTGCGCCCCGATCAGGTCGTGATCTCCGACTCCCCGGAGGCCGGGCCCTCCTCGGAGGCCGGGACGTCAAGCGTGCGCCGTATCCGGTCCATGGCCGTGCGGATGTGCTTGGCCGTCACGGCCTTCGCCTGCCCGACGCGCCGGCTGGCGACCGCGTCGAGCAGCTCGACGTGGGTGCGGGCGTGGGCCTCCAGCTCGGCCCCCTCGAGCGACATCGTGGCGGCGTACAAGAAGCCGCTGAGCCGGTTGCGCAGCTGGCTCGCCAGCTCCCGCAGGAGCTTGTGATCGGCGAGCGTCCACAGGCGTTGGTGGAACTCCTCGTCTAGGCGCAGCACCTCGGCCCGGTCGCCGGCGGCGGCCGCCGCGGTCATCGCGTCGGTGAGCGCCCGCAGCTCGGCCTCGCGCTCGGGGGTGAGATGCCGCTGGACCCGGACGGCGACGAACTGCTCGAGGAGCTCGCGGATGGAGGCGAACTCGTCGAGCTCCTTGGTCGTGATCGTGGCCACACGACAGCCGCGCCGGGGGAGCCGTTCCAGCAGCCCCTCCTCGGTGAGCCGGGCGAGGGCCTCCCGCACGGGGATGTGGCTGACGCCGAGATCGGCTGCCAGTTGGCGCTCGATCAGGCGGTCGCCGGGCTTGAACTGCCGCCCGTAGATGGCGCGGCGCAACTCGTCGACGATGTGGTCCACGACCGTGGCCGGCGGCGGCTGGAGAGCCATTGCTATAGCGTATCGACCGCCCGGCGCCCGCCGCGCCCGCTAGGCGACGACCGGGTTCCGCAGCGCCCCGACCCCCGACACGCGCACCTCGACGACGTCCCCGTCGGCCAGGTAGCGCGGGGGATCCATCGACATGCCGACGCCCGCCGGCGTGCCGGTGGCGATGACGTCCCCGGGCTCGAGCGTGATGCCACGGCTGATGTAGGAGATCAGCTCGGCCACCCCGAAGATCATGTCGGCCGTCGACGCGCGCTGGCGGAGCTCGCCGTTGACCAGGCACGACACCTCGAGCGACTGCGGATCCTCGATCTCGTCGGCGGTCACGACCGCCGGGCCGATCGGGCAGAACGTGTCCTGGCTCTTGCCGCGCACCCATTGGCCGTCCGCGAACTGCATGTCCCGGGCCGACACGTCGTTCACGCAGGTGTAGCCCCACACGGACGCGAGCGCCGCCGCCGTCGACACGCCGCTCGTCCGGCGGCCGATCACGACGCCGAGCTCGGCCTCGTAGTCGACCTGGGTCGACCCGGGCGGCACCACGATCGCCGCGCCGGGCCCGACGACCGACGTCGGGAACTTCGCGAACAGGAGCGGTGCGTCCGGCGGCGCCATGCCGGCCTCGGAGCCGTGGGCCACGTAGTTCACGCCGACGCACACGACCTTGGGCGGCGCGACCGGGGCCAGGAGCTCGAGCTCGTCCACCGGCCCGAGCGCCGGGCCGCGCGGCGTCGGCCGCAACGGGTCGTCGCCGGCGTCGTGCACGACGCCCTCGTGGTCGACGACGCCCGCCGCCACCTCGCCGTCTCGCAGGAACCGGATCACACGCACCGCCTAAGGCTATAGTATCTAGCAACCAGGAGGAGGCGCGTGTGGGCCACGACGTCGTCGTCATCACCGATTCCGACCTGCCCGACGACGGCATCCCGGAAGCGATCCTGGGAGCGGCCGGGATCGCGGTGCGTCGGGCCGCGTGCCGGACGCCGGAGGACGTCATCCGCCAGGCGCGCGACGCGTCGGCGCTGATCGTCCAATGGGCGCCGATCACCGACGCGGTGCTGGCCGAGCTGCGCGCCTGCCGGTTCGTCTCCCGGCTCGGGATCGGCTACGACATGATCGACGTGGACGCCGCCACGGCTCGCGGCGTGGCGGTGGCCAACACGCCGGACTACTGCGTCGAGGAGGTGGCGGCCCACACCATGGCGCTCGCCCTCTCGCTGTGCCGCCGGGTGGTCGACCTCGATCGCGCCGTCCGGCTCGGTCGGTGGTCCGTGACCGAGGACGGCGCCGCCGCCTGCCGGCCGTCCCGGACGGTCTTCGCGGTCGTCGGCTACGGGCGCATCGGGCGGCGCGTGGCTCGGACCGCGCGGGCGGCGGGTTTCGACGTCGTCGTGCACGACCCCGGGGTCTCCCCTGGCGTCATCGCCGCCGACGGGCTCCGGGCGCTGTCCCTCGCCGACGCGCTCGCCTGCGCCGACATCCTGAGCCTGCACGTTCCGCTGACCGAGGCCACGCGCGGGCTCATCGACGAGCGGGCGCTGCGGTCGATGCGGCCGGGGAGCTACGTGGTCAACACGTGCCGGGGCGAGCTGATCGACGAGGACGCGCTGGCGCGGTTGCTACGATCGGGGCACCTCGGCGGCGCCGCCCTCGACGTCTTCCGACGCGAGCCCCTCCCCGACCCCCACCCGCTGCGCTCGGCGCCGAACCTCCTGCTCACGCCGCACGCAGCGTGGTATTCGCCAGCGGCCGTGGCCGAGCTGCCCACCCGCGCCGCCGAGCAGGTCGTCGCGTTCCTCGCCGGCCGCCGGGTCGACTCGATCGTGAACCCGGGCTACGCAGCGCGGGCCCGGTCCGCCGGCGCGCCGGCGGACGCCGGCTGATCGACGCGGCCCGTCCCGTGCGGTCGGTCCCGACGGCGGCCCGTCGGGTCCGACTGACGCCGGCTAATCGATGCGCAGCCCGCCGTTGACGTCGTAGGTGGCGCCGGTCGTGAAGCCGGCCTCGGGCGAGGCCAGCAGGGCGACCGCCGCCGCCACCTCGGCCACGGTCCCGAACCGGCCGAGGGGCACGCCGCTCGCCAGGCCCGCCCGGCGCTCATCGTCGAGCGCGTCGGTCATCGCCGTCCGGACCGGGCCCGGCGCCACCGCGTTCACCCGAATGCCCTCGGGCGCGAGGAGCCGGGCGAACGAGCGCGTCAGCGCCAGCACACCACCCTTGCTCGCGGCGTAGTGGACGCTGGTGGCGATCCCGCCCGTCTGGCCAGCGACGGAAGCGAGGTTGACGATGCTGCGGTCGCCCGGCGCGACGCGCACGAGGGGCACGGTCTGCTGGAGCAGCCGGAACGGCCCGCGCAGGTTCGTCTCGAGCACGGCGTCCCACTCGTCGGGGGTGATCTCGTCCCACGGCGTCCACGGGCAGATTGCGGCGTTGTTGACGACCACGTTGACGTAGCCCCACCCGTCGCGCACCTCGGCCGCGAACGCGTCGATCGCCGCGATCGACCGCAGGTCGAGGCGGCTGGCGCGGACGGCGACGCCTTCGGCGCGGCACGCCTCGACCGTGTGCGCCGCGCCGGCCTCGTCCGATGCGTACGTCAGCCACAGCTCCGCGCCGCCGGCGGCGAGGCGGCGCGCCACCTCGGCGCCGATGCCGGTGCTCGCCCCGGTCACGATCGCCCGTCGCGTCTCCCTGCCGTCCCCGACCATGCCCTCCCCTTCGCCGCCCGTTGCCCCGACCTGCATCTGCTATAGCATATTGCCGTGCTTGCGACGTTCCGGTCCAACGGCCCGAGTCCGACGCGGGGGCTCCCGCGATGACAGCGACGCCCGCGGGCGGGGCACGCCGGGTGGTGATCACCGGCGCCGCCTCGGGGTTCGGGCGCGCGGTGGCGACGAGGCTGCACGAGGTGGGCGACGCGGTGGCGCTGCTCGACGTCGACCGGGACGGCCTCGACGCGCTGGCCGGCAGCCTCGGCGCGCGACCCGGCGCACCCGTCGTCCCCCACCCGTGCGACGTCCGGTCGCCGGCCAGCGTGCGGACGGCCGTCGAGGCGGCCGCCGCCGCGTTCGGTGGCGTCGACGCGCTCGTCGTCTCCGCCGGCGTCATCCACTTCAAGCGGCTGGCGGACGTCACCGAGGCGGACTGGGACCTGACCCTGGACGTCAACCTCAAGGGCGCCTTCCTCGCCTGCCAGGCGGTGGCGCCGTACGTGGTGGAGAGCGGGCGGGGACGCATGGTGCTGATCTCGTCGGACGCCGGCCGGCGCGGCGCACCGAACATCCAGGCGTACGCGGCGTCGAAGTTCGGGATGATCGGCTTGACCGAGTCTCTGGCCGCCGAGCTGGCGCCGGCCGGCGTGACCGTCAACGCCGTCTGCCCGGTGGCTTGCCCGACCACCGGGATGGGTGAGCAGGTGCTGGCCTGGAAGTCCGAGACCCGGCAGATCGCGCCGGCCGACGTGGCCGCCGCCGCGGCCCGCGGCAACCCCCTCGGGCGGAACGCCACGGAGGCCGACGTCGTCGGCGCGATCGAGTTCCTCCTGTCGGACGCGGCGAGCTTCCTCACCGGCGTGGCCCTCGACATCGACGGGGGCCTCCACCTGGGCTCGCTGCCGGGGATGGCGTGATGGCCGAGCTGCCCTTCACCGACACCCACGTCCACTTCTACGACCTCACCGAGCCGTCGCTGCGCTACGACTGGCTCCAGCCGGATGCGCCGGTGGATCCGCTGACCGGCCCCGACGCGCCCATCCGCGCCCAGCGCTACTGGGCCGACGACTTCCTCGCCGAGACCCGGTTCCACAACGTACGGGCCGTCGTGCACGTGCAGGCGGCGATCGGGACCCCCGACCCGGTCGAGGAGACCCGCTGGCTCCAGGCGTTCGCCGACCGCCTCGGCTTCCCGCAGGCGATCATCGCCTACGTCGACCTCACCGCCCCGGACGCGGCCGAGACGGTCGACCGGCACGCCGCCTACTCGAACTTCCGGGGGATCCGCGACCTGCGCTACGACGACTACCTCACGAACCCGGCCTGGCGGCGGGGGCTGGCGCAGCTCGAAGGCCGTGACATCGTCGTCTGCGACGACCCCGCCGTGGACGAGATGGAGGTGGCACGTGACGTCGCGGCGCACCACCCCGGCATCACCTACTGCGTCGACCACGCCGGCCTGCCGACGCAGCGCGACGCCGAGTACTTCGACCGCTGGCGCGCCGGCATGCGGGCGTTGGCGGCGGCGGAGAACACCGTCGTGAAGATGTCGGGCCTCGGCATGGGCGACCACCGCTGGACGGTCGACTCGCTGCGCCCATGGGTCCTCGAGTGCATCGAGGCCTTCGGCGTCGAGCGCAGCTTCTTCGGCACCAACTGGCCGCTCGACCGCCTGTACAGCTCCTACGGCGACGTGGTCGACGCCTACGCGGAGATCATCTCGGACTTCACGCCCGAGGAGCAGCGGGCGCTGTTCTCCGGCAACGCCAATCGGATCTTCCGGATCGACGACGGCGCGACCACGCCGCCCTGAGGGGACGACGGGGCGGGGCCACCCTCACGGGCCGCCCCGCCGCCCGTCACCCGGTCGCCTCACCGTTGCCCGCCGCCCTCGACCCACACCCGGTGGTACGAGTCGAGCTCGGCGGGCGAGACGGTGAGGCCCTGGACGCCGGCTCGGGCGATCACCGAGCGGCTGACCAGCGCGAGCGGGATGGTGACCACGAGCTCCTCGTGCTCGAGCATCTGGAGCTCCTGCAGGAGACGATCGCGCTCCTCCAGGTCCGGCGTGGCGAGGGCGTCGCCGAGCAGCCGCCCGACCTCGGGGTCGGACCGGGGGTCGTTGGCCGGGAACGCGTCCATCCCGGGCGGCGGTGCGTACACGAGCGGGAACGTGGTGCTCTCGGCCGCCGGTCCCAGCGAGATGATGAACCCGTCGTGGTCGCGGTACTGGGCGTACACGGTGGCCGGATCGGATATCACCACGTCGACGTCGATGCCGACCTCGCCCAGGTCGGACGCCATGGCCTCGAGCATCGCCCGCTCCTCCGGCGTGACCGTGGTCGACTCCACGCCGGCCAGGCTCAGGCGTAGGTCGGTCACCCCGGCCTCGTCGAGCAGCGCCCGGGCGCGATCGGGGTCGTAGGGCCGCTCCTCGATCGCATCGTTGTACCCGAGACGGTCCGGGTGGGCGACCGCCTGCGTGCTCGGCTGGGCGGTCCCCGCGTGGAAGAACGCCTCGCGGTACGCCTCGCGGTTCATCGCCAGCGCGATCGCCTCGCGGACGCGCCGGTCGGCCGTAGCGGGCTGGCGCTGCCAGGCGAACCAGAAGAAGACGTTCATCGTCGGGCTCGCCGCGATCACCGCCTGGAAGTTGCCGTCGCTGGCGAGGGCGTCGTGGTCGGCCTTGGAGAGCCCCGAGGCGACGTCGATGTCGCCGGCGCGCAGCGCCAACGCCCGGGCCGCGGGGTCGGTGACGTTCTCCATGCGGAGCGCGTCGAGCAGGACCTCTTCGTAGAACCCGTCGAACCGCTCGAACTCGATGTAGGAGCCGGGCTCGAAGGACGTGACGCGGAAGGGGCCCGAGCCGGCGTCCCGCAGCGCGCTGGCGTCGGTCCCGTAGTCCTCCCGGGCGAGGATCGCCGGGTTCATGATCGGGTTGCCCAGGTACAGGCCATCG
Source organism: Acidimicrobiales bacterium (assembly GCA_036563805.1). GTDB lineage: Bacteria > Actinomycetota > Acidimicrobiia > Acidimicrobiales > VFJN01 > DATCLS01. The sequence goes on along the minus strand of DATCLS010000041.1, from coordinate 13,274 downwards.
CGGATGTCGGCGATCGGCGACGCCAGCGCGATCTGCAGCGTGACCTCGTCCACGACGTCGACGCTGGTCACGATCGTCGGCTCCCCGAAGAAGGTGGCCTGGGCCCGATAGGCGCCCTGGTCGCGCAGGGGGTGGTCCGGGAAGAAGCCCGAGCGGAGGTTCTCGGCCACCGCCTCCGCGTCACATGGCGAGCCGTCGTGGAACGTGAGGCCCGGGCGCAGGGTGATCGTGTGCGTCCGGCCGTCCTCGGCCGCCTCGTAGGACTCCGCCAGGCCGTACTCGAGCGCGACCCGGTCGGGGGCACCGATGAAGAGCGGGTAGGCGAACTGCACGATCGAGGCGTCGCTGGTGCCCAGGGAGTCGCCGCGGAAGTAGTTGGCCGCGACCGCGTCCGACGTGCCGACCCGCAGGGTGCCTCCCCTCTGCGGGGTGCCGCCGCCCGGGTCGCTGTCGTCGCCGCCGCACGCGGCGACCAGGCCGCCGAGCGCGACCACCCCGGCCGCGCCGAGGCCCCGCGCCAGGAACTGCCGGCGGTCGATCACCGGCCGCTCCACCCTCTGCCCGTCAGGTCCGCTCATGCGGCCTCCTCCCCGATCGGTGGTGCGTCGCCCGCACCACGTCCTGCGTCCCCGTCGTGTGTCCCTTGGTCCGCGCCCGCGGCGGCGAGCTCGTCAGCCGCCGGTGACGCGGAACCGGTGCGTGCCCCCACCCGCCTCGAAGCGGAGGAAGCCGTCCTCCCATCGGACGTGTCGGAGCTCCTGCGGCCGTGGCCCGGGTGCCGTCACGGGCCACAGCTGCCGGTCGTCGGCCCCGGCCGTGACGACGCCGTCGGTCGCCATCGGAAGCCAGACGTCGGCGCGGCTCGTGTCCGGCACGACGATCTCGACCTCCAGCGCGTTGTCCGGCCCGTCGCCGCGCCACCAGGCCACCGCCGCGTCGCCGCGCACGGTCCGGACGCACGCCTCGGCGTGGGCCAGCCGGTCGGTCACGGCGGGCCGGATCCGCAGCAACTCCCAGGCGGGCGCCAGGCAGGCCAGGCCGGCCACGTCGCGGTAGAGGAAGACCGACACGGCGGCGAGCAGCTTCATGTTCCGGCTCGCCTCCGGGTAGCTCCGCGCCGCGTGCCCCCAGGTCTCCCAGACCGTCGTCGCGCCCTGCGCGACCTGGTAGCCCCATCCGGGGAAGTCGTCTTGGGTGGCGATGTCGTACATGACGCCCGCGGCGCCGATCTCACCGAGGACCTGCTCGAGCGCCGCCGTTCCCATGGTCCCCGTGGCCAGGTGGCGCCCGTCGCGCCCGACGATGTCGTCGACCAGGTTGCGGGCCACCGCGGCGCGGTGCTCCTCGGGCACGAGGCCGAGCCACAGCGGGAGGGCCAGCGCCGTCTGGCTGCCCGTGGCGTACCGGGCCGCCGCCGGATCGAAGAAGCGGGCGTCGAACGCCTTGCGGACCGCCTCGCGGACGTCCGACGCCTTGGCCGCGCCGCTCGCGTCCCCGAGAACCTGGGCGGCGGACGCCACGATGTCGGCCATCGCGTAGAGCCACGCCGTCGAGGTGAGCGCGACGGGTGTCCGTTGCGCGATCGGGGTGCAGGTCCCGTCGGGCAGCGGCTCCATGTGGTCGCCGAACCCGGCCCCGAGGATGCCGTCGTCGGCCAGGCCGACGGCCCAGTCCAAAGCCCTCCACATCGAGTCGTAGTGGCGCTCGAGCAGCGCCCGGTCGCCGTGGAACCGGTACACGTGCCAGGCGATGACGACGTAGGTGGCCACGCTGAAGTCCGGCCAGGGGGCGTAGGGGAACCGGGGTAGCACGTCCCAGTTCGTCGAGCCGCGCCAGTGGATCGGCGTCGCGATCGGCACGCTGCCGTCCGGCAGCTGCGTGTCGCGGATGTCGTCGAGCCACTTCGCCCAGTAGGCGTGCGTGTCGAACGTGTAGAGGAAGTCCTCGATGATCCACCCCGGGTCACCGAGCCAGCCGATCCGCTCGCTCCGGTCGGCTGCGTCCTGGGGATAGCCCTGGAAGCTCGCCCGATACGTCCAGCGGACGTTCTCGTCGATGCGGTTCAGCAGCTCGTTCGCGCACCGGAAACGGCCGCTCGCCGCCACGTCGGAGTGCACCACCCGCGCCTCGACGGCCTCGACGTGGACGTCGGGTGGGGCCGCCAGCTCCACGTAGCGGAAGCCGTGGAGCGTGAAGCGCGGCTCCCAGGCGGCAGAGCTCGGCCCGCTCGCGCTGGTCGTGTCGCCCGATCCGCTCGACCCGCCCGGTCCGCCCGGCCCGCCGAGGACGTACACGTTCGTCTGGCGGGCCGTGCTGTGCGCGGCCATGTTGGCCCGGTCGTCCAGCGTCCCGTCCTCGTGGAGCTCGCCCGCGTGGCGGAGGGTCACCTCGGCGCCCGGCGGGCCCGAGACCACGATCCTCGTCCAACCGCTGACGTGCTGACCGAAGTCGAAGATCCGCACGCCGCCGGGGAGGTCGCGGACGGCGACCGGCGGTCGGGTCTCGATCACCCTCGTCGGCTCGATCGCCAGGCACCGCAGCGCGCCACCCGGACCGTCGACGAGCGTCGCGGCCTCCCACCCCGCATCGTCGAAGCCCGGCTCGTCCCAGCCCGGTTGCTCCAGCCGTGCGTCGTAGCGCTCCCCGTGGACGGGGTCGTCGTGGACGATCGGGCTCGTCCCGACCGTCCACGACGCGTCGGACGCCACGACGAGGCGGGACCCGTCACGGAAGTCGACCTCCAATTGGGCGAGGGCGCGCGGCCGGTCGGCCCAGGGCCGGCGCAGGCCCGTGTGGGGCTCGTCGGCGAAGCTGAACCAGCCGTTGCCCAGCACGAGCCCCACGACGTTGGCGCCCGGCCGCACGCGGTCGGTGATGTCGTGGACGACGTACGGCACCCGCGGCGAGCGGATCCTCGCCGGCCTTCCGGCGGCGTCGAGCAGCTCCGGGTCGTGGTCGTAGGTCGTGGTCGGGGGGTCGAGGACGCGGTCGCCGCACTTGGCGCCGTTGAGCCGCAGCTCATAGTGGCCGAGCCCGCTGACGTACGCCCGGGCCCGGGCCACGGGCCGATCGACGGTGAAGGCGCGGCGGAGCAGCACGGAGCCGGGGCCGCCACCGGCGATCCAGGACGCCGCCCAGTCGTCGGGCTCGAGCAGCCCCATCTCGAAGGTGGCCGGCGCCGCCACCTCCCCCACCTCGCCGTCGCGATCCCACAGGCGGACGGTCCACCAGCAGCGCTCGCGCGACCCGAGGGCGACCCCGCCGTACGCCACACCGGCGACCGCCGAGGACCCGACCCGGCCCGAGTCCCAGCGGTCGGCGCGGCCGGGGGCGAGCAGCGCGGGGTCGGACGCGACGAGCACCTGGTAGGCGACCTGCCGCTCGCCGCCCCGGGAGGCGACGGGCGTCCACCCGAAGACGGGTGCCGGCTCGTCCACGCCCAGCGGATCGATGAGCCGCTGACACGTCAGCCGGGTCGCCTGCAGTGCGCCTGGCGGCGTCCCGGCGACGTCGGCTCCCTGGGCGGCTCCCCCGGCGACCATGGATCTACTATAGCATAGAGCAAATTCCTGGGAAGCCCTGCGGCACCGGCGAACGCCGGCCCTGGTAGCGCCGGACGATTCGTCCTGCCGGTTAGGTTGTCGGCACCCATGCTCCCGCTCGACGCGACAGCTCGTCAGCGCGCGGCCGCTCGAGGGGGGTTCGCGCCCACCTGGTCGACCGGCGCGCGGGAGGTGGGCCGTGCCTGATCCCGAGGTGGTGATGGTCGCCGCCGGGGTGCTGATCCTGCTCGGCGTGGTGGCGAGCAAGCTGTCGGACCGCCTCGGCGTGCCCTCCCTCCTGTTCTTCCTCGTGATCGGGATGCTCGCCGGCTCGGAGGGCGTCGGCGGGATCGAGTTCGACGACTACGAGCTGGCGCAGGCGGTGGGCGTCGTGGCGCTGGCGTTCATCCTGTTCGCCGGCGGTCTCGACACAGAGTGGCGGGTGGTCCGGCCGGTGGTCCGGGAGGGCCTGCTGCTGGCCACCGTGGGCGTCCTCGGGACCGCCGTCATCACCGGGGTGGTGGCCAGCTGGGTCCTCGACCTGTCGCTGACGGCCGGCCTGCTGCTGGGGTCGATCGTGTCGTCGACCGACGCCGCCGCCGTGTTCGCCGTCCTCCGGTCGCACAGCGTCAGCCTCGAGGGCAGGCTCCGGCCGCTGCTCGAGCTGGAGTCGGGCAGCAACGACCCGATGGCGGTGTTCCTCACCGTCGGGTTCCTGGAGCTGCTCACCGACCCGGGCACGTCGGTGCTCGCCCTGGTGCCGGTGTTCCTCCTGCAGATGAGCGTGGGCGCCGCCGTCGGCTACGGGGCCGCCCGGCTCGCCGTGCCGGCCCTCAACCGGGCCCGGCTCGGCTACGAGGGCCTGTACCCGGTCGTGCTGATCGGCGTGGTGATGCTGACGTACGGCGTCGCCGCGCTGCTGCAGGGCAGCGGGTTCCTGGCCGTGTACGTGGCCGGCCTCACGATGGGGAACGTCCGCTTCATCCACAAGAAGAGCCTGATGCGGTTCGCGGACGGGCTGGCGTGGCTGATGCAGATCGTGATGTTCCTGGTCCTCGGCCTGCTGGTGTTCCCCTCGGACCTGCTGGAGGTTGCGGGCCGGGGCCTGCTGATCTCCGCCGTGCTGATCGTCGTGGCCCGGCCGGTGGCGACGTGCGCGGTGTTGGCGCCGACGCGGTTCGGCGCGGCGGCGACGGCGCTGGTGTCGTGGGTGGGGCTGCGGGGCGCGGTCCCGGTCGTGCTGGCCACGTTCCCGCTGGTGGAGGGCGCGGCCCAGGCCAAGGTGATCTTCGACGTGGTCTTCTTCATCGTGATCACCTCGGTGCTGGTGCAGGGGACGACCATCCCGGCGGTGGCCCGGCGGCTGGGCGTCGACGCCCCGCTGCGACCCCGCCGGCCGGACCCGCTGGAGCTGGTGGAGTCCGGCGACGGGACCACCGCGCTCCACGAGATCGCCATCCCGGAGGGCTCGCCGGCGGCGGGCCGCCAGCTGGTCGACCTCCACCTGCCGCCGGGCACGCTGGTGGTGCTGGTCAGCCGCGGCGAGGAGTTCGTCGTACCCCAGGGCTCAACGGTCCTCCGCCCCGGCGACCTCGTCCTGCTGCTGGCCGACGAGAAGTCGCTGCCCGAGGCCCGGTCCCTCATCGAGGGGCGCCCGCCCTGACCGCCGCGGGCGGGTGGCCGCGGGCGGGGTGGCCCCGCGCGGGTCCGGAGCGCCGCCGGGCGCCTACCGGGTGAACCAGTCGGGGTGCTCCTGGGTGGTGCGGCGGAGCTTGTCCAGATCCTGGGCGTACAGCCGCAGCTCGCCGCAGTTCAGGCAGGCCACGACGTTCGCCCGGGACATCGGTCGGTGCCACAGGTTCTGCTTCCTCGGGTGCACGCCCACCGCCTGTCCGGTGAGGTAGAGGTCCCCCACCCGGGGACCACCGCAGGTCTCGCACGGCGGGATGGACGAGGAGCGGTGCTGGGTGTCCATGCCGACACCTTGCCACCGAGCCGGGTCGGACGGGCCGCGGCGAACGGTTCGGCCGCCGGCGGTTCGGCCAGCGGCCGGCGGCCGGCGCTACCACGTGAACCACTCGGGGTGCTCCTGCGTCAGCTGGCGGAGACTGGGCAGGTCCCGGGCGTACAGCCGCAGCTCGCCGCAGTTGAGGCAGGCCACGGCGTTCAGGAACGACATCGGGCGAAAGACGTGGGGCTGCTTCGAAGGGTGCACGCCGACCCCCGGTGTGATGCGGAGGTTGCCGACCCGGGGACCACCACAGGTCTCGCACGGCGGGATCGATCGGGCGCGGTGCTGGGTGTCCATGCCGGCACCATGCCAGCCCGCGGCCCGCCGCCGGGGCCGCGCCGAGCGCCGGCGGCCGGCCGGCCGGACCGTCGGGGCCGGCGCCGCCGCCCGCCCGCTCTCCCCGCCCGTCCCGGCCGCCGCTCGCGGCGCCCACCCCGGCGCCGCGCCCCGTACGGCCGCGCGTGATGAGAGGCTCTGCTGACGAGGTGCGCTGAGCGTCGGGGCTGAGCGGCGGGGGCTGCTGAGGAGGAGCCATGGTCTTGTTGGCGATCGCCTGCTTCGCGGCGGCGGTGGTGTTGGCCGTGATGGCGTTCAAGCCGCGGAAGACCTGGTGGGTGACGACCGCGTGGGCCTACCGCCGGCCCGAGGCGGCCGAGCCGTCCGACACGCGGTACGCGCTCTCGGCGCTGGGATACGGCCTGTCCGCCTTGGTGCTGGCGGGGATGGGCGTCTACGTCTTCGTGGAAGCGAGGTCCTGGGAGCGGGCCGAAGAGCGCCGGGACGAGTGCGAAGAGATCTTGGACGAGATCGCGGACGTCTTCACGGACGTGGACCACCTCGAGCCCGTCCGGGCCCGGGCCGACGAGCTCGGCGTGCGCATCGAGGTCGAGCCCATGTGGGAGGGCGCACCGTCGAGCATGGACCGGGTGAACGTCATGCAGGGCGACGACCTGCTCGGCTCCTTCGGGCAGTTCCCTCGCCGCGAGTGCGCCTTGCTCGACGGATGACCCGACGCCTCGACACACCCGCCGTCGGGCGCGGCTCTCGCCGCGCCGGCGGCACCTACTCTGTCGGAGCGCGGGTGGGCGGCGCAGTGCGGTCGGCGGGAGGAGCGTGTCGAGGATGCCGGTGGACGTCGCGGCCGCCGTCGTTGGGTGGATCGTCGAGGCGGGGCTCGACCGGCTCGTCGCCGCCGGTGGGGTGCGACGCAAGTTCACGGCGGCCCTGTCGCTCGCGCTCGACGCCGTCCTCGCCGAGGTCGACGACGACGAGAGCCGCTCGAGCCTCCGAGGCGCTTTGGCCGAGCATTTCGGGCGGCGTACGGTCCTGCCGCTGGGCCGGTCGGGCAGCCTCACGGAGCGGCTGACCGAGGCGGTTCGTAGCCAGCTGGCACCGCTCGCCGACCCGGCCAACGCGCTGGGCGGCCGCTCCTACCTCGACCACATCGGTGTGGACGGCGACTGGTTGACGGACCGGCTCGTGCGCAGCCTGGCCGAGGCGATCCAGGAGGTGGCCACGCTCGACGACTTCGGCGCGCTCGCAACCCGGCTCGGCCTCGAGGACCTGCGCGGCGACCTCGACCGGCGGCCACTGGCCGCCGGTCGCCGCCCACCTTTCCTGGCGCCGCGGCTCCGGCCCGATCTCGTCGAGCGGCCGGGCCTCGCCGCCGAGCTGGTGGCCGCGCTGACCAACGCGCCCCCGACCACGCCCGTCAAGCTGGTCGGTGGCGGCGGCTACGGGAAGACGACCCTGGCCGCCTAGGCCTGCCACCGGCTGCGAGACCGCTTTCCGGGGGGCGTGCTGTGGGTGGATCTCGGGCCGCGACCGAATCCGGCCACGCTGCTGGCGACGCTCAACGATCTCACCGTCCATCTCGTCGGGCCGGGACCGGTGAGCGGCACGTTACGGGCCGCGGCGGCGGCCTTCGCCGACGCCCTGGCCGACCGGCAGGTTTTGCTGGTCCTGGACGACGCGTGGCGGATCCAGGACGTCGAGCTGTTCCTGGTCGAGGGCCCTCGTTGCACGCGGCTGGTGACCACCCGCCGCCCCACCGTTCTCGACGGCATCGAGGTCGAGGTCGGGCGGATGGACCGGGACGAGGCCGCGGCGCTGCTCCGGCCCGCGTCGGGCGTGGACGCCCGGGATCTCGAACCGCTGTACGAGCGGACCCAGGGCTGGCCGCTGGCCCTCGGCCTCCTCCGGCGGCCTCTGGAACGCCTGTGCCAACGGGAGTGGTCGGTGGCCGAGGCCGTCGGCGAGCTCGCGGCTGAGCTGGAGCGCGAGGGCGTGGGCGTGCTCGACGTGCTCGCCGACAGCGGCACCGGTGCCGACCCCGACCTCGAGCGGCGGGGCGTGGCCCAGAGCTTGTCGGTCGGCCTGAACGAGCTCGCGTCCTCGGTGCCCGAGGGCGAGGCGGCGTTGGACCGCTACCTGACGCTGGGCGCCTTCCCGGCGGGGGCCGCGGTGCCCTATCCCCTGCTGGCGCGGGCCTGGGGGCTGAGCGCCGTGCGGGTCCAGGCCGCCTGCGACCACTACCTCGACCGTTCGCTCCTCTCCGCGGCGGACTCGGGCGGCGTGCGGCTGCACGCGGAGGTCCGTGACCAGATCCGGCGCCGGCATCCCGAGCGGGTGGTCGGCGCCAGCCGCGTGCTGCTCGATCGCTCCCGGCCCACCGAGGGCTGGCATGCGCTCCCGGCCCGGGACGCGCTGTGGCCGCAGCTGGCCCACCACCTCGTCCAGGCCGGCCGAGCCACCGAACTGGGCGAGCTCTTGCACGACCTGCGCTTCCTTGCCACCCGGCTCCTCCACGGGGGACCGCTCGCCCTCGAGTCGGACATGCATGCCTACCTCACCAGGCACGGCGACGACGCGGCCGTGCAGATCCTCGCAACGGTCGTCCGGCAAGAGGCGCACCTCCTCATGGGCCACGATGACGTGGCTGACCTGGCGCTCACGCCCAACCGGCTCGCCGGTCGCCCTGAGGTCCTCGGGCTCCTCACCCATCGCGACGAGGCGCTGCCGGCACGATGCCTCGTCGCCGACCATCCCCTGCCCGACCAGGCCGACCCGCGCCTCTTCCGGGTGTTGACCGGCCACCCGGGGGGCGCGTGCACGCTCGTCTGGCACCCGGACGGCGGCAGGCTATCGAGCCTCGACCTGCTGAGCGGGACGCTCTGGACGTGGGACACGCGCTCCGGCGAGCTCGACAGCGTGGTCAAGGTGACCGACAACACCGTCTTCCGGGCGCGCCTGAGCCCCGACGGCCGCGTGCTCGCCATCGCGGGGCGAAGGGACCGCACACGGCAGGTCGAGGTGCAGTTGATCGACGTCGCGACCGCGTCCCCGGCCGCCGAGCCGATCGAGGTCCCGCTCCGGAGCCTGCAACCCGCCGACATCGCCTGGGACCCCCGATCGGCCGCGCTGGCGGTGTCCGATGGCTGCGGCATCCGCATCGCACCGCTCGACGGCCGCACCCCGACGGTCCTCACCGTCGGCCGATCCGAGCGTGAGCGCGCCGCCGCGCTGGCCTGGCACCCCGTCTCCGGCCTCGCGTGCGCGAGCAGCGGGGGCCGGCTGTTTCGCTGGCGCGATCCGACGGCCGAGGAGCCCGACGTCTGGGACTTCTGGGACGACATTGTCGCTGCGATGGCGGATCACGAGTTCGAGGCCCGCCGGGCCAGGACGCTCGCCGAACACCAGGCGCTCCGGGGCGCACTGGCCTGGCGGCCGGACGGCGGTGTCCTCGCCTTCGCCGCCGAGGGCCACCTGGCGATCGTCGACCCGATTCGCCGCCGGGTCGTCGACCTAACCTCCACGTCTTTCTTCCACAGCGCCATGGACCTCGAGTGGTGCTGCGATGGCGCGTCGCTGGCCTGCACCTCGCGCCCCGCGCTCGACAGCCTCCGTGCCGATCCGCTCGACGCCGACATCGCCCTGTGGCGGCCCGAGGCCGACCGATCGGAGGACGACGACGGGGTCGTGCGCGCGAGCGGGTGGAGCGTCGCCTGGCACCCGACCGAGAACCTTCTCGCCGCGGCGTCGCGAGACCCCGTCGTCCGCGTCCAGCGAGCCGACCCGGAACCGCCCCACGTGTACCGCGCGGTGGGCTCGATCCGCCGGGCCGACTGGCAGCCCGGCGGACAGCTCCTCGCCCTGCTGGCGCCTCAGTTCGAGGGCAATCTCATCGGCGTGGTCGACGCAGACGACCCCGACATCCTGTTGTGGACGCACCAAGGGGTGGGTCGAGCCGCTTGGTCGCCGGACGGACGAGCGCTGGCGCACGGGCCCTCAGCCATCCACGGGGGCCCGATCCGGATGCGCGATGCCCGCACGGGCGAGCAGATCGCCCAGCTCGATGTCCGCGGGGGCTATGGCACTGGCGACCTCGACGTCTTCCGCTGGCCGACGCCCGGTCATCTGCTGGCAGCCGACGACGTCCACCGCGAGGTGGTGCTCGTCGACGTCGACACCGCGCACCGGGAGTGGCGGCTGCCGGCTGACGACGCCATCGACCTGAAGGCGAGCCCCGACGGCCAGCAACTGGCGATCTGCACGACGCAGGGCATCCACATCGTCGAGGTGGGCAGCGACGACCGAACCACGCTCGACCCCCGGCGGGCATACCACCGGTGCGCCTTCGTGCCCGGATCCACGCACATCGTGGCCATGAGCGACGACAACGAGCTGTGCGTGTGGGACATCCCGTCGCGCCGTCTGGTGGCTCGTCGGCGGCATCGTGCCGCGTGGAGCCTCGCCGTCGACCCGACGGGCTCCTACCTGACAGCCGGCGGCGACGGCTCGATCGCCCTGTTCGGGGCCACGACCCTTGACCGGCTCTGCCAGATCGCGATCGACGGGGTCGCCCGAAGCTGCGACCTCGACACCACCGGGACACGGCTCGCGGTCGCCGGATCCTCCGGCCTGTACCTCCTGTCGGTGCGCCCGGCTCCGCCTCGGACGGGCCCGTCTGACCGGGCAGGGTCAGAGGGCTCAGAGGTTCGACTGGTCCGCGGGGGCGTCGGTGGACCGGGCGGACGAGACCGGCTCGGTGCTGGTCGACGGCGGGCCGACGGCGCCGAGCGCGTAGCAGGTCATGGAGATCGAGCCGAAGGCCGCGCCCCCGACGAAGCTCTCGAGCTTCTCGCCCGCCGCGGCGGCCAGGGCGGCGACGTAGAGCAGCGGGATGAAATGGTCGGGGGTCGGCACGGCCAGCTCGTAGTCGGGGTGCTCGGCGAGCTGGAGGACGTCCTCGGGCCGCTCCCCCACCAGCGCCGTGGCGGCCTCGTCGAAGCGCCGGTTCCAGTCGGTGGCGCCGTCGGGCAGGCGCCAGTCGATCTGGCGGAGGTTGTGGACGACGTTGCCGCTGCCCACGATCAGCACGCCCTGCTCCCGGAGCGGCGCCAGCCGGGCGCCGATGTCGAGGTGGTAGTCGAGCGGCTCGAGAGCGTTGATCGACAGCTGGAGGACGGGCACGTCGACCTCGGGGAACATGCGGGCCAGCACCGACCACGTGCCGTGGTCGAGCCCCCAGCTGTCGACGTCGAGCCCGACCCAGCGGGGCTTGACCGTCTCGGCGACGAGCTCGGCGACTTCGGGGTCGCCGGGGGCGGGGTAGTCGAACTCGAACAGCTCCCGGGGGAAGCCGTAGAAATCGTGGATGACCCGGGGCTTGGCCATGGCCGTCACCGCCGTGGCGTTCGTGTACCAGTGCGCCGAGACGCACAACACGGCCCGGGGCCTGGGCACGCGGGCGCCGAAGGCCCGCCACGCCTCGGTGAACCGGTTGTGCTCCAGGGCGTTCATCGGGCTGCCGTGCCCGACGAAGGCAGCCGGCATCGGGGTCTGGAGGCTCATCGGTGGCTCATCGTTCGCTCGGGCTCGGACCGTGGCGGCTCGGACGCTCGGGCCGTGGTGGCTCGGGCGCTCTGCCCGCTGTCGCTCGGGCCGCCGTGGCTGGGACCGCTGTCACTCGGACCGCTGTCACTCGGACCGCTCGCCAGTCTGGCGCCGCTCGAGGGCGGTGCGGTCCCAGCCTCCGGCGTCGGCCGCCGCCTCGTACGTGCTCTGCAGGAACGCGAGCAGCGCCACCTCGGGTTCCGCCGCATCGCGGACCAGCTCGTAGGGCAGGACGAACTCGCCCAGCTCGTCGTCCCAGCGCGCCCCGTCGGGGGCGACCGGCACGTCCCGGTACCCGGGCGGCTCCGGGTAGGCGTAGGCGTAGAAGGTCCCCTCCTCGCCGGGCGGGCCCGGCCAGTAGCCGCAGCTGCTGACCTCATGGGAGTAGGCCTCCACCATGACGTGCGGGCCGACGTTGGGCGCCCCGCCCGGGTGCGGCGGGGCGGTCCGGCCCGAGAACCGGGTCACGGCCATGTCGAGGGCGCCCCAGAACAGGTGGACCGGGCTGGACTTGCCGACGAAGCGCCCCCGGAACTCCTTGAGCACCCGCTCCATCGCAACCAGCACCCGCCAGAACCGGTCGACGGCGTCGGCGTCGTAGCTGGCGTGCACCCGGTCGTCGGCGAACGGGATGGCGCCGGGGATCTCGACAGGAACGGACCAGATCTCGGTGGCCACGCCCAGCTCGTCCAGCAGCGCCATGGTGCGGGCGTAGAAATCGGCGACCGGGACCGGCACCCGCCCGAGCTCCAGCGACCGGAGCCCGCCAGCCACCGTGACCACGTCGAGGCGGTGGTCGACGAGGTCGAAGTCGATCTGGAAGGCGGGCCCGGTCGGGTGCGGCATCAGCGAGGTGGTGAGGCCGCGGGCCGTGACGTACAGCGGCACGTTCCACCAGTGGTTGAGGAGCGGCTCGTTGGCGAGCCGGACCTTGCCGACCACCTGCGTGTACAGCTGGAACGTGTCGCGGGTGTCCTCCCAGCCGGCGACGGGGATCGACGGCCAGCGCGCCGGATTCGCCGGGTCGGCTGCGGTCACGCCGTCATGGTCGCACCTTCTCGCCCGGCGGGGGAGCCCCCACTCGCCCGGCGGGGGAGCCCCAGCGATGCCGGCCGAGGATGGAGTGGGAGCGTGGATCAGCGTGGTTCTCGACGAGGAGCCGGTCGATCGTCGGCGAGGGTCGAGGTCCTCGTAGCGGTGGAACTTGCTCGCCGTCGTGCTGTCACGCCGCCAGCACGCCTCCTTTCCCGAGCCGGACGGCGGGTCGATGGGGGTCCGAAGTGTGCCGAGAACGAGCCATAGCGACGAGGCGCGGGCGGTCAGGCTCTGCCCCCGACTCTCGTGCATACGGGAACGCCGTGGAAGGTGACGCTGATGTCGCCGAACGCCTTCAGGTCTTCGTCGTCCGGCTCAGCGTCCTCGGCCAGCGAGTGACCAGTTCGCACTCACCGTCGATGTGGAAATCTCACCCCCGCTGAGGTGCCAAGTGACAAGTGGAGCCGGTGCGTGAGAACGGTCGGCTCCGAAAGCTGAAGGATGGCCTCCCAGCCCACGTCGAGGTCGACAGGCCGGTCGGAGCCGTCCAGCTCCGGAAGGTGAGCGTGCAGCGTCCGTAGGCTGATGGGCCGGAGCTCGGCTATCGCTGCGACTTTCGCGGCGCGCTCGCTCTCGTACGAGGCGAGCGTCCGGGCGCATGCTCACCCGTTGGACGATCCGTTGAAGTCGGCCGCCAACGATGAGGGCCCATCCTTTTCGGATGGGACCTCATCGTTGTCTTCACTTGGTGGCGGGGGCGGGATTTGAACCCGCGACCTTCGGGTTATGAG
>DATCLS010000038.1:0-114507 GCA_036563805.1 Acidimicrobiales bacterium | reverse complement strand
AGACGGCCGCCTCGGTGCGCCGGTGCATGCCCAGCTTGGTGAGCAGGTTGGACACGTAGTTCTTGACCGTCTTCTCGGCCAGGTACAGCTGCTCGCCGATCTGCCGGTTGGTCAGCCCCTCGGCCAGCAGGTCGAGGATCTTGCGCTCCTGCTCGGTGAGCTGGGCGAGCTGCTCGTCCTCCTGCGGCGGCCGGCGCAGCCGCTCGAGCACCTTGGCCGTCATCGCCGGGTCGAGCAGGGACTGGCCGGCGGCCACCCGGCGCACGCTGTCGACCAGGTCGGGGCCGCGGATCTGCTTGAGCAGGTAGCCGGCGGCGCCGGCCATGATCGAGTCGAACAGCGCCTCGTCGTCGGCGAACGACGTCAGCATCAGGCACTGGATCTCGGGGTGGGCCGACCGGATGTCGCGGCACGCCTCGACGCCGTTCCCGTCCGGCAGCCGGACGTCGAGGATGGCGATGTCGGGACGGGTCGGTGGGATCCGGCGCAGCGCCTCCTCCATCGTCGACGCCTCGCCGACCACCTCCAGGTCGTCCTCGGCGTCGAGCAGGTCGCGCAGGCCTCGACGCACCACCTCGTGGTCGTCGAGCAGGAACACACGGATCGTCATCGGTTACCTCGTTCCCTGTCCGTCGTCCTCGTAGACGTCAGGATCTCCCCGACGTCCCCGCCGGCGTGCGCGCGTCGCCACTCGGGGTCGGCGACGGCCGCATCCCGTCCACCGCGGGCGGCGGCGCGGCGCTGGGCCGCGCCGCGCTGGCCTTGTCCCCGTCGCCGTCGAGCAGCTCGGCGACGAGGGCCTCGGCCGTCTCGATGCTCTCGGTGAGCAGCTCGATGCTGCGCTGGTCGTCGCCCGCCTCGAGCGCCCACTTGGCGGCGGCCAGGCGCTGGATGACCGAGTCGTGGAGCTCCGCCGCCTCCCGGGCCTGGATCTCGGCCAGGACCAGCCGGCGCTCCACCTCGGCGGCCTCCCGGAGCCGGTCCGCCGCGGCGCCGAGCAGCACGCCAAGCAACAGCAGCGGTGTCGCCCGGGCCACCCACCCGAGCGGGCTGAGGGCCACGTCGGCGACCGCCATCCACACGGCGAGGAGGGCGACGCCGAGCAGCCCGGCCGCGGCCCCGGCCCGGAGGCCGAAGGCGACGGCGAGCAGTGCCACCGGCAGGACGAACAGGAGCAAGATCGCGTCGTTCGTCTCGTGCACGGCCAGCCGCACGGCGAAGACGACCGCGAACAGCCCGGCGGCGACACCGACCGCCAGGCGGGGGTGACGCTGGAACCAGGGTCCGGCCTGGTCGCCACGGGCATGGGGGTGGTAGCGCACCGCCCCAGCATCGGCCCCGGTCGCCGTCGATCGGCAGGGCCGAAGGTCCCATGAGCCTTCACTTTCGTCCTGGGGCGGCGGGGACGGACGCCCTGGCCACCCCCGGGAACGCCGACGGGGGTCACGCGCACCCAGCCGCGCCCGCCGCGGCCAGGGCCAGGTGCGACCAGGCGTGCGCCGGTAGGCGAGCCCGAACAGGCTGCCCTCGGCCAGGAAGGCGAACGTGGCGGCCCGCCGCGCCGCCCCGACGGTCCGGCCCTCGCCGGCGAAGATCGGCCGCCACGGCGAAGTCCGGGCTGATGACGAGCACGCGCAGCCAGGTGTCCCCGGGGACGAGCCGGTCGGGGAACGGCGTGGGCGCGGCCACCGCGCTCTGCGGGTCGAGCGCGCCGATGTCCAGGTCGAGGGCGACCACCGCGGCGGCGGGCAGGGGCCGGAGCCGGTCGACTGGCGTGCCGTCCGGGTGCGTCAGGCGGACGTTGGCGTAGCGGGGCGGCTCGGCGTCGAGATCAGGGGGCACCTCGCCGGTGTCGTCGCCCAGCGGGCGGCCCGGGGGTGCCTCCGGTCAAGCCTGCGGCGGCGGGACCGGGGTCGGCGGCAGCGGCGACGGCGGTGGGGGAGCGGACGGGGACGCCCCGTACCCGCCCGACCCCGGCGGCCCGCCGGGCCGGCCGGGGCGCCCGGTCAGCCCGTCACCCGCCCGCCCGGTCCGTCCACTCCGGCCGGAGCACGAGCACGGGCACCGTCGCCTGGCGGGCCACCTCGAGGGCGACGCTGCCGAGGGCGAGCCGGCTCAGCCCGGTGCGTCCGTGGGTGGTGAGGGCGATCGCGGCCGCGGGCCGGTCCCCGGCGAACCGGGCGATGGCGGCGGCCACGTCGCGGTCGTGGGACACGTCCCACTCGACGGCGCTGCGCGCCGGGTGGGGGAGCGTGTTGGCGATCCGGTGGACGTAGGCGCTCTCGGCGACGTCGGTGCCACCGAGCTGCTCCGGCATCGGCCCCGGCAGCACCTGGAAGAGCCAGGGCGTGACGCCGAGCTCGGTCGTCCAGCCGGCGACCGTGGGCAGGATCGCCTCGGCGAGCGACGAGCCGTCGAGGGCGACGACCAGCGAGGCGAACCGGTCGGGGGCGGGCCCGCACCGGGGCCCGACCAGCAGGATCGGGTGATGGGACTCGCGCACGACCCGCTCGCTCACGCTCCCCAGGACGAGCTCGCCCAGCGCGCCGCGGGCCCGGGTCTCCATGCACACCAGCGAGCCCGGGGCCTCGGCCGCGTCGAGCACGGCCCCGACCACGTCGTCGGACCGGACGACCCGGGTGCGGGCCTCCACGTCGACCAGGTCGAGCCGCCACCGGTCGAGCAGGTCGACGAGCGCGGACTCGGCCTTGAGCACGTCGACGTCCGAGGTGGCGACGGTCAGCAGCTCGACGGCGGCCCCGCTCTGCCGGGCCAGCGTGGCGGCCACCGGCAGCGCCTCGTCGGATCCGCCGATGGCATCCAGCGGGACGATGATCGTGCGGTACATCTCGGGCTCCTTCGTCGGGACCCGGCGGCGGAGGCCGGGTGCCGGGGTTTCGGGTCTGGGAAAGTGCAGTCAGCGGTCGGGCGGCGGCACGACGACGACCGGGCAGGGCGCGTGCCGGGCCACCTGGTGGCCGACCGCGCCGAGCCGGAGGCCCGGGAACCCGCCGCGCCCCCGGGCGCCGAGCACGACCAGGTCGGCCCGGTGGGCGGCCTGGAGCACGGTCGCCGCCGGGGGGCCGTGCGTCACGTGGACCGTGGGGGAGTCGGTCAAGCCGGCCAGGTCCTCCCGGGCCAGCGCCGTGTCCACCAGGTGGCGGGCGGCCTTGTCGCCGGCGTCGACGTCGAGGGGGTCCGCGGGAAGCACGTCGACCGGCTCGCCGATGGTCGTGGGCGGCCGCCAGACGTGCAGGACCTCGAGCACGGCGCCGTGCGTGCGGGCCTCGTCGATCGCCCAGTGCAGGGCCCGCTGGGCGCCCTCCGATCCGTCGACGCCCACGAGCACGCGGCCCAGCGGGGGGACGTCGGCCTCGGCCACGCCGGTGTCGGTCCCGTCGCCACCGGTCCCGGCCCCGGCCGCCGGGCGGACGACCGCCACCGGGCAGGGGGCGTGGTGGAGGCACTGCTCGGCCACCGACCCCAGACGCAGGTCGTGGAACCCGCCGCCGCCCCGGGCGCCCACGACCAGCAGGTCGGCACCGACCGCCGCGTCGAGCAGGGCGCTGGCGCCGTCGCCGCAGGCCACCCGGCGGCTGATGCGCCGGGCCGCCTTGACGCCGACCGCCGCCTCGATGACCGCCAGCAGGGCGTCGTCGGCATCCTGGAGGTCGTAGCCCCGCTCGAAGC
Organism: Acidimicrobiales bacterium; assembly: GCA_036563805.1. GTDB lineage: Bacteria > Actinomycetota > Acidimicrobiia > Acidimicrobiales > VFJN01 > DATCLS01. The sequence continues at coordinate 110,817 of DATCLS010000038.1, read as the reverse complement.
GCTCGCCGAGGACGACGCAGTGGCGGTCGAGCGTGCCCCAGCCGAGGACCGCCGTGACCGGGGGCCAGCCCCGGGCCGCCGCCTCGCGCAGCGCCCACCGCAGCGCGGTGGCCGAGCCGGGCGACTCGTCGATGCCGATCACGATCCCTTCCATGACCCCAGCCTGAACAGGGGGCGGCCGACCCGGCAGGGCCGGAGGCCGCATCGGCCCGGGACCTTTGGCCCTGCCGCGGGCGGCGCCGGCTCTCCCGTCGGCCCCGGCGTCCCGCGGCGGGCGCCACGAGCCGCGCTGGCGCCGGGCGCCGCGGTCGCTCGCCCGGCTCCTGGCCGTGGCCCGACGCCGGAGCAGCTGGCGGACGTTCAGCGCCGGGCGCTCGTGCCGCTCGAGCTGTGGGCGATCGAGCGGTCGCGGCGGACGACGGCGACGTCACTCGCCGGACCGCCCGGACCGGGCCCGGGCCAGGCCGGCCCCGGGGCTCAGCGGTCCGCCGGGACGTCGTCGAGGTCGCCGAGCCCGGCGGCGGCCATCTCGAGGATGCCTAGAGGTGGAGGTGTGCCGAGCGGTGCTCGGCCTGCTCGATCTGGCTGGCGACGTCGTCGACCAGGTGGTGGGCGAGGTCGTTCAGCGCCCGGGCGATGGCCAGCTCGTCGCCGATGCGGGGGCGGTCGGGATCGGCGGGGTTCCGGCGGGCCCGGCCCCAGCCGCCGCGGTGCTCCTCGCCGATCTGCAGCGACGCCTTGGCTTCGGTGCGGTCGTCGTGCTCGTCCACCGCGATCTCGACGGTGAAGGTCTTCGTGTCGCTCATGGGGCGCCTCCTCGGGTGGCGTGGGCGGCGGGACGCAGGTGGCGGGTGAACCAACCGCCCGCCAGGTCGGCGACGGCCTCGAGCGCACCCGGCTCCTCGAACAGGTGGCTGGCGCCGGGCACGACGGCGAGGTGGCTCTCGCAGGTCAGCGACGCCTGGGCCCGGCGGTTGAGCCCGAGGACGGCCCGGTCGTGCCCGCCGACGATGAGCAGCGTCGGCGCCCGCACCTCGCCGAGGCGGGCGGCGGCGAGGTCGGCCCGGCCGCCGCGGGAGACGACCGCGGCGATCTCGCCGCCCAGCTCCGCGGCGGCCCACAGGGCGGCCGCGGCGCCGGTGCTCGCCCCGAAGTAGCCGGTCGGGAGGCTGCCGGTCTCGGGCCGGCGGTGCAGCCAGGCGGTGGCGCCGACGAGCCGGCGGGCCAGCAGCTCGATGTCGAAGACGTTGGCGCGGTCCTGCTCCTCTGGGGGCATGAGCAGGTCGAGCAGCAGCGTCGCCAGGCCGAGCTGGTTGAGCGTGGCGGCCACGAAGCGGTTGCGGGGGCTGTGGCGGCTGCTCCCGCTGCCGTGCGCGAAGGCGACGACGCCGCGGGGGCGGTCGGGGACGGTGAGGCGGCCGGCGACCGACACGCCGTCGCCGAGGTCGAGGACGACGTCCTCGTCCTGGACGAGCGGGTCGGGCGGGTCGGCGGGGTCGGGCGGGTCGGCGGGAACGGCGCTGGTCGCGGTCGCGGTGGCCGCCGCCGTGGCGGCGCTGGCGACGTTGGTGGCGGCGCCGGCCCGGACGGCGGCGCCGGGAGCGGCGCGGGCGGCGGCCCGGTCGAGCAGGGCGATGACCTGCTCGTCGGTGGCCTGGCGGAAGTCCTCGTAGAACTGCCCGATGGCGACGAACCACTCGGGCTGCTCGGCGCAGACGACCTCGTCGGCGTCCGCCCGCAGCTCGGCCGCTGTCTGGGGCGACCCGACGGGCGCGGCGACGACCACCCGGGCCGCGCCCCGGGCCCGGGCGACCCGGCAGGCGACCTTGGCGGTGGCGCCGGTGGCGAGCCCGTCGTCGACGACGACGGCGGTCCGCCCGGCGAGCGGGACGCCCGGCCGGCGGCGCCGGTAGTGCCGGGTGCGCCGCTCCAGCTCGGCGCGCTCGCGGCGCTCGACGGCGGCGAGGTCGGCCTCGCTGACGCCGACGGCGCGGATCACGTCGGGGTTGAGGACGCGCACCCGCCCCTCGCCGACCGCGCCCATGGCGAGCTCGGGCTGGAAGGGGACGCCGAGCTTGCGCACGACGAGGACGTCCAGCGGCGCGTCGAGCGCCGCGGCCACCTCGAAGGCGACCGGGACGCCACCCCGCGCCAAGCCGAGGACGACCACGTCCTCGCCGCGCAGGTGGGACAGCGACTCGGCCAGCCGCCGCCCGGCATCGACACGATCCACGAACGGCACGTTCGACCTCCTCGTCGAAGATCCCGCCCCAGCGTGCCGGGACGCCGGCGCAGCGACTAGGGCCGATGGTCCCGACCCCGCAGATGGCCCGAGGGCCCGCTGGTTCGGGCGCCCAGCCCTGCTCGCCTGCGCTGGCGCGGCGCACCACCCCCGGCGTCGCATCGCCGCCCCCTCGCCGGAGCCGGCCGGGCCGGGGACGGTGGCGCTCGAGGTCCGGGCGGACGGTCGCCGCCGGCCGGTCGGCTCCGGCGTCGTCACCGGCGGCGACGCGCTGCGCCCGTTCACGGGCGAGGTCAGGTTCCGGACGCCTCGAGCACGCTTGGGGGCCGTGGCGTTGGCGACCCACAGCGCCGGCGACGGCCGGGCGTGGGAGGCGGCGGTCCGGGTCCGCTTCCGGTGACGGCTGGCGGCGGCCGGTGACGGTCCCGCTCAGGCGGCGATCCCCGCCAGCGGCCCCACGGCCTCGAGCGCGACGTCGAGGTCGCCGCCCGACCGCCACGGCCCGCTGGTCACCAGGACGAGGTGATCGACGCCGAGCCCGGCGAGGCCGGCGGCCCGCTCGGCGAAGCGGCCCGGGGTCTCGCCGTCCGCCAGCCGGGTGCTGAGCGTGACCTCGACGGCGGCGGGGTCGCGCCCCGCCGCCTCGCACGCTCGGGCGAGCACGTCGAGCTTGCGGCGCAGGGTGGCGCCGCCGTCGGGCACGTCGAACAGGTTGCAGGCGTCCGCGTAGCGGGCGACCAGCGGCAGCGTCCGGTTCTCGCCCATGCCCCCGATCAGCACCCGGGGACGGGAGATCGGCGGCGGCTCGTTGATCGGCTCGGTCAGGTGGTGGTGGGGGCCAACGAACGGGCTGTGGTCGCCGGACCACTCGTGGTCCGCCAGCCGCAGCAGCTCCTCCAGGCGGCTGTAGCGCTCGGTGGTCGACTGGAAGGGCAGGCCCATCTTCGCCGCCTCGTCGCCGCGGTAGCCGACGCCGACGCCGAGCCAGGCCCGTCCGCCCGACAGCACGTCGAGGGTGGTGGCGGTCTTGACCAGGAGCGCCGGCGGTCGGATCGTCGCCCACGTCACGAGCGTCCCCAGCCGCACGCGGCGGGTGGCGGCGGCGAGGAACGCCAGCGTCGACCAGGCTTCGAGCACGGGCTCGTCGATCGCCGCGTGCGGGTCGGCCTGCAGCAGGTGGTCGGCGACCCACAGCGTGTCGACGCCGGCCTCGTCGGCCTGCGTCGCCAGGTCGTGCACGTGGCCCGCCAGGGCGGCGGACCCGCCGGGCCACGAGTAGTTGGTGAGGGCGAGGCTGAGCTTCATCGGACCGGGGCGGGAGGGCGCGACCGCTCGGTGGCCGTCATCGGGGGCCGCCCAGCGGGGGACCGATGAAGCTGTACTGCATCCCGGCGATGGCGGCGCCGCCGTCTTCGGTGGGGACGATCGTGAACGACACCCGGGTGTCCGGCGGCACGGGCGTGCCGCCGGCGTCGCCGACCGCGTGCTGGTGGGCGACCACGACGGCGGTGTCGCCGTGGCGGTGGACCGCGACCTCGTCGAGGTCGAGCTGCTCGTAGCGCAGGCCGTGCTCGAACCGCCCGACCCAGCCGGGCTTGTCGAGCACGAAGCCGACGGGGCCGATGCCCACGAAGTCGTCGGCCAACAGCACCTCCAGGGTGCGGGTGTCGCCGGTGCGCTCGGCGGCGGTCCACGTCGCCAGGACGTCGTCGATGTCGGTGGTGGTCATCGGGTCTGCCTCTCTGCTTCGTCGGATTCGTCCGTGCCGGAGGGCACCGCCGTGGCCGCCGTGGCGGAGGGCGGCTGCGCCGTCGCGTTGGCCGCGAGCCGCCGCAGGAGGCTGCGCAACGTCGCCAGCTCGTCGTCGGACACGCCGGCGCGCAGGCGCTCGTCGAAGCCGATGACCGTCCCGAGCAGGGACTCGAACACGGCGCGCCCCTTCTCGGTGAGCTCGACCCGGTGGACCCGGCGGTTCTGCGGATCGCGCGTCCGGGTGACGAGCCCGTCACCCTCCATGCGGTTGAGGTGGTGGGTGAGGGTCGGGCCCTCGATACCGATCTCGGCGGCGATCGACCGCTGCGAGCGGTGCCGGTCGCCGGTCAGCGACAACAGGACGAGCCACGTCGGCAGCGAGCCGCCGCCTTCGGCCAGGGCTGCGTCGAACGCCCGGCTCAGGGTCTTGGCCACCTGCGTGACCAGCACCCCGATCGGCTCGTGGCCGCGGCGCGACTCCATGGCCAGGATATTAGATATCGAACGCTTCGATGTCAATCAGTTTGCGCCACCCGGTCCGATCGGCGGCCCGGGTTGTGACTGACCGCGCGTCGCCAGAACAGCCCGCGGTCCGTCGAGCGGACGTCGAGTGGTCGGCCGACCACCAGCGGGTCGGGCGCATCGAGACCCTGAGCGTCCCGTCCCCGTCCGGGTCCGCCGCCGACCCGCTCGGCGCCTCGCCCGGCGCCGTCCACTCGAACCCGCTCACGGGCGGGCACGCTGGCGGGCTGGCAACCCCCCGGCCGGAGCCACCACGCACCCGACACGCCGTCGGCGGAAGGGGCCGGAGCCCCCAAGCAGCAGAGTCGTAACGGTTTTGTCGCGGGGGTGGACGGAACGAAATGGCGGGTCCGTGCATATGAGTCGGTGCCGGCGTCCTCGTGACCCAAAGGATGGGGATGGTCCTGACCGCGGACACCGGTCGCGACGGCGAGAAACGACGAGGAGATGATCCAGATGAGACGAGCAGCGATGGTGGCGGCCAGCGTCGGCCTGGCCGCCGGCGTGTCCCTCGGGTTCGCCGGCGTCAGCGGGGCGCAGTCCGACGGCCTGGACCCGATCCCGGGCACGATGGAGATCCGGCCCGAGATCGTCGCCCCCGGGGGCGACGTGACGGCCCGGTCGATCTCGCCCTGCCATCCGGAGGGGACGGTCGAGTGGGAGCTCACCCAGGTCGTCGGCGGCGGCGAGGCGTCGCCGGTCGCGGGGACCGCCCGGGCCGACGCCGAGGGCCACTGGGCCGTCGACGTGGCGGTGCCCGACGACCAGGGCCGCTACCGGTTCGACGCCACGTGCACGTTGGGCGACAGCGCCCCGTACATCTACACGGCCGAGCTGCGGGCCCAGTGGGAGCACTCCTCCTCCGAGCCGCCGGACCTCCCGACCGAGCCGGAGCCCGAGCCCGATCCCGATCCGGAACCGGAGCCCGAGGCGCCGGAGCCGGCGACCCCCGTCCCCGGCGAGCCGGACTTCGCCGGCTGAACGCCGTCCCCGAGGCGGACACGACCGACACCAGGCCGACGAACGACCGAGCCCGCCGGGAGCGATCCGTTCGGGACGCTCTCGGCCCTCGGCGCGCCCCGGCTCGACCTCATACAACGAGCAGCGTTCTGCTCATACCCCCACACGCTCAGCTACCATTTCCGATTCCGGTGTCGATATGTGCCCACAGTGGTTGAGTGTGAAATCACCGCGCGGGTAATTGCGCGCGTTGTCGGGCGCGGCAGCGTCGTCAGGAGCTGTCAGGATGCGCGACGCGGTCCATTCGGGCGGCGAGATGAGGCATGCTGGGGCAAGGTTGCGCTGGGTTCCTGACAAACGCGGAGGAGAAGGCCACGGTGACTGACCGCGTCGACGGCGGCCTCGGGCCGATGCCCGTCGAGATCGATCCGAACGTCCCCCACTCGTCCCGGGTCTACGACTACCTGCTGGGCGGAACCGACAACTTCCCCGCCGACCGCGAGGTCGCCCACCAGATGAGCGCCGCGCTGCCCGGGGGCATCGACGCCTCCCGGGCCAACGCCCGCACCAACCGGGTCTTCCTCGGCCAGGCGGTCCGCTATTTGGCGGGGCAGCAGGGCATCCGCCAGTTCCTCGACATCGGGCCCGGCATCCCGGTGGTCAACCAGACCCACGAGGTCGCCCAGCAGATCGCCCCCGACTCGCGCATCGTCTACGCCGACAACGACCCGATCGTCCTGGCGCACGCCCACACGCTGCTCAAGAGCACGGCCGAGGGCCACACCGACTTCATCGAGGGTGACCTGCGCGACCCCGGGCCCATCCTCGAGCGGGCCGCCGAGAGCCTCGACTTCGACCAGCCGGTGGCGCTCATGCTGGTGGCGATCTTCCACATGATCCCGGACGAGGATCGGCCCTACGACATCGTCCGCCAGCTGACCGAGGCCCTCGCCCCCGGCAGCTACATCGTCCTGTCGCACCTGACCGCCGACATCCATGGCCAGGTGATGGCCGACGCCATCGAGCACCTCGGCAACGAGACCCGTGAGCCGTTCGTCCCCCGCACCCGCGAGGAGTTCACCCGCCTGCTCGACGGCTGGGAGCTCGTCCCGCCGGGCGTCGCCCAGATCGACGAGTGGCTGCGCACCGGGCCGTTGCCGCCGCCGCCCGACGCCGAGCCGCGCCGTCCCGAGGGCCTGCCCGACGACTGGCGCAACCCGCTGTGGGCGGCGATGGGGCGCAAGCCCTGAGGGCACGCGCGGGCGGCGAGACGCTGGCGGTGGGCCGCCGCGCGTCCGGGCCGTCACCGGCGTCCCCGGCGTGGCGCCCGTGAACCGCCGGAACTCCCGGGGGAGGTGCGCCTGGTCGGCCTAGCCGCGCTCGGCCGCCGTCCCGGCGAGCGGACGAGCTGGTCCCACGTCTCGGCGCCCGCGGGCCGGCGCGCGGCCCTGCGGGGCGGCCGGGGTGCCGGGCCGACCGGCGACGGCCGCGGTGAGATCCGTGCAACACCCGGGCCGGCCAGGCGGTCGTAGCGTGGCGCCAGGGAGACACTGATCATGGCCGCGATCGGCGCAACCGACGCACCCACCGCACCCGCCGCCGAGCCGATCCTCGCCGCGGTGCGGGACCTGGCCCCGACCATCGCCGCCCGGGCCGAGGAGGTCGAGCGGGCCCGGCGCGTCCCGCCCGATCTGGTCGACGACCTGGTGGCCGCCGGTTGCTTCCGGATGCTGGTGTCCCGCAGCCACGGCGGCGCCGAGCTGGCCCTGCCCGACCAGCTGGCGGTGCTCGAGGAGCTGGCCTGAGGCGCAGCTGCGGGCGGCCCGGAGCGCGCTGCGGGCCGAGGTCGACCTCGTGTGGGACCGGGCCCGGGCCGGGGCAGCGCTGACGCCGGAGGATCGCGCCCACGTGCAGGGCGTGACCACCTGGGTGACCCGGACCGCGGCCGCCCTCGTCACCGCCGCCTACCAGGCCGGCGGGGCGGGTGCGCTCGCCACCAGCAGCCCGCTGCAGCGGCGGATGCGCGACCCCACGCCCTCACCCAGCACTTCGTGATGGCGCCCGACGTCTTCACCCGGGTCGGCGCCGTCCTCGCCGGCCAGGAGGTCGACCTCATCCTCTTCTGACCCGGCGGCTGCGCCCCCCGGCCTCGGCGCCCCCGGGCCGGGGCGCCCGTCGTCAGAACGACGGGTCGGGGTGGCCCATGCGGCCGGTGCGGTGGCGGTGGGCGGCGGCGTCGGCCCGCTCCCGGGTGGTCATGGCCACGCCGCCGATCCAGTGGACGGGCAGGCGGAGTGGGGCACCCCCGGCGACCACCGCGTGGAGGCCGTCGGCGCCGGCCGTCAGCCGCACGGCCTCGCCGGTCGCGTCGGCGAAGCCGACCGCATCGTCGGCCGGCAGGGGCGTGGCGCCCCGGCCGACCCGGCCATCGCCCCGGATCGCCAGCGCGAACGCCGAGCGCCCGGGCGGCGCCGGCAGGGTGACCGAGCGCCCGGCGGGCAGGCGGACGTCGAGCAGGGGTGACGTCGACGGCGGGCCGCAGCGGCGACGTGGTGTGCTGTTCGAGGCCGTCGTCGCCGAGAGCACGACGCAGGGGCCGACCACCAGGTGGCGCTCATCGGGCGGCACCTGGCCGACGTCGCCGGCGCCGACCCCCAGGGCGACCTCGAGCCCGACGTCGACGAGTCCGGCCTCGAGGCCACCCTGGTCGAGCTCGGCCTGGCGCTGGCGGCGCCGATGCCCGAGTTCGCCCGCCACTTCGCGCTGGTCCGCCAGATCGACGCCGGCTCCGGCGACATCCCGCCCGCCGCGCTCGAGACCTGGCGGGCCGCCGGCCGGCCCGGGTCCTCGGCACGCTGGCCGACCGCCTGCGGGCGCTCGCCGACCGGGGCCTGCTCCGCCGGGACGACCCTGAGCTGGCGGCCGTCGACTTCATGTTGCTCGTCCGGGGCGCCGTGCCCTTCCACCACGGCGTCACCGGCAGCGGCGACGCCGTGCGGGCCGACGCCGTGCGGGCCGGCGTCCGGCTCTTCCTGCACGGCTACCACCCCTGTGGACGCCCGATGATGCCCGCCGGCCGGCGACCACCGACCACGGCGGTCGGGCGACCACAGGCGAACGTCGTTTGCCCCCTCCGCGCTCGGGTACCCGACCGCGGTGCGGAGTTGGGGCGTCGTGCCGGGAGGAGCCGTGGGGTTTCGGGTCGAGGTGTCTGCCGAGGACGTCGGTCACGTCGTCACGTACCACGGGGTGCTGGACGACCTGCCGGTGGAGGCCGCGGTCGCCGGCCTGGCCGCGCTGGCCCGCCGCGGCGACCTCGTGGTCGACCTCAGCCACGCGACGCTCACGTCCCCGGCTGCGGTGGTCGCGCTGATCGACGGCGTCCACGCGCTGACCGGCAAGGCGGTCCCGGTCGTCTGCGGCCGCCTGTCGGGCCGCCGGATGCTCCGGCGGTGCTGCGACCCCGGCATCGTCGAGGTGTTGGACGACCTGCCGGCGCCGGCGAGCGACGGCGCGGCGGACGCCGGGGCCGCCCCGGACGGGCCGGGTCGCGCCGCCGCCGGCGCCGCCTGAGCCGCCGGCGCCGTCAGCCCGTCGCCGCCTGGGCCGTCGGCCGTCGGTCCGTCGCGGGCGCCGCCGATGCGTTCAGTCCGCCGTCGGCCGATCCCCGAGACGCGGATCCTCGGACCGCGGGTCCCCGCCGTCCGACCCGTCGAGCCGCTGGACGGCCTGGCGGGCCTCGGCCATCCGGGCGAGCCGCCGGACCACCCGGCGGTTGCGCAGGGCCATGAGCCCGTCGAGGGGGCCGGGCCACACCGGGGCGAGCGGCCCGTCGACGGCGTACTCGTCCACGCGCAGCAGGGTGTCCTCCTCCCCGTGGGGCTCGAGGCGGAAGCTGGTCTCGGCGGTCACGAACGGACGGATCTTGGGCCGCACCACCAGCAGGTGGGGCGGGTCGCACGTCGTCGCCTCGGTCTCGTCCCGGATGGCCAGCGGCCCGACGCCCACCGTGTGGTGGATCGTCGTCCCCGGCTCGGGCCAGCGCGGGTCGAAGTACCGGACCCGCTTGGCACCGACCACGAAGCCCGGAAAGGCGCGGGCGTCGGCCAGCACGGCGAACACGGCGTCCGGCCGGGCGTGGATGATCGTCTCGGTGCGGGCCACGGTCAGTCCCCCTTCAGGCGCAGGGCGCCGCTCGTCAGCCGGTCCTTGGCGGCGGTCGGGATGAGGCGGGCGGCGGCCCGCATCAGCGCGGCGTCGGCCCCCACCCGGTAGACGGCCCGGGGGCGGCCGGCCCGCAGGGCGCCGCTCACGACGACGGCCACCTGGCCGGGGTCGCCCAGGCGGGGGAGCGCGGCGTCGATCAGCTGCTGGCCGCGGGCGTAGGCCCGGGGCGTCAGCGACGTCTGCGCCCGCTGGCGGAGCAGGGCGGCGGCCCCGTCCCAGATCGGCGTGCGCGTCGCACCGGGCTCGACGGCCATGACGTCGATGCCCCAGGCGGCGACCTCGACGCGCAGCGCCTCGGTCGCCGCGGTCAGCGCCTGCTTGGCGGCCGTGTACCAGCCGAGCAGCGCCCCGCCGGCGTGAGCCACGGCCGAGGTCACGTTGACGATCCGGCCCTCGCCCCGGCGGCGCATCCCGGGGATGGCCAGCTGGGCGAGCCGCATCGGCCCGAACACCAGCGTCTCGAACTGGCGGCGGACGGCGTCGGGCTCGACGTCGACCACCGTGCCGGCCTCGATGTAGCCGGCGTTGTTGACCAGGCCCCACAGCGCCAGGCCCGGGACCACCCGCTCGGCGGCCGCCGGGTCGGTCACGTCGAGGACCTCGGTGTCGATGGTGACGCCGGCCTCGGCCGCGGCCTTGTGGACCGCCTCGGTCGCGGCCGGGTCGCGCGCCGACCCGATGACCCGGAACCCGTCGCGGGCCAGCTGCAGCGCGACCTGCAGCCCGATGCCCGAGTTGCTCCCGGTGACGAGCACCCGTCGCTCCATCGTCTCCTCCTCGACGCCGTGCGCCCCCCTCGCTTCCCGGCCGGTCGGGGGCGAACCCGCCATCGCTGCCGGTCGGGGAGGGCGCGGACCGGCCGATACCGGCCGACCAGCGGGCGGGCCGGTCGCCCGTTGCCGGCGCCCCGGCGGCCGGTACGATGCGGAGCGTGATGGTCGGGCCGGCGAGAAGCCGTGAGCGGGAAGGTCTCCCGACCGGCGAGTGACGAGTGGGCGGGCCCGGGGCCGGCCGTCACTCCTTTCGAGCCGCGCACGTGTCCACATCGACTCGAAAGGAAGGTTTCACCGCATAACCGACAGCTCCGCGCCCGCGGTCGACGTCCGGTTCGACCACACGATCGTCCCGGCGATCGACAAGCGCGCCTCGGCGGAGTTCTTCGCCGAGATCTTCGGGCTCCCGGCGCCCGTCGAGGTCGGGTCGTTCCTGCAGGTCCGCCTGACCGACGGCCGCATCTTCGACTTCGCCGAGCCCGGCATCGAGTTTCCCGGGCAGCACTTCGCGTTCCTCGTCGACGACCCCACTTTCGACGCGCTCGTGGAGCGGCTGCGCGCCTGGGGCATCGATCACTGGGCCGACCCCCAGGGGCGCCATCCGGGCGAGGTCAACCACGACCACGGCGGACGGGGCGTCTACTTCTGCGACCCCGCCGGCCACTACCTCGAGGCGCTGACCGCCCGCTACGACGGCAGCTCGCTGAGCTGAGGGGCCGGACCGGCCCGAGAGCCGGCCGCGCCGTCGCGGCCGCCGTGATGGGTGATGGCTCCCGCCGATCAGGCGATGTCGATCAATACAGGGTCGTTCAGAGCCCGAGGTCGGCGGCACGCTTGCCAGCTCGAGGCTTCGATGACAGTATGGCGACAGTCATGTGACAATCTGTCACTTAGCTCCAGCTGGGAGGGGCCATGGCCAAGAACGAACGATCACGGCGGCCGCGCCGCGCGCGGTTGCTCCGGCGGGGACTGCTGGCGGCCGCGCTAATCGGCGCGGGGCTCATCGTCGCCGCGCCGGCGCCCGCACAAGCGGCGCCGGGTGCGCCGGAGGCGCCGACCCAGGCGTCGGGCTGCCCGTCGGTCGGCACCAACTTCGCCGGCACCGGGCCGTTCAGCGTGACGACCCAGTCGACGTCGACCAACACCTTCTACAGCCCGGCCAACCTGGGCTCGAACGGCTGCACCCGCCACCCCGTCGTCCTGTGGGGCAACGGCACCGGGACGTCGCCGCAGGTGTACGACGGTTTCCTCCGCCACCTGGCCTCTCACGGCTTCATCGTGGCGGCGGCGAACACGAGCAACGCCGGCAGCGGCCGGGAGATGCTCCAGGGCCTGGAGCAGCTCCGCACCTGGAACAGCCAGGCCGGCAACCGCTTCAACGGCCGGGTCGACCTGCAGAACGTCGGCAGCACCGGCCACTCGCAGGGCGGTGGCGGCGCCATCAACGCGGCCAAGGACCCCGGCGTGAAGACGACCGCCCCGCTCGAGCCGTGGTCGCAGAACCAATCCGGCCTGCAGGACAGCGACACGGCCATCTTCTTCGCGGGCCAGAACGACACGATCGTGCCCCCGAGCACGGTGCGGGCTCGCTACACGGGTGTCGACATCGCTGCCGCCTACGCCGAGCTGGCCGGCGCTACCCACTTCACGGCGGTCGGCAACGTCGGCGGGTTCCGCGGCCCGGCCACGGCCTGGTTCCGCTGGCAGCTCATGGGCGACACCAACGCCCGCAGCCTGTTCGTGGGCGCCGACTGCGGCCTGTGCAACTCCAACGACTGGAGCGTGTACGAGGCCAACGCCCGGCTCCAGAGCCTCGGCGGAGGCGGTGGTGGTGGCGGTGGCGAGGAGCCGCCGCCTGGCGGCCAGTGCGTCACCGCCACCAACGGCGAGCACCGCGACGCCGGCCGGGCCGAGGGCTTCATCTTCCTGACCGCCATCGGCAGCAACGACTCGCTCGGCCTGTGGTTCTCGACCACGTCGCTGCGCCAGACCCAACCCGGGGTCTGGGAGCTCGTCGACAGGTGCTGACCGGGGGGACGTGCTGGGGCGTCGGGCGCCGCTGGGCCCCGGACGCCGGCGGGCCCGACGCCACTCACGTCCCCGACGCGGCTACCGTCCCTGCGCCGCCCTGATCGGCGCCGCGGGCGCCGGCCGGGCGAACCGACAAGATCGCCATGGTGCTCCGGTCCCCGCCCGGCCGGGGCACCTGGCGCGTCCAGGCCCGGTTCGTCCCCGAGCGCGGGGCGCCCGTGCCGGTGGCGTGGCGGCTGGGCGGCCGCAGAACGGGGTGGCGCGGGCGGCAGCCCGCCCCTACAACTGGGCGCGATGGACCTGCGCGGCTTCGTGAAGCGCCTCGTCGTCCCGCCCGGCTTCGAGATCCCGCGGGAGCTGGCCCACGGCGACCTGCGGGCCCGGCCGCTGTCCCGGGCCGACCTCGACGACGACCTTGCCGCCATCAACACCAGCGTCGACGTCATCCGCCGGACCCGGGGCGGCGACTGGCCCGAGGGGCCCGTGACCGAGGAGTACGACTACCTCGACCTCGTCTGGCACGAGTGCGAGTTCCGCGACCACGGCTCGTTCGCCTACGTGCTGCGCGACCCGGGCAGCGCCTACCTCGGGTGCTTCTACCTGTATCCCCTGGGCAGGCGCACCCCGCTGACCGAGGAGCTGCTGGACCACGACGTCGACGTGAGCTGGTGGGTCACCGCCTCGGCCTACGACGCCGGCTGGTACGGCCGCGTCCACGAGGCGCTCCGAACCTGGCTCGGCCAGGCGTTCCCGTTCCGGGCGCCCTACTGGTCGAACCGCGAGATCCCGACCTGAGCCGCGCGCGTCCCGCGGTCGGCGCGCCCGAGAGCGCGGCGGCGATGGGGCAGAATCGGAAGGGGATCGCGGGGGATCACGGTGAGGGACGCGTGCAGGAGAGGGTGAGCGCCGCTGCCCGGTGGGTCGCCGGGCAGCTCGAGGCCGGGCTGGAGCGCCGGCTGCGGGAGACGTACGGGGCGGGCTGGCTGGAGGCGGTCAACGAGCGGCGCCGGGCCGAGGGCTACCGTCCCGGTGAGAGCCTGCGGGACCACCGGTTCTGCCTGGCCGTGTTCGCCTACGACCCGGCGACCCAGGGATGGGTCGCGCCCGAGCTGCGGCGGCGGGCCCGGGTGCTGCTGGGTCTGGCCAACGCCGCGGCCCACGACGACGTGGGGCCCGACGACCTGGAGCGGGCCCGGGAGATCGTCGCCCTCTTCGCCGAGCACCTCGGCGTCGACCCGCCTGCCGATCTGCTGGCCGACGCCGATCCGGTCGCTGAGGCCGATCCGTTGGCCGGCGCCGATCCGGTGCCCGATGGCCTCGGCGAGCGCCGGGTCGACGATCGCCGCCGGGCCGGGGACCGGCGCGACGCGGTCGAACCCGTCGCCCCCGGCGCCGCTGCGGGCCGACGTCCGTCCGGTCCGCCGCCGGACATCGCCACCCGGGTGCGCCGCGCCCGCCAGCGGTGGGCGCAGCTCCGGCGCCGGCCGCGAGCCTGGGTCCGGGCCCACACGCCGCGCTGGGCCAAGCCGGCGGCGATCGGCGTGCTGGTGGTGGCCGGCGTCGTGGGCGCCGCCGCGCTGGTGCACGCCCACGGGGTGGCGGCCCTGCTGGCTCTGCCGTTCATCGTCGCCCTGGTCGTGGCGCTGACGCTCCTCGCCCTCTACCTCTCGCTCTGGGTGCTCGCCCTCGGGGGGCTGGGCTGGTCGATCTTCCTCTTCACCCAGCACGAGAACCTGAGCGGGGTGATCTTCCTCTGGGTCAGCGTGCTGGCCGGCTTCGCCCTCGGCTGGCTCCACGAGGACGTCCTCGGCTGAACCGCCCGCCCCGGCCCGCGACGGCTCAGACCAGCGGGGGCCGAGAGGTGGCGGCCGAGCTCGGCCCGGGGGACGGACACCTGCGCCCGGCGGGAACGCGGACCGACCGGGCGGCTGACCTAGTGTCGGGCCCGTCCCGCGGGCCCGGCGCCCGCACCGCCGGACCGGAGGGGGTCGAGGACGGCATGACGGCAGGGCGACCGGTGCCCACCCAGGACGACGTGCTCGGGTGGTTCGACACGCTGTCGAACTGGGGGCGGTGGGGCGACGACGACGAGCTGGGCACCCTGAACCACGTCACCGACGACGTCCGGCGGGCGGCGGCCCGGGCCGTGCGCCACGGCCGGAGCGTGTCGTGCGCCTGGGACGTCGCCGTCCCCGACGACATGGAGCGGGCGACGACGTCGTGCCCGTGCGCCGCCGAGATGCCGGGGGCCGAGCACATGCCGGCGCCCGGGTTCCTGAACGACCGGCGATGGGGCTTCTCGTCCGAGCGACTCGGCCTCACGTTCCACGGCAACACGGTCACCCACGTCGACTCGCCCTGCCACATCTTCTGGGACGGCCGCATGTACAACGGCCGGCCTCACGACCTGGTCGACCCCGCCACCGGCTCGTCGTGGGCGGCGGTCACCGCGGCGGCGAACGGGATCGTCACCCGCGGTGTTCTGCTCGACGTCGCCGCCGTGCGGGGTGTGCCGTGGCTGGAGCCGGGGGAGGGCGTGTTCCCCGGCGACCTCGAGGCGGCCGAGCGCCGCCAGGGGGTGCGAGTGCGGTCCGGCGACGCCGTGCTGCTCCGGACCGGCTTCGGCCGCGCCCGGCGCGAGTCCGGGGCCACGATCGGCATCACGCAGGCCGGGTGGCACGCCGCCTGCCTGCCGTGGCTGCACGCGCGCGAGGTGGCGCTGATCGGGGCCGACACGCCCCAGGACGTCCAGCCCTCCAGCTACGACGACGTGCTCATGCCGGTGCACGCCGTCGGCCTCGTCGCCATGGGCCTGTGGCTGCTCGACAACTGCGACCTGGAGGCCTGCGCGGCGACGGCCGCTGAGCTCGGCCAGTGGGACTTCCAGCTGGCCGTGGCGCCGGTCCGCTTCGCCGGCACGTCCGGCAGCCCGGTCAACCCGATCGCTACGTTCTGACGTTCGTCATGGGCAACTTCGGCGACTTCCAGACGGGCATCTACGCCAACGGCATGTTCGCCGGGCAGAAGCCCGAGCTGTCCACCGGCCTCACCCAGCTGGAGGAGCGGGCGGCCGAGGTGCTGAGCGCCGACGCGCTGGGCTACATCCTGCCCAGCGCGGGCAGCGGGGCGACGGCCCGGGCCAACCGCGAAGCGTTCGACCGGTGGCGCATCGTGCCCCGCATGCTGCGGGGCGCGGCCGAGCGCGACCTGACGACCACCGTGCTGGGCACCACGCTGCCGGCCCCGGTGGCGCTCGCCCCGATCGGCGTCCAGACGCTGGTCCACGAGGAGGGCGAGCTGGCCACGGCCCGGGCGGCCGCCGCGGTGGGTCTGCCGTACGTCCACTCCTGCGCGGCGTCGCACAGCCCCGAGCAGGCGGCGGAGGCAGCGGCGGCGGCCGGGGACGGGCCCCGCTGGTTCCAGCTCTACTGGCCCACCGACCCGGACGTGTGCGCCAGCTTCCTGTCCCGGGCCCGGGCCGCCGGCTACACCGCCCTGCTGGTCACGCTCGACACCACCACGCTGGGGTGGCGGCCCGCCGACCTCGACCGGGGCTTCCTGCCGTTCCTGCGGGGCGAGGGGATCGCCACGTTCCTGACCGACCCGGCGTTCCGGGCCAAGCTCGACCGCCCGCCCGAGGAGGACCTGGGGGCGGCGGTCATGCGCTGGGCCTCGATCTTCCCCAACCCGGGCCTGAGCTGGGACGACCTGACCTTCGTGCGGGAGCGGTGGGACGGGCCGATCGCGCTCAAGGGCATCCTGTCGCCCGACGACGCCCGCCTCGCCGCCGACCACGGGATGGACGGCGTCGTCGTGTCCAACCACGGCGGGCGCCAGGTCGACGGCGCCGTCGCCGCCCTCGACGCCCTGGGGCCGGTGGCCGAGGCCGTGGGCGACCGGCTCGACGTGCTGTTCGACTCGGGGATCCGCACCGGCGCCGACGCCGTCAAGGCGCTGGCGCTCGGGGCCAAGGCCGTGCTCGTGGGCCGGCCCTACCTCTACGGGCTCGCCCTGCGGGGCCGGGAGGGGGCCGAGCACGTCCTGCGCTGCCTGCTGGCCGAGCTCGACCTCACCCTCCACCACTCGGGCTACCGGAGCCCGTCCCAGCTCACGCCGGCGTCCCTGGTGCGGGCCCCGGCCTGAAGCGTGGGGGCCGGGGCCCGCGGGACGGGTCCGGGCTCAGGCCTCGCGCTCGCCGGGATCAGTCGCCGGGCGGGGCCAGGGCGACCAGGAGCGTCCGCACGGCGTCGACGAACACCGGCCAGGCCGAGCCGCCGTCGCCGGTCGTCGACCCCACCAGCCGCGCGACGTCGATGGGGGCGCCGGCGAGGATCTCGGGGACCGGCGCCAGGAACCCGCTGCGCTCCAGGTCCTCGTCGAGCCGGGCCGCCGCCTCCTCGAAGTCGGTGCCGGGCGCCTCGTCGAGGATGCGGGCGAGGCCGGCCTCGTAGTCGTTCCAGAGCTGGCGGACGGTCGAGCCCACGTCCGTGTCGTCCAGCCGGCCGCCGGCGCGGGCCGCCTGCGAGAGGCGGGTCAACAGCTGCTCGACGATCTGCTCCTGGCGCAGGGCGGTGGCGTACAGGCCGGCGCCGGTCCGGAGCGTGGGGGCCTCGACGTCGTCGGCGATCGTGCTCGCGCCGTCCACCAGGTCGAGCAGCAGGGAGCGGTAGCCGTCGTCCACGACGGCGGCCTCCGCCTCGCGGTCGCCCCCGCTCCCCGCGGCGGCCTGATCGACCCGGCCGCGCAGCGAGTCGAGCGTCGCGAGCGCCGAGCGCGCCGGGTCGTAGGCGTCCCCGAGCTGGCCGGCGTCCGTCGCCACCTCCTCGAAGGAGGCGACGGCGTCGTCGGTGGTCGACCGGGCGAGCTCGACGTCCGTCGCCCCGCCCGGGACGCGCTCGACCCGGGCGACGCTCAGGTACGAGGCCGTCGCCTCGCGGTCGAGCGCCTCGATCACCGGCCGGGCGGCGAACACCAGGTCGAGCCGCTGGCCGTCGCGGGCCGCGGCCTCGGGCTCGGGGGCCGGGGCGCCGGTGCCGTCGGTCGGCGACGCGGACGTCTCGGGGTCGTCGCCGGCGTCCCGCACGAGCAGGACGGCGAGGAGGCCGAGCACGAGGACGACCGCCACGGCGAGGAACGCCACCCGCCGGGTCCGGCCCGGCCGGCCGGGTCCGGCCGATGGCGGACCGTACGGCGGGGCCGCCGGCGCCGCCGGGGCCGGCGCGGGCGGCGCCCAGGTCGCCGGCCGGGGCGCGGGCACGTCCGTCGGGGCGGGAACGGACGCGTCGGCCGTCGCCGGTGCCGGGGCCTGCGCAGGAGCGGCCGGGGCGGCCGGAGGTGCGGTCGCGGTCGCCGTGGCGGTCGCGGGTGCGGGATCGGCCGGGGCGGCCGGAGGTGCGGTCGCGGCCGCCGTGGCGACCGCCAGCGTCGCGGTGGCGGTCGCGTGCGCCGCGCCGAGCGCCGGCGGGGCGCCGGGCGGGGCGGCCGCGGAGGCCGACGGCGCGTCCGGCGGGGGCGTGCCACGTGGCGGGACCGCGGGACCGTCGGGCGCCGGCGCCCCGGGCCCGGGCGTGGCGGTTCCCGCCGACGGCGCGTCCGGCCCCGGGGCGCCCGATGCCGGCCCGGGCGTGGCGGTTCCCGCCGACGGCGCGTCCGGCCCGGGCGTGCCCGTCGCCGGCGGGGTTCCCGCCGACGGGGGTGCGGCGGCGCCGGCCGCCCCGGCCGCGGCCGCCGGGCCGGCCGGGGCCCCCTTCCCGTCGCGCAGGGCGTCGATCACGCCCTGGAGCACGCCGATGTCCCGCACCTCCTCGGCGGGCACCTCCAGCCGCCGGCCCCGCTTGCCGGTGACGACGAACCACCCGTTGCGGAAGGCGAACAGGATCTCGCGCCAGGGGATCGGGTCGCCGGACCCGTCGGGGGCGGTGGGCGCGGCCAGCCCCGCAGCGGACCCGACCAGGCACCCGCCCAGCGTCACCGTCTGCCCGGCACGGATCCGCTCGACCAGCGGCCCGACCTGCCGGGCGGCCATCTCCTGCTGGATGCGGCGCAGCATCCGGGCGTCGACCCGCCGGGTCGGGACGAACGTCGGCCGCACCCACACGCCGTCGCGGCGCGAGCAGGTCACGGTGTGGTGCAGGGCGTTGCCGGCCGGGGTGACGGCCTCCTCGAGCGTGGTGTCGTCCCAGCGGAAGACGACCGGGCGGCCGCCGTCCAGCTGGGGGGTCACGCAGACGAGGCCGTGGGTGAACAGGCTCAGGCTCCCGGCCGCCGGATCGGTCGCCTTGGCCCGCCGGTTCACGTACACACCCCCGGCGATCAGCGCGACGCCCATCCCGAGCGCCACCACGAGGCTGGCCGTGGCGTTGTCGTCGAGCGATGCGGCGAGGAAGCCGGGCCCGCCCACGACCACCGCCACGGCGCACAGGGCGAGGAACTCCTTCATCGACCGCGAGGTCCGGCGGGCGAGGGCGATGATGAGGACGCCCGCCACGATGCCGAGGACGCCGAGGACGGGCACGACCGTGTCGGCGACCCCGGCCGCGCTCACCCCCAGCAGGGCGACGCCGGCGGCGACGAGCAGCCCCGCCAGCACGTTGGGGCCGCAGCCGCGGGCGTCGTCCCGGCGGTGGAGCTCGAGCTCGCCGAGCTGGGCCTCACGGGCGGCGGCCTCGATGGCCGCCAGCGAGCCGCGGGCCGCGTCCGTCGTCTCCTCCGCGCCCCGACCGGCCTCGGCGTCGGAGGGCCTGGTGTTCGAGTGGGCACACACCCCAGACGTGTGACGCCGGTGTGCCGCCGCCGTGACACGGGCCCGTCACCGAACCGTCAGCCGGCCCCGGGCGGCGGCCCGTCCGGCCGGCGGCCCGTCCGGCCGGCCCGCCCGGCTCAGGCCGAGTGGGTCACCGATGCGTCCGACGCCCCCATGGTCCAGGTGATGGGCTCGTCGGCGTCGGGCAGGTACAGGCACTTGGAGCCGGTCTGGACGGTGCGCTCGATGTGCTCGGCCAGCTCGCGGTCGGCGTCGACGATGCTGTCGAGGGCCCGGGTGATGGCCTTGCGGACCGCCACCCGGGCCCGCTCGGCGTCGTCGACGAAGCTGCGCGACCGCCCGTCGGGGGCGGTGGCGGCCATCAGTGTGTCGACCAGGGTCTCCATCTCCAGCCGGAGCCGCTCGGACCGGACGACGTCGTTGTTCGCCTCGGCCTCCTCCAGCTCGTCGGCCAGCTCCCGGGCCCGGCGGGCGTAGGCGGACCGGGCGGCGTGGTCGAGCAGGGCGTGGCGGGGCGAGTCGTCGGGGCGGACGCCGTGAGTGGCGAGGCCGAGGGCCGGGATGGGCTGGCCGGGGTGGGTGAGCAGCTCGGCCAGGTAGCGCATCCCCACCAGGTCGGGCACCCGGGCGTGGCGCCCGTCGACCCGCAGCTCCCACCAGCCGTCGCCGCGGACGAGCACGCCGCGCCGGGGCCGCCCGACGCCCGGCCCGCGCCGATCGGCCCCCGCCCCCGCCCGGTCGCCGGCCCGGTCGCCGACCCCATCACCCACGGGGTCCTCCGCCCGGTCCGGGCGCGGCCGGGCGACGTCGCCGAGCGCCTCACGCTCGGCCCGCCACGCCGCCACGCGCGCCCCCATCTGCATCGACTCGCCGGCGGCGATGGCGACGTCGAGCAGCTCGGCGGCCCGCTCCCGGTCGCCCTCTCCGCCCCGGGCCATCAGGGCAGACGCCAGCTCGGCCCGCGCCACCGCCACGAAGGGCCGGTTGCCGAGCCGCTGGTTGGCGGTGACGGCCCGCTCGAAGTGGCCGATCGCCAGGTCGAGGTCGCCGAAGGTCCGGGCGGCGACGCCGAGGCCCCGCTCCGTCGACCCGAGGCACACGATGCCGACCGACCCGATGGTGGGCAGGTCGGCGAACGGCTTCAGCAGGTCGTAGACCTCGCGGGCCGGGCCCGGGTTCCCGACGATGGCCGCGGTCTCGGCGATGGCCAGCAGGGCGATCATCCAGCCGGTGGTCGGGACCAGGGAGGCCAAGCCCCCCATCGTGAGCGCGTCGAGCTTGGCCCGGGCGCACTCGACGCGGCCGGCTCGGGCGGCGAGCAGCGCCGCCACCGCCCGGAAGGCGAACTCGTCCTTGCGCAGCGTGGGGGAGGAGGCCACCTCCTCGGCCATGTCGGCCAGCTCCGCGTCGCGTCCCTGCAGCCAGCGGACGACCAGCATGTGCGAGCTCAGGTAGGCGACGGCGTCGACCTCGCCGACCGCGTCGCCGAGCTTGAAGCAGTCGTGGGCGAGCGCCTCGGCCTCTTCGAGGCGGCCCTCGCGCACGAGCAGCATGACGTCCATGCAGCCGACGACGTAGAGGATGTTCTGGCAGGCCAGCGCGGTGGCCCGCTGGCGCAGGTCCTCGAGGGCCGGCAGCGCCGCCGGGTCGCCGGTCTGGAACAGGTCGGCGGTGCGCCAGCACAGGCCCATGAGCCCGAGCAGGTCGGCGCCGGCCTCCGAGGCCACCTGCACGAGCTCGTCGGCCAGGCCCCGGCGCTCGGCGATGCGGTGGGGCGTGAACAGGGCGTGGCACGAGAGCGACAGCGCCTCGGCCAGCGCCCGGGGGTCGCCGCAGGCCCGGGCGGCGTCGAGGGCCTCGAGCACCGGCTCGATCGGCCCCCCGTCGAACACGGCCTCGGCGGCCAGCCGGGCCTGGAGGCGGCACCGGAGGCTGACCTGGTCCGCGGGCAGGCGCTCGAGGGCGGCCCGCTGCAGGCCCAGCACCCGGGCCCGCTCCACCGCCGTGCGCTGCTCGTTGACCCAGTACCCGCCGAGGCCGAGGGCGGCGTGGGCCAGCAGCACGGCGTCGCCCTCGCGCTCGGCGGCCTCCGCCGCCTGGACGAAGCGCTCGCGGGCGTCCTTCATCAGGCCCGGGTGGAGGGCGGCCTGGGCCCACTCGACCAGCAGCTCGGCGGGGGGCGGGCCGAGCGAGTGCTGGGTGTGCAGGTCGACGGCCGCCGACAGCAGGTCGTCGGCCTGCTCGTAGGCGAAGCTCCGGACCATCGCCCGGGCGGCGTCGCGGCAGGCGGCCACGGCCGTGCGTGCGTCGTCCGGCGACCGGGCGGCGGCCGCCAGCGCGTGGTGGGCCCGGCGGGCCAGGCGCTCGGGCGTGGCCGCCGGGCCGTCGCCGGCGGCCCGCGCCACCTCGGCGGCCCGGGCGTGGGCGTCGAGGCGCGCCGCCACGCCCAGCCCGTCCTCCAGCACGGACCGGACCAGCTCGTGGCCGAAGGCGAAGTGGCCGGTCTCGCTCGGTCGCGTCACCAGGCCGGCGGCGGCCGCCTCGTCCAGGGCGTTCAGCACGTCCACCGGCTCGGTCCGCGTCAGGCGGGCCGTGTCCATGACCGCCGGGTCGGAGCCGAGCACGGCGCTGGTCCGCAGGATGCGCCGCGTGGGCTCGGACAGGTCGTCGATCGCCCGGGTTATGGCCTCGCGCACGCCGCCGACCAGGGCGTCGGGCTCGACCGTGCGGCCGAGCGCCGTGACGCGGCTGAGGAACAGCGGGTTGCCCTTTGTGAGCCGGTGGAGGGCGACCACCAGGTCGTCGTCGAGCTCGGTCAGCCCCTGGGCGGCCAGGAACGCCGTGGCCTCGTCGAGGTCGAACGGGCCCAGGTGGACCAGCGAGCCCTCGGCCTCGATCTCGGCCAGCTGCCGGGACCGGGCGTCCTCGGCGTCGGGCTCGCCGGTGCGCCGCCCGAGCACCAGCACGAGCGGCGACCGCGGCAGCGACCGGGCGACGAACCGGGTGAGCAGCAGCGTGCCCAGGTCGGCGGCGTGGATGTCGTCGATGACCGCGCACACCGGCGTCTCGGCGCACGTCTCGGCGAGGCGTTGGGTGACCGCCTCGAACCGGGCGAACCGGTCGGGGTCGACGTCGGAGTGGCCGGCGTCGCCGGCCAGCAGCGCCGCCGCCTCGGCGCCCGCCAGCTGGGTCAGCAGGGGCTGCCACGGCCACAGGGGCGGGGCTCCGCCCTCTACCCAGCAGCGCGCCGTCGCCACCCGGAACCCCATCGCCTGGGCCGTGTCGGCCAGCTCGCGGCACAGGCTCGACTTGCCGATGCCGATCTCGCCGGCGACGACCACCAGCGAGCCCCGGCCCGCCCGGGCCGCCTCCAACACGGCCCTCGTCTCCCGCAGCTCGACGTCCCGTCCGACGAACTGCGCTCCCCTCATCTTTCCCATTCAAGCCCACCCACGGACCCAACTTCAGGTCGCCGTGGCGGGCCGGTCACCGACGGTGCCGGGGTGGTGCGCTGCTGCAGACCAGGCGTGTTCACAGGCCCCGCGGCCCGGATCGGGGGGCGGGCGGGCCCGGTTCGAGTTGCTCACCGTGCTCACCCGGCGCCCAGGCCGGGGGCCCGGGTTGCGCCGCACGGCGGGCACGTGCACACCGTGGGCTGGAAGGGGACGCCCCGGCGGTTCATGCCCGGCTCCACCACCCGCCGCATCGTCAGCGGCGTGCGGAGCGCCTCGCGGACCCGGCCGGGGAGCCGGCGCCGCTCGATCCGCTGCTCGTCCACCGTGTCGCGGATGGCGCGCACCTGCTCGCCGGTGAACTCCGTCCCGGGGATGCGCAAGCCCAGCGCGGGCCGGCGGACGGCGGGCGCGCCGGCGGGGGAGCCGCCCGGTCCGGAGCCGGATCGCCGGGCGGGCGGCGGCTCACCGGCGACCACGTCGATGGGGGCGCCGAGGGTCGGGTACACGGGGACGGCCTCGCGGCCGATCACCGCGATGACCGACTCGACCCGGGACGGGCGGCGGTCGGCGACGGCGTCCCGGAGCTCGGCGAGCGACCGGTGGGGGTCGGTCCGGTCGTTCAGATTGATCACGTAGTGCCGGCGGTGGTCGCCTCTGCTCTGGCGGCCGGTGATGTCCCGATGGGCCAAGTTGCTCATGGACGTCTCACCGTGCGGCGCCTTGTGCTCGAGGACGAGAGGGGGGTCACCGATGGCGAAGTCGTCGTCGATGTCCAGGTCGCGGTGGGTCCTCCCCGGCTGGTCCCTGACCACCCGGTAGCCGGCGGCCGCGAGGACCTCGGCCGACTCGTTGACCCGGTGCACCGCCCGGATCTCCTGCTCCTGCTCCCCACCGAGGGGGGTGTTGTTCGCTCGTGACCGGCGCGCCGCGTTGTCGGTCTCTTCCGAGACCGTCACGGGCGGCCCTTCGGGCCGGTTGTCCGGCGAGGGTGGCCGCGTCGGCTGGAAGGTGCCGCCGAACAGGGAGGGATCGGGCACACCCTCGGTGAACAGCCCGTCCAGCCCGTCCGCCTGCCGAACGTCGACGACGGCGCTGCCCAGCCCCCGCTCGACCGCGTCCTGGAGGAGCGCCACACGTTCGGCGAAGGCCGGCGTCCGCGCCTCGCGGACGCCGGCGACCACCGTCTCGAAGTGCCAGCCCCCGGCGCGGGCGACGTAGGCGACGTCGATGATGCGGCCGGTGGCAGCATCGAGGTCGAGCCCCGACAGGTCGACGCGGTGGGCGCCGTCGGCCAGGGCGTCCTCGGCCACGGCGAGGAACACCCGGGCGCCCCGGGCCAGGCTGTCGGCGCGGCCGGGGGCCAGCTCGGACGTCCAGATGACGTGGTAGGCGGCGTTCAGGATGGCGACGGCCCGATGCAGCTCGCTGCGGGTGCGGGCGGCGAGCGCCCGCTCGATCACCCGCCGGGCGCTGGCCGGATCGATCCGGTCGAGGAGGCGCCCGCCGTGCCAGGCGTGGGCCGCCTCCAGGATCGTCTGCTCCAGCACCGCCACGTCGGCGGCCGTGACGGTCTCCGAGGGACCGACGCCCGGGGGCGTCTCGCCCACCCGCTCGGCCAGCTCGTCCCACGCCGAGCGGGCGATCCCGAGCTCGTCGAGCACGTCGCCGAGGCTCGGGGTGTCCGGGGTGCGGATGCGGGCGGGCACCGCGCCGGCGCCGTGAGCGGCGGCGCCGGCCGGCCACCGGCCGACGACCCCGCCGGCCTGGAGGCCGCGCGGGCCGGGACGCCCGGGCCGCCCCTCGTACGCCTCGATGGCGGCGTCGGCGTGGGCCCGGATGTCGGCGGTGACGGTCTCGACGTCGTCGGGCGAGAAGGCCATCGCTTCGACGGTGCGCAGCTCGACGCCGATCTCGGCGCCGGGTCGGTAGGCGGCCGCCCATTCCTCGCTGTCGTTCGTGCAGCTCAGCGGCCCGGTGCCGCTGACCGGGATCACGCCCCGGGCGGTGCAGGCGCCGGCCGGCTCGCCGTCGACGGTCATGGCGAACGTCGCCGCCGTGGGGACCTCGGCGCCCCGCCCGTGGACGAGCGTGGCGTCGGCCCGGACCTCGCACGACTCGGCGTCGCAGCGGCCGAGCGCCTCGCCGGTCTCGAGCGCCCGAGCCAGCGACAGCGCCATCTCGTCGTCGGAGTACTGCAGGACGCCGTCCTCGGCGTCGACCAGCTCCTCGGTGGCGGCCGCGAGCTCGTCGTAGACCCGGCGGGCGTCGTCGCCGGTCAGGACCTCCAGGTCGACCCGCGCGGCGCCCCCACCCAGCTGCTGCAGCAGGGGCGCGTCGCCGCCGGGCAGCTCGGGGACCTGCGGCGCCCGACCGGATCTGTCGGGGGCGGTGCCGCCGGGCCCGTCCGTGCCGGGCGGCTGCTGGGCGAAGCCCGGCTCCCAGCCCGGGGCCGTCCGGCCCGATCCGTCCGGGATCGGCGGCGGCTCGGGGAGGCTCGGCACCCCGCCGGGGGTGGGGCCGTGGTCGTCGTCGCCGGGTCCGTCGCCGCCACGGTCACCGCGGTCCGGGATCGGCGGCGGTGCCGGGATGCTCGGCAGCGACGGCGGGGCCGGTTCGCCGCCCGGACCGTCGCCGCCCGGGGCGCCGCCGCCGTCCCCGGAGCCCGGGGGCGCCGGGGCGGCGAACCGGAGGACCCGGTGGGGCGGCGACGCCGAGACGTAGAGGTCGCCGTCGGGGGTCTCGGCGACGAGCGCCGGGGTGCCGGCGACCTGCTCGGGGGCGGGGCGGAGCCGGTCGTCCGGGGTCTCGACCAGCAGGTCGGTGAGCCGGGTGGCCAGCCCGACCGGCGACAGGGCGTCGCGCAGGATCGGCCCGTCGTACTCCGAGATCGACGTGACCCACTCGCCGCTGCCCAGGCCGCCCTCCCGGTCCTGGACGTTCTCCAGCGCCTCCCGCACCACCGGGTCGGATGGGTCGAGCCCCAGCTCCGCCGGGTCGAGCGAGCCCGTCATGCGGACGAACAGCTTGTTGTCGACGAACAGCAGGTCGGTGGTGATGTCGCCCGGCAGCGAGGGGATGTCGGGGGCGTGGGCCCGCACCTCGCCGGTCGCCGTGGCCTCGTAGGGGACGACGACCTCGCCCATGCTCGCCGTGTACCGGAGGGCCGGGGCGGCCGCCAGGTCGGCCAGCGCCGCCTCGAACGCCGCCCGCTCCACGACCGGGCGGTCGGTGCGGTCGGGCCACAGGGCCCACGTGGCGGCCGCCGCCAGTACGACCACCAGGGCGCCGGCGGACAGGCGGGTCCGGGCCGGGAGCCCGCCCGGCCGTCCGGCCGGGCCGAGGCTGCCGGCCAGCAGGCGGAGGCGGTGCCACCGGCGGCCGCGCTCCGGGGCGGCGGTGGCGGGCGGGCCGGCGCGCCGGGACCGCCCCGCCGCGGGCGTGGGCGTCGGCGCGGGTGCCGGCCCGGCTGCGCCGGTCCCGGTGGGGGGTCGAATTGGCCACGTTCGCCGCCGGTCACCTGATCGCCTCCGGTCTCCGCCCGCCCCGCACGCCGTGTCGGTCCGTCTCGCAGACGGGCGTGTGACCCGGCCGTGACGCCGGCGTCACGGCCGGGTCACAGGGGCGTCACACGTCCGGTGCGAAGGAGACGGACGGGCCTGGGGCGGCGGGGGCGACAGCACGACCGACAAGGGAGACCGCCCATGCCGACATCGAGCGCCAACCCGCACAGGCTGGCCGCCGCCGCCCGGGCCGTGCCGCTCGAGGTGGCCGAGTCGCTCGACGCCGCGCCGCGGGCGCTCGCGGCCGAGGTCGAGGACTTCGCGGGCGCCGCGCAGGTTCCCGACCTCGTCTCGATCGACACCGAGCTGCCCCGGGCCGTTCAGGCCGTCGTGCAAGCGGGCGAGGCGATCGACACGTTCCTCGCCCGGGTGGCGGCAGCGTTCTTCGCCGCCGACGGCACCGACGTGGCGGGCACGCCCGGCTACACGATCGTCGACGACGCGGTGGTGGAGCGGGCGCTGTCGTCCTGGGTGTGCCCGCCGCCGCCCGAGTTCCGCCGGCGGGACGACGGGCGCGTGGAGGTCCGGGGCCCCGACGGCGAGTGGTACCGGATGGCCGACATGCCGCCGGCGGGCGCAGTGCCGCTGGGCCCGCCCCAGGAGGACACGGTCGACTTCGGCAACCCCGACCTGCCGCTGGTGGTCAGCGCCTCGGTCGTCGTGATGGGCAACTCGCAGCCGGTCCTGCGGGCGGCCCCGCCCGCCACCTACGACCACATCCACTTCGACGACGACGGCAACCTGGTCGTCGGCGACGACCCCGGCGACCCGCTGCCCCACCGGCCCCCGATCATGGGCGACCCCGGGCCGCCCACCAACGCCCGGGGGGCGGCGGCCGAGGGCCTGCAGGGCGTGCTGGCCGGCCTGAGCGCCTACGCATCGGCTCGGTACAGCAACGTCTACCGCACCCAGACCACGTTCTACGTCGACCCCCGCACCGGCGAGCGGATCGCGGTCGTCGACGCCGCCAGCGTGGCCTACGACGACGACGGCAACGCCCACGTGGTGGCTGGCCGGCTCACCACCGACGAGGACGGCCGCCGCCTCCGGCTCGCCCCGCGGCCTGCGGCGCCGGGCGAGCCCTGCCGCACCGACGGCGGCGAGCTTGAGCGCCGCCGGATCCCCGCCCCGGAGGACGACTGATGCGCACCCCCGGCGACACCAGCGAGACCAGCCTGACGTTCCCGGTGACGGCCGCCCGCACGCTGGCGGCCCGGCTCGACCGCGTGGCCTCGGCCCTGGACGAGGCGACCGGGGCGCGGGCGCAGGCCGGAGCCGCGCTCACCGAGTTCCAGGGCGCGTACGCCGACCACTACCGGGAGACGCTCGACGACCACGCCCGCAGCGTCGCCGGCCTGGTCGAGCGGCTGCGACGGACGGCCGGCCGGCTGCGGGACGCCATCGACGAGTACGAGGACCTGCGGCGTCGGGCCGCAGGCGTGGCGGCGTGAGGCGGTGAGGCGGTGTGAGGACGCGTGAGGCGGCGGGTAGGGAGACCGGTCGACCCGTGCGGTCCGCCCCATGGGGTGGGCCGACCCTGCGAGGAGGAGCAGTGACAGTGCCAACGAATGTGCCGTCCGGAGCGCCGACGGCGGTGCCCCGGAGCCCGGGCCGGCCGGGGGAGAGCGGGCCGCCGCCCGAGACCCGGGCGCAGCGTGTCGCCCGGTGGGTGGTGCTGTTGCCGGCGACCCTGGCGGCGGCGTTCTGCACGACCGCCGCCCTGGTCAACGATTGGTTCTGGAGTGACCTCCTGGTCTACGAGGGCCGGGGCAGCTTCCTCGACGACGAGGAGATCGCCGAGCTGGCGGCCCGCGTCGACGTTCCGGTGCCGGCCAACCTCGACTGGGGGCTCGGCGACATCGACGCGCTGTGGGCCGACGTCTACCTGGTCGCCGCGCCGCTGCTCGTGCTGCTGGTGCTGGCGGCGGTGGTCGGGCCGCGGCGGCTCCGGTGGCGGGCGGCCGTCGCCGGCGGGGTGATGGGGGTCGTCGTCACGCTGGCGCTGGCCGTGGGTTGGTTCGACGTCCAGGACCTCGCCGACCAGTGGGAGCACGACGCCCGGGAGCTCGCCTCGCTCGCCCCCGACGGCACCGTGACCTGGTACACGGGCACCGAGGTCCGGACCGCCGCGCTCGTCGGCCTGGTGATCCTCCTCGTGGTCGACGCGCTGGTGCTGCTGCGCCCCGTCTGGTCCCGGTCGAACCCGGGCCCGGTCCCCACCCGGAGCGTGCCGTAGTCGGTGGCCGAGCGGCTGTCGCTGGCCGGGCTGGTGGCGAACCGCGGCCCTCAGCGCCGTTCGGCGGTGACGGCGAGCGTGGTGCCCGTCAGCGTGACGCCGCCTGGGGTGGCGTCGATGGCGGCGCCCACCTCCTCCAGCAACGCCGCGACCGTGTCCGCCGGGAGGCGGGTGAGAGCGCCGGTCGTCGGGAGCAGGTCCAGCCACTCGTCGCGGCCGTAGGTTCGCTCCCAGTCGAACCGCCACTGCTCCGGTTCGCGGAACGCGGCCGTCCGGCGGATCGCGTCCTCGACCGCGGCGAACCCTTCCAGGGCGACGTCCTGGGCCCGACCCGGCGGCGGGAAGGCGAACGGAGCGTCGGGCACCAACCGGCGGAAGGCGGTGGCGAGCGCTTCGGCCACCGCGGGCGGAGGCTCGAACACGTGGGCGAAGATCGCCAGCTGGCCTCGGGGGCGCAGCACCTGGGCCGCCTTGGCCGCCCCCATCGTCGGGTCGATCCAGTGCCACGCCTGAGCGGCGACGACCCCGTCGAACGCCCGCCCGCCCGCGTCCCAGGCCTCGAACGTCGCCACCTCGACGTCGATCCCGGTGCGCCGCGCGACGTCGGCCATGCGCTCGTCCGGCTCCACGCCCAGGACCTGGCAGCCTGCGGCCCGGAGCTGACGGGCGGCGATGCCGGTGCCGCACCCCACGTCGAGGACCTCGCGCCCCGGACAGGCGGCGACGATCCGCTCGATCAGGGCGTCGGGGTAGCGGGGTCGGGCCCGGTCGTAGCGCTCGGCGTCGGTGCCGAACGACTCCGCGATCTTCCGGTGGCGGTGGGCCTCCTGGAGGCCGGTCGGCGGCTGCTCGGCCGGTAGAGTGGGCATGTGCCCACTCTAGTGGGCACATGCCCACTCTGGCCGTCGGCGGGATCGCCGGCGAGGGAGGAGAGACGCGTGCCGACGGGCGTGGCCATCCGTGACGTGCGCGAGCAGCTGTTCGCCGCGGCCGAGCGCATCCTGCTCCGGGACGGGCCGCAGGCGCTGACCAGCCGGGCCGTCACGACGGAGGCGGGCTGCGCCAAGGGAGTCCTCCACCGGCACTTCGCCGACTTCGACGAGTTCCTCGCCGAGCTCGTGCTCGACCGCATCGGTCGGATCGACGCTCGCGCCGAGGCCCTCCGCGGCGCCGCGGGGACCGGAACCGTCATCGACAACCTCGTCGGCGCGCTTGCCGACGTGTTCAGCCCGGTGGCCATGCGGATCGTCGCCCTCGTGACCTTCCGGGACGACCTGCGCCGCCGGTTGCGCCGGGCGGGACTGGACGGCGTGCCGGTTCTGACGGGCGCCGCGGCGATGGTCGCCGGGTACCTCGCCGCCGAGCGCGACCGGGGCCGCATCGCCGGCGACGCCGACATCGACACCCTCGCGCCGACGTTGATCGGCGCCGCCCACCTGCTGTTCGCCGACCGGGGGAGCGGCCCGCCCGGGGCTGAGGCCCTCCGCAAGGCCGTCGGCACGGTCCTCGCCGGCGTCGCCCGAGGCCCAGGGCCCCACTCCGACTGATCGGCCGCCCGGCTTTCGGCGGGCGGTGCCACGCAGCCTGTGGCCCGACAGCTTCGAAGGCGGCGGTGAGCTTGGCCGACCCAGCGGCGATGAGCCGTTCGGCGGTGGTCGCCGGATGGGGTCGGTGGCCTTATGGCCCGCTAGGGTGCCACAGCACGAACATCAGTTCGTATGCAACCAGGCTCTCAGAGGGCGGCGAGCCCGAGGCCGAGCGCGGCGGCGCCGGTCCCGGCGGCCAGGGTCCCGAGGGCGTTGCCGATCGCCCGGGCGCGGGCGCCGTCCTGGGCGAGGCGGACGGTCTCGAACGTATGGGTGGAGAACGTCGTGTAGGCGCCGCAGAAACCGGTGCCGAGCACCGTCTTCGGGGCGTCGGGTAGGCCGTGGTAGAGGGCGAGGCCGGTCACGAACCCGAGCACCAGCGAGCCGGTCGCGTTGACGACGAAGGTGCCCCAGGGGAAGGCGCGGTGGGTACGGTCGCTGATCGCCCCGTCGACGAGGTAGCGGACCGGGGCGCCGACGGCCCCGGCGGCGACGAACGCCAGCCAGCCGAGCGGGCTCACCGGCCTCCCACCTCGCCAGGACCGCCGGCAGCGGCGGGGTCGACACCTTCGACGAGACCGGCAAGGTTCCGGTGGGGAGCGCGCCTCATCGCGTGTCGGCTCGCCCGAGCGGCGGCACGATCCGAGCGGCCCGGATGCCGACCCCCGCGGCGGCCAGGCCGGCCAGCAGGCTGCCCGCCGCGTAGCCGACGGCGACGATGGGCGAGCCGTCTCGGACCAGCAGGTCGGCCTCGACGGCGAAGGTCGAGTACGTCGTGTAGGCGCCGAGGAACCCGGTGGCCACGAACGGGCGCAGGTAGCGGGTCGGCGGAAACCGGTCGAGGATCAGCGCCAGCGCCAGTCCCAGGGCGAAGCTGCCCGTGACGTTGGCGGTGACCGTGCCCCACGGGAAGCGGCCGAGCCCGCCGGGGAAGAGCTGTGTCACGCCGTAGCGGACCGGGGCGCCCAGCGCACCGCCGAGCGCGATGGCCGCCAGCACCGACGGCTCGGCGCGGCCACGACCCCGGGCGCGCGGCGGGGGCCCATGCCCTGCGGTGGTCGGGGGTGGCTCGAGTTCGTCGGGCATGGGCCTCCTTCGCGTGCGGGGAGATCGGCGGCTTGGCCGACCGGTCGCCCGTCGCCGGGCGCTCCGGCCCGGCGGAGAGGCAGTGTCCGGCCGGCCCGGCCGGAACGACAGTGTGACGGCGCCGGGGCCGGCCGGGAAGCGACGCCGCGACCCGGCGGCCAAGGTGGGGCATGACCGGGATGACCCTCCGGGTCACGCTCGTGGGCGCCGGGACGTCGCCGGACGTCGCCCGACGCCGATCCCCCCTTCCCTCGTCACCCGGCCGGCACGGCCTCGACCACGCTGTAGAGCGGGCCGCTGGGGCCGACGCCCGACAGCTCGAGGCCGGCCTGGCGGAACAGGGCGCGGAGCTCGTCCGTGCTGCGCTGCCGGCCCGTGCCCATGACCAGCATCTCGAGGTCGACCACGGCGGTCGTGGCCGGGTCGGGGCCGTCGAGCAAACCCTCGGCCAGGAGAACGCGGCCGCCGGGCTCGAGCGCCGACCGGCAGTTCCGCAGGATGCGCACGCACCGCTCGTCGTCCCAGTCGTGGAGGATGTTGGCCAGCACGTGGACGTCCGCCCCCGGCGGCACCGCCTCGAAGAAGTCGCCGGCCACGGTCCCGGCCCGGTCGGCCACGCCCGCCGCCTCGAACACCGCGCCGGCCCCGGGCACGACCTCCGGCAGGTCGAACACCGCGCCGCGCAGGTGCGGGTGGGCCCGCAGCACGGCGGCCAGCACCGCGCCGTGCCCGCCGCCGACGTCGAGCACGTTCGTCGCGTCGACGAAGTCGTAGGCGGTCAGCACCTCGGCGATGGGCGGGCTGGAGGCACCGGTCATCGCCGCGTTGAACACGGCGGCGGACTCGGGGTGGTCGCGGAACCAGTCGAACGCCACCTGGCGGTGGACCCGCTCGAATGCCGGCTCACCGGTCCGGATGGCCCCCACCAGGTCGGTCAGCGCCCGCATGTGGAACGGCGCCCCCACCATCTGCGCCCACGCTCGCAGCGAGCCGGGGTTGTCGGTGCGCAGCAGCTCCGACAGCTCGGTGGCGGCGAACCGGTCGCCATCGGCCGACGCCACGACCCCCACGTGGGTCAGCGCTCGGAGCACGCGGCGCAGGCTCGGGCCGTCGGCGCCGACCGCGGCGGCCAGTTCGTCGGCCGTGCGGGGCGCCTCGCCGACGCGGCCGAGGTGGTCGGGGACGCCCAGGCCGGCCACCGCGCTGATGGCCTGGGTGATCCATGGCGCCGTCGTCAGATCCATCAGCCGGGCGACGGGCGGGAGCTCCTGCGCTTCCTGCGGGGCCACGCCATCGCCGACCTCTTCGGTGTCCATCGCCATGTCGATACCTCCGATCGTTGCCGTCGCCGGTACGGCGGGACACGGTCGGGACAGGCGGGACAGGGGCGTGTCACGGCGGGGGTCGGCGCCCTGGAGCCTCGGCCGCGAGGTCCGGTCGCGGCGCCCGGCGCCCGGCGCCGCGGCGTCCCCGGCACGCTCGGCGCCCGGGACTGGCGCCCGGAGGTCAGCCCGACCCGGGCGGGGCGGCGCCGGCCGGCACGACGATGCCGGACCCGTCGTCGAGCTCGCGGTCGCCCATCATCTCCATGAAGGCGTCCACCCCCAGCCGGCGCCAGTCGTGGCCGAACACGAGGTGGTGCTCGCCCCCGCTGGTGAACTCGGCCTCGGGTCGGCGGGGGTAGTCGACGTAGCGGAACAGGGGATCGACGGACGGGGAGGTGAAGGCGGCGACGAGGTCCCAGCCCAGCCCCGGCGTACGCAAGGGATGGAGGGCCTGGGCGAGGCAGAACCCCTCCCAGGCCGGCGACGGCGCCTGGCTGAGGTCCCGGCAGCCGGCCATGAACCGGGTCATGGTCGTGGCCTCGCCCGGTCGGGGCGGGTCCTCGCGGGCCCACAGGGCGTCGAGGGCCCGGGTGGCGGGATCGGCGGCGAGGTCGTCGGCCGCGGCCCGGTCGAGCCGGAGGATCGCCGTGAACCCCACGACCCGCCCGTCCACTCGGAACAGGAGGAACGACTCCGGCTGGCGGTCGAGCCAGTGGCGCACGAGGGCCGCCTCGTCCGGGACGAGCTCGGCGGCGGCCAGGGCGAGGACGGCGGCCCGGTCGCCCCGGTCCCGGCCGACCGGGCCGGACGGGTCGGACCTGCCGGCCCCCTCGCCCCGGTCGGCTGCGTCGGCCCCCGCCGGTCCGGCCGCACCCCCGCCGCCCCCGTCGTCCCCGTCGCCCAGCGGGTCGACCTCCACGGCCCCGAGCCCGCCCCAGTCGAACAGCGGTGCCATCACCGGGTTGCGCCGGTGCAGGTAGGTGAGGTCGGACATGGCCTTGCGCTGCCCCCGCCCCGACGACGCCCGGATGCGCCCGACGATGTGGGCCCGGACCCGGCGGTGGAGGTCGGCGTAGCCCGGCGGATCCCGCCAGCGCAGGTCGGTGTCGAGCACGTCGCGGGCCAGGTCGTGGGGGAACAGCCCGTACCGCCCCTCCTCGAGCGAGGGCGGCGGCCGGCGGGTGTCGACCTGCACGACCATGACCCGGTTCATGGCCGGCTGCCGTGACGCCGCCGGAGGTCTCGCTCATCTGGATAACACTACCAATGTCGCACAGCTGAGAACCTGATTCCAAAAACCGCGATCGTATTCTCGCAACGTTCGGCGCGCCTGCCCGCCTCCCGCCCCGCCGGGCGGCCCGACCGACCTCCGTGTCCGCCGTCGGGTCGAGGCCCGTGGCTCACCCGCGCCGGGCCCGGTCCAGGCGCTCGATGGCCCGCGCCTCGTCCAGGACCCGGCACGTGAACAGGGCCCGCACCACGTTGGTCTCGGCGGCGGCGCTCTCCGCCTCGGCGTCGTGGAGCGCGGCCTCGGCCTCACGGAGCGCCCGCTGGTTGGCCCGCCGCTGGGCGGCCCTCGGCTTCGAGGGCCGACACCACGCGTGCTCCTGGTGTCCAACGCCAACATGGCGGCGGCGATGACGTGCGTCTTGCCCGTCCCCGGCGGTCCCCACACCACCTGCAGGCCCGGGGCGCAGCACGCGGCGATGGCCCAGCGCTGCTCGTCGGTGGAGCGGCCGTGGGAGCGGTCGTGGCCCGCCGACGGGGCCGCGGCCGGCACGGGGTCGTGGTCACCGCCGGACCCGCGGGCCAGCTCGGCCGCCCGGCCCACCAACCGCACGACGTCCTCCAGCCGGGACGATGTCTCCGCCACGCGAACCCCCCGGCACTCAGCACACCGACAACCGTACGCAGCGTGGAGGCGAATCGCTCGGGGGGGTGAGCCGCGACCAGGCGTAGCGGCCCGGCGGCGCTGGGGGACGGGGCGGGTGGGGCGGAAGGAGGGCGTTGTAGGTTTGGCGGCCGTGCCGGCCAGCGGAGGCTCCCAGACGGTCGCTCGGGCGTTCGAGGTGCTGAGCTGCTTCAAGAGCGGCCCGTCGTCGCTCGGGCTGACGGAGATCTCCCGGCGGGTGGGGCTGAGCACGACGATCGTGCACCGGCTGCTGCGGTCGCTGGTCGACGCCGGGTTCCTGGAGCAGGACGAGCGAACCAGCCGCTACCACCTGGGCGTCGGCTTGGCGTCGCTGGCCGAGGTGTTCCTCCGGCAGCGGCGGCTGGATCTGGCCGAGCCAGAGCTGCGTCGGCTGTCGGACGAGGCCGGGGGCAGCGCCGGCCTGGCCATGCGGGACGGGCGGGACGCGCTGATCCTCGTGTACGCGCCGTCGACGGCCCCGGGCGCCGGCCAGGAGCGGCCCCGCCGGGTGCCGCTCCACCTCTCGGCGATGGGCAAGGTGCTGCTGGCCTTCGGCGACCCCGACGACTCGGGCGGGCTGGAGGCGCTCGCCCCGCTGGCCACGCCGACCGAGCGGTCGATCGCCAGCGTGCCCGAGCTGCGCCGCGCCCTCGACCGGATCCGCGAGCAGGGCTACGCCGTCTCCGACCGGGAGACGGCGCCCGACCAGCTCACGGTCGCCATCCCCATCTTCGACGAGGCCGGGCGCATCTATCTTGCCCTCGGCATGCGGCTCCGCTGGTCGCCCGAGGAGGAGGCCCGCATCGACGAGGTCCGGAAGATGCTGGAGCGGTCGCGGGACCGGCTCCACGAGGTCCTGGTGCCGCGCCTCGAGCCGGCGCCGCCGGCCGTCAACGGGAAGGGCTGACGCACCGGCGGCCGGCGGCTCAGGCCAGCATCCGCCGGTGGATGCGCCGGGAGGCGACGACCCCGAACACCCCGGTCATCGCCACCAGGTAGGCCACGTGCCCGAGCAGGCCGGGGTGCACGTCGCCCAGGAACAGGGCCCGCTCCAGCGCCACCCCCTGGTAGAGCGGCGTGGCGGCCACGACCACCTCGGCCCACCGCGGGTAGGCCGACAGGGGGAAGAACGTGGCCGAGCACAGGAACAGCGGCAGGGCGACGAGCTGCACGCGGTCGAAGTCGGCCAGCGACCGGAACGTCGTGGTCAGCGTTTGGCCGGCGGCGGCGAAGGCGGCGCAGATCAGCAGGGCGGCCGGGAAGGCGGCCAGCGCCCACCGCGAGCGCACGTCCGCGGCCGCCACCGCCATGGTCAGGAACCCGGCGGCGTACAGCCCGCCCCGGACCATCGACCAGCCGATCTCGCCCGCGGCCATGTCGGCGACCGTCACCGGCGTGGCCAGCATGCCCCGGTAGGTCTTGCCCTCGAGCAGCTTGAGGAACAGCTGGTAGGTGCTCTCGTAGAAGGCCCCGTTCATGGCCGAGGCGGCCAGCAGCGCCGGTGCCACGTAAGCCGGGTACGGGACGCTGGTGCCGTCGGGCAGGGTCACGTCGCCGACCAGGGCGCCGACCCCGACGGTCATCGACAGCAGGTAGAAGACCGGCTCGAAGAACCCGGAGAACAGCACGACCGGGGCCCGCCGGTAGACGAGCGCGTTCCGCTCGATCACGTACCAGGCCCGGCGGGTCGGTCGGGCCACGCCGATCGAGCCGGCCGGGGTTCGCGTCGCCACGCCCATCACGTCACGCCCATCAGTCGGCCAGCCGGTCGAGGAACGTCCGGACGGTGACGACCGTGCCCGCCACCGCCAGCGCCGCCAAGTAGGCGAGGTGGGGGAGCGCGCCGTCCACGGTGGCGGTGCCGGCGGCCAGGGCCCGGCTCAGCTCGATGCCGTGCCACAGCGGGGTGAGCTTGGCCACGGCCTGCACCGCCCCGGGGAGCACGGACACCGGGAAGTACACGCCGGCGAACAGCATCATCGGCACGACGCCGAAGCGCTGCCAGGCCAGCAGGATGCCGGAGGTCCGCTGGCGGGCGGCGAAGGCGGCGACCCCGCAGGCCACGGCCATGCCGGTGGCGACGTTGGCCGGGACGAGCAGCACCGCCTGCCACGAGTGGGTCCCGCCCAGGACGGCCAGGAACGCCGCCACGAGCGCGGCGGCCACCGCCACCCGCACGGCCATCCAGACCAGGTGGCCGACCACGATCTCGGGGACGGTGAGCGGCGTCGCCCGCATCGCCGCGTAGGTCCTGGTGCTGGTCATGGCGTGGTACACGGGGCTGGTGCCCTCGGTGCTGGCGGTGACCAGCGCGGTGACGGCCACGACGGCCGGCCCGACGAAGCTCAGGTAATCGACGCCGCCCAGCCGCTCCACGGCCCCGGGCCGGTCGGCGACGAGCGAGCCGAGCACCTTGCCCATGACGATGAGGTCGAGGACCGGCCCGATGACGCTCGGCACCAGCGACCGCCGCCACGAGCGCCGGTAGGACGTGAACCAGTAGGTCGTGCCCCGCAGGGCGCGGCCGAGGGTCAGCACGCGGTCGTCCGCTCGACCGGTCACTCGCGTCCGCCCCTCACTCGATGAGGCTGCGCCCGGACAGCAGGAGGAAGACGTCCTCCAGCGTGCTGCGCCGGACGTAGAGGTGGTGGGGCGGGACGCCCTGGGCGTACAGGTGGTCGGCGGTCTCGTCGCCGGCGTCGGTGTAGACGAGCGCCCTGTCGGGGAGGGCCTCGACCCGCGCCGGTGGCGGCACGCCGTCGCCGGGCGCGCCCTCCGCCAGGCGGTCGAGCGCCTTGCGCACGACCCGGTCGCCGTCGTGCCGGACCTCGATGACCTCGCGGCTGGCGTGCGCGGCGATCAGGGCCCGCGGCGGGCCCTGGGCCACGATCAGGCCCCTGTCGATGATGACGAGCCGGTCGCACAGCTGCTCGGCCTCGTCCATGTAGTGGGTGGTGATCACGAGCGTGACGCCGTCGCGGCGCAGCTCGTACATCCGGTCCCACAGGACGTGGCGGGCCTGGGGGTCGAGCCCGGTGGTCGGCTCGTCGAGCAGCACGATGTCGGGCCGGTTGATGAGCGCCCGGGCGATGGTCAGCCGCCGCCGCATGCCGCCGGACAGCTGGTCGACCCGATCGTCGGCCCGGGCCGTGAGCTGGGCGAACTCGAGCAGCTCGGCGGTCCGCTCGCGGATGGCGCGGCGGGGGAGCCCGAAGTAGCGACCGTAGACGAGCAGGTTCTCGCGGACGGTCAGCTCGCCGTCGAGCGTGTCGTCCTGGGGGACGACGCCGAGCCGGGCCCGGATCTCCGAGCCGTGGCGGGCCGGGTCGAGGCCGAGGATCCGCAGCTCGCCTCCCGACGACGCCGAGGTGGCGGCCAGCATCCGCATGGTCGAGCTCTTGCCGGCGCCGTTCGGCCCGAGCAGGCCGAACGCCTCGCCCCGGCCGATCGTGAAGTCGATGCCCCGCACGGCTTCGAACGACCCGTAGGCCTTGCGCAGCCCCCGGGCCTCGACGAGTGGATCCAGCTGGCTGGGCACGCATTTCACGATAATCGGAAAATACGACTTGGCCAATCTGAATTGTCATGTTACGGTCGTCGACGTGCGGACTGGCTTCCTCCACGTGCGACTCGGCACCCGCCCCTGGCGCGCGGTCTGCGGCCCCGGCGCGGGAGCCCCGGCAGAGCGGGCGGCCGCGGGCGGATCACCGCCGGCCGTGACCGACGACCGGCCCGGCCGCTACCGCTCGTTCGACCTCCTGTCCCACGGCGCCCGGGCCGCCGAGGTGAGCGGCTTCGACGGCGTCGTGCTGCCGTTCGACCCGGCGGGGGAGGAGCCGCTGGTGGCCGCCGCCTCGCTGGCCGGCGTCACGAGCCGGCTGCAGGTGACGGCCGGCGTGCCCACCTCGCTGGCCACCCCGGTGTACGTGGCCAAGCTGGCGGTCACGTTCCAGCGCTGGTCGGGCGACCGCCTCGGCTGGTGGATCGACGCCGACGGCCCGGGCGCCGGACCGGCCTACGGCGACCACCTCGAGGGCGCCGACCGGCACGAGCGCGACCTCGAGTTCCTCCGGGTCGCCCGGGCCGTGTTCTCCACCTCGCCGCTCGACCACCGGGGCCGGTTCTTCACGGTGGAGGGCGGGGGCTTCGCCCCGCCGCTGTCCGGCCGGCCGTTCCCCGCCGTGGCGGTGGCCGGCGCCTCTGAGCGGGCCGTCGAGCTGGCGGCCGCCGTCGGCGACCGGCTGGTGGCACCGGGCCTGCGGTCCGGCGACGAGGTGGCCGACCTGGCCCGGCGCCTCCGGGAGCGGGCGGCGGCCGCCGGCCGGCGGGCCGACCTGGCGCTCGAGCTCGCCGTCGTGGCCCGCGAGGACCGGGACGAGGCCGTCGCCGCGGCCGGCGGGGCGGACGCCGCCCCCGGCGCGGGTGCCGCCCCCGGCTCGGACATCGCCAACGGCGCGGGCGCCGCCGGCCAGACGAACGCCGCCGCCGGCGCCGCGGACGCCCGTGCCCGGCGCAACGGCGTCAGCGCCAACGGGGCCGGCGGCGACCCCGGCGCCCCGGGCGTCCTGGTCGGCAGCTACCGCGAGGTGGCGGCCCGCCTGGTCGAGCTGCGCCGGGCCGGTGCCGCCGCCGTGGTGCTGCGACTGGACCCGGTCGTCGAGGAGCTCTACCGCTTCGGCCATTTCGTGCGGCCGTGGCTGGAGGACGAGGTGGCCCGCCATGTCGCTTGACCCGACGCCTGACCCGACGTCGCCCGCCCCGGGGCGCCCGCCCACCGGGCCGACCTCCGCCGCCGCGGCGCCCACGCGGGACGAGGCCGCCACCATCGACGTCTACTGGCGGCTCCCGAGCCACGGCGACCCCACCTCGCCGCGGGACGCCGCGCTCGTGCGGGGCGACTGGACGCCCACCACGGCCGCCAGCCTGGCCCCCGGTCTGCGCCACGGCGCCCCCGACGGGGTCAGCTACGTCGATCACCTGGGCGACATCGCCCGGGCCGCGGAGATCTCGGGGTTCGTCGGCGGCCTGATCCCGTCGTTCCCCATGACCGACGACCCGTGGGTGATCACCGCCGCGCTGGCCGACCGGACCACCACGTTCCGGTTCATGGTCGCCTTCCAGCCCGGCTTCCTGAACCCGGTGCACACGGCGCACCTGTCCTCCAGCCTCCAGCGCCTGTCGCGCGGCCGGCTCGTCTTCAACGTGATCACCGGCGGCGGCGGGCCTGACCAGGCCTGGTGGGGTGACCCCGTGCCTCACGACGAGCGCTATGCCCGCACCCAGGAGTTCCTGGCGACGCTCCGGGGCGTGTGGGACGGCGGACCGTTCGACCTCGACGGCCGCCACTACCGGGTGCGGGGCGGCGGCCTGGCGGCGCCACTGCGGGGCGAGCCGTTCCCCGAGATCTACCTGTCGGGCTCGTCCGACGCCGCCATCGAGGCCGCCGGCCGGCACGCCGACTACTACCTGTCCTGGCTCGAGCCGTTCGACGCCCTGCGCGAGAAGTTCGACCGGGTTCGGGCCCGGGCGGAGGCCATCGGCCGCCGGCCTCGCTTCGCGGTCCGGCTGGACGTGCTGGCCCGGCCCCGCCACGACGAGGCGTGGGCGGAGGCCCGCCGCGGGTTCGACGCCGCCGATCCGACGGCCGACCGGCGCTGGGCCCGCGCCGCCCGCACCGGCGACTCGGTGGGCGCCTCCCGCCAGCGTGCCTTCCGGCCCGAGGCGCCCCGCCGGGCCGAGGACCTGTTGGTGGCGCCGAACGTCTGGGCCGGCTTCCACCTGCTGCGGCCGGGCCCGGCCATCGGGCTCGTCGGCGACTACGCCGCGGTGGCCGAGCGCCTCGACGAGCTGATCGCTCTGGGCGTCGACGCCTTCATCCTGGCCGGCGTCCCCCACCTCGAGGAGGCCTACCGGGTCGGCGAGGAGGTCCTGCCGCTGATCCGGGGCCGCGCCCGTGTCCCGTCCGCCTCGCTCGCACCCACCTGACGACCCGGGAGTGTCCATGACCGCAGTCGAGACCGCCGAGACGACCGCCAAGACGGCCGAGACGGCCGGGACGGCCGTCGAGACCGTCCCCCCCGCCGACCTCCAGGCCTTCGCCGCCGAGACGGCCCGGGTCGCCGCCGAGGCGTTCAGGGCGCTCCGCGACACGGGGGTGCTGTCGCCCAGCGCCACGGTGCAGATCAACGAGCGGGTCCCGGGCCACGACAAGGTGGTCGGCGTCGTCCACCCCAACCCGTGGCGGACCCGCACGCCGCAGGTGCGCGCCGACGTGTTCGGGTTCGACGGCACGCCGTACCTTGGCGACCCGGCCGCCGCCCGCGGCGCCCGTCGGTTCGCGGCCGCCTTCGAGCGGCACGCGGACATCACGACCGTCGTGCACGTCCACACGCCGTACCTCGGGGCCTGGGCCCAGGTGCACCGGGCGCTGCCGGTGACGCACGGGGGCCTGCGCCGGGTCACGGACGTCCCCGAGATCCCGGTGTACATCGACCGGCGCCAGGCCGAGGTCGACTTCATCCTCGAGCAGATCGACCGCGACCGCCGGATTCGGGCGATCGTCGAGGCCAACGGCGGCGGGACGGTGTGGGGCCGCGACGGCCTGGCCGAGACCGTCGCGTTCATCCAGGTGCTGGAGCAGGCCGCCCGCGCCACGGCGCTGGCCGAGACGCTCGGCGTCGCCGCCGACGACCCGGCCCGCTGACCCGCCGACCCCGCCGACCGCCGATCCCTCGGCCCGTACGAAGGACATCGACCACCCATGCCCTCGCTCCGACGAATCTCCCGCGTGCTCGCCGCGCTGCTGCTCCCGCTGACGGTGGCGGGAACGCTCGCGGCCTGCGGCGGCGACTCCTCCGGCGCCGCCGGGGCCGCGGGTTCCGGCTCCGGTGGCGCCGGTGAGGAGTTCGTGATCCGCTTCGCCGACCCCGGCAACCACGGGATCGTGGCCCACGGCAAGCGCCACGGCAGCTTCGAGGAAGCGCTGGCCGAGGTCGGTGCCGCCATCGAGTGGGTGCCGGCCGCGGGCTCGTTCAGCGCCAACTTCGATCTGCTGCAGGCCGGCGAGATCAACACCCACCAGGCGGCCGTCAGCCCGATCGTCGGCGCCGTCAGCAACGGGCTCGACTTCCGCATCTTCGCCATCAGCGACCCCGTGCCCTCGGGCAACGACGGCATCGTGGCCACGCCCGGGAGCGGCATCACCTCGGTCGAGGACCTCGAGGGCGCCCGGGTCGCCGTCAACCCCAAGGCCCACGGGGAGTGGCTGCTCCTGCAGGCGCTGACCGAGGCGGGGCTCGACCCCGACGCGGTGGAGCGGGTGCCGATCCAGGCCCCGGACGCGGCCGCCGCCTTCGAGTCCGGCGAGATCGACGCCTGGGCCACGTTCGGCCCGTTCTTCGTCACCGCCGTCGCCGGCGGCGGGGTGCCGGTCGTGACCGACGCCGACTACGAGAGCTACGACGACGTCGGCATCGTGGGGGCGAGCGGCGAGGCGCTGGAGGCCCACCCTGAGGCCTACGAGGCGTTCGTCGAGGTCTACGCCGAGCTCACCGAGCTGGCCCACGAGAGCCCCGAGGACTTCGTCAACGTCTTCACCGACAGCGGGCCGGAGGCCTACGAGGGTGCCACCTACGAGGCGGCCGTCGAGGAGAACCGCACCGCGCCGATCCCGCACGTCCCGGACGAGGAAGACCGGGAGCGGATCGGCCGGGTGCTGCAGCTGTTCATCGACAACGGCGTCGTCGAGGAGTCGATCGACCTGGACGACGTCGTGGTCGACGTGACCGCGAACCGGGGGTCCTGACGTGCTCCACACCCCGCCGTCCGCCCGTCCTCTCGACCTGGAGGCCCCGCCTCGGCCGGGCCGGCCGGGCGCCGACCCGGCCGAGGCGGCTGAGCCCACCGGTCCCGCCGGGTCCCCGGCCGACGGCTCGACGCCCGCCGTCCGGCCCGACAGGACGACGCCCAACGACCAGGCCGAGACGGCGGCCCTCGCCGAGGAGCGCGCCGCGCTGGTGACGCCCGAGTTCCTCGGCCAGCGCGGGCGGCCCCGGTGGCTGGTCGCCGCCCTGCGGGCCAGCGTGCCGGTCGCCCTCGTCGTGACCTGGTGGATCGGCTCGGGCCAGGGCTGGATCCCCGACCACATCCTCTCCCGCCCGGCCGACGTGTGGGACGCCTTCGTCGAGCTGTGGCGGGCCGGCGACCTCACCACCTACGTGGCCGCCTCCTTCCGGCGGGCCGCCAGCGGCCTGGTCATCGGCGTCGGTGTCGGGCTCCTGCTCGGCGTGGCGTCCGGCCTGTCGTCGGTCGGCGAGGACCTGGTCGACCCGACCATGCAGGCGGTCCGGGCCATCCCGTTCCTGGCGCTCGTGCCGCTCTACCTGGCCTGGTTCGGGGTGGACGAGACGTTCAAGGTCGTGCTGATCGCCAGCAGCAGCGCGGTCCCCATGTACACCTACACGTACCTGGGAGTCCGCAACGTCGACCGCAAGGTCGTCGAGGCCGCCCGCGGCTTCGGGCTGCGCGGGGGCGCGCTGGTGCGGCGTGTGGTCCTGCCCTCGGCGCTGCCCAGCGTGCTCATGGGCCTGCGCATCTGCCTGGTGCTCAGCATGACCGCCCTCATCTCCGCCGAGGGCGTCGGCACCGAGGAGGGCATCGGCTACCTCGTGCTGCTGGCCCGCCAGTACGCCCGCACCGACTACACGGTTCTGTGCGTCGTGCTCTATGCCGGGGTCGGCCTCGCCTTCGACGTCGTCATCCGTCTGGCCGAGCGCTACTCGATGCCGTGGCGGCGCTACACGGCGGTGCGCGGATGAGCGCCCCGACCGCCACGAGCCCGGCCGCGGCCCCGAGCCCGGCGGCCGAGCGCGGCCGCTCCGGGCGCCTCGCCGTCTCGCTCCGCAACGTGACCAAGCGCTTCGGCGACAGGGCCGTGCTCGACGGCATCGACCTCGACATCCGGCGGGGCGAGTTCGTGGCCCTGCTGGGGCCGAGCGGCGTCGGCAAGACGACCCTGCTGCGCATCCTCACCGGCCTGGAGCGCGCCGACGGGGGCGAGGTGCTCGTGCCCCGGGTCCGCACCACCGTCTACCAGGAGCCCCGCCTCGTCCCCTCGCTGCGGGCGCTGGCCAACGTGACCATCGGCCAGCCCAACCGGGCGGCGGTCAAGGCGGCCGGCATCCGGGCGCTCGAGGAGGTGGGCCTCACCGACCACGCCCGAGCCTGGCCGGCCACGCTGTCGGGCGGCGAGGCCCAGCGGGTGGCGCTGGCCCGGGCGCTCGTGCGCGAGCCCGAGCTGCTGCTGCTCGACGAGCCGTTCGCCGCCCTGGACGCCCTCACCCGTATCCAGATGCAGGACCTGGTGGGCGAGCTGTTCCTGCTCCACCAGCCGGCGGTGCTGCTCGTGACCCACGAGGTCGACGAGGCCATCGCCCTGGCCGACCGCATCGTGGTCCTGCGCGGGGGCCGCTTCGCCGTCGACGTGCGCATCGACGCCCCGCACCCCCGCGACCGCACCGACCCCGGCTTCGTCGAGCACCGCCGCCTGCTCCTGCGCGAGCTGGGCGTCGACCTGCACGGCGACGCCGGCGCCCCGACGCCGCTCGCCCCGGCGGCGCCCGACCAGGCGGCGCCGCGCCGGTCCCCGGCGGCGCCCGAACCCCCGACGGGAGGATCATGACCGACACCGCCACCCTCGACGCCCCGGCCCCGCTCACCGAGGTCTGGTACACGCGCTGCCCGGTCCCCACCGCCAGCGGGCTCGCCTACCACCTGGGGTGGCTGACCGAGGCGCTCGGCGCCCACGGGCTCGTCGTCGGCATCCTCCAGGACGGGCCCCGCGAGCTGCGGCCCCACCACCTCGACCACCGCCTCCCGGGCCTGGTGCGCGAGGGCGGCAACGTGCCGGCGCTCGCCGCCCGCTCCGAGGGGGCGCCCACCCGGCTCATCGGACTCACCTGGATCGACGAGTGGCAGAAGATCCTCGTCCGGGGCGACTCGGGCATCACGTCGCCCGAGCAGCTGCAGGGGCTGCGCCTGGCGCTCCCGGCATGGGCGCCGACCCGGGCCGCCAGCTTCCCCCGGGCCATGTCGCTCCACGGCTACCAGCAGGCCCTGTCGCTCGGCGGCCTGACCCTGTCTGACGTCTCGTTCGTCGAGGTGCCCACGCTGTCGGCCGCCGACCGGGTGCTCGACCGGCGCTCCGACCTGTCGATCTTCGGCCTCGACCACCTGGCCACCGGGGAGGTCGACGCGGTCTACGTCAAGGGCGCGGCCTCGGCCGAGGAGGCCCGGGCCATCGGCGCCACCGTGGCCGTCGACCTCGACGCCCTCGACGACCGGCGCCTGCGGGTCAACAACGGCACGCCCCGGCCGCTCACCGTGCACCAGCAGCTGCTCGACGAGCACCCCGAGGTCGTCGTCGCCTTCCTGGTCGAGACCCTGCGGGCGGCGGAC
Organism: Acidimicrobiales bacterium; assembly: GCA_036563805.1. GTDB lineage: Bacteria > Actinomycetota > Acidimicrobiia > Acidimicrobiales > VFJN01 > DATCLS01. The sequence continues at coordinate 65,932 of DATCLS010000038.1, read as the reverse complement.
TGGGCGGCCGGCCACCCCGACGACGTGCGCCGCATCCTCGAGGCCGAGACCCGGTCGGGGCCCGGCGGCGTGGCGGAGGCGTACCGCGACGGGTTCCACACGTCGCTGCACCCCGACCTGTCCGACGAGCGGCTCGAGCTGCTCGACGCCCAGAAGCAGTTCCTGTTCCTGCACGGCTTCCTGGCCGCCGACGTGGACGTCCACGCCTGGGCCGACCCCGAGCCGCTGCGGCGGGCGCGGGAGATCCTCGGGGCCGAGGGCGGGGTCGGGGGGCGGACGCAGCCCGGCGCCGGGGGAGCGGCCGGGGCCGGCGGAGCGGCCGGTGTCGAGGGAGAGATCGAGGGAGAGGAGGCGCGGTGACCGTCGACGTCTACTGGACGCTGCCGGTCGGCGGCCGGCACGGGGGCGGCCCCGCACCCGCCCTGCGGGTCACCGACCTGCGCCCCGGCCGGTTCTCCGACTTCGACCACCAGCGCCAGGCGGCCCGGGCCGCCGAGGCCACCGGCTTCGCTGGCCTGGTGGTCCCCTACGACACGGCGGGCGACGAGTCGTGGGTCACGGCCACCGCACTGGCCCGCGAGGTGCCCCGCCTGCGGCTGGTGCCCGAGTTCCAGCCCGGGTTCGCCACCGCGGTCTACAGCGCCAAGCTGGCCCAGAGCTTCCAGCGGTTCTTCGCCGACCGGCTCGGGTGGAAGCTGTCGCTCGACCCGCCGGAGGAGGTCCAGCGTCGGGTCGGCGACACGGTGATCGGCGCCGACCGCCTGGCCCGCGCCGCCGAGCTGCTGGAGGTCGTCTCCGGCGTGTGGGCCGGCCACCCCTACTCGTACGAGGGCCGGTGGTTCACCGTGCAGGACGGCGGCTTCTGGGGCGGGCCCCAGACGGCGGACGGCGGTCGTCAGCTGGAGAGGCGACCGCCGCCCATCGTGTTCCTCGACGGCGCCGACGACGCCCGCCTCGACCTGTCGGCCCGGTGGGCCGACGTCCACCTGTTCGACCTGGACGAGCCGGCGGCGCTGGCCGAGTCGATCGACCGCCACGGCCAGCGGGCCGCCGCCCACGGCCGGACCGTCCGCTACGGCGTGAGGCTGCCGATCTGGGTGCGGGAGCACGCGGACGAGGCGTGGCGCGACCTGCGCCGGGCCTGGGACCGGTCCGGGCCGGGCGGCCCGTTCCCCGACTCGCCTCCCGCCACCGCCGGCGGCGAGTCGCACTGGCCGGGCCTGTGGCGGCGGTTCGACGGCCTCGGCCTCCGCCGTCCGGCCGGCCTCGTCGGCACGTTCGACGAGATGGCCGCCTGGCTGCGCGACCTCGTCGAGCTCGGCGCATCGGTCCTGGTCCTCGAGGGCGCGGCGCCGATTGAGGACGCCTACCGGCTGGGCGAGTTCGTCCTGCCGTCCGTCCTGACGTCCACCACGGGGGTACCGGCATGAGCTTCGACGTCTACTGGCGCATCCCCATGGCGGGCGACCGCTCGTCGTGGCGCAACCATCCCAAGCGGCGCGGCGACTGGTCGCCGCCGATCCCGGGCAGCCTGGCGCCGAGCCGCCGGGACGGCGAGCCCGACGGCCTCAGCTACGTCGAGCACGTGGTCGAGATCGCCCGGGCCACCGAGGCGGCCGGCTTCGTCGGCGGGCTGCTGCCGTCGTTCCCCCAGACCGACGACCCCTGGATCGTCGCCGCCGCCGTCGCCCGCGCCACGACGACCTACCGGTTCATGGTGGCGTTCCAGCCGGGCTTCCTCCATCCCGTCCACGCCGCCCGCATGTCGGCCACGTTCCAGCGGCTGAGCGGCGGGCGCCTGCTGTTCAACATCATCACTGGCGGGGGCGGGCCGGCCCAGCTGTGGTGGGGTGACCCCACGCCCCACGACGACCGCTACGCGCGGACCACCGAGTTCCTCGACGTGTTCGCCGGCGTCTGGGACGGCGGTCCGTTCGAGCACCACGGCCGGTTCTACGACGTGACCGACGGCGGCCTGCCCGAGCCGCTGGCCGGCCAGCCCCGGCCCGAGATCTACTTCTCGGGCTCGTCGGCGGCCGCCATCGAGGCCGTCGGCCGCCACGCCGACTACTACCTCTCCTGGCTCGAGCACCCCGACGACCTGCGGGCCAAGTTCGACGCCGTGCGTGCCACCTGCGAGGCGCTGGGCCGGACCGCCAAGTTCTCGGTACGGGCCCACGTCGTCGCCCGCCCGACCGAGGAGGAGGCCTGGCGGGAGGTCCGGCTGGGCTGGGAGCGCATCGACCCCGAGGCCGTGCGCCAGCGGAACGCCCGCAAGTCCGGCGACTCGGTGGGCGCCGCCCGCCAGCTCGCCTACCAGGGAACCTCGCTCGAGCGCTACGAGGACCTGATCGTCGCCCCCAACATCTGGGCCGGCATCAGCTACCTGGGCGACCACCCGACCGTCGGCCTGGTCGGCAGCTACGCGCAGGTGGCGGAGCGCCTGAACGACCTCGTCGAGCTCGGCGCCGACTCGCTGATCCTGTCCGGCCTGCCGCACCTCGAAGAGGCCTACCGGGTCGGCGAGGAGGTGCTGCCGCTGTTCGGCGGCGCACGCCGCCCGACCCCCGAGCTCGCCACCCAAGGAGCCGCATCGTGACTGCTACCGACGTGACTGCAACCGATCCGACGGCCACCGGTGTGGCCGACGTGGCCTCGGCCGGCGCCGTCCCGGTCAACGCCTCGGGCCCGGCCGCCGACCGGGCCCGCTTAGTCGAAGAGGCCACGCTCGACGCCGCCCACGGGTTCCGGACCCTGCGGGAGACCGGCACGCTGCCCGACGGCGCCACCATCGGCCTGCTCGAGCGGGTGCCCGGCGAGCCGGTGGCGCTCGCGTTCCGTGCCGGGGGACCGGGCCTCGTGGCGGGCGGGGCGCTGACGCCCACCGAGCGCCCGCTCGGCGGCAGCCCCGTGGCGGACGACGCCGGCGGGCCGGCGGACGACGACACCCGCGGCCTGGAGGCCGTCCTCGCCCGCCACCCCGACCTGACGACCGTCGTGTACGTGCGCTCGCCCCACCTCGTGGCCTGGGCGCAGACCAAGCGGCCGCTGCCCATCCGGTACGTGCCGGTCCAGCGCTGGACGCTCGCCCGCGAGCTCCCGATCCGCACCGACCCCGCCCGGTCGCTGGCCGACGCCATCGATGACGCGCTCGCCGCCGAGCCCCACACGCCGGCCATCCTCGACGCCGGCGGCGGGGCGGTCGTCTGGGGGCGCAACGGCCTGCTCCGCACGCTGGAGTACCTCCAGCTGGTCGAGGAGGGCGCCCAGTTCCAGATCTTGGCCCAGCAGCTCGGCGGCTCGAAGCCGGTGGGGCCGGGCGTCCTGGTCCAGCAGTGGCGCATGTCCGGCCTCATCGACCGGGCCCGGGCCGAGGGCCGGCTCGACGACTGACCCTCCGCCGGCGCCCGGGGTCCCGCCCGGGCCGCCGGCGCCGGCTCCCGCTGTGGGCCGCCGACGGCAGCGTCGGGTCACGGGGCGGGCGCCGCGGGGGCTGGGGTGGCGGCGCGGGGTGCGGCGCCGGTCGCGGGCGCGGTGAGCTCGGCGAGGAGTCGCAGGGTGCGGGCGACGGCCTCGGGCGGGCCGAAGGGGGCGGCGATGAGCTCGGTGGTGCCGGCCTCCGCGTGACGCCGCAGCTCGGCGGCGACCGCGGCCTCGTCGCCGACGATGACGGTCTCGTGGACGCCGGCCGCGCCGGCCAAGTCGAGCACGAAACGGTAGCTGGGCAGCTCGTTGGCCACCCCGAACTGCCGGGCCACCCGGTCGCGGGCGCCGTCGGGGTCGTCGGTGACCGACACCGGCAGGCTGACCACCACCCGCGGCGCCGGGCGCCCGGCGGCCGCGGCGGTGAGGTGGGGCACGATGTGGTCGGCGACGACCCGGGGCGAGGTCCAGGTGGCGAGCGCGCCGTCGGCGAGCTCGCCGGCGATCCGGAGCATGTTCGGGCCGTGGGCGGCCAGCAGGACCGGCGGGGGCTCCGCGCCGGGGACGGCGACCTGGGCGGCCACCCGGTGGAAGTCGTTCCGGGCCTCGACGGGCGCGCCTCGGAGCAGGGGTAGCAGGACCTCGAGGTACGCGCGGACCCGGCGCGCCGGCCGGTCCCAGGCCAGGCCGAGCGCGGACTCGACGATGCTCCGGTGGCTGGGGCCGATGCCGAGGGTCAGGCGGTTACCGGTCGCCGCCTGGGCGGTGAGCGCCTGGCTGGCCAGCGTGACCGGGTGCCGGCGCGGGGTGGTGACGACGGCGGTGCCGAGCGGGATACCGGGCACCCGGGCGCCGGCCACCGCGAGCGCGGTGAGGGCGTCCCAGCTGAAGACCTCGTTCCACCAGGCGCCGGCCAGGCCCAGCTGGGCCGCCCGGCGCACCTCGTCGACGACGTCGGCGAGCTGCTGGGGGCTGACGAGCCCGAGGCCGACGCTGGTGCCCAGGCGGAGGCCGGGCCGCTGCGTATCCTGATCCGGAGACATTCTCCGAATATACGGAGATCGCCTCCGTTTTGGCGACGTCCGCCGCGCGACGGGAGAGTCGGCGCCGGCGCGGCCCACGGGGAGCAGCGGAGAGGGCGAGGATGGCAACGACGAAGCCGGAGGTCACGGAACCGGGTAGCGGCCGGGTGGCGGTGCGCGGGGCCGACGGCGGTGCGCACGGGTCCGCCGACCGATCCGCCGATCGCCCGCTCCGGGCCGACGCCCGGCGCAACCGCGCCCGCCTGCTCGAGGCGGCCCACGCCGTGTTCCGCGAGCGGGGCACCGACGCCTCCCTCGACGAGGTGGCCCGGCGTGCCGGCGTCGGCGCCGGCACGCTCTACCGCCACTTCCCGACGCGGGACGACCTGGTCGAGGCGCTTGTCCGCGCCGATGTCGACCAGCTGGCGCAGCTGAGCCGTGACCTGACGGCGGCGCCCGGCGACCCCGACGCTGCGCTGCGGACGTGGCTGCTGGCGTTCGTCCGCCACGCCATGGCGTTCCGGGGCCTGGCCGAAGCGCTGGTGGCCGCAGCCGGGAGCGGCACCTGCCTCGACCGGGCCTGCCACGACACCGAGGTCGCCGCCGCGGCCGTGGTCGAGCGGGCCCGGGCGGCCGGCCGGCTCCGACCCGACGCGAGCGTCCAGGACACGCTGAACCTGGCCGCCGCCGTCGCCTGGCTCGCCGAGCGCGACGACGACCCCGACGCCCCGGCCCGCCTCCTCGACCTCGTCCTCGACGGCCTCCGCCCGTCCTGACCGCCGGACGCCGTCGGGCGAGGGCACGGCGGGGGCGTCTCAGGCCGCCGTCCGCTCGGGCTCCACCGGCTCCGCAGGCGGGGCGGTGGGCGGCGCGGGGAGGAGCGCGCCGTAGGCGATGGCGGCGAGGCTGACGACGAAGCCGCCGAGCTGGAGGGGCGACAGGGCCTCGCCGAGGAGGGCCCAGCCGAGGGCGGCGCCGGTGATCGGGGCGGCCAGGTTCAGCAGGGGCAAGTCGGGGACGCGCTCGGCGATGGCGCTGCCGGTGAAGTCGGCCTCCCCGCCGCGAGGTCGTGGAAGAACCGCACGGCCACGTAGTCGGGCCGGGTGCCTGTGCCGAACGAGTGGCGCAGGCCGGCCGGCGCGCTCAGCAGGGGCGGCGGCCGCCTCCGCCGCGGCCGTGTCGGCGGCCGCCATCAGTGGCCGGTCACGGGCGGCAGGGCGCCCGTGAGGTAGTCGTCGCCGACCTCGCGGGCCTTGTAGGCGACCGGCTCGTGCAGGGTGAGCGTGCGGGCGTTGCGCCAGAACCGGTCGAGGCCGTGGCAGGCGGCGGTGGACTGGGCGCCGGTCAGCTCGAAGATGCGGGCGATCGTCGCCGTGGGCCACCCGGCTGCCCGTGCGCCCCACGGCGCTGCCGAGGCTGATGTCGGTGCGCGAGCCGCCGCTGGTGGGCAGGAACCAGTGGGGCGTGACAGGCATGGGACGTTCTCCCCGGTGACGGTTGCGAGAGCCTCCGGCGGGCGGCGCGAGGGGGAGGGGGTGCCCGGCGCCGCCCGCCGACTGCTTGCCCATTCAACCTAAACATGATCTACTTGGTCAAGAATTTGCCCGCCCACAGTCGTTGATCGACGGTCGTCGAACGTCCCCCGTCGACCGGCGACGTCGTCATGCGGAGGGGATCGCTCATGGCGCTCTGGAAGCCGGATCCGACCTTCTATCCATCACCGCGGGCCGCCGCCCAGGCCCCGCCGGAGGGGCTGGCCTACGTGGCGACGTTCGATCGCGCCGCCGAGCAGCCCGACGCGCTGGCGGTGGTGAGCACCGACCCGTCCGCCGACGACTACGGCCAGGTGGTGGGCTGGCTCGAGCTCCCCTACACGGGCGACGAGCTCCACCACTTCGGCTGGAACGCCTGCAGCTCGGCCCTGTGCCCGTACGCGCCCCACCCCCACGTCGAGCGCCGGTACCTCATCGTGCCGGGCCTGCGGTCGTCGCGGGTCTACGTCGTCGACACGAAGGACGACCCGCGCAAGCCGACCCTGGTCAAGACGCTCGAGCCCGAGGAGCTGGCCAAGCGGGCCGACTACAGCCGGCCGCACACGCTGCACTGCGGCCCCGAGGGGCTGTACGTCTCCAACCTCGGCGGCGGCGAGAGCGACGGCCCCGGCGGCATCGCCATCCTCGACCACGAGTCGTTCGAGGTGCTCGGGCGGTGGGAGGTCGACCGCGGCCCGCAGCACCTGGCCTACGACTTCTGGTGGCACCTGACCAAGGACGTGCTGGTGACCAGCGAGTGGGGCACGCCGTCGATGATCGAGAACGGCGTCGTGCCCGAGCTCCTGCTCGGCAAGAAGTACGGCCACCGGCTGCACTTCTGGGACCTGCGCCGCCGCAGCCACGTCCAGACCGTCGACCTGGGCGAGCAGTACCAGATGGTGCTGGAGCTGCGCCCCGCCCACGACCCGACCAAGGACTACGGGTTCGTCAACGTGGTCGTGAACGTCGAGGACCTGTCCTCGTCGATCTGGCTGTGGCACCGCGACGGCGACGGGTGGGGCGCCACCAAGGTCATCGACATCCCGGCCGAGCCCGCCGACCCGTCGCAGCTGCCGCCGGCCATCCAGCCGTTCGGCGCCGTGCCGCCGCTCGTCGCCGACATCGACCTGTCGGTCGACGACCGCTTCCTCTACGTGTCGGCCTGGGGCACCGGCGAGCTGCGCCAGTACGACGTGTCCGATCCGTTCAACCCCCGCCAGACCGGCTCGGTCCGCATCGGCGGCATCGTCGAGGGCGCATCGCACCCCGCCGCGGCGGGGGAGCGGCTGCGGGGCGGGCCCCAGATGGTCGAGGTCAGCCGCGACGGCCGCCGCGTGTACTTCACCAACTCGCTGTACGGGGCTTGGGACGACCAGTTCTACCCCGAGGGCGTGGGGTCGTGGCTGGCCAAGGTCGACGCCGACCCCGAGGGCGGCATCGTCTTCGACCCCGACTTCTTCGTCACCGACTTCCGGGGCCGCCGGCCCCACCAGGTGCGGCTCCAGGGCGGCGACGCCTCGTCCGACTCCTACTGCTACCCGTAGCCCGCGGTGGACTGGGGAGCGCTCATCGGCCTGGGCGCCTTCCACGGGCTCAACCCGGGGATGGGGTGGCTGTTCGCGGTGGGGCTCGGGCTCCAGGAGGCCAGCCGGTCCCGACTGCTCCGGTCCCTCGTGCCGATCGCCCTCGGCCACGAGCTGTCGGTGGCAGCCGTGGCCGTCGTGGTCGAGCTGGCCGAGTCGGTCGTGGCCCGGCGGCTCGTCCTCGGCGTAGGCGGCCTGGCGCTCGTCGCCTTCGGCGTCTGGCGGCTGGCCAGCAAGCGCCACATGCGCTGGGTGGGCATGCAGCTCGGCGCCGGCGACCTCGTGCTGTGGTCGTTCCTCATGTCGTCGCTGCACGGGGCCGGGTTCATGCTGTTCCCGTTCCTGGTGGGCGACGAGCACGCCGACCCGCTGGGCGCCGGCGCCGCCGTCGCCGAGGGCCTGGCGGCGGCCGCGGTCCACAGCCTGGCCATGCTCGTGACCATGGGGGCGGTCGCCCTGGTCGTCTTCGAGGTCGTGGGCACCGACATCCTCCGGCGGACGTGGTTCAACCTCGACCGGCTGTGGGCGTTCGCGCTGGTGGGCGCCGGGGTGGCGGTGCTGGTGGTCTGAGCCGCTCGCTCGTTCGGGCGTCGGGCGGTGCGCCGTTCGGGCGCACCGCCCGAGGCCGGCCGGCTGGTCAGCGGGTGACGGCCGGGTGGCCGTGGGGTGGCCGTGCGCCGGTGCTGGTCAGCGGGCGACGACCGGGTGGCGGACCGTGGCCCAGAACTGGTAGCCGCCGTCGTTGAAGGGGACGGTGGCGGGCTGGGTCCGGCCGGCGCGGTCGGTCGCCCGGGCCAGGATCTCGTGGCGGCCCGGCCGCCGCGGCGTCCACGCGAGCTCCCACCGGGTCCAGGCCCGGCCCCGGTCGACCGGCAGCAGCCGGGCCGGCCGCCACCGGCGCCCGCCGTCGACGCTCACCTCCACGCGGCGGATCGGCGCGCCGCCCGACCACGCCCGGCCCCGCAGCGTCTGCGGCCGGCCGGCGCGCAGCTCGGCCTCCCAGGGCAGCTCGAGCGCGCTCTTCACCGGCTGGACGGTGAGCGGCGGCGAGTCCGGCGGGTAGTCGGGGCCGGTCATGCGGTACCACGTGGTGTTCCAGGGCGAGAACAGGGGCTGGTCGGACACCTCGATCCGGCCCAGCCACTTCGTCGAGGCGACGCCGACCCAGCCGGGGACGACGAGCCGGGCCGGGAACCCGTGGTCGGGTGGCAGCGGCTCGCCGTTCATCTCGTAGGCGATCAGCACGTCGTCGAGCGCCTTGTCGACCGACAGCGGGCGACGGACGCGGCCGTGGTCGACCCCGTCGCTCACCACCGGGTCGTCGAGGCCCTCGGGCATGACGTCGGCGGCCGTGGGCTTGATGCCGGCCCGGTCGAGCACCTCGGCCAGGGGTACGCCCCGCCAGCGGGCGGCGCCGACGGCGCCCAGGCCCCAGGGGGTACCGCTGGCCGGCCGGCCCTGCTGGTCGCCGAAGAACCGGCGGCCGTTGCCGGCACACTCGATCAGGGCCGTGGTCGTGCGGGCCGGCAGGGCGAGGAGGTCCTCGTAGCTGAACTCGACCGGCCCGCCCCGCAGGCCGGAGCCGAAGACGCGCAGCCGCCAGGTGCGGACGTCGATGTGCGGGGTGCGGGTGTGGTTGCGGACGAAGAACCGGTCGTTGGGGGTGAGGAAGCCCCGACCGACGGTGTCCCAGCGCATCTCGGCGTTGCTGCCGTGGACGATGAACCACTCGGGCGGCAGGGGCTTGACGATCGGCCCGTCGCCGGTCTGCCCGGGCCGCCCGGCCCGCGTGCCGGCCGCTCCAGCCGTCTCGGCCGCCGGGCTGAGCGGGGCCGCCGAGACGGCTGACGTGACGAGCCCCCGGCCGACGGTCGGCAGCACCGGGGCGGCCGCCGCCAGCATGCCGAGCAGCCGCCGGCGCGGGATGCCTCTCGACCGCTCGGCGGCGTGCAGCCACTGGTCGGTGCGCGTGCGGAGATACTCCGCCTCCCCCGTGAGCTCCGATCGAACCATACGACAATCTCTATTCAATAGATCATCTATGTCAACTAGATCGGGTGCACCGGGCGGGCGCGCGGACCGGGCCGCCCGCTCCGCCGCCGGGCCGTCAGCCGCCCCGTCAGCGCGGGGAAGATGCCGATCTCGACGTCGAGCCCGTCGCCGTCATGGCGCCCGCCAGCCTCCTCGGCGGGGAGGCCGGCGGCGTCCTGGTCCGGGTTCCTGCCGCCCCACCGGCTTCGCCCGGTGATCGTTGCCGTGTCGTTCGTCGTCGCCGTGATCTACCTCGTCCGCTGACCCCGCCCCCGGCGAGGCCACCGTGGCCCGCCGCCGCGCTGCCGGCCGGTCAGCAGGCCATCATGCTCGCCGCCGCCTCGCAGCACTCGTGCCAGCGGTCGTCGCTGATCCGGCCGGCGCGCCGCAGCAGCCTCGACACGGGCACGAGCTGGAGGTTGTCGAAGTTGGCGACCGAGCCGTCGGCGACGCCCTCGGCTGTGCCGAGCGGGACCTCGGTCGGGATGTCCCGCTTGACGCTCGTGATCGGCGCCACGACCACCCGCGTCAGGTAAGGCGCGACGGTCGCCCTCGTGAGGACGAGGACCGGGCGGACCTTGTCGAGGTCCGCCCACCAGATCTGGCCGTGACCGAGCCCACTCACGACGCCTGGCGCCGACGTTGCTCCGCCAAGGCGCGGACGTCGGCCGGGATGTCGCCGTCGTACGGCAGGTCGGGCCCGGGCGGAGCCTCCCAGCTCAGATCGGGGTCGTCCTCGTAGGGCATCGCCGTGATGGCCTCGATCTCCTTGTCGGTGAGGATCTGGTCGACGAGAGCCGACAGCGCCCGATCGAGCAACTCGCTGTCGGGCACCGGCACGAGGGCCCGGGCGCGGGCGAGGCGCTCGCCATCGACCGTCGTCGAGATCCGCGTACGCGCCATGCCACGCACGATACCACTGGGTATGCCACGGCAGCCGTGGTGATGACTGCGCACGCATGCGCGGGTCAGTGGCGGAAGGACTCGCCGGGGGAGGTGCGGGGGAGCGGGGCGGGGAGGCGTTCGAGGTAGTCGACGTGGCGGCGGAGGTCGGCGAGCAGGAGGTCGGCCAGGTCGTGGGAGAAGCCGTTGCGCACCACGATGCGGAGCGCGGCGATGTCCCGGCGGTTCTCGGGGAACGTGTAGGCCGGCACCAGCCACCCCCGGTCCCGCAGTCGCTCGGACACGTCGAACACCGTGTACGGGCGGTCGGCGCCGTCCAGCGTGAAGGCGAAGACCGGCAGGTCGCTCCCGTCGGTGAGCAGGCGGAACGGGCCGAGCTTGGCCACGGCGTCGGCCGTGTACCGGGCCACGTCGCGGGACGTCTGCTGGATGCGCCGGTAGCCGTCGAACCCGAGGCGGAGGAAGTTGTAGTACTGGGCGGCGACCTGGTTGCCGGGCCGCGAGAAGTTCAGGGCGAACGTGGGCATGTCGCCGCCCAGGTAGTTGACGTCGAACACCAGGTCTTGGGGGAGGGCCTCGGCGGCGCGCCAGATCGCCCAGCCCACGCCGGGGTACACGAGCCCGTACTTGTGGCCCGAGGCGTTGATCGACTGGACGCGGGGCAGCCGGAAGTCCCAGACGACGTCGGGGTCGACGAACGGCGCCACGAACCCGCCCGAGGCGGCGTCGACGTGCACGGGGACGTCGAGCCCGGTGTCGGCCTCGTGCCGGTCGAGGGCGGCGCAGATGTCGGCCACCGGTTCGTAGGAGCCGTCGAACGTCGAGCCGAGCACGGCGACCACGCCGATCGTGTCCTCGTCGCAGTGCGCCACCGCCCGCTCGGGCGTGAGGTGGAGGTCGTCGCCCTCCAGGGGCACGAGGCGGGGCTCAACGTCCCAGTAGCGGCAGAACTTCTCCCAGCACACCTGGACGTTGGCGCCCATCACCAGGTTGGGCCGGCCGGCGGGGCGCCCGGCCGCCCGCCGGCGCTCGCGCCAGCGCCACTTGAGGGCCAGCCCAGCGAGCATGGCCGCCTCGCTCGAGCCCGTCGTCGAGGTCCCGGTGGCGGCGTCGCCCTCGGCCGAGCCCCACAGGCGGGCGAGCATGTTCACGCACCGCTGCTCGACCTCGGCGGTGCGTGGGTACTCGTCCTTGTCGATCATGTTCTTGTCGAAGGCCTCGGCCATGAGCCGTTCGGCCTGCGGCTCCATCCACGTGGTCACGAACGTGGCCAGGTTGAGCCGGGCGTTGCCGTCGAGCATCAGCTCGTCCCGCACGAACTGGTAGGCCGTGTCGGGATCCATCTCGGCGTCGGGGAGCGTGTGCCGCGGCGCCCGGGCCGCCTCGCCGGGGCGGGCGTAGATCGGGCTCAGCAGAACGGGCCGGAGGTCGTCAACGAGCTTGCGGTGCAGGGCCACGGGTCCTCCTCGGGATCGACGGGCGCCGTGGCCCCGATGACGGCACGGGGGCTGGGCCCGGGCATCACCCGCCCGGGGTGGTGTGTCGGGCCCGCCGGGGCACGTCCGCCGGCGGCGCCTACCCGCCACCCGTTCACAGCGCGAACGAGAACCCGCCGTTCACTGGGTAGGTCTGCCCGGTCACCCACGAGGCGTGGTCGCTGGCCAGGTACACGGCCAGGGCGGCGACGTCGTCGGGGGTGCCGGGGCGGCGGACGACGTAGGTGCGCAGCATGGCCTTGGCCTGGTCGCTGAGCGGCTCGGACCACAGCGCCTCGGTGGCCGGCGTGCGCATCGTGCCGAGCGAGATGTTGTTGGCGGTGATGCCGTGGCGGCCGTTCTCGCGGGCCAGCGCCCGGGTGAGCCCGGCCGCGCCCGCCTTGGCCGCGCTGTAGGCGGCCCCGCCGGGGTCGCCGGTGCGCCCGGCGTCGGACACGATCGTCACCACCCGGCCCCACCGGCCGGCGATCATGCCGGGCAGCACGGCCCGGCAGCAGTTCATCACGCCGTACAGGTTGACCCGCAGGAACGGCTCCCACTCGGCCGGCTCGGTCTCGGCGAACGGGGCGCGGCTGCCGAACCCGGCGGCGCCGGCGTTCCCGGCGTTGTTCACCAGCACGTCGATCGGCCCGACCGCGGCGGCGGCCGCCTCCACGCCGGCCCGGACGGCGGCGAAGTCGGTGACGTCGAACGCCACGGCGTGCCCGGTCCCGCCCTCGGCCTCGATCTCGGCGACCACGCCCTGGGCCCGATCGACGTCGAGGTCGTTGACGACGACGGCGGCCCCGGCCACGGCGAGCCCGAGGGCGATGCTGCGGCCGACGCCCTGGCCGGCGCCGGTCACCAGGGCGCGGTGGCCGGTCAGGTCGAGAGCCATCACCACGGCGGGGCCTCCGGTCGGGGGCGGACGGGCGCCGCGGTCGGTGCGCCGGGGCGCACGGCGGCGGTGGGCGGGGTGGGCGAAGCGGGCACGGCGGAACGTCCTCCTTGCTCAGGGGGCGATGGGGGCGATGGGTGCGACCGGTCGGGGCACGTGCGGTGCCAGGCCGGCGAGGTGCTCGAGCAGGCGGGCCCGGACCGGGGTGGTGGCCACCGCCAGGAGGCAGACGTCGAACGCTTGCAGGACGCCGGCGGCGAGCGCCGGCTCGTCGATCTCGCCTCGCGACCAGCGCCCGAGGAGGTGCAGGAACACGGTCCCGGCCTGCTCGACCAGCGTCTCCGCCGGCAGGTCGGGGCGGAGGGCGCCGGCGCGGGTGGCGTCCCGGATGGCGTCGACGGTCAGCCGCAGGCCGGGCCAGTAGCGGGAGAGATCCCGCTGCAGCCGGGGATCGGTGACGACCGCGGCGACCACGGCCCGGGGCACGTAGCGGCAGTTCATCTCGACCGACAGCGCCATCGCCTGCCAGATCCGGTCGAGCGGGTCGTCGGCGTCGAGCTCGCGGGTCGCGGCGTCGAGGGCGTCGAACGACTCGCCCACGAGCGCGGCGATCACGCCGTCCTTGCCGTCGAACAGGTTGTAGATCGTGCGGACGCTGACGTCGGCCTCCTCGGCCAGCCGCCGCATCGACAACCCGTCGATGCCGGCCCGCTCGACCAGGGCGCGGGCGGCGTCGAGGATCCGCCGGCTGCTCCGGGCCCGGACGCGGGACCCGCGCCGCGGCGCCGCCCCGGCGGTCGCGACCGCTGGTGGCCGCGTTGCGGCGGGTCGGCCGGACGCGTGCCGGTCGGATACGGGTCGGGTCGGCGCGGGCGGTGCCGGTGCGCGCCGCGCCGCCGCGGGTCGCGCTGGTCGGGGCCGGTCGGGCACGGACCGGACCGTACCCGGCGATTGCCACAGCGTGTTAGAACTGCAACACCGTGCAACCGCACGCGCGATCGCCGTCGCCAGGGGGGACCACGATGCGCATGCGCTTCGCGACCGGGCTGCCCGGCGTGAACCTCTACCCGCCCGTCTCCCAGCCGTGGGAGTCGAGCATGGGGGCGGAGGACTACCAGCTCGTGGCCCGCACCGCCGACGAGGTCGGGTTCGACTGCCTCTCGGTGCCCGAGCACATCGTCGTGCCCGACGAGATGGTCGAGCTGATGGGCGCCACCTGGTCGCACGCCCTGACCGTGATGGCGTTCGTGGCGGGTGCCACCCGGCGCATCGAGGTGGACTCCGCCGTCATCGTGCTGCCGTACCACCACCCGGTCGTGCTGGCCAAGGCCATCGCCACGCTCGACGTGCTGTCCGGCGGCCGGGCGCGGGTGACGATCGGCGTCGGCCACGCCGAGCGCGAGTTCGAGGTCCTCGGCGTGCCGTTCCGCGAGCGGGGGCGGGTGGCGGACGAGTACCTGGCCGCCATGGTCGAGCTCTGGACCAGCGAGAACCCCTCGTTCCGCGGCCGCTACGTCGCCTTCGACGACATCGCCTTCGAGCCCAAGCCGAAGCGGTCGCCCCATCCGCCGATCATCGTCGGCGGCAACTCCGACGCCGCCCTCCGCCGGGCCGCCCGGCACGACGGGTGGTTCCCTTGGCTCGTCGGGCCCGACGAGCTGCCCGCCCGGCTGGCGCGGCTCCGGGAGCAGCCGGCCTTCGCCGAGCGCACCCGGCCCTTCGAGGTGGTCGTGCCGCTGGCGCCGCCCGAGGTCGACGAGAGCCACCGCCCGCTCGACGGCGGCGGGGGCCGGCCCCGGTTCCACCGCAGCGCCCAGGAGGTCGTCGACGCCGTCGGCCGCCTCCAGGAGCTCGGCGTCACCCAGACCATGGTCCCGCTCCCGCCGGCCCGGTCGCTGACCGAGCACCTCGAGGGCCTCCACTGGGTGGCCGAGGAGGTCATCCCGGCCTTCCGCTGAGCCGCTTCCGGGGCGCGTCGCCGCGTGCGGCACGGCGCCCTCACGCCGAGCCGGGACCGTCCGGGCGGAGGGAATCGTGGGGGAGGAGGCCGCGGACCCGACCGGGCGCCCGTCGGGCGACGCCGCCCGGTTGCGAACACGTGTACGATAAGGTTCCGAACGTACGTTGGCGTGAACCTCGAGACTCCCCTCGGCCGAGGGGTCGTCGGCCGAGCGGTGCTCGGCCGAGGGGCGCTCGGGCGAGGCGAGCGCCGGCGTGGGAAACGACGGCGTAGGGCGTGCGGCTCGAGGCGGCACCGCGCTGGCGGCGTCGGCGAGGAACGAGCGAAGAACGAGGAGGCGGCCGGTGAGCCGGTGGGAGATGTGGCGATGCCCGGAGTGTGGCCACGAGGAGGAGCAGCTGGCGGCGGCCACGGCGGTGGGCCACCGCTGCCGGCGGGTGCGGCGGGTGGTCGAGCTCGTCCGCGCCGGCGAGCGCTGAGCGGCTGAGCCGCCGGCGGCCGACCCCGGGTGTCGGCGGTGAGCGCCTGGGTCGGCCGCCCGGCGCCGCCGGGCTTGTCGGTGCTGGTGGTCGGGTGTCCGGGGCGGCTGGTGTGGGGTGCCGGGTTCGTCGGTGCTGGTGGTCGGGTGTCCGGGTCGGCTGTCCCCGGCGCCGAGGTCGTTGGCGTCGGCGGGCGCTGAGCGGGGAGCGGTCGAGCCGCCGGGGTCGGCTGGGCCTGCGGTGTCGGGCCGGTCCGGGCTGGCGGCCGATGAGTCGCGGCCGACCCGGTCGTTGACGTGACGGCGGCGCCGGCGTCGGCGCCGCGGACGAGAGATGAGGCGAGCACCATGACCACAGCCGTCACCGATGAGCAGGTTCGCCAGCTGGTCGAGAGGGCGAAGCCCTACACCCTCGCTCTGCTGCGGTGGGGCCCCGAGCGCCACCGAGCCGGCGCCGACGCCATCGAGCGCGAGCACCAGCGCCGGATGGTGGGGCTGCGCGCCGACGGCACCATCGCCATCCTCCTGCCGGTCGGCGCCGAGACCCTGGCAGGCGCGGCCGTCATGACCGTGTCGCCCGACGGGGCCCGGGCGATCCTCGCCGGCGACCCGTGCGTGCGGGCCGGGATCATGGTGGCCGAGGTGCACGCCTGCCGCAGCTTCCCGGGCGACAGCCTCCCCGCCTGACCGGCCGGGCCCGAGCCGCCGGGCCGCCCCGGCCGCTTGAGCCGCCTGAACTCCAAGCGGCGCGGTGCTGTCGTCCCCGGCCCCGGTCCCGGGCCGCCCGGTCGACCCCTCGGTCGGCGGGCCCGTTGCTCATTGCACTGTCGCTCAATTAGCGTTCCGGACGGAAGCGGTGTGGGGCCGCTTCCTGCGTGGGGCCTGAGGGGATCGCCGGAGGGGTCACGGTGAGAGGCACGAACGGTGCGGCCGGGCGCGCTCGCGCCCGCGGCGGGTGGGAACGAGCGGGGGACGAAGCGTGAACCGGCCTGCGGCCCGCGCGGACGCCGACGCGTCCCCTCCCGGACGTTCCGGGCCTCCCGGACGGGCCGGACGCCTCGCCCGGCGCCTGCCGGCGCAGCTCCGGCCGCTCCGCCGCCGCGGCGGGCGCGGCCTGCTGGTCACCGCCGTCGTCCTGGTCGTCGTAGCGGTGGCCGTCGTCATCGTCGGCCGTGGGGCCGGCGGCGACGAGGCCAGCGGAGACGAGGCCGGTGCCGAGGCGGACGGCGCCTTCGGGTGGGCCGAGGCTCGGGGCCGCCCGGGGCCGCCGCCGCCGATCGGCCGGATGCCCGTCACCTTCGCCGAGGCCCGCGCTGCCGGCACGGATGGCGAGCTCACCTGGCCTGCCACCTGCGACACCAGCGAGGGCACGGTGGCCCTGCCGTCGGTGTACGCCCCGCCGTGCGTCCCCGCCTTCGCGGGCGACAACGGCGGCGCCACGGCCCGGGGTGTCACGGCCGACGCGATCCGGATCGTCCACTACACGGCCGCGCCCGAGCCCGGCCTGGCCGACGTCCTGGCCGAGTGGGGCCTGGCCGACCCCGCCGCCCGGCGCCACGAGACGCTGGCGCGCTACGCCGAGCTGTACGCCTCGACGGCCGAGCTCTACGGCCGCCGCATCGTGGTCGAGCCGTTCGCCGGCCAGGCGGCGGGCGGCGACGTGGACGCCGCCCGCGCCGACGCCGCCGAAGTCGTCGGCCGCGACCCGTTCCTGGTGGTCGGCGGCCCCGCCCGCGACGGCGGCGCCTTCGCCCGCGCCCTGGCCCGCGCCCACATCCCGTGCGTGGCCTGCGCCGACGGACTGCCCGACGAGGTGGTGCGGGAGCTGGCGCCCTACGTCTGGACGCTGGAGCCGTCGCCCGACCAGGCCCGGGCGGCCCTCGCCGCCTGGCTGCGGGCGGCGGGGGAGCGGGGGACCAGCACCGCCGGGCGGGCGGGCGGTGACCTCCGCGGCCGGCCCCGGCGGATCGGCGTCGTCGAGCTCGACCAGGCGCCGCCGGGCTCGCCTGCGGCGGAGGCAGCCGCCGCCGACGAGGCCGAGGCCGCTGACGCCGGCGAGGCCGAGGCCGGCGGCGGCCCAGCCGTCCCTGGCGCCGTGCGCACCGAGGCGTACGAGCTCGACCCCGCGGCGCTGCCCGCCCAGGCCGAGGACCTGGTCGCCCGGCTCCGGCGGGACCGGATCAACACGGTCGTCTTCCTGGGCGAGCCGGTCATGCCCGCCCACCTGACCGCGGCCGCCACCCGGCAGGGCTGGTTCCCCGAGTGGATCTTCGCCGGTCCGGAACCGACCGACAGCACCGTGGCCGGCCGCCGCTACGACCCGGCGCAGATGGCCCGGGCCGCGGGCGTGTCGCATCGGCCCGCTCCCACAGTGCCCGAGCTGCAGGAGGCCCTGCGCCTGTACCGCTGGTACTTCGGCCGGGACGCCCGGCCGGCGGCCGTCCACGAGGCGGCGCGGCTGGCGGCGGCCGCCGCCTGGCTCACCGCCGGCGTCCACATGGCCGGCCCCGAGCTGACCCCGGAGACGTTCGCCCGCGGCCTGTTCCGCATCCCGCCCCGGGGCGGCGGGCCGACCACGCCCCGGATCGGCTATGGCCACTGGGGCGGCGCCGACAACGTGGACTACGCCGGCGTCGACGACGCCGCCGAGATCTGGTGGGACCCGGACGTCCGGGCCGCCGACGAGCTGGGCCGCGTCGGCCGGGGGGCGTGGCGGCGCTCCAAGGGCGGCGCCCGCTTCACGCCCCGGGCCGTGCCCACGCCCCGCCCGTTCACTGAGGCCGGCACCACCGCCGTCGTGCTCGACGAGTTGCCGCCCGAGGACCGGGCGCCCGGCTACCCGGCACCCCGGGGCGCCCCGGCCCGGCGGGACTGAGCCCGGCCGGACCGAGGCCGGCGTTGTGGCGCGTCGCCGGCGGTGGGTTCGCTCGGTGTGCGGTCGGGGCGAGGCGTGTGGCCGGGCGTCGTGAATCGACGCGGGCGGTGGGCACACCTGGCGCGCCGGCCCGGCGGGCATGAGCGGCAGCCCCGCGGGGTTGGCCACGGGGAGACCCGATCCCCTCGGAGGACGACATGGCACCTGTACCGGCTATCGGCGTGTTCCTGCCGACGATGAGTGAGCGCGGCGAGGCCCTGGCCGACGTCGTGGCCGCCGCCCGCCAGGCCGAAGAGCTCGGCTTCGAGTCCGTGTGGGCCGTCGACCAGCTGGTCGCCGGCACCGGCGTCCCGTTCGTCGACAGCACCGTCGCCCTGAGCGCCGCCGCCGGCGCCACCCGCAACATCAAGCTGGCGTACGGCGTGATGATCCTGCCGCTGCGCCCGGTCGTGTGGGCGGCGAAGCAGGTGGCGTCGCTCCAGCAGGTCTCCGGCGGGCGGGTGCTGTTCGGGGTCGGCGTCGGCGGCGACCGGCACGAGCGGTCGTGGGAGGCCGCCGGGGTGCCCCGCCGGGAGCGGGGGCGGCGCACCGACGCCGCCCTCGAGGTGCTGCCCGACCTCATCGCCGGGAAGGCGGCCGCCGTCGACGGCACCACCGTCCAGCTCGCCCCCGGCGCGACCGTGCCACCGATCGTGGTCGGGGGGATGGCGGAGGCCGCGCTCGCCCGGACCGTGACCTATGGCGACGAGTGGTTCTCGCTGCCGCTGCCGCCCGACCAGGTGGCCGGCTCGGCGGCGCGGCTCGCCGAGCTGGCCGCCGAGCGGGGCCGCCCCGCGCCCGGCATCACGGGCAGCGTCAACGTGGCCCTCGACGGCGACCCGACCCTGCCGGACCGCGACGGCCTGATACGCCGGCTCAGCGACCCCGACGGGGCGTACGGCATGCCGGCTGAGGCGGTGCCCGACATCCTCGTCGCTGGCGGCGCCGGCGCGGTGGCCGAGCGCATCGCCGCCTGGCGGGACCTGGGCGCCGGCCGGGTGGTCGTGACGCTCACCGCTGGCAGCTGGCCGCGCCAGGCGGAGCTGCTGGCCGAGGCTGTGGCCCAGCTCGGCTAGCCGCCGCCGACCGGTGGCTCGCCGGTCCGGCCGGTGGCGCCGCCGCCGGGTTCGGGGACGGTCGGCGGCTCGCCCGGTCCGGGCCCGGCGGGTCCGCTGCGCCGGCCGCACCGGACGGCCGGGTCGCGCGGCCCGGCCGCCCCACGGGCTGCGGCCCGCCGCGCCGTCCCCCGGATGACACGTGTCACGTTGGCATCGCCGGCGGACGGCCGTAGTGAGTGGATACGTGGCCGTGGGCGCTGAGGTGCAGCGCGACGAGCCGCCGGGCGGTCCGGACGGCGGGAAGACGGCCCGTGACGGGGCGGAGGACCGGCGGGCCGACGACCGCCCGCGCCTCGAGGTCTCCGGCACCCAGGTGTGCGCCTCCGCCCTGGCGGCGGTGTCGGCCGCCGTGGTCGGCTCGTTCCTGGGCGTGGCCGACACGATCATCGGCGCCGCGCTGGCGAGCGTCGTCGCCACGGTCGGCGGCGCCGTCTACAGCTGGTGGATCCGGCGCACGCACCAGCGGCTGCGGCAGGTCGACGTGGCCAGGCTCAGGGCGCTGGCCGTCAACCGGACCGGCGCCCCCGGGGCGCTGGCCAACAGGCTCCGGACGCTGCCGCTCCCTCGGATCGCCCTTCCCGACGGCCATGGCGGGGACGCCTCGCCCGTCGCCCGGGCCGCCGTCTGGGCCCGGGACCGGTGGGCGGCACTGGCCCAGCGCCGGCGGGGGGTGCTGGCCGGGGCCACGATCGCCTTCGTGGCGGCCATGACGCTGGTCACCGCGGTCGAGCTGGTCGGGCAGCGCCCGCTGGCCGGAGACGGGTCGTCGGCGTCGACGTCGATCGGCGCGCTGCTGGGCGGCGGTGACGGCGAACGCGACGGCGGCGACTCCGACGACCGCGGGGACCCGGCCGGCACGACGGTCCCGGGCGCGGACGGCGCCGCGGACGGCCCGACCGCCACCGGGCCCGACGGGACCGCGGTCCACGGCGGCCCGGCGACCCCCGCGGAGGGCCCGGACGGCACGGCGGACCCGGAGACGGGCAGCGGCGGGGATGGCGTGAGCGACGGCGACGCGAGCGACGACGACGCCCGGACCGGCGCCGCCACGCCGACGACCGGGGCGACGACATCGACCACCGCGCCGTCCGCCCCGGCGCCGACCGCTCCTGCGACCACCGCTGGGGGTTCGGCGACCACCGCCGGCCCGTCGGCGGCGTCCCCGTCCTCCGGCGCCACCGGCTGACGGGCCCGACCAGTCGGGCGTCCGGCCGGCGTGCGGCGCCGAGCCCAGGCCCGAGCCCAGGCCCGAGCCGAGGGCCGAGCCCAGGGCCGAGCCCAGGCCCGGAGCCGGGCCGCCGGGCCTGCTAGCCCCGATCGGGCTCACGCCGGCACGGCCAACAGCAGCCCCAGGATCTCGATCGAGCGGTCGATGTCGGGCTCGACGCCGGCCAGCAGGTCGGCGTACAGCGCCGCCTCGCCCAACCGGACCATGGCGGAGGCCAGGGCGCCGGCGTCGGTGGGGAGCCGCAGGGCGCCGCGCTCGGCCTCGCGCTGCAGCAGCTCCTCGCACAGCCGGGTGGTCGTGCGGCTCACCGGCCCCGGGCGGGTGACCACCCGCAGGAACTGGTGGGGGTCACGCCGCAGGGCGACCCGCAGCGGCTGGCTGGTGGCCAGCAGCCGCAGGAAGTTGGCGTACACGGTCAGCACCCGGGCGCGGCCGTGGCTGCGCACCCCGCGCTCGGCGACCAGGAACGTCTCCCAGGCCAGGCGCGAGCAGACCTCGGCGAGCAGCTGGTCGTGGTTGCCGGCCCACCGGTAGACGGTGGTGCGGCTCACCCCGAGCTCGGCGGCCATGGCCTGCATGTCGAGGCGCTCGGCGGCGAGGAAGCGGCGGCGCGCCAAGGCGAGCAGGTCGTCGCGCGTGGGCGCCCGCGGCCTGGTCTCCGTCGAGCTCACGACGAGACACTACGGATATTTGTAACGGAACCGCAAGGAGTCCAACGACTGGGCGCCGGCGGGATGTGACCCTAGACACATGAGACACATCTAAGTAGTGTTCCGCGGGCACGGTCTCGGCAGTCGGGGGGACGAACGTGACCGAAGTGCAGGACGCGCCTGCGGGTGGTGGGGCCACGGCCGCGACGGCTGACGACGGCGGCCTCGACAGCGACCTCGAGGTCGCCAACCTCGAGGTCGTCTACAACGACGTCGTCCTCGTGCTCCGGGGGGTGAGCGTCGCCGTCCGGCCGGGTCAGGTGGTGGCGCTGCTGGGCGCCAACGGCGCCGGCAAGACGACGCTGCTGCGGGCCATCACCGGCCTGCTGCCGGTGCACCGGGGCAGGATCACCAAGGGGCGGGTCACGCTCGGCCGCCGCGACATCACCCACGACGACCCAGCGGACCGCGTGAAAGCCGGCCTGGCCCAGGTCATGGAGGGCCGGCGCATCTTCGCCGAGCTGACCGTGGACGAGAACCTGCGGACCGGCGCCTATACCAACCGGGTGGCGCTGGCCGACAACTACGCCCGGGTGATGGACCTGTTCCCGGTGCTGCGCGACCGGCGCCGGCAACTGGCCGGCTACCTGTCCGGCGGCGAGCAGCAGATGCTGGCCATCGGCCGGGCCCTGATGTCATCGCCCCGCCTGCTGCTGCTCGACGAGCCGTCGCTCGGCCTCGCCCCGCTGATCGTCGAGCAGATCCGCGGCATCCTGGTCGACATCAACGCCCAAGGCACCGGCGTCCTGCTGGTGGAGCAGAACGCCACCATGGCGCTGTCGATCGCGGACGTTGGCTACGTGCTGGAGCACGGCCGGGTCGTGCGCGACGGGCCCGGCCCCGAGCTGCTGGCCGACAAGGACATCCGGGAGTTCTACCTGGGCATGGGCCCGGCGGCGGAGCGCCGCTCGTTCCGCGACGTGAAGACCTACCGGCGGCGCAAGAGCTGGGGGGCGTGAGCCGTGGCCGACGCCCAGATCGCCGACACCGCGGACCCGGGCGCTTCTCGGACCGGGGACGCCGAGGACGTCACAGACGCCACCTCCGAGAACGCCGCCGACCCCGAGCCGAAGCGCCACGACCCGGGCGGCCCGGCGGTCACCCCGCTGCTCCAGGTCCGGAACCTGACGCTCCGCTTCGGCGGCGTCGCCGCCCTCCACGACGTGAGCTTCGAGGTCGACGGCGACGAGCTGTTCGCCATCATCGGTCCCAACGGGGCGGGCAAGACCTCGATCTTCAACTGCCTGTCGGCCGTCTACCGGCCCCAGCGGGGGTCGATCCTGCTCGACGGGCACGAGCTGGTGGGGCAGCGCCCGGCCCGCACAGCCGAGCTGGGCATCGGCCGGACCTTCCAGAACCTCGGCCTGTTCGCCCACCTCACGCTCGTCGACAACCTGCTGCTCGGGCGCCACCACCTGATGCGCAGCGGCTTCCTGGCCGGGGCCCTGTGGTTCGGCCGGGCCCGCCGCGAGGAGATCGCCCACCGGGCCCGGGTCGAGGAGGTCATCGACCTGCTGGAGCTGACCCCGTACCGACGCGAGCCGGTGGGGCTGCTGCCGTTCGGCATCCAGAAGCGCATCGAGCTGGGACGGGCGCTGGCCATGGAGCCCAAGGTCCTGCTGCTCGACGAGCCGGTGGCCGGCATGAACCTCGAGGAGACCGAGGACATGGCCCGGTACATCCTCGAGATCCGCCGCGAGCTGCGGCTGCCGATCATCCTCGTCGAGCACGACATGCAGTTGGTGATGGACATCGCCGACCGGGTGATGGCGCTCGACTTCGGCGTCGCCATCGCCACCGGCAAGCCCGACGAGGTCCGGGACGACCCGCGGGTGATCGAGGCCTACCTGGGAGGCTCGTGATGGCGACGACCGTCAGTCCCGACATCGCCCCCGTCGAGCCGGGGGACCTGGCCCAGACGACCCTGCCGGCCGTGCTGCTGCGCCGGGCGGCCGAGACCCCCGACCGGGTCGCGCTGCGCGAGAAGCACCTGGGCATCTGGCGGCAGCACACCTGGGCGAACTACGCGGCGGGGGCCGCCGCCGTCGGCCTCGGCCTGCGGGCGCTCGGCGTCGGGCCCGGCGACCGGGTGGCGATCCACAGCCTCAACCGCGTCGCCTGGGTCCTCGGCGACCTGGCGTCCCAGGGAATCGGCGCCATCACGGTCGGCGTCTACCCGACCTCCCCGGCGGCCGAGGCCGGGTACGTGCTCGAGCACTCGGGGTCGAAGGTGCTGATCGCCGAGGACGAGGAGCAGGTCGACAAGGCCCTGGAGGTGCGGGACCGCCTGCCCGACCTGGAGCGGATCGTGGTCGTCGACCCCCGGGGCGTCGACCTGGCCGACCCCCAGCTCATGACGTTCGCCGACCTCCAGGCCCTGGGGCGGGAGGCCGGCGGGGTGGACGACTTCGCCGCGCTGGTCGCCGGGCTCGATCCGGACGAGCCGGCGATCATGGTCTACACGTCGGGCACGACCGGCCCGCCCAAGGGCGCGCTGCTGTCGCACGCCAACCTGCAGGCGGCGGCCCGCAACGGCGACCGCGTGTTCGAGGTCACCCCCGACGACGAGGTGCTGTCGTACCTCCCGCTGTGCCACGTGGCCGAGCGGCTGGTGACGGTCATCGACGGCGTGTCCCACGGCTACGTCGTCAACTTCGGCGACGGCGTCGACGACCTGGCCAACGACCTGCGCGAGATCCAGCCCACGTTCTTCCTGGGCGTGCCCCGGGTGTGGGAGAAGCTCCTGGCCGGCATCACGATCCGCATGGAGGACGCCGGCTGGCTCAAGCGGGCCAACTACCGGTTCTGGATGGCCCGGGGCGCCCGCCTGGCCCGGCGTCGGTGGCGGGGCGGCCTCGGGCCCGTCGGCCGGGTGGTCTACGCCCTCGGCTGGCTGCTGCTGTACCGGTCGCTGCGCCGGAAGATCGGCATGAGCCGCATCCGCGTCGCGCTGTCGGGGGCGGCGCCGATCGCCCCGCAGGTGCTCGAGTACTTCTGGGCGCTCGGCGTGCCCGTGCTCGAGGGCTACGGCATGACCGAGAACACCGCCCAGGCCACGATCACGCCGGCCGACGACGTGCGCATCGGCAAGGTGGGGGTCGCCGTCCCCGACTGCGAGGTGCGCATCGCGACAGACGGCGAGATCCTCACCCGGGGGCCCGGGACGTTCGTCGGCTACCACCGCGACCCTGAGGCGACCGCCGCGGCCATCGACGCCGAGGGCTGGCTCCACACCGGCGACATCGGCGAGCTGGACGCCGACGGGTTCCTCACCATCACCGACCGCAAGAAGGACATCATCATCACGGCCGGGGGCAAGAACATCAGCCCCTCCGAGATCGAGAACCGCCTCAAGGTGTCGCCGTACGTCCGCGAGGCGATCGTGATCGGCGACCAGCGCCCCTACCTGGTGGCGCTGATCGGCATCGAGCTCGACACGGTCGGGAACTGGGCGCTGCGGCGGCAGCTCCCGTTCACGACCTACGCCGACCTGTCGAGCAAACCCGAGGTCCACGAGCTGATCGGCGGGGTGGTCGACGAGGTCAACCGCGAGCTGGCGCAGGTCGAGCGGATCAAGCGCTTCGACCTGCTGCCCAAGGAGCTCGAGCAGGAGGACGGCGAGGTGACCGCCACCCAGAAGGTGAAGCGCCGGGCGATCGAGAAGGCGTTCGCCCCGAGGATCGAGGCGCTCTACCGGTGACCGCGGTGGCCGCCGCCGTCGCTCCCGTCCCGGCCCCCATGCTCGCTGCCGTCACCGGCGACGACCTGCTGCAGACCGGGTTCTCGGGCGTGGCCGTCGGCTGCAAGTACGCGCTCATCGCCCTCGGCTTCTCGATCGTCTTCAAGGCCACCGGCGTCATCAACTTCGCCCAGGCCAGCCTGGTCCTGCTCGGCGGCTACCTGACCTACCAGTTCACCCAGACCTGGGAGCTGAACTTCTACCTGTCGGTGCTGTTGGCCATGGCGGCGGGCGCCCTGATCGGCATTCTCGTCGAGGCCCTGGTGCTCAAGCGGCTGGTCGGCGAGCAGCCGGCCACCGTGATCATGGCGACGATCGGCGTCCTGTTCGTCCTCGACAACGTGACGACCGCGGTGTGGGGGCCGACCAACCGCAACCTGGGCGATCCGTGGGGCGTGCGCACCCGGGAGCTGCTCGGCGTCACGGTGGCCGACCGCGACGTCTGGAGCATCGGCTTCGCGGCCGTGGCCGTGGCCGGGTTCTTCCTGTTCTTCCGTTACTCGCCGCTGGGGCTGGCCATGCGGGCCGCGGCGTTCGACCCCGAGGCCGCCATGGCCCAGGGGATCCCGGCCCGGCGCGTCTCGCGGGTGGCGTGGGCGATCGCCGGGGTGGTGGGGGCGCTGGCGGGCACGACGCTGGCCGCCGGGGCGGGCCAGCTCAGCCCCGCCACCGGCTCGCTGGCCCTCGTCGCCTTCCCGGCCATCATCCTCGGTGGGCTCGACTCGCCGCTGGGGGCGGTGATCGGCGGCGTGATCATCGGGGTGGTCCAGCAGTACACCGCGCTCCTGGCGCCCGAGTACTTCGACTGGGTGGGGGAGAGCTTCGAGCGGGTCTCGCCCTACCTGGTGATGATCGTCATCCTCCTCATCCGGCCCTACGGGCTGTTCGGGACCCGGGAGGTGCGACGCGTCTGATGGCGGCCGTCACCCATGCCCTCACCCACGTCTTCCGCCGCACCGGGCCCGCCCCGGGGCTGGTGCTCGCCTACGCCGACGAGGTCAAGCTGCTGCGCAGCCCCCGGCACACGCCCTGGCGCTGGGTGCTCGTCGTCGGCTGCGCGCTCGCCTACCTGTGGCTGCCCACGTACCTGGGCGACCCGGGCCTGCGGGTGCTGTCGTTGTGCGGCATCTTCGCCCTGGGCACCATCGGGCTCAACCTGCTGACCGGCTACACGGGCCAGATCTCCCTGGGCCACGCCTTCTTCGTGGGCGCCGGCGCCTACACGGCCGCCTACTTTGGGGGTCAGCGGGGCTGGCCGATGCCCGTCTACCTCGGCCTGGCCGTGCTCGTCGGCTTCGTGGTCGGGGGCGTGATCGGGCCGTTCGCCCTGCGCCTGCGCGGTCACTACCTGGTGGTCGTGACGCTCGGGCTGGTGTTCCTGGGCGAGCACCTCTGGAACAACTGGGACAGCGTGACCGGCGGGGGCAACGGCATCAGCCTGGGGTCGGCGCCCATGACGGTCGGCCCGCTCGACTTCAAGGAGGGCATCGAGCTGGGCGCCGAGGCCTACACGTTCGACCAGAGCTTCTTCTGGCTGGTGTGGGCGCTGGTGGCGGTCGGCGCCCTGCTGGCCAAGAACCTGGTGCGCAGCCGGGCCGGGCGGGCCATGCAGGCCATCCGCGACCGCGACCTGTCGGCCGAGGTCATCGGCGTCGACCTGGCCCGCTACAAGGTCGGCGCATTCGCCTGGTCGAGCGCCTACGCGGCGCTGGCCGGGGCGCTGTACGGGCTGCTTCAGCAGTACGTCAACCCGACGGAGTTCGGGCTGTTCCTGGCGATCACGTACGTGGCGATGGTGATCATCGGCGGCCTCGGCACGATCTTCGGGTCGGTGCTCGGGGCCCTGTTCGTGTGGGGCGGGCGGTCGCTCATCGAGCAGAACAGCGGGCGGGCGATCTTCGACCCCCTCATCACGACCTCGTCCGGCGAGGGCGGGCTCTTCACGATCGGCGAGTTCAACGCCGTCCTGTTCGGGGTGGCCATCGTCCTGTTCCTGCTTTTCGAGCCCCGGGGCCTGGCCGCTTTCTGGCTCCGCGTGAAGACCTGGTTCCTCACCTGGCCGTTCTCCTACTAGCGCGTAACAACAGGGGGGAGACATGACAAGGCAAAGGTGGCTCCGGCCATTGGCTCTGCTCGTGGCCGCCGGCTTCGTGGCGGCCGCGTGCGGCGGCGGCCGGGACGACGAGGACGACTCGTCAGGCGACGAGGGCGCGGGCGGCGAGCCGGCCGAGGCGCCGGGGTTCGACGGCGAGACCATCCGGCTCGGCGTGGTCACGCCCACCAGCGGGCGGGTGGCGGTCATCGGCGAGCCGTTGACCAACGGCAACCAGGCGTATTGGGACTACGTCAACGAGGAGGAGGGCGGCGTCGCCGGGCGCTACCCGGTCGAGCTGGTCGTCGAGGACTCGGCCTACGACCCGCCCACCGCCGTCCAGAAGTACAACCAGATCAAGGGCGATGTGGTCATGTTCAACCAGCTGCTGGGCACGCCCGTCGTGAACGCCCTGCTCGAGCAGCTGGAGGCCGACAACATCGTGGCCGCCCCGGCCTCCCTGGACTCGTTCTGGGTGCGCGAGCAGAACCTGCTGCCGATCGGCGCGCCCTACCAGATCCAGGCCATCAACGGGCTGGACTGGTACGTCACCGAGGGCGGCGGCGAGGGCGACGCCATCTGCACGCTCCGCCAGGACGACCCCTACGGCGAGGCGGGCCAGGAGGGCATCGACTTCGCCCTCGAGCAGCTCGACCTCGGGCTGACCGCCGAGGCGACGTTCCCGGTCGGCAACCCCGACTTCACCACGCAGATCACCCAGCTCCAGCGGGCCGGGTGCGACATGGTGTGGCTGGTGTCCACGCCCACCGACACCGGCAGCGCCCTCGGCAAGGCCGCCGAGCTGGGCTACGCGCCGCAGTGGATGGGCCAGTCGCCGACGTGGATCGGGGCGTTCGTCGACTCGCCGCTGATCTCCTACCTGGAGGAGAACTTCATCTGGGTGTCCGAGGGCCCCGAGTACGGCGACGACTCCGTCCCCGGCATGGCCGAGCTGCTCCGCATCCAGGAGACCTACGCCCCCGACCAGGAGCCCGACGTCTACTTCAACTTCGGGTACCTGGAGTCGCGGGCCGTCCACCAGGTGCTGGAGGTGGCAGTCGAGAACGGCGACCTGTCGCGCGAGGGGATCATCGAGGCGATGAACTCGATCGACGAGCTGACCTTCGACGGTCTGTTCGGCGACTACGCGTGGGGGGCGCCCGAGGACCGCGACCCGCCGCGGGCCAGCTCGATCTTCCGGGTCAACCCGGACCGGCCGATCGGCCTCGAGCTGGTCGTCGCCGAGCACGAGGCGCCCTACGCCGCCGACTTCGAGTTCACCGACTGAGCCGCGGCTGAGCGTCTGTCGAGCTCCGGCGGTGACCGGGCCCCGCCCGGTCACCGCCGGTTGGTGGGCACTCCCGCGGGGTCACCGCCGGTTGGTGGGCACTCCCGCGGGGTCACCGCCGGCCGGCGGCGTGGCCGTCGAGCCAGGCGCGCAGCGCCGCCCGCAGCTCCCCGCAGTCGAGCGCCCCGCCGTCGCCAGCGGCCACCGACCCTGGCGCCGCCGTCTCCGCCGACCCGGACGGCCAGGCCAGCGTGACGGGCAGCGCGGGGGCCTGCCAGGCGGCCGAGGCCACGCTGACCGCCCGCTCGGCCCCGGTCCAGATGCTCAGGTCGGGCAGCTCGCCCCGGTCGAGCGCCAGCGCCACGGCCCGGCGGATCGTCGGGTCCGACAGCGTGCCGCCGTGGAAGGCCGGGACGACCGAGTCGTCGATCGCCAGCGCGCTGGGGTGGGGGGACACCACGGCGTCGGCCAGCGGGAGCAGGCCCAGCACGTCGGCGCCGGGCGGCGGGCAGCGGAGCAGATCGCGCAGCACCGGCGCCCCGTCGACCAGCGACCGGATGAACGGCGAGTCCGGGGCGAGGTCGAACGACGACACGGCCTCGACCGATCCGGACACCCCGCGCAGGATCCAGCCGGTGGCGACGCCCCAGCCCTCGTCGCCCCGCGCCGGGAACGCCACCCGTCCGGGCTCGACCAGGGGGCTGAGCAGCACCGCCCGGCGGACCGGGCTGGCGGGCTCGGCGGCCAGGTAGGCGGCGGTCACCAGCGAGCCCTCGCTCTCGGCGACGACGTCGACCTCCTCGCCCGTCGCCCGGTGGAGGCCCTCCACCGCCCGGCCGAGCTCGCGGACCAGGGCGGGCAGGGACCGGTGGGTGTGGCGCGGGCCGTAGGGGAGCGGCTCCCCGTCGGCGCCCAGGCCGCGGTACGAGAAGCGGTGCTCGCGGAAGCCGGCGCCGAGCACGTCGTCCTGCGGGCGGCCGTCCCAGCTCGAGTTGAAGCCGCTGACGATCAGCACGGGCCGGCCCGACGGCTCGGGTTGGCGCTCGGACCGCACGATCCGCCCGGGGTCGTCGCGCCGCCCGGCCGGCGCCGTGTGCTCGGCCTGGTCCGCGACCCGGCGTCCGGCCTCCTCGAGCTCGAGCGTCTCGCGGTGGCCGGCCAGGCCGACCACGACGCCGAGCAGGGCGGCCCCGGCCAGCACCGCGATCCCGGCCGGCGCCACCGGGCGGATCCGGCGGCGGGCCCGCCCGGCCAGGACGCGGACGACACCCAGCCAGGCCCAGGCGTTGAACAGCCCGACCGCGGCCACGACCGGCAGGCGGAGCGCGGGCGGGCTGACGCTCACCGCCGCGCCGCCGGCGGTCAGCACCGCGAACGTCAGCGCCAGCCAGCCGGTGGTGCGGGGCGGCGGCGCGTCCCGCCACCAGGAGGTCGCGGTCACGCCGTGGTGGATCAGCAGGGCGACCACCACGGCGCCCGGGAGCGCCGCGAAGAACGCCCACGACACCGGCGTGACCGCCATCCCGAACAGCAGGGCCGCGAAGGGGAGCAGCAGGATCTCCGAGGCCAGCGTGAACGACACGGCGTGGAGGACGAGGCGCCCGGACGGCGGCGGGCCGTTGTCGAGTGGCCACGCCGCCCGCACGGTGGCGGCGGTGACCCCCGACCGGAACGCCAGCGCCAGCAGCGCCTCGCCGGCGAACGCCGGCCAGGAGCGGTGGTACACGAGGAGCCACCGGAGGTCGTGAAAGGCGCCGAACGGAGCAGGGGCCGTGACCTGCGGGGCCAGCGCCATGGCCGTCTCCAGCCCCGACCGCCACAGGGCGACGGCCTCGGCGACCGGGAGCGCGATCGTCAGGGCCAGGAGCAGCGCGTGGCTCCGGAGGCGTGGCTCCGCCCGTCCGTCGTCCGCGTCCACGGCCTCATTGCTACCGAGCGGGTCAAGGGTCGTCGACCCTGGCCGCCGGCTTCGTTCGCTTTCTGAACTGGCTCCCCGATAGGTACCGTTTCGGGCACGGTCCGTAGCAGGGCAGCCGTGAGCGGCGGGTGGGGCCCGATCGCGGAGCCCGATCGCCGCTGGCCTGCAGCGGGCCCCGGGACTCGCCGAGAGGAGGCAGGCGATCGTGGAATGGGTCCTGCTGGCGCTGGTGGGGGCCGCGTTCGTCGTCGCGGCCATGACCGATCGGGAGGGCCGGTTCCGGGGCTTCGGGGGCCTGGCGACGCGGCTGCGGACCCGCCGGCTCCGCCGCGCCGCGTGGGCCACCGGCGACCCGCCGACGACGCGCCGCCGCTCGCTGCTCGTGCGGACCCGGGCAGCCGCCGACGTGTGGCCCCCGGGGTTGTCGCCGGTGGCCCAGGCCCGGTACACGGAGCGCTGGCGGCGGGCCCAGCTGCGGTTCGTGTACGAGCCGGCCGAGGCGGTGAAGGAGGCCGACGGCCTGGTCGACGAGTTGCTCCGCCTGCTCGGCTACCAGCCCGGCGCCCTCGACCCCGGCGAGGGCAAGGTGCCGGTCCCATCCGACCTGCTGGCCGACTACATGGCCCGCGCGTTCCACGCCGCCGGCCGGTCCGACGACGACGTCGCCAGCCTGCGCGAGCGGTTCGTGCGCGACAAGGCCCTGTTCGACGAGCTCGTCGCCGCGGCCGCCGACGCCGTCCGCACCTCGCCCCGCCCCTCGACGGCCTGAGCATCCCCGCCGGGTGGCGGGGCTCGGCGGGTCAGGGCCCGGGGCCGACGGCCTCCTCGTCGCCCCAGCATGCGACCGTCCCATCGGCCCGCACGCCGCAGGTGTAGGAGTCGGCGTCGACCGCGGTCATGTCCGGGTAGTCGGCCTCGTGCAGCGGGCCCCGGGACTCGTCGTCGGTCAGGACGACCAGGGCGAGCCCGACGGCCAGGTAGGCGGCGACGAGCCGGGCCACCACCAGGAGCCAGAACTTGGGGCTGCGCAGACGCGACCGCTTCTTCGCCGTCGTCGCCGGTGCGGCCGGACCCGGCGCGGGCGCGGGAGGCGGCACCGGGGCGCGCGGTGGGGGCGGGGTGGGCTGCACGAGGCCGGGACTGTACGGGGCCGCGTCATCGTTTGGTCATCGCCCGCTCGTCGCGGTCCGCGAGCTCGGCCCGCCGGCGCCGGCGGTGGGTGACGAGCTTGCGGAGCTCGTCGGCCCAGAGCACCGCGCTGGCCAGCCCGGTGCAGATGGCCCAGTCGGCGGCCGTGAGCCCGGTCGTGTCGAACGCCTCGTTGAGGAACGGCAGGTGGACGACCGCCACCTGCAGGGCCAGCGACAGCCCGATGGCGGCCCACAGCATGCGGTTGGCGAACAGCGAGTGGAACGCGCTCGTCCGGTCGCTGCGGGCGTTGAAGCAGTTGAAGAGCTGGGCCATCACCAGCGTGGTGAACGCCATCGTGCGGGCCTCGACGATGTCGCCCGAGCCGCCGATGAGGCCGCCGGGGAGCCGGGAGTCGAGCGCCACGAGCGTGACGACGGCCATGACCACGCCGACGAAGCCGATACCGATCTGCATCTCGGCGTCGATGACCCGGTCGGTCAGCCGGCGGGGCGGGCGCTCCATCACGTCGTCGGGCGGCGGGTCGAGGCCCATGGCCAGCGCCGGCCCCGTGTCGGTGAGCAGGTTGATCCACAGGATCTGCGTCGCCAGCAGCGGCACGGACACGGCCTCGCCCGTGGCGTCGAGCCCCAGCAGGCCGGCGGCCAGCACCCCCAGGAACATCGTGAGGACCTCGCCGATGTTCGACGACAGCAGGTAGCGCAGGAACGAGCGGATGTTGGCGAAGATGCCCCTGCCCTCGCGCACGGCCGACACGATCGTGGCGAAGTTGTCGTCGGCCAGGATCATGTCGGCCGCCTGCTTGGTGACGTCCGTGCCGGTGATGCCCATGGCCACGCCGATGTCGGCCGACCGCAGCGCCGGGGCGTCGTTCACGCCGTCGCCGGTCATCGCCACGATGTTCCCGTCGGCCTGCAGGGCGTCGACGATGCGCAGCTTGTGCTCGGGAGCGACCCGGGCGTAGACGGACACCTCGCGCACCGCTCGGGCGAAGGCGTCGTCGTCGAGCGCGTCGATCTCGGTCCCCGTGAGCGCGGCCGGGGCGGTCCCGGCGCCGGAGGTTGCGCCCGAGCCCGTGCCGTCGCCGGACGCCGACGAGCCGTCGCCCGCCCAGGCGCCGGAGGCCCCCGGCCCGGCCACGCCGAGCTCGGCGGCGATGCGGGCCGCGGTCCGGGGGTGGTCGCCGGTGATCATGATGATGCGCACGCCGGCCCGCCGGGCCTGCTCGATGGCCACCGCCGCCTCGGGGCGGGGCGGGTCGATGATGCCGACCATGCCCAGGTAGACGAGGTCGCGCTCCAGCGACTCGAGGGCGGCGATGTCCTCGGGCGACGATCCGGTGGCCGGGGGCTCGCGGTCGGGGAGGGGGCGGTAGGCGACGGCCAGCGTGCGCAGCGCCTCGTCGGCCAGGCGCTCGACGTCGGCGAGGATGGCCCGGCGGCGCTCGTCGGTCAGCTCCCGCACCTCGCCGGCCACCCGCTCGTGGGTGCAGCGGGCCAGCAACACGTCGGGGGCGCCCTTGGTCACCACGTCGAGCCGGCCCTCGCGGTCCTCGTCGACATTCAGGGCGCTCATGAGCTTGCGCTCCGACGTGAACGGCACCTCGCCCACCCGGGCGAAGCGGGCCCGCCGGGCCTCGGTGACGCCGAGCTTGGCCTCGGCCACCAGGAACGCGGCCTCGGTCGGGTCGCCCTGCACGACCCACTCGCCGTCGACCTCCTCGAGCACGGCGTCGTTGGCCAGGCTGCCGCCGCCCAGCACGTAGGCGACCTCCTCGGCGATCGGCCCCGCCAGCGGGCGGCCGTCGACCGTCACCGTGCCCTCGGGCCGGTAGCCGGTGCCGCTCACCCGGCTCTCGCCCGACCCCGTGACGACGGTGACCACGGTCATCTCGTTGCGGGTGAGCGTGCCCGTCTTGTCGGAGCAGATGACCGAGGCCGACCCAAGCGTCTCCACCGACGACAGCCTCTTGACGATCGCCCGCTGCCGGGCCATGCGCTGCACGCCGAGGGCGAGGACGACCGACAGGATGGCCGGCAGCCCCTCGGGCACGGCGGCCACCGCCAGCGACACGCCGACCAGCAGGACGTCGACCGCGTCGCCGGCGGATTCGATGTCGGAGGTCAGCAGGATGCCGGCCACCACGACCACGGCGATGACGATCACGGCCACGCCGAGCGTGCGGCCGATGAGATCGACCTCGCGCTGGAGCGGCGTGCGCTCCTCCTCGGTGCGGCCGAGCAGCCGGGCGATGTGGCCCATCTCGGTGCCCATGCCGGTGGCGGTGACCACGGCCCGCCCGCGCCCGCTGGCCACGGCCGTGCCGCTGTAGACCATGTCGAGCCGGTCGCCGAGGGCGGCCGGGCCGCTCAGGGTGGCGGCGTCCTTGAGCACCGGCTCGCTCTCGCCGGTCAGCGATGCCTCCGCCACCTTGAGCGAGGCGGCCTCGACGAGGCGGGCGTCGGCCGGCACGGCGTCGCCCTCGGCGAGGAGCAGCACGTCGCCGGGCACGACCTCGGTGGCCGGAATCCGCTGCTCGTGGCCGTCGCGCACGACGGCAGCGGTGGCCGCGGCCATGCGCTGGAGGGCGGCCACCGCCTGCTCGGCCCGGGCCTCCTGCACGTAGCCCAGCACGGCGTTGGCCACGACGATGACGCCGATCACGACCACCTCGAACGGGACGCCGTCCGCCCCCTCGAGCAGCCAGGCCACCAGCGACACGCCGATGGCGGCGAGCAGCAGGTAGACGAGCGGGTCGCGGAACTGTGCCAGCAGCTTGCGCCACGCCGGCACCGGCGGCTCGGCCTCCAGCTCGTTGGGGCCGTGCCGGGCGAGCCGGGCGGCCGCCTCGGCGCCGGTCAGGCCCCGCTCGGGGTCGGTCCCGAGCCGCTCGACGACGGTGGTGACGTCGAGGGCCCAAGGCTCGGAGAGCGGGGCCGTGCCGGCCTCCCGGCCGGGGGTCGTCGCCATGTCCCCATCATGACCTGCGCATCACGGGCGGCGCGGGGCTGCGTCACGGTTCGGCGCCCCGGGGCCCGGGCCTGCCCGGCGGGCGTGCGGCCGTCAGTCCTTGCGGAAGTGGGGGATCACGTGCTCGCCGATGTTGCGGATCGTCTCGAGCATCGCCCACTGCGGGATCGTCCCCATCTGGTTGAGGAACAAGATCTCGTCGGCCCCGGCCTCGATCAGCCGGGTGACGTACC
This sequence comes from Acidimicrobiales bacterium, assembly GCA_036563805.1. Taxonomy (GTDB): domain Bacteria; phylum Actinomycetota; class Acidimicrobiia; order Acidimicrobiales; family VFJN01; genus DATCLS01. The sequence continues at coordinate 31,268 of DATCLS010000038.1, read as the reverse complement.
CGATGCAGTCGTCGACCGTGCCGTAGGCGTGGTTGGGGTTGAGCATGGCGTAGCTCGGGTCGGAGAAGTCGACCCTCACCTTCTCACGGCCGATGGACGACTCGATGAGCGGCGTGCCGTCGCCGGCGGTCGTCGTCAGGTCGTCGGGCCACGACGCCGGGTCGGGCAGGGGGGTGGCGCCGTCGCTGGCCCAGTGGCCGATCGACTCCATGAAGAAGCGCTGGCCGCGGAGGCCGAGCCGGCGGGCCTCCCGGCCGTCGTCCAGCACGACCGCCGGACACAGGGCGGCGAGGTGCTCGGTGGGGCGAGCGCCGACCTGCCGCTCGGGGTCGCGGGAGGCGAACGCCTTGCGGTAGATGGCGTTCTTCTCGGCCACCTGCTCGGGCCCGCCGAACCCGAGGACCAGGGCGCCGATGCCCCGGGCGCCCGCGTCGTTGAGCGTGTCGTCGTGCGTGCAGGCCATGTACAGCGGCGGGTGCGGGTCCTGTAGCGGCTTCGGGTGGACCGGCCGGGGCGGGATGTCGATGAACAGGCCGTGGTGCTCGACGACGTCCTCCATCCAGAACCGGGGGACCAGGTACATGGCCTCCTCGATCATCGGTGGGAGGTCGGCGAGCTGGTAGCCGAACGTGCCGGCCTCCTGCTGGGTGCCGCCCTTGCCGAAGCCGACGTGCAGGCGGCCACCCGAGAGAATGTCGAGGGCGGCGCAGCGCTCGGCCACCTTCACCGGGTGGTTCATCTTCGGGGGCAGGCAGATCACGCCGTGGCCCACGTGGATGCGGCTGGTGCGCCCGGCCACGAAGGCCAGGAAGGTCTCGGGCACGCTCATGTGGGCGTACTGGGTGAGCGCCGTGTGCTCGACCGCCCAGATGACGTCGAAGCCCACCTCCTCGGCGAGCAGCGCCTGCTCGAGCACCTCCGTGTAGATGCGGGCGTCGCCCTCCCGGCTCGGATCCGCGGTCTGGCACTCGTAGATCAACGAGAACTTCATCCGACCCCCCTCGCGCTCGATCGTCGTCTCGTCCCCGCCATATGACTAAAAGTCATATGCCAAACAGATGCATGGCGCAAGGGCGGAGGGGTCGACCCCGCCGGCGCGGGGCGCCGGCGGGCTCGCCGAAGGCAGGGCCGCCCGCCGCGGGCGCCGGGGCGCTGGCGGTGCCCGCGCTCGCCGCTCGCCGCTCGGCGCGAGGCGTCGGCGGCGGCGCCGGGCGCCGGGGGTCAGATGGGGTCGGCTGGGCCGGCGGTCGGGCGTGCGTCAGCCGCCGCTCGAGCTCGGCGAAGGCGCCGTCGAGCGGCGCCGGGTCGCCCCGCAGGCGGTTGACGACGAACGCCCGCCCCGAGCACGGTCAGCGCCAGCTGGTTCTTGGTCTGGTGGCAGGAGCCGAGGTCGACAGCTCGCCCGCCGCTGGGGAGCGGGGTGGTCGGTCGGGTCAGATGAGGCCGGCGCGGCGGAGGGCGTCGGCCATGGCGGTGTCGGGCGGGGCGTCGCGGTCGCGGCTGTGCCCTCGGCGGCGGCCCGAGCCGGAGCCCGAGCCCGACCGCCCGCCGCCCCTCGCCCCGTCCGACCCTGAGCGGCGACCACGCCTGCGGCCGGTGTCGGCACCCGGCTCGTCGTCGAGCCGGAGCGAGAGCGAGATGCGCTTGCGGTCGCGGTCGACGTCCATGACCTTGACCGTGACGATGTCGCCCGGCTTGACCACGTCGCGGGGGTCGGCCACGTACCGGTCGGACATGGCGGAGATGTGGACCAGCCCGTCCTGGTGGACGCCGACGTCGACGAAGGCGCCGAAGGCGGCCACGTTCGACACCACGCCTTCGAGGACCATGCCGGGCCGGAGGTCGTCGAGCGTCTCGACGCCCTCCTTGAACCGGGCGGTGCGGAACGCTGGGCGGGGGTCGCGCCCCGGCTTCTCCAGCTCGGCCAGGATGTCGGTGACGGTCGGCAGTCCGAACGTCTCGTCGGTGAACTCCTCGGGCCGCAGCGTGCGCAGCAGCTCGGTGTTGCCGATCAGCCCGGCTACGTCGCTGCCGGTCCGCTCGGCCATGCGCCGGACCACCGGGTACGACTCGGGGTGGACGGCGGAGGCGTCCAGCGGGTCGTCGCCGCCCCGGATGCGCAGGAAGCCCGCGCACTGCTCGAACGTCGCCGGTCCCAACCGGGGCACCTGCTTGAGCTGCTCGCGGTTGCGGAACGGGCCCTCGCTGTCGCGGTGGGCGACGATCTTCTCGGCCACGGTCGGGGTGATGCCGGCGACACGGGCGAGCAGCGGCGTCGAGGCGGTGTTGACGTCGACGCCGACCGCGTTCACGCAGTCCTCGACGACCGCGTCCAGCGACCGGGACAGCTTGTGCTCGGCCACGTCGTGCTGGTACTGGCCCACGCCGATCGACTTCGGGTCGATCTTGACCAGCTCGGCCAGCGGGTCCTGCAGGCGGCGGGCGATCGACACCGCGCCCCGCAGCGACACGTCGAGGTCGGGCAGCTCCTGCGAGGCGACGGCCGAGGCCGAGTAGACCGAGGCCCCGGCCTCGGACACGATCGTCGCCGTCAGCCGGCGCTCGGGCAGGCGGGCGACCAGCTCGCGGGCCAGCTTGTCGGTCTCGCGCGACGCCGTGCCGTTACCGATGGCCACCAGCTCGACGTCGTGGGCCTCGACCAGCCGGGTCAGCCGGGCGAGGGCCTGGTCCCACTGGTTGCGGGGCGGGTGCGGGTAGATCGTGTCGGTGGCCACCACCTTGCCGGTGCCGTCGACCACGGCCACCTTCACCCCGGTCCGCAGCCCGGGGTCGAGGCCCATGGTGGGGCGGCTGCCGGCCGGCGCCGCCAGCAGCAGGTCGCGCAGGTTGGCGGCGAACACCCGGACGGCCTCGTCCTCGGCCGCGGCCCGCAGTCGGGCCCGCAGGTCGATCTCGAGGTGGACCAGCACGCGGGTGCGCCACGCCCACCGGACGGTCTCGACGAGCCAGCCGTCGGCGGGCCGGCCCTGCTCCGCGATGCCGAAGCGCTGGGCGATGGCCTGCTCGTAGGGCGACAGGCGGGCGTCCGGCCCGGCGTCGGCCTCGGGGTCCGGTTCCAGGCGCAGGTCGAGGACCTTCTCGCTCTCGCCGCGCAGCAGGGCCAGCATCCGGTGCGACGGGACCTCGGTGAGCGCCTCGCTGAAGGCGAAGTAGTCGGCGTACTTGGCGCCCCGCTCCTCCTCGCCGGGGCGGGCCCGGGCCACGAGCCGGCCGTGGGTCCACAGCCGCTCGCGCAACTCCCCGATGAGGTCGGCGTCCTCGGCGAAGCGCTCGGTGAGGATGGCACGGGCGCCTTGCAGCGCGGCGGCGGCGTCGGCCACGCCCTTGGACTCATCGACGTAGCCGGCGGCGGCGGCCTGCGGGTCGGTGTCGGGCTCGGCGAGCAACAGGTCGGCCAGCGGCTCCAGGCCGGCCTCGCGGGCGATCTGCGCCTTGGTCCGGCGCTTGGGCTTGTAGGGGAGGTAGATGTCCTCGAGGCGGGCCTTGGTCTCGGCCGCCCGGATCTTCGCCTCCAGCTCGGGGTCGAGCTTGCCCTGGGCCTTGATCGACTCGAGGATCGTGGCCCGGCGGTCCTCCAGCTCGCGGAGGTACCCCAGCCGCTCCTCGAGGGTGCGGAGCTGGGCGTCGTCGAGCCCGCCGGTGGCTTCCTTGCGGTAGCGGGCGACGAAGGGCACGGTGGCGCCCCCGTCGAGCAGGGCCACGGCGGCGGCCGCCTGCTCGGTGCGGATGCCGAGCTCCTGGGCCAGGCGCTCGTCGATCGCGGAGTGGACGTGCACGGTGGTCACGGTGTGTCGAACGCCTCCCTGCCCCAGCACCAGCACGGAAAGGCGCCATTCTGGCACGCACGCCCCGGGCCCCCGGCGACCCCGGCACCCGCGAGAGGCCCCGCCGGCCCCACCGACCCCGGCGCCCGACCATCCCCGATGACCGATCCCCGTGAGGCACGATGACGCACGGCCCCTGCCGCTCCGGCGCGCCCTACAGCACGACCGCCAAGGTCTACGACCTGCTCTACCGGATCATCCCCAAGGACTACGCGGCCGAGGCCGACGAGCTGCACCGGCTCGTGCAGGAACGGGCGCCGGGGGCGGCCTCGCTGCTCGACGTGGCCTGCGGTACGGGCGCCCACCTGGCCCACCTGCGGCGCTGGTACGACGTGGTCGGCGTCGACCTCCAGCGCAGCATGCTGGCCGAGGCGCGCCGGCGGCTTCCCGGCGTGCCCCTGGCGGTCGGCGACATGCGCACGCTCGCCCTGCGCCGCCGCTTCGACGCCGTGGTCTGCCTGTTCAGCTCGAGCGGCTACATGCGCTCGCCCGCCGAGCTCGACGCCGCCGTCGCCGCCCTGGCCCGCCACCTGGCGCCGCGCGGCGTGCTGGTGGTCGACGGCTGGGTCCGCCCCGAGGCGTGGGCGGACCACCGGCCGCCCGACGCCGTCGCCGGCCGGGCCGGCGACCTGGCCCTGGCCCGGGTGACGATCACGCGGCGGGACGGTCGCCGGTCGCGGATGGAGATGCACCACCTGGTCGGGACGCCCGACGGGGTCGAGCACCTCGTCGAGACCCACGAGCTGACACTGTTCACCGACGACGAGTACCGGGGCGCGTTCGCCCGCGCGGGCCTGGACGCCGACGTCCTGCCCAGCCCGATGCGCGACCGCGACCGCTACGTGGGCGTCCGGCGCTGACCGCTGCGCTGGTGGCGCCGCCGGCCGGCCCGGGCGCGGCGGCCGGCCCGGGCCCGACGGCCCCCGGGGGACGTCCACCGTCACGTCTTCGCCGTTGAGCTCGAACGCGTAGCGAGCCACGGTCGCCGTCGCCGTTGAGGTCGAGCATCGCCAGGTCGAGCAGGATGTCGGCCAGGACGATCCCCTCGCGGGTGGCCCCGAGCACCGGGTCGAGCACCTGGGCCGACTGGGCGTTGGCCTCGTCCCACGAGTTGGGGATGTGCTCGTCGAGCACGCCCAGCATGTGGGCGGGCACCTGCCACAGGTGCAGGAAGCCCTCGACCTCGTCGGCCAGCATGCGCAGCCGCCACTCGTGGAGCTTGCTCATGGCGAACGTGGCCAGGGTGTGCCAGGTGACCATGATGTCGGCCTGGCTGATCGGGATCGGCTTCTCGCCGTTCACCTCGGGCCACCACGGTGACTGCGGCAGCAGGTGGCGCACGGCGGCGTGCACCATGCGGGTCTTGACCGCGGTGACGATCATGTCGCCGTCGGGGTCGTAGGCGTTCGGGTCGCCGATGTCGTGGCCGGCAACGTGTCGCCGGAGGTGAACGTCGACAACGTCGCCGAGCTGATGGTGCGGGTGGCCAGCTCGTTCCTGGTCATCCCCAGCCACATCGTCGACCTCGACGACGACGAGCAGCTCAGCGAGTTGGCCCGCCGGTTCCTCGTCCCGATGCTCAACCCGGCCCGGTCCTGACGGGGCCCCGCCCCGCCCGACGCGGCACCGCCCTGCCCACCGCGGAGGGGCCCGACACGGCCCGCGCCCCCGACCCGGTTGAAGGCGGGCCGCCCCTGAACTAACGAGGGCGTCATGGAGGGGGTGCCGACGCTGGCCGGGCCGCGGCTGTCCGACGCCGCGGGGGTCGGCGCCCTGACGCTGGGCGGCTTCCTGGCCGAGGTGTGCGGGCGGTATCGGGACAACGATGCGCTCGTGTTCGACGACCCGCTGGCCGGCGGCGCCACCGTGCGCTGGACCTATGGCGACCTCGAGCGCGAGGCCCGCCGCATCGGGCGGGCGCTGCTGGCGACCGGCATCGGCAAGGGCGCCCGCGTCGGCATCCTCATGGCCAACCGCCCGGAGGCGGTGGCGGCGCTGTTCGGGGCGGCGCTGGCCGGGGCCGTCGTCGTGCCGCTGTCCACGTTCTCGGCCCCGCCGGAGCTGGCGTACCTGCTGAGACACGCGGACCTGAGCGTGCTGCTCCTCCAGCCGGCGCTCGGGTCCCGCCGCTTCGCCGAGGACGTCGCGACGTTCGGGGCCGGCCGGCCGCACCCCGACCACCCGTTCCTTCGGCACGTGGCGGTGCTCGGCACCGGCTCGTGGGACGTCCTGCTGGCCGCCGGCGACGACGTCGACGACGCGCTGCTGGACGCGGCCGCCGCCCACGTCCACCCGTCGGATCCGGGCCTCGTCATCTACAGCTCGGGCACCACGGGCCGGCCCAAGGGTGTGCTGCACGGGCACCTGGCCCCCACCCTGCAGTTCTGGCTGCAGGCCCGGCTGTTCGCCCGCGACGCGTCCACCCGCGTGTGGTCGGCGCTGCCGCTGTTCTGGACCGCCGGCCTCAACACGGTCATGGGCAGCACGCTGGCCGCCGGCGGCTGCTGGGTCATGCAGGAGACGTTCGACGCCGGCGCCGCGCTCCGGCTGATCGAGCGCGAGCGGGTGACCGAGCCGTACACGATCCCGCACCAGGCCCGGGCGCTCGAGGAGCACCCCGACTGGCTGCGCCGCGACCTGTCGTCGTGCACGAAAGTGTTCGGCAAGTCGGTGTTCGCCCGGCACCCGACCGTGACCGGCGACCCGGGGTGGATCATGCCGGTGGGTTACGGCCTGTCGGAGACCTGCGCCTTCTTCGCTGCCCACCCCTCGAGCGCGTCGCGCCGGGACGCGCAGCGCAGCATCGGTCGCCTCCTGCCCGGCAACGAGCTGCGGGTCGTCGACCCCGCCACCGGCCGGGTGCTGGGGCCGGGGGAGGAGGGCGAGCTGGCGCTGCGGGGGCCGACGCTGATGCACCACTACGTCGGGTGGACCCGGGCCGAGTGCTTCGACGCCGATGGGTTCTTCCACACCGGCGACCTCGGCTCCTACGACGAGGACGGCTTCGTCCACTTCGCCGGCCGCCGCACCGAGATGATCAAGACCGGCGGCGCCAACGTGTCGCCGGCCGAGATCGAGGTCGAGCTGCGGGCCTGCCCGCCGGTCAAGCGGGCGCGGGTCCTGGGCGTGCCCGACGAGCGCCTCGACCAGATCGCCGTGCTGTGCGTCGAGCGGAAGGACGGGGCGACGGCCACCGAGGACGACATCAAGGCGTTCCTGCGCGAGCGCCTCGCCCCCTACAAGGTGCCCAAGCGGGTGCTGTTCTTCGCCGACGGCGAGATCCCGGTGACGGCGAGCGAGGCCAAGGTGAACGACGAGGCGCTGCTGGAGCTCGTCCGGCAGCGCCTCCCGCAGCTGCGAGGTGATGCGTGAGCGAGCCGACCGACACCGAGTTGGAAGCCTCGGGGCCCGACGACAGCGGCGGCGACGGCCCCGACCCCGCCGAGATCGACGCCGACGAGATCGAGCTCGACGTCTCCGACCTCGACCGGCACATGGGCGTGCCCATCCGGCCGGGCGAGCTGACCGACGACGTGACCGTCGGCGACATCCGCCGTTGGGTACAGGCCATGCACTACCCCAACCCGCTCCACTACGACGACGAGTGGGCGGCGGCCAGCCGGTTCGGGCGCATCATCGCCCCCCAGTCGTTCACGGTGGCCACCGACACCAGCCACGGTTGCGCGCCGGCCCAGGTCGGCCGCATCCCCGGCTCGCACCTGATCTTCGGCGGCGACGAGTGGTGGTTCTTCGGGCCGCGGATCGAACCGGGCGACCACCTCGTGTGCCACCGGATGCCCTACGACTACACGGTCCGCGAGACGAAGTTCGCCGGGCCGACGTGCTTCCAGCGGGGCGACACCCTCTACATCAACCAGCGGGGCGAGCGGGTGGCGCTGCAGCGGTCGACCTCCATCCGCTACTCGGTGAAGGCGGCGCGGGCCCGCCGGCTGTTCACCGGCTCCGGTGGCTCGGGTGAGTCGGGCGACGGCGGGTCGGGCGGGCCCGGCGGGGCGACGGGGGACGCGGGCGAGCCGGAGTGGACCGACGAGGAGCTGGCCCGGCTCGACGCCATCAAGCTGCAGTTCATCGAGCAGATCCACGAGCTCGGGCACGACCCGCGGCCCATCGGCTCGGTGGCGGTCGGCGACCGCCTGGCGCCCACCGTGCTCGGCCCGCACAGCCTGGCCAGCTTCGCCACCGAGTGGCGGGCCTACCCGATGAACGCCTGGGGGGCCACGAAGACCGGGCCGACGACGGTCTCGGCCGCCGACCTCGGCTACACGGCGGAGATGGCCGGCGCCGAGGGCGATCGGCGGCTGCAGCGCCTCAACCCGGAGCTGACCGACGGCGCCTACTACGGCCCGTCCCGCGGCCACCTGCAACCCCGGTGGGCCCGCCACGTCGGCATGCCCCGGGGCTACGGCTACGGCGCCTCCATGGGGGCGTGGATCCTCGACTACGTAGCGGCCTGGGCAGGGGAGTGGGGGTTCATCACCCACTCGCGCGCCACCTACCGGAACCCGGCGTTCACGGGCGACGCGACGTTCCTCGACGGCGAGGTCGTCGACGTCCGCGAGGAGCGGCGCGGCCACCACGTGGCCACGGTCGCGGTCGAGATGCGCAACCAGGACGGCGTCGTCATGGCCACCGCCACCGTCGACGCCGAGCTGCCGGCCGGGTAGCGGCGCGGGTCCTCGCCGTCACCCCCAGCCGTCATCCTTCCTCTCGGCACCGGCCCCCGGCCCGTCCGAGCCTGGCGCATCCGACCCCGGGGTCGCGGGCTCGGGGACGTGGAAGTAAGCGTCGCGCAGCTCGAAGGCCCGCTTGCTGCCGCGCGCGGCGCGGACCTTCACGAGGTCGAACTCGTCATCCTCGAACTGGAGGTTCGTCCCGTAGGCGTGGACGAGGTCGCTGCCGACCTCCTCGGCCTCGTAGGCCTGCAGCTGCTCGACCAGGCGGAACGCCTCCTTCGCCAGCACGATGCCGTCGGCCGGCATCTTGGCCACCTTCCGGGCGTACCAGTCGGCTCGGGCCTCCACCGCGGCGTCGTCGACGACCTCGGTGAAGACGTGCCGGCGCCGTGTCGCCGTCGCCGGTCGACAGTGCGCCGACGGTCTCGAGACCACCTTGACGCTGCCAGCCGTAAACCTATAGATCTCGACCGTGGCAGCTGCTCCCGGACGCGTCCCACCAGAAGGTCCAGGTCGAGCGCACGGGGCAGGTCGTCACCGTGACGATCGACGCCCCCAGGACGAAGAACGCCTGCACCGGCGACATGTGGGTGGCGCTGGGCGAGGCGTTCCGCGAGGCCAGCTACTCGGGGGCGCGGGCCGTGGTCCTGACCGGCGCCAACGGCGACTTCTGCACGGGCGCCGACCTGAGCGGGTCCGCCAGCCAGGCGGCGGGCGGGGCCGACGGCGAGCCGGAGCGCACGTCGGGCACCAACCTCGACGGGATGCGGGTGCTGGGCGACGTCGTGCTCGCCATCCACAACTGCCCGGTGCCGACCGTGGCCAAGGTCGACGGGCTGTGCGTCGGGGCCGGGTTCGGCTTGGCGCTCGCCACCGACATGACGTGGTGCTCCGACCGTGCCCGGTTCTCGGCCATCTTCGCCAGGCGGGGCTTGAGCCTCGACTTCGGCACGTCGTGGTTGCTGCGCCAGCGGATCGGGGTCCACAAGGCCAAGGAGCTGGCCTTCACCGCCCGGATGATCAGCGGCGCCGAGGCCCACGAGCTGGGCTTCGTGAACGCGGTCGTGCCGGCCGACGAGCTCGACGCCGCCGTCGACGAGGTGGTCGAGGCCATCGTGGCCGGCCCGCCGGTGGCGCTGTCGATGACCAAGCGCGAGCTCGACCACGCCTCGACGTCGTCGCTCGCCCACGCCCTCGAGGTCGAGGCCCTGGCCCAGACGGTCAACGTGCACACCGACGACCTGCGCGAGGCGCTGATGGCGTTCATCGAGCGCCGGCCGCCGGTGTTCACCGGACGATAGGACGTGAACCATGGGTGACCCCGACGGCGTCGACAACGCCGAGGAGTGGGGCGGCGTCCTCGAGCGGCTGCAGAGCCGTCGGGCCGCGTCACGGGCGATGGGCGGCGAGGAGCGCCTGCGCAAACACCGGGCCGCCGGCAAGCTCGACGCCCGGGCCCGCATCGACCACCTGCTCGATCCCGGGTCGTTCCTCGAGCTGGGCACGCTGGTGGGCGGCGAGGAGGCCCCGGCCGACGCCATCGTCATGGGCTCGGGTCGCATCGAGGGCCGGCCCGTGATGGTGGCCGCCGAGGACTTCACGGTGATGGCCGGCACCATCAGCCAGACCGCCAACGCCAAGCGCTACCGGGCGGCCGAGATCGCGGTCGCCGACCGGGTCCCGCTGATCATGATGCTGGAGGGCGCCGGCTTCCGGCCCGACGGGCGGGCCCACGCCCGCACGCCCACGGACATGATCGCCCAGGCGCGGTGCTCGGGCCGGGTACCGCTGGTCACCGCCGTGCTCGGCGCCTCGGCCGGCCACGGCGCCCTGGTGGCGCCGCTGTCCGACTTCACGGTCATGAGCCGGCAGGCGGCGATCTTCACGGCCGGCCCGCCCGTCGTCTACGAGTCGATGGGCGAGAAGATCTCCAAGGAGGACCTGGGCGGCCCCGAGGTGGCCCTGCGCAGCGGGCTGATCCACAACCTGGCCGACGACGACGCCGGGGCGCTCGACCTGATCCGGGCCTACCTGCGCTACTTCCCGTCGTCGGCCTGGTCGTACCCGCCGTACGGCGAGGACGGCGACATCGAGCCCCGCCCCGTGCCCGAGCTGCTCGAGATCGTGCCCCGCAACGGCCGGCGGGTCTACGACATGCGCGACGTCATCGACGTCGTGTTCGACGAGGACAGCTGCTTCGAGGTCCAGCCCGACTTCGGCGAGTCGATCATCTGCGCCCTGTGCCGGCTCGGCGGCCACGCCGTGGCCGTGGTGGCGAACCAGCCCCAGGTGCTGGCCGGCTCGATCGACGCCGACGGCGCCGAGAAGGCGGCCCGGTTCATCACCGTGGCCGACTCGTTCCACCTGCCGCTCGTGTTCCTGTCCGACAACCCGGGCGTGCTGCCCGGCAGCGCGTCGGAGCGCCAGGGCATCCTGCGGGCCGGCGCCCGCATGTACGCGGCGCAGACGATGGCGACCACGCCCAAGTTCGAGGTCACGGTGCGCAAGGCCTACGGCTTCGGCTCGATGGTCATGAGCATGATCCCGTTCGACGGCCAGTCGGGCACGTTCGCCTTCCCTGGCGCCACCATGGGTGCCATGGGGGCCTCGGCCATGAGCCGGGCCCGAGGGTCGGACGAGGACGAGGCGGCGCGCCTGCGGGCCATGGAGCTGGAGGCGTCGTTCCGGTCGGCCCAGACCCTGGGGCACGACGAGCTGATCGACCCCCGCGAGACCCGCAACGTGCTGCTGCACTCGCTGGAGCGGGCCCTGTACCGCCGCCAGCAGCCGGCCGAGCCGGTGGCCCGCATCGGGATCCTGCCCTAACCTGCCCTCGTGCCATTACATCTATATATTTTGAGCGAGGGGTGCCGATGCAGTTTGGCTTCGACGACGATCAACTGGCGATCCGGGGCGCGGTGCGGGCGCTGTGCGCCGACCGGGCGCGGGCCTGACCGTTCCCCGGCCGGTGCCGGTCGGGGCGCTAACGTCCACATCATTCCCCCGCTTGCCCGTCTCGGCGGACGTCTGGTGGTCGAGATGCCTGTCAACAAGAACGACGCCCGTCGCCTCCGGGAGAAGCCGCAGAAGATCGCCGACGAGATCCGGTCGATGATCGTCAGCGGCGAGCTGTCGGAGGGCGACTCGCTCGGCCGCGAGCCCGAGCTGGTCGAGCGCTTCGGCGTGTCGCGGCCCTCGCTGCGCGAGGCGCTGCGCATCCTCGAGGCCGAGGGCCTGATCACGGTCGTGCGCGGGGTGTACGGCGGCGTCGTCGTGCACGAGCCCGACGAGCGGCTGACGGCGCGCACGGCGTCGCTGGTGCTGCGGGCCCGCAACGTGCCGCTGGCCGACGTGTTCGAGGCCCGGGCCATGATCGAGCCGCTCGCGGCCCGGGCCATCGCCTCCCGTCGCGGGCGTCGCTCGGCGGTGGCCGAGCTCGAGAGCCTGATCGCCCAGGAGGAGAAGGCGATCGAGGACCCCGACCGCTTCGGCGTGGCCAACGCCGCCTTCCACGAGCGGCTGGTGGCGCTGGGCGGCAACCAGACCGTGTCGATCGTCATCGAGATGCTCAACGAGATCGTCGTGCGCTCGGTGGCCGCGGCCAGCAAGGGCAGCGACGCGGTCGGCTCGCTGTCGACCCGGCGTCGCAGCCTGCGTTCGCAGCGGCGGCTGATCGAGCTGCTGGAGGCGGGCGACGCCGCCGGCGCCGAGGAGCACTGGCGGGCCCACATGGCCATGGTCAAGCGGGTCGCGCTCGGCCAGCGGGCCTCCACGGTGGTGGACCTCTTCGCCGAGTAGCTACGACTACATCTAGATATTTACCATCTGGATGGTAGCCGCCTGCCGGCCGGCCCGGTGCGGGGAGGATGCAGCGATGGAGTTCGAGTCGGTCGTGTACGGGGTCGAGGACCGCGTCGCCACGATCACGCTGAACCGGCCCGAGGCGCTCAACGCCTTCGACCGGCGGATGTGCGAGGAGATGCGCGACGCCCGGACGCAGGTCGAGGACGACCCGGACGTGCACGCGGTCGTGCTGCGGGCGGCGGGGGAGCGGGCGCTCTGCGCCGGCCTCGACACCAAGGGGCCCTACGGCCAGCCCGAGGACCTGTCCAGCATCCGGACCGTGGTGTGCGGCACGGCGCCGCTGTCCCCGGACGACGCCGACGCCTTCCACGAGCGCTACGGCGCCGCGGTGCTGGTCTCGTCGCGGCCACCGAGTTCGGGGGCGGGGTGGCGGGCTGGAACCTCGCCGACTGGGAGCGGTACTGGAAGGACAAGCGGGGCAGCGCGGGCCGGGCCCATCCGGGCTGCGAGCTGCGGGTGGTCGACCCCGAGACCGGCGAGCCGCTCGGCACCGACCGGGAGGGCCTCCTGGAGGTGAAGGCCGCCCAGCTCGGCGACGGCACCGGCTGGACCCGCACCACCGACCTGGCCCGCATCGACGCCGACGGGTTCGTGTGGATCCTCGGCCGGGCCGACCAGGCCATCATCCGGGGCGGCTTCAAGGTGCTGCCCGACACCGTGCGCGCCGCCCTCGAGCGCGACCCCCGGGTCCGGGGCGCGGCGGTCGTCGGCCGGCCCGACGCCCGGCTCGGGGCCGTGCCGGTCGCCGCGGTCGAGCTCCGCCCCGGCGCCCGGGCCACGCCGGAGGACCTGCTCGACGCCGTGTCCGGCTCGCTCGCCCGCTACGAGGTGCCGGCCGAGCTGCGCATCGTCGACGCCCTGCCCCGCACGCCCTCGGGCAAGGTCGACCTGCCCGCCCTCCGCCAGCTGCTGGGTTAGGCGTCCGGCCCCCCCGGAGTTCCCCGAGCACCCGGTCGAGACGTTCCGGCGCAACGTGTGCGTCAACCCGTTCTGGGAGGAGTCGGTGCCGGCGCTGGTCGAGCTCCTCGGCGCCGAGCGGTGTGCTTCGGCTCGGACTACCCGCACGCCGAGGGCCTGGCCGAGCCGCTGGCGTGGCTGGACGAGCTGGACGGCCTCGACGCCCCGGCGACCGAGCGGATCGTCTCGACCAACATATACGAGCTGCTGGGGCTCCGGCCCGCCGCGGCGCCGGCCGTCTGAGGTCTCTGGACCGCGGGCGGGGCGATCGCAGGGGACCGCCCGCCGCCCGACCTCGAGAACCCGGACGACCAGATCCCCGTCTACGCTCACCTCGCCCGGGCCGCCGCCCGCGACGCCCTCGAGGGGCTCGAGGGCGAGGTCACGAGCGCGAGCGTGATCGACACGATCCGCTCGATGCCGAACACGCGGCTGCGGATGTTCGGCGAGGCCCGGTTCCGGTGCAACGGCAACGCGGATCCGGCGTGCCCGACGGCCTGCGCCAACGCCACGCTGGCCGCGGTGTTGGACGAGAACGGCGAGCCCGGCGAGGTGACGGTGACCAACACCGAGCCGATCCCGGACCGAGGGGACCGAGCCGGCCCCCGTCGGGGGCGGCCGGCGGGGGGTGGGGCCCGGGCAGCCCGGGGCCGGTCCCGGGCGCCGGGGCCGGTCCCCGACGAGGGCGGCAGTCGGTCACTCCGTCAGGAACGCCTCGTGGAACAGCACGACCGTCTTCGACGTGAACACGAGGCCGCCCACCCGGTCCTGCACGAGGATGACCTCGGGCGTGGCCGCCAGCGGCACGGCCGGCACGTCCTCGTTCCAGACGTCCTGCACGGCCTCGACCGCCGCCTGCTGCTCCTCGGGCGTCGCCGCCGCCTGCAGGTCGGCCAGGGCCGCGTCCATCTCCGCCGACCGGTAGCCGGTCGGGCCCTCGGGGCCGACGGCCGTGAACAGCCGGACCCAGGTGGTCGAGGCGTCGTAGTTGAAGCCCCAGCAGGCCAGCTCGTAGTTGTGGTTGGCCCGCACCCGCTCGATGAGGTCGTTGATCGTGAGCGTGATGTCGGTCTCGACCTCGAAGCCGACGGCGTCGAGCTGGGCCGCCACGGCCAGCGTCTGGTCGCCCCGGGCCGCGTCGCACACGAGCGACACCCGGCCGTCCCAGCCGTCGGCCCGCGCCTCGTCGACCAGCTGGCGGGCCCGGTCGGGGTCGTGGGGGAGGCCCTCGGTGGCGGTGAACGGCCCGGCGTCCACGCCGACGATCCCGGACGACGGCGTGCCGGTGCCCTCGTTGATCCGCTCGTCGATGGCCTCCTGGTCGATGGCGTAGGCGGCGGCCCGCCGGACCCGGACGTCCGCCGTGGGGAGCGAGTCGTCGAACTGGTTGGCCACGATGACCTCGCCCGAGTTCTGGTGGTTCACGAAGCTCTCCACCCCGCCGGCCTCGGCCTCGGCGATGACCCGGGGGTTGCGGACGAGGGCCAGGTCGAGCTCGCCGGTCCGGAAGGCGTCGTAGGCGTCTTCGGCGTCGGGCACGGCCACGAACCGCAGCCGCTCGATGCACGGGGTCCCGCCCCAGTAGTCGTCCTTGGCCACGAGGACGACCTCGTCGTCCGGGGCGAACCGCTCCACCTCGTAGGGGCCGACGCCGGCGCCGTTGGGGTCGAGGGCGAAGTCCTCGGGGGACTGCGCCTCGACGACGGCCGGGTTCACGACCATGCCGCCCTCGTCGGCCAGGACCGCCGGGAAGCCGGGCCACGGGTGCGACAGCGTGAGCTCGAGCGTGCGATCGTCGACGACCTCCATGTCCTCGATGGGCAGCACGCTGCTGCGGGACTGGGTCGGGTTGTCCTCGGCCTGGAGGCGCTCGATGCTGTAGCGCACCGCCTCGGCGGTGAGCGGATCGCCGTTGCCGAACTCGATGCCGTCGCGGAGCACGAGCGTCCAGCGGGTGTAGTCGTCGTTGGGCTCCAGCGACTCGGCCACGTGGGGCTCGAACTCGGCGGTCTCGGGGTCGTAGCGCATGAGCCGGTCGAAGATGGCGGCGGTCTCGACGCCGCCGGCGATCACGCCGCCGCCCATCACCTTGGGGTCGAGCCCCGGCGGCGGGGCGTACGTGCCCATGGTCAGGGTGCCGCTCGGCTCGGTGCAGTCGCCGCCGGCGGCGCCGTCGGTGGCGTCGCCGGCGCCGTCGTTGCGGTCGCCGTCGCCGGATCCGCAGGCGGCCGCCGTGAGCGCCAGCGCCAGCCCGGCCGCCAGCGCCCCGAGCCGCCTGCCGGCCCCGAATCGCCTGGCGGGCGCGCTCCGCCGCTCCGCGCCCGCCCCAGCCTGGACGTCGGCCCCGAGCCCCGTGCCGGCCCCGAGCCGTGCACCCGCCCCCGGTCGCGCGCTCGCCTCGAGTTGCGCGCCCGCCCCGAGGCGCTTGGCGGGCGCGCTCCGTCCTGCTACGGCGGCCTCGAGCTGCGCGCCCGCCCCCGGTCGCGCCCCCGGCCCGAGCCCCGCGCTCATCCCACGTCGCGCCGAACGCTGCCCCATCGTGTCCCCCTCCCGACGCTCCCGTCCCGGTGACCTCGCCCCCGGAATCTAAATCAGCCGTTTGATTAACTCAACCGTTCGAACCGCGGGATGGGTGGGCCACCTCGGGATCCCGCCCTTGCGCGGCGAGGGTCGCCGGACCCGGCCCCGCCCACCCGGCCTCGCCGGACGGCCGCCGGGCCGTCTCGGCGCCGGGGTGGCGCCCGGGACCCGAGGCGACGTACAGGGCGCCGCCGTGGCGGTGCAGCGACGTGCCGGGTGTGCCGCCGGGCGGTCGTGGACCGGGGCCCCACCCGGTGCCGAGCCGAGCGTGGGGGCGCTCCCGCCGGCGCCCTCCGGGCCCGTTAGCCCGACAGCGGCTCGTACCGCCTGTGGGAGGTGGCGGGCACGCCCACGTCGACGAGTGCGGCCTGCTGACCGGCGCCACCGACGTCGGGGAGCGGGCGTCGGTGGCCGGGTGGTCCGAGACGATGCGGAACCCGACCAGCCAGCCGAACCCGAACGTCACGTGCGACCCGATCGACACCGGGCCGCAGACGTTCGTGCTGCGCTCGTCGGCCGCCCACCTCGACCGCTGGGGTGGGCCGCGGCACGCCGCCGCCCCGGGCGCCGCGCTACGAGGTCGTGAGCCTCGACCCGCTCCGGTACGTCGTCGACGGCGCCGGCAACGTGCGGGGCGGCATCCGCACTCCGGCCGTGGCCGCCCCGGTGGCCACGCTCAGCCGCCTGGGCCGGAGGCACGTCGTTCTGCGGCCTGTTCGGCACGACGATGCCGTCACCGACGAGCAGCTGCCCGCCCGGTACCAGGACCACGGCTCGGTGCGGGTGTGGACCCGGACGACGCACCGGGCCGTGGCCGCCGAGCTCGTGCGGCCGGGCGACGGGCGCCACAGGGTGGCGGTCGGTGGCCGGGCGGACATCCTGCGCCGGACGGTGGCGGCGGGCGGGACGCGCCCGGCCGCCAGGGCGGCAGCGGGACGCGTCCGGCGGCCGCAGGGCGGCCGAGGGCCCGGGGCTCAGGCCGGCCGCCGCTCGTTCAGCCCGAGCGTGTTGTCGAGCAGGATGCGGCGCCGGTCCTCGTCGGTGAACACCTTCAGCTCGGGCAGGTAGTCGAGCGGGTGGGGCATGCCCTCGATGTGGGGCCAGTCCGACCCGAAGATCACCCGGTCGGCACCCATGTGCTCGACGGTCTCGCGGACGTCGTCCTCCCAGAACGGGTTGATCCACACGTTCCGGCGGAACAGCTCGACCGGGTCCTCCTTGAACAGCCCGGGGACCTTGGCTGCCGCCGAGCGCAGCTTCTTGAACAGGTCGCCCAGGAACGTCGAGCCGTTCTCGACCGAGGCGAGCCGGATGTTGGGGAACCGCTCGAACAGCCGGTCGATCATGATCGACCCGAGGAAGTCGAAGATGGCCCGCTCGATCGTCAGGTGGAGCAGGCCGATGGTGGGCCGGTAGCCCCGGCTGAACGAGGCCGAGAACCCCTCGGGCGCGTAGCCCTGGAGCGAGTAGCCCGAGTCGCCGGCGTGGACGACGACGGTCACGCCCGACTCGTTGACCCGGGCCCAGAACGGGTCGAAGTGGGGATCGCCGGGCGGCAGCGGCCCGTCGGCCGTCCAGGCCGGGGCCGGCCGCATGACCACCGTGCGGGCGTCGTGGTCGAGCGCCCACTCGAGCTCGCGCACCGCCCAGTCGACGTCGGCCAACGAGATGTAGGGGCCGGCGAAGATGCGGTCCTGGTAGTTGAAGCCCCAGTCCTCGAGCAGCCACTGGTTGAACGCCCGGAACATGAGCCCGACGCCCTCGGGGTCGTGCTTGAGGGGCTCCTCGTAGATCATGCCGAGCGTCGGAAACAGCCAGATCTTCTGGAGGCCCTGCTCGTCCATCCGGGCGATCCGGGCGTCGCGGTCGCGGTACTCGGGCCGGATGGGCTCGGGGTTGGCCAGGTACTCCATCGGCAGCTTGCCGGACGGGTTGCCCCGGAAGTACTCGGCCATGGCGCCGGCCGGCGCCACCGGGTCGAACGTCGGGTTGGTGACGGCCCGGTTCACCTTGCCGGCGATCACGTGATACTTGCGCTTGCCGATCTGGCACCACTCGATGACGCGCGGGCCCAGCTTGGGGTCGAGGTGCCGGGTGAAGGCGTCCTCCGCCTCGTAGTAGTGGTTGTCGCAGTCGAAGGGGGCGTAGCCGAGGCTGCTGGTCTCGGGGTTGGTCAAGGCCGGATCTCCTCCCTCGCACCGACGGACCCGACGGTACCAGTGGTCCACGATGCGGACCAAGCGATCGTTGGGGAGCGGCGGCGCCGGGTGGGAAGATGGGCCGGTGAAGAGCGTCCGCACGGCGATCCGCGTGTTCGAGACGGTGGCGGCCCGTCAGCCGATCGGCCTGTCCGAGCTGTCCCGGCACCTGGGCGTGCCCAAGCCGTCCGTGCAGCGGGCCCTCGAGACGCTGCACGGCGCGGGCTGGCTGCGCCGCGACGTCGCCGATCCCGGCCGCTGGCTCGTGTCGGCCCGCTTCGCCGTGTTGGCCGACACGGCGCCGGCCGTCGTCGCCGCCCGCGAGGCGGCCCGCCCCCACCTGCGGGCGCTGCACGACGAGACCGGGCTGTCGGTCGGCTTGTTCGTGCTCGACGGTGCCCACATCGCGTACGTCGCCGGTGGGCACCCCGAGAAGCTCCGGGCCGTCGAGCTGGCGTTCGGCCCGCTGCCCGTGCACGTGAGCGCGGCCGGCCGGGCCATCCTCAGCCGCCTGCCGGTCCGCACCCGGCGGGAGGTGCTCGACCGCTCGCTGCGCCGCTACACCGACGCGAGCCTGACCGACCCCGAGGCGGTGCTGGCCGCCGTGGCCCGGGCCGAGCGCGACGGCTACGCCGTGGTCACCGGTGAGTACCGGGCCGACACCCACGCCGTGGCCGCCCCCGTGCTCGACCGGCTGGGCATGCCGGTGGCGGCCGTGGCCGTGTTCACCACGCTCGCCACCACCGGGCGCTTCGGCCGGCGGGAGGCCGCTGACCTGGGCCGGCGGGCCGTGGCGTGCGCCGGCGCCATCGGCGACGAGCTGGCCGCCCCCTCGGCCCTGGCCGGGGCCGTCGCGGCCGACTGACGGGCCCGGCCCCAAGCTCCCCGACGCCGGCCGGCGCCCGTCGGGCCGAGCCCGCGCTACTGGTGCCTGCCGGGTCGACCTCGCGCTAGCGGTGCCTGTCGGGTCGACCTCGCGCTACCGGCGCCCGTCGGGCCGGACGAGCATGAGCAGGTCCCACTCCAGCTCCGGCACCCGCCGGCCGCTGGCGGCCATGACGATGCTGCGGAACCGGCCATCGAGGTGGGCGGCGCTCTGGGAGGCGAGCCCGAGGGCCCAGCGCAGCGTGCCCAGCACCTTCCACCAGTGGAAGCGCTCCTCGTCGAACGTGCCACCGCACCGCTCGTAGCCGGCGACGAACGGGTCGCGGCCCGCGAACCCGCCGATCTCCCGGCCGTCCTCCTTGAACCGCCACATCCGCAGCGCCGGCCAGGCCAGGTCCTGCATCGGGTCGCCGTGGCGCACCGCCCCTTCCCAGTCGAGCACCGCCTCCAGCCCCCGGGCGCTGACCAGGACGTTGCCGTTGCGGGCGTCGGTGTGGACGATCGTGCGCCGCGGCGGGGCGGGCGGCAGGTGGCGGGCGAGCCAGTCGATGCCGAGGGCCAGCGCCGGACGGGGGAGCGGCAGCTCGGCCACCATCCGGTCGGCGCCGGCCAGCGCCACCTCGGCCGGGTTCTCGGAGCGGTCCTCGAGCAGGTCGTCCGGGGCCAGCTCGGGATCGATGGCGTGGAGGCGGCCCAGCGCCTCGCCGAGCTGGGCCGCCACCCGCTCGCCGATGCCCGCGCCGTGGACCAGGCGCAGCACGCGGCGGGGCACGGACTCGCCGTCCACCCGGTCGGACACGAAGAAGGGACCGCCGACGAAGCCCGGGTCGGTGCACACGGCGTGGACGTGCGGCACCGGCACGCCGTGCTCCTCGGCCACGGCGCGCACGCCAGCCTCGGCGGTGATCGGGTTGATCTCGATCTCGGCCGTCGGGAGGATCGTCGCCACCAGGCGCAGCGTGCGGCCCGGCCCCTCGGCGTCGAACAGCACGTTGGCCCGGCGGGCGCCGGCCGACGACACGGTGACGTTGGTGACGGTGATCGGCTCCCCGAAATGGCCGGTGAGGAACCGGCCCAGTCCGTCGGCGAGGTCGGGCGTCGTGCTCAGGTCCCCTCCCAGGTGTCGTGCCCCGGCTTGGCGATGGCCAGGTCGTCGCGGGCGATCGCCACCAGGGCGTCCCAGGCCCGCTGCCGGAAGCCGGGGTCGTCGTCCTCGCGGATCCGGGCCGCCAGCCGCCGGGACAGCGCGACGGCGTCGTCGCCGTGGCCCGCACCGCCGGCGTCGCCGTCCCCGACCAGCGCCCGCAGCCGCTCCCGCTCCCGGGCCGCCGCCTCGGGCCCCAGCCGCTGCTCCCGCTCGAGGATGCGGGCCAGGCTGGCGGCCACCCGGCACTTGTGCTTCAGCGCATCGGGCAGCGCCGGCAGCAGCTCGTCCTCCAGCAGCTCCGCGACGGAGGCGAGCAGCTCCTCGGCGCTCGGCTCGTACTGCATGGCGCCACGCTAACCAGAGAACCGACACCCGTGTCGAGCGACCGGCGGGCGCCGCCGAGGCCCCGGATCCGCATGGCCCGAGCGCTCATCGCGGCTCGAGCCCGATGGCGCTCAGCCACAGCGTGCCGAGCGTCTCGGCGGCCGCCACTACGTCGTGGGCGCCCTGACCTGGCCCGTCGCCCTCGATGAACCAGCGGTGGGTGAACTCCTCGAGCATGGCGACGAGCGCGGCGGCGGCGATGTCGGGGTCGATGTCGGGCCGGGCGTCGGCCGCCGACTCGATGCCCTTGCGCACGCGGGCCACGCGCCGGGCCCGCTCGCGCCGCCGGGTCTCGGCGATCTCGGGGTCGAAGTTCGACGCCGCGTGCCAGACCTTGGACAGCTCGAGGTGCTCGACGTGGTCGGAGAGGTACCAGTAGATCTCGGCCCGGATCCGGTCGGCGAGGTTCTGGCTCTTGAGGCTGGGGAGGCGCTGCCGGGCCTCGACGATCGGCCGGGTGAGGGCGAGCAGGATGTCGCGCCGGCTGCCGAAGTACTCGTAGAACGTGCCGTGCCCGACCCCGGCGGCCTGCACGATGTCGGGCACGCTGGTCTCGTGGTAGCCGTGCTCGGCGAACAGCCGGGCGGCCGCGTCGAGCAGGGCCCGGCGCGTCTCCTCGCCCTTGCGGGTCAGGGTGCCGGCGGCGCGGCCTGCGCGGCCCCCGGCGCGCCCCGCCCCGCGGCCCGCCGTGTGCTCGGCACCGCGCTCCGAACCGCGCCCCGAGCTCCGCCCCGCCCCCCGCGTCGCCGGCGCCTTCCGCGCCGTCGGCTTGGCCGTCATGGCCGGCAGCATACCTGGCGGCCTCGGGCCAGTTGACAGTCATGTCGGTTTTCGGGATAGTCGGATCGGGGGGGATGCGCCGTGCACCGGACCCACAGACCGTCCTGGTACGGCGCTGGAGGGGGAACCAGATGGCGACGACCGAGCTGGAGGGCAAGGGCGACCGGGTGGCGATCGCCATGCGCAACTACCCCGAGGGGGTGCTCACGTTCTGGGCCGGGGTGGCGATCGGGGCGGTGGTGGTGCCGCTGAACGCCTGGTGGTCAGGGCCGGAGCTGGTCTACGGGCTGGAGGACTCCGGCGCCACCGTGCTCGTGGCCGACGCGGAGCGGCTGGCCGACCGCCTCGGCGGGCGCGAGACGCTCGGCCCGGACCGGGTGATCGGGGCGCGGGCTGGCCGGCTGCCGCCCGGGGCGGTCGGCTTCGACGCGCTGGCGGCGGACGCGCTCGACCCGCGTGTCGGCGGCGCCGCGGCGGGCGCGTCCCCCGAGGGCGACCTCGGGCTGCCCAACGTGGACATCGACCCCGACGACGACGTCACCATCCTCTACACGTCGGGCACCACGGGCCGGCCCAAGGGCGTGGTCGGGACCCACCGCAACATCACCAACTTCCTGGTCGCCGGCCTGTACCTGGGGGCGGTGCGGGCCGCGGCCGCCGCAGGCGGGGGCGGGCGGGGGGCGAGAACGTCTACGCCGTCGAGGCCGAGGCCGTCCTGTTCGAGCACCCCGACATCGCCGACGCCGCGGTGGTCGGCGTCCCCCACCCGACGCTCGGCGAGGAGGTCGCCGCGGTGGTCCGCCGCCGGCCGGGCACCGACCTCGACGCCGTCGCGGTGCAGGCCCACGTCGCCGGGCACCGACCTCGACGCCGGCGCGGTGCAGGCCCACGTCGCCGGGCGGCTGGCGGCGTTCAAAGTGCCGTCCGTGGTCGGCGTGCGCGACGACGAGCTGCCCCGCAACGCCACCGGCAAGGTCCTGAAGCGCCAGCTGCGCGAGGAGGTCGGTTCCCACCGATGAGCGATCCGATGCACGACGTCCGCTTCGCCACCGAGGTCACCCTCACCGGGCCGTGGCGGGCCCCGGCCCAGATGCTCCAGGAGCAGGAGGTCGGGGGCCACAGCAGCGTCCACGACGAGGCCACGGCCGCCTCGGTCGGGTTGGCCGGGGCGCCCATCGAGGCCCCGACCCACTTCAGCCAGGTCGACCCGCTGGCCGCCGCCCTGTGGGGCCAGGCCTGGTTCGAGCGGGGCTGCGTCAGCGGCCACTTCCGCACGATGGTGGTGGAGGGCGAGCGGGTGCAGGCGTCGCTGACGACGACCGGCCCGACGTCGGCCCGGCTCGACGCCCGCAAGGAGGACGGCGCCCCGGTGGTCGCCGGCACGGTCTCGGTCGGGCCCGACCACCCCGAGACCGAGCTCGACGTACGGCTGGCCAAGCTCACGGCCAGCGACCCCGGCGAGCTGTTCGTCGTCGACCAGCTCGAGGTCGGCATGCGCTCAGGGCCGACCGAGACCGTGGTCACGCACAGCGACCGCAACGGCCCCGGCTACCCGTTCTCGCTGGCCGAGAAGCTGGAGCGGATCACCGAGCCCCACCCCTGGTACACGCCGGAGGGTGGGGCCCGCTCGCCGTGGGGCCGGGCCGTGCTGCCGATGGAGATGATCAGCGTGCTGTCCGCCAAGTCGGGCGGCCGCTGGCCGGTGCGGGGCCCGGCCCTGGGCCTGTTCCTCGACCTGGAGATCCGGCTGATCGAGGGGCCGCTGTTCGTCGGCCAGACCTACGTGGCCGAGCACGAGATCGTCGGGCTCGGCCAGAGCCGGCGCACCGAGTCGTATCGGACCCGCACCACGCTCACCGACGCGGCCACCGGCCGGCTGGCGGCGGTGGTGCTGCTGCACTCGGGCGTCTTCAAGGAGTCCTTCCCCGGCTACCCGAAGGACCGGCTGGGCTAGCCGGGCCCGGGACGCCGACCGAAAGTCCACGAGGAGCCGGACCAGGAGCCGACCAGGAAGGGACCGTTGGCCATGCGGATGCGCTTGGAGCCCGAGGACGACTACATGCACCCTCGGGAAGAGGCGAGCAACTTCAACGAGAGCGCGTACTACAACTTCTACGACCGCGGATGCGGCCTGGGCGGCTGGGTCCGGCTCGGCAACCGGCCCAACGAGGGCTACGCGGAGATGACGACCTGCCTGTACCTGCCGGACGGGCGGGTGGCGTTCTGGTTCGACCGGCCCAGGATCGACCACAACGACCGCCACGACGCCGGCGGGCTGCGGTTCGAGGTCGTCGAGCCGTTCGCCGAGCACCGGGTCACCTACGACGGTCGGGCCCTGATCCTGAGCGACCCGACGGCCCTCGAGGACCCCCGCCGGGCGTTCACCGAGAACCCCCGGGTGCCCTGCCGCATCGACCAGGTCCACCGCGCCGTCGCCAAGCCGTGGGGCGGCGAGCCCGTTCCCGAGGAGGGCGAGACGCTCCGCCAGGTCGTCCCGGAGAAGAGCTTCGCCCGGGGTCACTTCGAGCAGCACATGGCCGTGACCGGGACGGTCACGGTCGGCGACGACACGTTCGAGCTCGCCGACGGTCTGGGCCTGCGCGACCACAGCTGGGGACCGCGCTACTGGCAGGCCGTGTGGTGGTACCGGTGGCTCACCGTCAACCTCGGCCCCGATCTGGGGTTCGCCACCACGGTCACCGGCGACGAGGGCGGCGGTCGCCGGGTGGCCGGCTTCCTCTACGACCGGGCCCGCCACGGCGAGGACTGGGTGCCGATCCGGGAGGTCGAGCTGCGGTCGGACTTCGACGACCGTTGGTACCACTCGGCGGTCCACGCCACCGTGCACACCGACGACCACACCTACGACGTGACCGGCGACGTGTGGTCGAACGTCCCGCTGCGCAACCGGCGCAACGGGCTCATGACCCGCATCACCGAGGGCATGACCCGGTGGCGCTGCGGCGAGCTGGAGGGCGCCGGCCTGGCCGAGTACCTCGACCAGATCGTGGACGGCCGCCCGGTCGGCGCGGCCGTCGGCCACTGATGGCCTACACGGAGCTGACCTACGCGGTCGACGGCGACGTGGGCGTCATCACCCTCGACCGCCCCGAGGCCCGCAACGCCCTGACCCCCACGACCTACCGCGAGCTCGAGGACGCGGTGCGGCGCACGAGCGCCCGCTGCCTGGTGATCACCGGCGCCGATCCGGCCTTCTGCTCGGGCGACGACGTCAAGAAGATCATGGCGCCGGCGGGGGAGAGGGCGGGCGCCGGCGCGGGGGCGCGGCTGCGGGCCGAGCCCCGCCTCACCCCGGCGGCCGCCGCGCTGCTGACCACCGACGTCCCGGTGGTGGCCGCGGTCAACGGCCCCGCCGTCGGCTGGGGCATGGAGCTGGCGCTCCTGGCCGACATCCGGGTGGCGTCCGAACGGGCCCGGTTCGGCGAGCTGTTCGTCAAGCGCGGCCTGTGCTGCGACGTGGCCGGGCTCGGCCGTCTCGCCCAGCTGGTCGGACGCGAGGCCGCGGCCGAGCTGCTGTTCACCGGCCGGATCGTCGACGCCGCCGAGGCCAAGGGGCTGCGGCTCGTGTCGCGGGTCGTCCCCCACGGCGAGCTCATGGCGACGGCGACGGCGCTGGCCGCCGACATCGCCGCCAACCCGCCGGTCGCCGTGCGGCGGCTCAAGCAGGGCCTGCGCCGGGCCCTCGACCCGGACTGGGACGAGCTCGGCCGCTGGGTGAGCGCCAGCCTGGGCGAGCTGTTCCAGACCGAGGACCACCGGGAGGGGGTGGCCGCCTTCCTGGAGAAGCGCGCCCCCCGCTTCGTCGGGCGCTAGCGAAAGGCACAGTCGTGGACTTCAACCTGCCCAAGGACCTGGCCGACTACCTCGTCGAGCTCGACGAGTTCATCGAGCGCGAGATCAAGCCCCTCGAGGAGCAGGACGACAACATCCGCTTCTTCGACCACCGCCGTGAGGACTCCCGCACGGACTGGCACCGCGGCGGCCTGCCCAACCCGGAGTGGCTGGCGCTCCTGCAGGAGGCCCGGCGGCGGGCCGACGCCGCCGGCCACTACCGCTACCCGTTCCCCAAGGAGTACGGCGGGCAGGACGGCACGAACCTCGGCATGGCCGTCATCCGCGAGCACCTGGCCCGCAAGGGGCTCGGCCTGCACAACGACCTGCAGAACGAGCACTCGATCGTCGGCAACAACGTCGGCCTGATGCTGATGATCCTCTACGGCACCGAGGAGCAGAAGGCCGAGTGGGTCGACGACCTGGCCGCGGGTCGCCGGGGCTTCGCCTTCGGCATCACCGAGCCCGCCCACGGGTCCGACGCCACCCACATGGAGACCCGGGCCGTGCGCGACGGCGACGAGTGGGTCATCAACGGCGAGAAGACGTTCAACTCGGGCATGCACGCCGCCCAGTACGACCTGGTCTTCGCCCGGACCAGCGGCGAGCCCGGCGACGCCGACGGCATCACCGCCTTCCTCGTGCCCGTCGACAGCCCCGGCTTCGACATCGTCGAGTTCCTGTGGACGTTCAACATGCCCACCGACCACGCCCACGTCCGGCTCACCGACGTGCGGGTGCCCGACAGCGCCGTCTTCGGGGGCGAGGGGCGGGGGCTGCAGGTGGTGCAGCACTTCTTCAACGAGAACCGGATCCGCCAGGCGGCCTCCAGCCTGGGCGCCGCCCAGTACTGCATCGACCGGTCCGTCGAGTACGCCAAGCAGCGCAAGCCGTTCGGCAAGCCGCTGGCCACCAACCAGGGCATCCAGTTCCCGCTGGTCGAGCTGCAGACCCAGTGCGAGATGCTGCGGGCGCTGATCCACAAGACGGCCTGGCTGATGGACACCGCGGGCCCGTTCTCGCAGTCCGAGCGGGTGTCGATGTGCAACTACTGGGCCAACCGGCTGTGCTGCGAGGCCGCCGACCGGGCCATGCAGGTCCACGGCGGGCTCGGCTACTCCCGCCACATGCCCTTCGAGCACATCTACCGGCACCACCGCCGGTACCGGATCACCGAGGGGGCCGAGGAGATCCAGATGCGGAGGGTGGCCGGCTACATGTTCGGGTTCATGCCCCAGCGGGCGCCCAAGGGGGTCTCGGAGGAGGGGCTCCGGCATGGCTGAGGCGACGCGCCGGGCCGGGGCGGCGGCGAGGCCCGATGCGGTGGGCGTCGGGGCGATGCACCCGGTCGAGCCGATCACGGCCTCCGACGACGAGCTCCGGGCGATCCTGGCCGAGGCCGAGGTCCCGCCGCTGCTGCCGGCACTCGCCTACGCCACCGGCGACCTGAGGCTGCTGCGCGACCACCTGCGCCCCGACCCCATGCTGTTCCAGCTGCCCCAGGGCGGGCTGACCGAGGAGCAGCAGGCCGAGGCCCGGGAGCTGGCGCTCCAAGCGCTCATCCGGTTCCGGGACGGCGGGTGCCGGCCGGCGCCCCCGCCCGCGGACGAGGACGTGCTGCGGATCATGGAGTTCGCGGTGGGCGGGTCGGACATGGCCCCCTACCTGCCGCTGCTCGAAGAGGAGCTGGCGCACAGGGGCGACGATCGGCGGGCGCCCGGTTGGCACAAGGACGACATCGCCCCCGACACCGACTTCCGGGTGGCGATCGTCGGCGCCGGCATGTCGGGGCTGCTGGCCGCCCACCGGCTCCGCCAGGCCGGCATCCCGTTCGTCGTGTTCGAGAAGAACGACGACGTCGGCGGCACCTGGTACGAGAACAGCTATCCCGGGTGCCGGGTCGACAACCCCAACCACAACTACAGCTACTCCTTCGCCCAGCGGCACGACTGGCCGTTCCACTTCTCGACCCAGGACGTGCTGCTCGGCTACTTCCGCGACTGCGCCGAGGCGTTCGGGGTGCGCGACCGCATCCGGTTCCGCACCGAGGTGGTGGCGGCCACCTGGTCGGAGCGCGACCGCCGGTGGACGCTGACGGTGCGGCCGGCCGACGGGTCCGGCGGCGACGCCGAGGGGGAGGAGACGGTCGTCGTCGACGCCGTGATCAGCGCCGTCGGCCAACTCAACCGGCCCTCGTACCCCGCCATCCCCGGCGTGGGCGCGTTCGCCGGCCCGGCGTTCCACTCGGCGCGGTGGCGCCACGACGTCGACCTCCGGGGCAAGCGGGTGGCCGTCATCGGCACCGGGGCGAGCGCCGTGCAGTTCGTCCCCGAGATCGCGCCGGAGGCGGGCGAGCTGCTCGTGTTCCAGCGCACCCCGCCGTGGCTGGGGCCGACGCCCGAGTACCACGCCCCGGTGCAGGACGGCCTGCGCTGGCTGTACGCCCATGTCCCCTCGTACAGCGAGTGGAACCGCTTCTGCATCTTCTGGAAGATGGGCGACGGTGCCCTCGCCGGCGTGACCGTCGACGACGACTGGGAACCGCCCGAGCCGGGCCGGTCGGTGAGCGCGGCCAACGAGGTCGTGCGCCAGATGCTCGTCGCCTACCTGCAGGCGGAGTTCGCCGACCGTCCCGACCTGCTGCCCCACGTCGTGCCCACCTACCCGCCAGGCGCCAAGCGGATGCTGCGCGACAACGGCGTGTGGGCCCGCACGCTCAAGCGCCCCAACGTCCGGCTGGTCACCACGCCCATCCGGGAGATCACGCCCCGGGGCATCGTGACCGCCGACGGCGAGGAGCACGCCGTCGACGTGCTCGTGTACGGCACCGGCTTCCAGGCGTCGCGGTTCCTGACGCCGATGGCGGTCACGGGGCGGGGCGGGCTCGACCTCCACGAGCACTGGGACGGCGACGCCCGGGCCTACCTGGGCATCACGATCCCGCAGTTCCCCAACCTGTTCTGCCTGTACGGGCCGAACACGAACATCGTGATCAACGGCAGCATCGTGTACTTCTCCGAGTGCGGGGTGCGCTACATCCTCGGCTGCCTACGGCTGCTGTTGGAGAGCGGCCACCGGGCGCTGGACGTGCGCAAGGACGTCCACGACGCCTTCAACGAGGAGGTCGACGCCGGCAACGCCCGCATGGCCTGGGGCGCCTCCGACGTCAACACCTGGTACAAGAACGAGCGGGGCCGGATCACGCAGAACTGGCCGTTCACGCTGCTCGAGTACTGGCGGCGGACGCTGCGGCCCGACCCGGCCGACTACGAGCTGATCCGATGAGCGAGGGGGAGCCATGCGAGCGGTGCGCGTCGAGGGGGGATCGATCGAGGTCCGGGACCTGCCCGTGCCCGAGCCGGGCGAGGGCCAGGCCCTGGTCCGGATGACCACGGCCGGGGTGTGCCACTCCGACCTGCACCTGGCGCGGGGCGACTGGTTCGGCGTGCAGTCCGAGGCGCTCGGGCACGAGGGCATCGGCGTCGTCGAGGCGCTCGGCCCCGGGGCGGACCGGTTCGTGGCGGTCGGCGACCGGGTGATCCTGGGCCTGGGCGGCGCCGGCGGCGGCTACTGGTGCGGAGCGTGCGAGTACTGCCTCGGCGGCCGCCCCCGGCTGTGCGACCAGGGCCAGCTTCTCATGGGCACGTTCGCCGAGCTGTTCCCGGTGTGGGCGCCGTCGCTCGTCACGGTGCCCGACGCCGTCGGCGACGAGGAGGCGCCGCTGGCCTGCGGCGGGCTCACCGCCTACGGCGCGGTGAAGAAGCTGGCCCGCCACGGGATCGTGTCCGGCCGGCCCATCGCCGTCATCGGCGCCGCCGGCGGGCTCGGGCACTACGCCGTCCAGCTGGCCACCGGGTTCGGCTACCGGGTCGTGGGCGTCGACCTGGGGGCGGAGAGGCTCGAGTTCGCCCGCGGCATGGGCGCCGAGATCGTGGTCGACGCGTCCGACCCCGCGGCGGCGGTGGCGCAGGTCGAGCAACAGGTGGGCGGCGTCGACGCCAGCCTCGTGTTCTCGGCTGCGCTCGCCGGGTTCGACCTGGGCATGAAGCTCCTGCGCAAGGGCGGGCTGTTCGTCGGCGTCGGCCTGCCCGCCACGTCCCAGGGCAACTTCGAGCTCAACCCGTTCGAGCTGTTCATGAAGGACCCGACGATCATCTACTCGGCGGTCGGCACCGTGCAGGACATGCGCGAGGTGATCGACCTGGCCGCCGCCGGCCGGGTCAAGACCCACATCTCCCGGACCGGGTCGCTCGATGACGTGCCCGCCATCTTCGACGAGCTCGAGGCCGGCAAGTACCTGGGCCGGGCCGTGTTGGAGGTCGGCGGATGACCGATTCGTCGGGCGGGTGGCCCGGGGCCGGCCGGGAGCTCACCGGTCACCGGCGTCGGCTCGGGCCGGCCTCCAGGGCCTGCCTTCCCGGGCGGGCCCGAGACGGTCAGATCGGCCGGTAGTAGGGGAGCGTGATCTCGTCGCTCGCCGGGTGGAACTCGACGGCCAGGCGCATGCCGGCCCGCAGGTCCTCGGGCTCGCAGCCGATGACCGCGGCGACGTGGTACCAACCCTCGTCTAGGGCGACGATGGCCGGGGCGTAGGGCACCTCGAACGCCGGGTGCTGGGGCCGCCACACGACGGTCCAGCTGTAGAGCTCGCCCCGGCCCGACGAGCGCGCCCAGCTGAGCTTCCGCCCCAGGCAGGCGCCGCACACGGTCGACGGGCGCTCGAGGATGAGCCCGCAGGCCTCGCACCGCTGGTAGACGAGCTCGCCCCGGGCGCACGCGTCCCAGTAGGGCTGGGTGAGGGGGCTGGGCACGCCGACGGGGATGCCCGGCTTCTGGGCCTTCAGGGTCGTCACTGGGGTCGCTCCCGGGTCACTGGGGTCGCTCCCGTCCGAGCAGCAGGACGTCGTTGAACAGGGCGCCGGACCCGCCGTTCGTGCACATGGCCACCTCACAGTCCGGCACCTGGGCGGTGGCGCAGGTGCCGCGCAGCTGCTCCACGCCCCGGATCACCCGCTGGAGCTGCTGGGCGTTGATGCCGGCGTGGCTGAACGACATCGTGCCGCCGTCGGTCGTCACCGGCAGCCGGCCGCCGGGGGCGATGTGGCCCTCCTCGACGAAGGCGCCACCCTCGCCCTCGCCGCAGAAGCCGTGGGTCTCGAGCTGGCGGATGATCTCGAACGAGAACGGGTCGTAGAACTCGGCCACGTCGACGTCGTCGGGCCCGATGCCGGCCATGGCGTAGGCGGTCTGCGAGGCCCGCCGGCCCACCCAGCCGGCGACGTGGTCGGCGCGGGGGTGGCGCATGTCCCACGCGGGGGCGATCTGGTAGGCGGGGCCGAACGAGTCGCTGCCGGCGCCGAGGGCCCACACCGGCGGGTGGCGGAGGTCGGCGGCCCGGTCCGCGGTAGTGAGGACCAGCGCGCACCCACCCTCCGACGTCGTCGAGCAGTCGAGCAGGTGGAACGGGTCGGCCACCATGCGGGAGGCGAGGATGTCCTCGGGGGTGAACGGACCCCGGCCGTGGTAGACGGCGGCCGGGTTGACGTGCCCGTTGTTGCGGATGGTGGCGGCCACCGTAGCCAGCTGTTCGGGCGTGGTGCCGTAGGTCAGCATGTGGCGCCGGGCCATGAGGGCGAACTCGCCGGCGGTGAACAGGCCGTAGCCGACGACGAACTCGTTGGCCGGGCGTGTCCAGGGGGCGGTGGCCGACCGGTCGGTGTAGATCCCGGCGCCGCCCGCCGCGATCAGCACCGTCGTGGCCATGCCTGAGGCGATCAGGTTGAGGGCGTCGACCACCGCCGGGATGCCGAGCTGGTTGATCCACCGGGCCGACGGGCCGATGCGCAGCGCCAGCACGAGCGACTGCGAGAACGGGCTGACGACGGCGTCGACCTCGTGGGGGTGGATGCCGGCGTCCTCCAGCGCCCCGAGGCTCGCCTCGAGGGCGATCGACTCGGAGTCGTGGCCCGGCAGCTGGCGGGCCTGGACGGTGTTGTGGACGCCGACGATGGCGACGTCCCGGAACGGGTGGGTCATCGGGGTCTCGGGCTCTCCCTCGCTCGCCGGAGCGAAAGAATATGAT
>DATCLS010000033.1:0-43048 GCA_036563805.1 Acidimicrobiales bacterium | reverse complement strand
GGCCGGGGCGGTCCGCATCGCGGCCCCCGACACGCTGCTGCTGGCCGCCGCGCCGCCGGTGGCCTTCGCCGCGCTGGTCGACGCCGCCCACCACGTCGGCTCCATCAGCTACGTCGACCGCAGCTGCGGCGTCTTCGAGGTCATCGTCGGGGTCGAGGGCGAGACCTGCTCGCTGCTGGCGATGCTCCAGGCCTGGACGCACGGCACCGAGGCCACGTTCGCCCTCGAGTCGCTGGAGCGGGTGGCCAGCCACGACCCCGAGCCGGTCGTGCGGCAGATGGTGGCGGCGCTGGCATCCTGATGCCATGGCCGACGACCGCGCACCCGACCTTCCCAAGACCGACGAGGAGTGGCGCGAGCGCCTCGATCCCCTGCAGTTCGAGGTCACCCGCCGGGGCGGCACCGAGCGCGCCTTCACCGGCATCTACTGGGACACCAAGGACCCCGGGCTCTACCGGTGCGTGTGCTGCGGCGCCGAGCTGTTCTCGTCCGACACCAAGTTCGACTCGGGCACGGGCTGGCCCAGCTTCTGGCAGCCGGTCTCCGAGGACGCCGTCGTCACGCTGACCGACACCAGCCACGGCATGGTCCGCACCGAGGTGCGGTGCGCCCGGTGCGACGCCCACCTGGGCCACGTGTTTCCCGACGGACCTGAGCCGACCGGGCTGCGCTACTGCATGAACTCGTGTGCCCTCGACCTCGAGCGGGCCGAGGACGGCGCCAGCGCCTCGGGCTGAGGCGACGGGCTGACGCCGGGGCTGAGGCCGGGACCGCCCGGGCGCCGGCGAGCGAGCAACGCCCGCCCGCCTAGGCTCGCACCGGCGGCCCCGACGAGCCGGGCCCGCCGCCGACCCCCTCCAGGTGGGCGGCGTCGTTGAGCCGGATCAGCCGCCAGAGGCCCGGGGGCCGCCACCACGGTTCGTCCGGGTCGGGCCGGAGCCACTCGGTGATCGACGTGTTGGCGATCTCGAACGTGGCCAGCTCGCCCTGGTGGCCGAGGCCGAGGAACGTCACCACCGACTGCTCGACGACGCCGCCGTGGCAGGCGATCACCACCGTCCCGCCGTCGTGGCGGTCGGCTAGGCGGCGCAGCACCGTCCCGACCCGGAGCCCGAACTCGGCCCAGCTCTCGGCGCCCGGGCTGCGCGACCGGAAGGCGTCCCACACGTCGCGGGGGAACCGCTTCTCGTACTCCTCCCAGGTCAGGCCGTCGGCCTCGCCCGGGTCGAACTCGCGCACGTCCCGCTCGATCTCGATCGGGGGGTCGCCGAGGGCGGGGGCGATGATCTCGGCGGTCTCGATGGCCCGGGGGAGGTTGGAGGCGTAGAGCGCGTCGGGCCGGCCCAGCTCGCCGGTGCGGGCCAGGCGGTCGCGCAGGGCGGCGGCCTGGCGCCGCCCCAGGTCGGAGAGCCCGGTGCAGGCCGTGTCACCGCCGACGATGCCATCGACGTGCGTCTGCGCCTCGCCGTGGCGGATGAGGACGATGCGGGTCATGTCCAGCACCGTAGGCGGGCGCGGCCCGGCTGCCTCACCCAGATTCTGGTTTCAGTCCCGGGCCGGAGAGCCGCGCGCCCCCGCCGCCCGCGGCCGAGGCGGGTCACACCCCGACCCGGTCCCGCACCTCGGCCCACAGCTCGGCGTACGCCCGGCCGCCCCGGCTCCGGGGGGTCTCGACGACCACCGGCGCCCGCCGCACGCCCATCAGCTCGATCTCGGTGGCGGCCGGGATGGCCGTGCGGACGACGTCGTCGCGGCTGTCGGGGAACCTCTCGACCACCTCGCGGTGCAGCCGCTTGCGCCGGTCGACCATCGAGAAGAAGGCGACGATCCGGGGCCGCCGCTTCACGCCCTCGTCGATGAACGCGCCCAGCTGCTCGAACGTCCGCAGCGTGAGTGTGGACGGGATGAGCGGCACGAGCAGGGCGTCGGCCGCGTCGAACACGCTCTCCGACACCAGCGAGATCGACGGCGGGCAGTCGAGGATGGCCAGGTCGTAGTGCTCGGCCAGGGGGGCCAGCACCTTGCGCAGCCGCCGGACCGGCTTGCCCGTCTCGTCGAGCGCCAGGTCCATGTGCCGGTAGGAGAAGTCGGCGGGGAGCAGGTCGAGGCCCTCGATGTCGGTGCCCCGCAGCAGCTCGGTCACGTCGCTGCGCCCCCGCACCAGCTTGCGGCCGCCGCCCTTGACCTTGGGGCGGATGCGGAACAGGTACGACGCCGCCCCCTGGGGGTCGAGGTCCCACAACAGGGTGCGTAGCCCGTCGCGGGCGCTCAGGGCGGCCAGGTTGACCGCCGCCGACGTCTTCCCCACCCCGCCCTTGATGTTGTAGGTGGCCAGGACCTTCACGCGGGACCCCTCGCTCGGGTGCCGCCCGCCGCCGGATGTGCCGTCACGCCGAGACCGGCCTCACGCCGGCGCGCCCTCACGCCCGCACCGCCCGGAACGTCTCGTCGACGAGCGCCCGCTGGTCGCGGGCCGCGAACTCGGCGAAGCGCTCGGCGAACCGGCCCCGGGCCTCCCGTTGCTCCTGCTCCAGCCGCTCGACCAGCACGCCGAGCGCCAGCAGGGCGTCGGGGCCGCCGAGGACGTCGGCCAGCTCGGGCGCCAGGGCCCGCAGGCTCGCGGCCTGGACCTCGCGGTCCTGGTGGGTGCCGAGGACGTCCTGCAGGCCCTTGAGCCGCTTGACCATCGGCTTCACCGTCGCCGCAGACCACAGTCCGCCGAACAGCTCGAGCAGGTAGCGCAGCTCCTTGCCCCGCTTGCGCAGGTTGTGGAGCGCCTCGGCCGGGCTGGTGTCGTCGATGGTGGTGCCCATCTCGACCATCCGGGCATAGACCCGGCGGATGCGGCGGCCCGCCACCCGGGCGATGGGGCGGGCGGCGTCCGGAGCCTCGTCGTCGGCGTCCGGCCTGCCGCCCCCGGCCGCCCGGTCGGCCACCTCGGCCAGGAACGCCCGGTACCCCGCCCACACCCGGGCGTACTCGCCGCCGGTCAGCTGGCGCTTCAGCCGGCGGTGGGCGGCGGCCCGGTGCCGGGTCACCAGGTCGTGGACCGGCCCGAGGGCGACCGCCCGGTCGGGCGACACGCGGCTCACCAGGTCGTCCCACTCCAGGAGCTGGACGTCGAGGTCGCGGGTCGGCCCGGTGATGCCCTGGATCCAGCGGAGCGCGGCGCGCTGCTCGGCCAGGGGCCCGGGCGGGAACGCCCGCTTCAGCTCCCGCAGGACCGAGCGGCTGCGGCGCACCGCCACCCGCAGGGCGTGAAGGAACTCGGTGTCGAGGTCGTCGACCGCGCCCGGCAGGTTGGCCTCGACCATGCCGGCGAGGTCGGTGAGGACGGCCGCTGCTGCGGCGTCGGTGCGCTGGTCGGGCCGGAGCTCGACCCGGACCTTCGACCGCAGGCCGCCCGGGTCGCCGCCCAGCGCGGCGACGGCCTCGTCGGCCGGGCCGGCGGTCACCTCGATGAGCCCCAGCTCGTCGGCCAGCAGGGACTCGACCCGGGCCAGCGGCCGGGGGTAGCCGAGCACGCCCGCCACCTCGACGCGGGGGGTCAGGGCCACCGGGCCGCGGCGCGGCCCGTCGGTGCCGCCCCGGTCGGCGCCGGCATCGTCGGCAACCCCGTCGGCCGGGTCACCGGGGGCGGCCGTGCCGTGCCCGTCGGCCCCGGAGTCCCGAGCGGCGCCGACGCCCAAGCGGGCGATCGCCGTGCCGCCCGCGGACGCGGCGGGCAGCTCGTGGGCGGTCGTCGCCGTCAGGGCCAGTCGGACGACGGTCTTCTCGTCGCGGTTGCGCACCCGCGCCGCCTGCGTCTCCACGGTGAGCCGGACCAGCGGCAGCAGCGCCCGCATCTCGAGCACCGGCGCCAGGCGGTCGCGCAGTGGGCCGGGCGGCAGGTCGTCGATCAGGTAGCGGTTGGCCCGGGGCACCTCGGCGACGAGCGGCGGGGCGCCCGGGCGATCGCGCAGCACGAGGCGGGCGGTGGCGCCGCGGTTGCCGCCCCGGCCGTCGCTGCTGCGCCCGGCGTCGCCGCGTCCCCGGCCCGGTCCGGCCGGCGCGGCCCGGCCACCGGCGGCGCCCGGCCCGCCGGCCGCGGGCTCCAGTCGCAGCTCGGCGCCGGCGTCGCGGACACGCCGGTCGGCGGTGTCGTAGACCGTGACGGTGCGGGCGACGGGCGGGTCAGCGACGACGTCGAGCCGCCCGGCCAAGAACGCCAACACCGCCCCCGCGTCGGAGCCGTCGGCCACCGCGTAGGCCCGGGCGGGAGCGTCGATCGCCACTAGCGGATTCTGCCATGCTCCACCGGTGCTCCGGCCTGAGCCAGTCCGTTCCGTGCGCACCGAGATCCAGTCCGTCGCCGGGGGCGCGGTCCGCCCGTCCTCGGCACCGCTGCCGGTCCCGGGAAGCCGGTCGTGAGCCGGCGGGGATGGCTGGTGACCGCGGCCGTGGCGGCCCTCCTGGCCACCGGCGTCGGCGTGGCCGCCGCCAACCGGCCCGACCCCCACGACATCGGCGCCGGCGAGCGGGTCGTGCTGTACGGCGACTCGCTGGCGGTCGAGGCCGGCGAGGCGTTCGTCGCCGCCGTCACCCGGTCCACCGCGGCCGACGCCGAGGTCCAGGCCACCCCCGGCATCGCGCCGTGCGACGCCCGCGCCGCGCTGGAGGCCGACGCCACCAGCCCATCGCCGCCGGCGGTCGCCGTCCTGTCGTTCGCCGGCAACAACTCCACCCCGTGCGTGGCCGACGCCGCCGGAAACCCGCTGGAGGGCGAGGCGCTGGCCGAGCGCTACGTGGCCGACGTCCGGGCCGCGGTCGAGCTGCTCGCCGCCCACGACGTGCGGGTCGTCATCGCCGGTCCCCCGCCGGCGCCCGGCCTGCCGGGCCAGGCCACCGAGCTCATCGACCAGGCCTACCGCGACCTGGTGACGGAGTGGGCCGGGATCGAGATCGGCCGGGTCCGCTACTCGCCGGCCGGTCGCACGGTGGCGGGTCCCGACCGGGCGTACGCACCGTCGCTCCCCTGCCTCGAGGACGAGGACGCCGCCGACGGCTGCACGGACGGGCGCATCGTCGTCCGCAGCCCCGACCGCATCCACTTCTGCCCGTCGGGGCTGTCCGACGAGCTGGTGTGCCCGGAGTACTCGTCCGGCGCCCGCCGCTACGGCGAGGAGATGGCCCGGACGGCCGCCCAGGCGCTCGACCCCAACTACTGACCCCACAGCCGAGCAGGATTCCCACCGACCCGGCTTCGAAGGTTTCGGAGGTTCGCCGCTCATGGCCGACCGAGGACAGCCCCTCGCCGCCGCCGTCGGCGCCGCCTTGGCCGCCGAGGTGACCGACCTCGCTCCGGTCCCCGGCGGCTGCATCGGCGACGCCCGGCGGGTCACGCTGGCCGACGGGCGGGTCGTGTTCGCGAAGTCGGCGGCCGGGCTGCCGCCCGCCCTGCTGGCGGTCGAGGCCGAGGGCCTGCGCTGGCTGGCGGCGGCCGACGCGGCCCGTATCCCGGCGGTCCTGGCCCAGACGGCCGACGTGCTGGTCCTGGAGTGGATCGAGCCCGGCCGCCCCACGGCCCGGACCGACGAGACCCTCGGGCGCGACCTCGCCCGCCTCCACGCCGCCGGCGCCGACGCCTTCGGCTGGCACCGCGACGGGTTCATCGGCCGCCTGCCCCAGCGCAACACGCCGCCCGAGCCGAGCGACTGGCCCGGGTTCTGGATCACCCGCCGGATCGAGCCGCTCGTCCGCATGGCCCGCGACCGCGGGAGCGTCGACGAGCGGGTCCCCGCCCTGGTCGAGCGCCTGGCCGCCCGCCTGCCCGAGCTGGCCGGCCCGGCGGAACCGCCGGCCCGGGTCCACGGCGACCTGTGGTCGGGCAACGTGCACGTCGACGCCGACGGGCAGCCGTGGCTGGTCGACCCCGCCGCCTACGGCGGGCACCGTGAGGTCGACCTGGCCATGCTCCACCTGTTCGGGTCGCCGGGCCCCGCCTTCGCCGCCGCCTACGAGGAGGTCCACCCGCTAGCCGACGGGTGGCGCGACCGCCTGCGCCTGTGGCAGCTCGAGCCGCTGCTGACCCACGCCGTGATGTTCGGCGGGAGCTACGGCGCCTCGGTGCGGGCCGTGCTCGACCGGTACGCCTGAGGGGCGGGCCGGGCGCCGGGCCGGGGCCCGACCGTGGCGACCGGTCTTCGGCGGTCCTCGGGCGGGTCCTGGGCGGTCCTCGGGCGGGTCCTGGGCGCGCCTCGGGCGGCCTCGGCGGATCTCAGGCCCGCCGGAGGTGGCTGCGGGCGTGCTCGAGCACGCCGGCGCACGCCCGCTCCAGCAGGTCGTACACGTGCTGGAACCCCTCGGGCCCGCCGTAGTAGGGGTCGGGCACCTCGAGCACATCGGCGTCCGGGCCGAACGCGGTCATGCGGTGGACCTTCGCCCGGGCGGCGGCGTCAGGCGCCATGCGCAGCACCTGGCGCTCGACCATGTCGTCCGCCACGAGGATCAGGTCGAACCGCTCCCAGTCCTCCGGCCGGATCCGCCGTGCCCGCAGGTCGCGCAGGTCGAGGCCGCGCGCATCGGCCTCGGCCAGCGCCCGGCGATCGGGCGGGCTGCCGGCGTGCTCGTCACTGGTGCCGGCGCTGTCGACCTCGATGACCCCCTCGAGGCCGGCATCGGCGACGAGGCGGCGCATGATGCCTTCGGCCGTGGGCGAGCGGCAGATGTTCCCCCAGCACACGAACAGGATGCGGAACGGCCGGGCGCCGGGCTCGGCGTCGGCCGGGGTGTCGGGCCCCGGGGGCGCGGACGTGGGTTCGGGAAGCGCAGACATGGCAGTCCGAGCAGGTTAGAGCCCGTCCGGGGCCGGTGCGGGTGGGTGCGGGTTCGTCGAGCGGGCGCCGCTAACCTGCCGCCTCCGTGATCACGCTGGTGCTGGGCGGTACCCGGTCCGGCAAGTCGGAGGTGGCGGAGGCGCTGGCCGCCGCGGCCCCGCCCCCCGTCACCTACGTCGCCACCGGCACGGCGACCGACGACGAGATGGCCGCCCGCATCGCCGCCCACCGGGCCCGGCGCCCGGCATCCTGGGCCACCGCCGAGGCCGGCGCCGAGCTGCCGGCCGTGCTCGCCGGCGTCGCGGGGACGGCGCTGGTCGACTCGCTGGGGACGTGGGTGGCGGCGGTCCCCGACCTGGCCCCCGACGCCGCCGCGCTGGTCCGGGCGCTGCGGGACCGGCGAGGCGACACGATCGTCGTGTCTGAGGAGGTGGGGCTCGGCGTGCACCCGGCGACCGCCGCCGGCCGCCGCTTCGCCGACGAGCTCGGCCTGCTCAACCGGGCGGTCGCCGACGTCGCCGACCGGGTGTTGCTCGTCGTGGCCGGCCGGGTGCTGCCGCTCGACCGCTTCGACCCCGGGGCCCTGGGCCCCCCGCCGCCCGCCGTCCCGGACCCCGGCGCGGACGCCGCCGGGCCGGGGTCCGCGCCGGGAGTCGCCGGCGCGCATGCCGATCGGCGGCCTCCGCCGGCCTCGCCGGGGGCCGGCCTGGACACCGCGACCGCCGGCGCGGGCGGTGCTGGCGGTGCCGCGCCGGGCGGTGATCGCCCGGGCGCTGATCCCGGCGGCCCGGGGTTGCAGGGCTCGCCCGGTGGGGACGCACCGGGCATCGGCCACCCGAGCGGGCGGGCCTGATGCGGAGGGCGCTGGCGTTCCTCACGATCGTGGGCGGGGCGGCGCCGCCCGACGCCCGGTCGCCGGCGTGGTTCGGCCCGGTCGGGGCGCTGCTCGGGCTGGCCGTCGGCGGCGTGTGGTGGGCGGCGGGCGAGGCGTGGGGCCCGCTGGTGGCGGCCACGCTGGCCGTGGCGGCGGACGCGGTGCTGACGGGCGGCCTCCACCTGGACGGCGTGGCGGACACGGCCGATGGCCTGCTCCCGCCGCTCGACAGGGACCGGCGGCTGGCCGTGATGGCCCAGCCCGACGTCGGGGCGTTCGGCGTCGCCGCCCTCGTGTTGGTGCTGGCGCTGCGGGTGGCGGCGCTGGCTGCCCTGGCGCCTGAGCCCCTGGTGGTGGCCGGCCTGTGGGCCGGCGCCCGCGCCGCTATGGCGCTGACCCTGGCGGCCGTGCCCTACGCCCGACCCGACGGCCTGGCCTCGGGCTTCGCCGCACTGCCCGCCCCGCCGGCGCCGCCACCCGGCACCCCGGCGGCCGGCGACCCGGCGGCGGGCGGCCCGGGGGCCGGCGGGCCTGGCTCCAGCGAGGGCGGCGGGTCCGCGACGCCCGGGCCGGGTGAGACCTGGCGGGCCGGGGCGGCGTGGCGGGCGATCGGGGCGCCGGCGGTCGGCTGGGGTGGCGGCGCGGCGCTGGCGGTGGCCGGCGCCGGGTGGCTGGCCGGTGGCGCCGCGGCCCTGGGCCTGGCCGCCGCCTTCGCCGGCGTCGTGGCGCTCGCCCGCCGGCGCCTCGGCGGCTACACGGGCGACGTCCTCGGTGCTGCCGGCGTCGTCGCCGAGACCGTCGGCCTCCTCCTGGCGGCGGCGCGATGGTGAGCGTGCCCCGTCCCCGGCCGCGCGCCCGCCGGGCCCTGCCGTCCCCCCGCCCGCCACGGCCGGTCCCGACCTGCGCCGCTCGCGGCCGTGCGCCTGGCGACAGCCGGAGCCTGAGCGCCGGCGGCCATGCCACTCGCCTGCACGCCTGTCCGGCAACCCGAACCACCGGCGGCGGCGCGGCCCCGCGTGACTGGCGTGGGGTGGGGCCCGTGTGGTTGTGCCGGGTCGGTTTGGGGTCGGCGGGGGTCGGGCGGTGCCGGCGATGACGGGCTGGCGGGGGCGGGCCCTCGGAGCGGCGATGGGGTTGGCGCTCGACCGGGCCTTCGGGGAGCCGCCGGTCCCGACCCGATGGCACCCCGTCGCCCTGTTCGGCTCGGCCGTGGCCGGATTCGAAAGCCGGCTCTACCGCGACCGGGTGCTCCCGGGGGCGGTGCTGGCCGCCACCGCCACCGGGCTGGCGGCGGCGGCCGGGACGGCGATCCGGTCGACGACGGCGGCCGCCTACCTGTCCATCGCCGGCCGGAGCCTCCACGCCGCCGCCCTCGACGTCGCCGCCGCCCTCGATCGGGGCGACCTCGACGCCGCCCGGTCGCTCCTCCCGAGCCTGGTGGGCCGCGACCCTTCGTCGCTCGACCACGAGGGCATCGCCCGGGCCGCCGTCGAGTCCGTCGCCGAGAACACCACCGACGCCGTGGTGGCCCCTGCGCTCTGGGCGGCGGCCGCCGGTCCGGTCGGCGCCTTCGTCCACCGGGCGGCCGACACGCTCGACTCGATGGTCGGCTACCCGAACGCCCGGTACCGCCGGTTCGGCATGGCGGCCGCCCGGCTCGACGACGTGCTGGCCTGGGTCCCGGCCCGGGCGACGGTGGCGCTCGTGGCGCTGGTCCGGCCGGCGGCGGCGGCCGCGGTCGTCCGGACCGTGCGGCGCGACGCCCCCGCCCACCCCTCCCCCAACGCGGGTGCGGCGGAGGCGGCCTTCGCCGGCGCCCTCGGCCTGCGGCTCGGCGGCGAGACCCGGTACGGCGACCGGGTGGAGCACCGGCCGGTCCTCGGGACCGGGCGGCCGCCCCGGAGCGGCGACGTGCGGCTCGCCGTCGCCCTGTCCCGGGACGTGACCTGGGCCCTCGCCGGGCTCCTGGCGTGCCTGGCGGCCGCCGCCGGCCGGGCCCACCTGGCTCCCGCCGGCGGCGCCGCCCGGCGGCCCCGCAGTGGCCGCCGGACTGGTCGCTGACCGGCTCCGTCGTGTACCCAGGCCCCGATGCCGAGGCCGACGCCGAGGTCCCGGACCGCCGGGCGGGACCGACTCGCCCCCATCCCGCCCCCCGGTGAGCACGGGGGCGACGGGGCGCGGGTGGCGGCGGCGCTCGGCCTCGACCCCGACGAGGTCCTCGACCTGTCGGCCACGCTCAACCCCCACGCCCCCGACGTGCCCCGGCTGGCGGCCGCCCACCTCGGGAGCCTGCGGCGCTACCCCGACGTCGACGAGGCCGAGGCCGCCGTGGCCGCCCTGGTGGGCGTGCCGGCCGACCGGCTGGTGCTGACCGCCGGGGCGGCGCAGGCCATCGCCCTGGTGGCCGACCTGCTCGGCCCCGGCTGGGTGGACGAGCCCGAGTTCTCGCTCTACCGCCGCCACCTGCCGGGGTCGGACCCGGCCGGCCCCCGGTGGCGGTCCGACCCCCACAGCCCGTCCGGGCGGCTGGCCCCGCCTGGCGACCGCGCCGACGTGTGGGACGAGGCGTACCTCCCGCTGTCCGCCGGGACGTGGACCCGCGGCCGCCCCGGCTGGGCCATCGGCTCGCTCACCAAGGCGTTCGCCTGTCCGGGGCTACGGCTCGGCTACGCCATCGCCCCCGACCCGGAGGCGGCGGCCGCCCTGCGCCGGCGCCGCCCCGCCTGGGCGGTCGGCGGCCTGGCCTGCGCCCTCGTCCCGGAGCTGGCGGCGGCGGCCGACCCGCCCGGCTGGACCCGGCGGATCGCCGCCGGCCGCGCCGCCCTCCTGCGGGTGCTGGCGGACCACGGGCTGGCCGCCGAGCCGTCGGACGCCCCCTGGGTGCTGGTGGGCGGGGCCGCCGGGCTGCGGACGGCGCTGGCCCGGGAGGCCGTCGTCGTGCGGGACTGCCGGTCCTTCGGCCTGCCCGACCACGTCCGCATCGCCGTGCCCGACGACGCCGGGCTCGAGCGCCTCGACCGGGCTTTGGCCGTGGTGCGGGCGGGTGGGGTCTGGCGGCCGGACTGACCCGGTCCCGGTGCCCTCGCCTGGGCGCTGGCCGCGATGCCGGGGCGGCAGGCCCGAGCCCGAGGCCAGGGGGGCGGGGTGATCTAGGGTCACGGCGGACGTCCGCTGCCAGGAGTGTCTCCCATGCCGCACCCGCTGCCTGTCGATGCCGTCGTCTTCGAGCCGGGCGCGCTGTCCGGGCCCGGCGCCCGGCGGCTGGTGGCCGCCCTCGCCCGCGCCGGTGCCACCACCGCTGTCGTCGCCGACGTTCCCGGGACCTCCCCTCGCCTGCCCACGGCCGTCGACGTGGTCGGGACGGCGGCGGAGCTGGGCGAGCGGCTGCGGCTCGCGGCGGGGCGGGCGGTGCTCGTGCGGGCCGGGGACTCGGGCGCCCGGGCCCCCGCCCGGGCCGACGCCGAAGCGGACCCCGGGGCCGACGCCGGGGCGGACGGGCCGCTGGCGGCGCTGCCGGCCGTGGACTGCGGCGACCGCCCGGTCCACCACGCACTGTTCGACTGGCTTGCCGGCCAGCTCGGCCCGCTGGAGGCGGCGCGCCAGCTGTGGGCCCCGCTCGACGCGGCGGCGACCTCCGCCGCCGAGGAGCGCCACCTGCGCCTGACCAAGCCGCCGGGCTCGCTGGGGCGGCTGGAGACCGTGGGCATCCAGCTCGCGGGCATCGCCGCTGAGGTCCCGCCGCCGCTCCCCCACCCGGCGGCGGTGGCCGTGTTCGCCGGCGACCACGGCGTGCACCGCCAGGGCGTGTCCCCCTGGCCCCAGGAGGTCACGGCCCAGATGGTGGCCAACTTCGTGGCCGGTGGCGCCGCCATCAACGTGCTCGCCCGGCACGCCGGCGCCGAGGTGGTGGTCGTCGACGTCGGCGTCGCCACCGACCTCCCGGAGACGGCCGAGCAGCCCGGGCCGACCGATGCCCTCGGGGCTGGCCCGCGCCTGGTGCGCCGCAAGGTCCGGGCCGGGACGGCCGACCTGGCCACCGGACCGGCGATGACCGTCGACGAGGCCCGCCGCGCCCTCGACGTCGGGGCCGAGGTGGCGGCCGACCTCGTGGCCCGCGGCGCCCGCTGCCTGGTCACGGGGGACATGGGCATCGCCAACACGACGCCGTCTTCGGCGCTGATCGCCGCCCTCACCGGTCGCCCGGCGCCCGCCGTCACCGGCCACGGCGCCGGGCTCGACCCCGAGCTGCTGGCCCACAAGGCGGCGTTGGTCGAGGCGGCCGCCGCCCGGGCCCGCGCCGCCCACGGCGACGACCCGCTGGCCGTGCTGGCCGAGGTCGGCGGCCTCGAGCACGCGGCACTGGCCGGGTTCGTCCTCGGGGGCGCCGCCCTCCAGGTCCCGGTCGTGGTGGACGGCGTCATCGCCGCTTCCGCCCTGCTCGTCGCCACGCGGCTCGTCCCGGGCGTCGAGGCGGCCGTCGTGGCCGGCCACCGGTCGGTCGAGCCGGGCTCGGCGGCCGTGCTGGGCGCCCTCGGCCTCGACCCGATGGTCGACCTCGGACTGCGGCTCGGCGAGGGCACGGGCGCCGCCCTCGCCCTCCCACTGGTGGAGGCCGCCGCCCTGATCCTCGACGAGATGGCCACGTTCGACCAGGCGGGCGTGTCCGACAAGGGCGCCTGACCGGGCCAGCGGGGTCCGGCCGGTGGGGCGGCGCGACCTGTGCGTGGGACGGGGCGGGGGGCCGTAAGGCGTGCCACCAGTCCCCGGCCGACGACCACTACGCTTGGTGAGTTCGTGACTGACCGCTTCCACCAACCCGAGGGCCCGAGCCCGAGCGACCCGCGGCGGGTCTTCATCCCGTCGCCGTCCGCATCCCCCGGCGGGCGCACCGGGGCCCCGCCGGCGCGCCCCCGCCCCGGCGGCCCGGTCGGCGACCCTCGCCGCGTGCCCGGTGGCCCGGGCGGCCCGCCCGGCGGACGCGGTCCCGGGCCCGGCGGCCCGCGCGATCCCCGCGACCCCTACGGCCCGCGCCGCCCGCCGGTGCGCCCCGGCGGTCCGGGCGGACCCGGTCGC
Organism: Acidimicrobiales bacterium; assembly: GCA_036563805.1. Taxonomy (GTDB): domain Bacteria; phylum Actinomycetota; class Acidimicrobiia; order Acidimicrobiales; family VFJN01; genus DATCLS01. Next base: position 30,286 of record DATCLS010000033.1, on the reverse strand, counting down.
CCCACCCGCCCGGGGCCGGGCGACCCGTTCGATCCCCCCAAGCGGGGCTTCTTCCGGCGCATCCGCTGGCGCTGGGTGTTGGCGGGGCTGCCCATCCTGCTCGTGGTGGCGCTGCTCGCCGGCTACCTGTGGGCCAACAGCGTCTTCAACAAGATCGACCGGGTCGAGACCGAGGGCACGCTGGCCGGCTCCGGGCTGGGCAACGGCACGAACTACCTGCTGGTCGGGTCCGACTCCCGCGAGGCCATCGAGGGCGGCCAGGCGGGCATCAGCGACGGCGACTTCCCGAGCGGGCAGCGGTCGGACACGATGCTGATCCTGCACACGGGGGGTGACGGCACCCGGCTGATGTCGATCCCCCGTGACCTCTACGTCGAGATCGCCGACACGGGCCAGAACGGCAAGATCAACGGGGCGTTCAACGGCGGGCCGCCGCGGCTGATCCGGACCATCTCGGAGAACCTCGACATCCCGATCCACCGCTACGTCGAGGTCGACTTCGTGAGCTTCGCCGGGATGGTCGACGCCCTCGGCGGGATCACGATCAACTTCGAGCACCCGGCCTACGACCACAACACGGGCCTGTTCATCCCCCAGGCCGGGCCGGTCGAGCTGAACGGCGAGCAGGCGCTCCAGTACGTGCGGTCGCGGCACTACGTCGAGGTCATCAACGGCGAGGACGTCGAGGACCCGACCGCGGACCTCGGCCGCATCGAGCGGCAGCAGGCGTTCCTGCGGGCGGTGTTCGACAAGCTCGGCGACACCAAGAACCCGATCACCCTGGCCCGGACGCTGTCGAGCACGGCCGACGGCCTGCGCATCGACGACGAGATGAGCCTGTTCGACGCCATCCGCCTGGCGTGGGCCCTGCGCGGCGGGCTCAACCCGGAGACGTTGGTGCTGCCGACCACGATCGGCAGCAACGAGGCCGGGTCGGTCCTGCTGCTCAACGAGGACGAGGCCCAGCCGATCCTCGACCAGCTGCGCTGACCCCGCCGTCCGGCGGCCGGTCCTCGGGTCGGCGCCCGCTCGGACCCGGGCACGAGCCGCCCGGCGGTTGGGATCAGGCCGGGGATCCGGCCGGCTCAGGTTGGGGGCCCGGGCACGACCCGGCCGGCGGCCTCGCCGAGCGCGAGCACGACGCCATCGCCGACTCGGGCCCGGGCCGACAGCACGACCTCGTCGCCGTCCTCCAGGAACGTCCGCCGCACGCCGCCGACGTCGAGCGGCTCCTCGCCGCCCCAGGTCAGCTCCATGAGGCTGCCCTCGCTCCCCCGCTCGGGACCCGAGACGGTGCCCGAGGCGAGCAGGTCGCCGGTCCGCAGGTGGGCGCCGTTCGACGTCAGGTGGGCGATCTGCTGCGGGAACGTCCAGTACAGGCCGGCGAACGACGTGCGGCTCACGGTCACGCCCGCCCCACCGCCGGGCGCCCCGGCGGACCCCGGACCGGCCGCCCCGGCCGGCCGCAGCTCGACCGCCAGGTCGAGGTCGAGGCCCCACGGCTCGGCGGCCCGCAGGTGGGGCAGCGGTTCGGGCTCCTGGGGCGGCCCCGGCACCCGGCACGCCTCCAGCGCGGCCAGCGGCGTCACCCAGGCCGCCATCGTGGTGGCGAACGACTTGCCGAGGAACGGGCCGAGCGGCTGGTACTCCCAGACCTGGATGTCGCGGGCCGACCAGTCGTTGACCAGGGCGACGCCGAAGACGTGGTCCGGCGCCCGCTCGACCGGGACCGGCCGCCCCGGCTCCGACGGCACGCCCACGACGAGCCCGACCTCGAGCTCGATGTCGAGCCGGGTGGACGGCCCGAACACGACCGAGCCGTCGGGCAGGCGGCGCTGGCCCGCCGGCCGCCGCACCGGCGTGCCGGACACGACGACCGTGCCGGCCCGCCCGTGGTAGGCGACGGGCAGGTGCCGCCAGTTGGGCAGCAGCGGCTCGCTGCCGGGCCGGAGCAGGCGCCCCAGGTTCGTGGCGTGCTCGATCGAGCTGTAGAAGTCGACGTAGTCGGCGACCTCGATCGGCAGGTGGAGCTTCACGTCGGCGACCGGCACCAGCGCCGGCTCGACCGCCGGCCGGTGCGCCGGGTCGCACACCAGATCGGTGAGCCGGTCCCGCACCGCTCGCCACCGGTCGGGCCCGAGCGCCAAGAACGGGTTGAGGCTCGGCCGGTCGAACGGCCCGTCGACCAGCCCGTCCGCGGCCAGGCGGCCCAGGTCGAGGACGGCGTCACCGATCCGGACCCCGACCCGCCGGCGAGCACGACCACCGGGCCCCGCCGCGCCGGCCCCGCCGGTCGAGAACACGCCGTACGGCAGGTGCTCGGCCGGGAAGCCGGACCCGTCGGCCCCCGGCACCCACGAGCTCAGCGCCACGGCCCCGCGGCCCCTGGGACGGTCACGACGGCGCGGATGGGGACGACGCCCCGGGCGCTGGCCATCTCGGCGGCGCTGACGGCTCCCGCGCCGGCGACAGCGTCGACGACGTCTCCGGCGCCGACCCCCACGGCGTGGCCGGGTGCCCCAGCGCCGGAGGCGATCACGGCGCCCGAGGCCGTCATGCCGTTGCCGCCTGTCACCGGCACCCCCACCGGTCTTCTCACAGCAGCCCCCGCTCGGTGAGCGCCTGCATCGGTTCGTCGATCGAACACGTGCCGATCGACATGACCAGCTCGCGGGCGCGGCCCACGTGGTCGACCAGGTCCACGGCGTCGGGCTCCTCGGCGCCGAGCACCTCGGCCACAGTCCGCCGGTCGCCGCCGTCGCAGGCCAGGCTGGCCGCGACCAGCAGGTTCACGAACCCGTGCTGCTCGCCGGCGGCGGTCCGGCGGCGGAACGGCTGGTGCAGCCCGGCGGTGGCCTTGAGCGTCAGCCCCCGTTCCACGCAGCCGACCAGCACGTCGGCCACCCGGGCGCACGACGGCACGTCGGACGGGCTCTGGCCCCCGCACCGCACCTTGGCCCGGCCGCCGGCGGCGGCGATGGCGTCGAGGGCCTCGCCGACCGGCGCCTGGGGCGGGATCTCGAGGTAGCGGCGGACCCGCCCACCGAGGTCGGGCAGCGGCGTGCCGAGCGGCGCCTCGCATTGCACGAGTCCGGCGATGGCCCCGAGCCGCCGGCCCGGCGTCGCCGGCCCGTAGGCGATCACGCCCAGCTCGGACGGGCGCGGCCGCCCGCTGGCCACGCAGGCGTCGAGCTCGTCGAGCCGCGTGACCGGGCATAGGAACGGGCCGACGTAGCGCCCGTGGGGGCCCGATGTCGCCCGGTGGTGGGCGGTGAGGGCCTCGGCCATGGACAGGCGGGCCGGGGGAAACAGACCGGCGTCGTCGAACAGGCGAGCGACGGCCGAGACCAGCAACGAGGGCACCGTTGAACCTCCGAATGCCGGACGTTACAGTCCGACTATCGGTGTGCCAAGCGGTACTGTGCCGTTTGTCACAGACTTGACATCACCGTAGTGCGAGGGCCGCTGGTGGGCACGAGCACGCGCCGAGCGGCCGCTCGCCGGGACGGAGCCGCCCGGTGGCCGAGCAGTCGAAGACCGTCGATGCCGCGCTGACCCTGCTGCGCCTGCTCGGCGAGCCCGGCCCGCCGGACGGGAGCGACACGGCCGCCAGCGAGCCCGCGGCCCGCGACGAGCGCCCTGCCGACGGCGCGCGCGCCGGCGACGACCCGGACGACGACGGCCGGGCGGCCGGCACCGGTGGCGACCCGACCGGCGGCCCGGTCCCCGGCCGGGTCGGCACCCCGGCCATCGACCGGGCCCGTGTCACGGCCACCGGCAGCCCGGCCACCGGCCGAGGCTCAGGCCGAGCCGTGCGCCCCGCGCTCAGCCCCCACACCGCCGCCGCCTTCGCCCGTCGGCTGCGCATGTCCCGCACGGCGGTCGGCCGCATGCTGGCCACGCTCGAGGCCCACGGCCTGGCCCGGCGCACCGAGCGGGGCTGGGACCTCGGCTTCGGCGTGCTGGCGCTCGCCGGCCGCGTCGAGCCGGTGCTGCGGGCGGCGGCCCGGCCGGCGATTGAGGAGCTGGCCGCCCGGTTCGGCGAGACGGCGGTGCTGGCCCTGCGTGACGGCGACGATGTCGTGGCCGTCGACCAGATCGTCGCCACCCGGCACCTGGTCCAGGTCCGCTACCGGCCCGGCACCCGCTACCCGCTGGAGCGGGTGGCCCACGGGCGGGCGCTGCTGCCCGGCGGGCCGGCCGACGGCTACGTGACGGTCGCTGGCGAGCCGGAGCCCGGCGTCACGGGCGTGGCGGCGCCCATCCTGGCCGGGAACGGCCCGGTGGCCAGCATCGGGCTGGTGGCGCCAACCGACCGCTCCCCGCCGCCCGAGGAGGTCGGTCCCGCGGTGCGGTCGGCCGCCCGCACGGTGGCCCTGCAGCTCGGAGACAGAGGAGGCGACCATGCCGTACTACCGGCGGGTGGGTGAGGTCCCCGCCAAGCGCCACACGCAGTTCCGGGCGCCCGACGGCTCCCTGTACGCCGAGGAGCTGATGGGTGCGGACGGTTTCTCGTCCTCGTCCGCCCTCCTCTACCACCGGCACCCCCCGACGGCGATCGTCGCGGCCGAGCCGGTCGACGAGGGTCCCGGCCCGGTCCCCCTCGACGGCGCCCACGGCTTCGAGCCCAACCGCCCGCTCCTCCCCCGCCACCTGCGGACCGACCGGCTGGCTGGCGGCGGCGACCTCGTCACCGGCCGGATCCCGCTGTTGGCCAACGACGACGTCCGGCTGGCCGTGGCGGTGGCGGACGCCCCCAGCGGCCTGTACCGAAACGCCACCGGCGACGAGGTCGTCTACCTGCGGACCGGTGCCGCCCGGTTCGAGTCGACGTTCGGCGCCCTCGACTGCCGGGCCGGCGACTACGTCGTGGTCCCCACCTCGACGACGCACCGGTGGGTGCCGACCGGCGGTGAGCCGGTCCGGGCGCTGATCATCGAGGCCCGGGGCCACGTGGGCCCGCCCGCCCGCTACCTGTCGCCCACCGGGCAGTTCTTGGAGCACAGCCCCTACTGCGAGCGCGACCTCCACGGCCCCGACGAACCGCTGGTCGTCGACGGCGAGGCCGACAGCGACGTGCTGGTCCGCCAACGCGACGGCCTGACCCGCTACCGCTACGCCCACCACCCGTTCGACGTCGTCGGCTGGGACGGCTGCCTGTACCCCTACCGGTTCTCGATCCACGACTTCGAGCCGATCACCGGGCGGGTCCACCAGCCGCCGCCGGTCCACCAGACGTTCGCCGGGCCCCGGTTCGTGGTGTGCAGCTTCGTGCCCCGCAAGCTCGACTACCACCCTGCGGCCGTGCCGGTGCCCTACAACCACGCCAACGTCGACTCCGACGAGGTCCTCTACTACTGCGACGGCGACTTCACGAGCCGCAAGGGGGCGGGGATCGAGCCGGGGTCGCTCACGCTCCACCCGGCCGGGTTCGTCCACGGGCCGCAGCCCGGCAGCGTCGAGGCGGCGCTGGGCAAGGAGGCGACCGACGAGCTGGCGGTGATGGTCGACACGTTCCGCCCGCTGCGGCTGGCCCCGGGTGCCCGGGCCTGCGAGGACCCGGACTACGCCTGGTCGTGGGCCCGTGGGGCGCGCCGGTAGCCCATCGGCCGACCGTTCGCCCCGACCCCGACGCCGGTCCGCAGGCCGCCGCGCCCGGCAGCCCATCGGCCGACTACCCGACCCGGCCCCGCCCGGCCCGGACGCCGCCCCTCAGCCCCCGGCCCCGACGGCGTCGCGGGCCAGGCTGCGGTCGACGAACCGGTCGGGCGGCTGCGGCTCCTCGTAGCCGACCCCGCCGGTCCGCAGCAGCACCTCCTCGATGCGCTCCACGGTGCCGTCGCGCAGCTCCCAGTCGAACAGCAGCGCCGGCGTGGCGGTGACGGCCTCGGCGTCGGTGCCGGTGGCCTCGGCCAGCGCCGCCACCACCTCGTCGTCGGACTGGTAGTCGCCGGTCAGGTAGGTGTTGATCGTGCGGATCACGGCCCGCACGAACGCCACCCCGACGGCCCGGTCGGGGCCGGACGTGAGGCGCTGGGCGAACACCGTGCCGTCGATCGACTCGGTAGCGGGCAGCGTGCCCAGCAGCTGGAAGTCGGCGTCGTCGGCGACCGCCAGCCACGACGCCCCGTCGAGCCAGGCGGCGGCCAGCTCGCCGGCCCGCAGGCGCTCGGCGGCCTCGTCGCCGGCGACGTCGGTGAGGTTGACGATCGAGGTCTCGCCCGAGCGCTCCTCGATGGCCCGGCTCACGGGGTAGAGGGCGGCGCCGGCGGCCCCGCCGGGCACGCCGACGGGCTGGCTCTCCAGGCGGGACAGGTTGTCGGGGTTCTCGACGGCGCTGCGCCGCAGCCACAGCCCGGTTTGGTCGGTGTCGAGCCGGTAGGGGGCCCGGGTGAGGGCGCCGCCCAGCACGGCGCGAGCGCCCGTGCCGTCGTGGACGGCGTCGAGGTAGGCGCCGCCCAGCGGGCCGGCCACCGCGTCGAGCCGCCCGGCCGCCAGGTCGGCCATGGCCTCGCCCGGCGGCTCCTCGACGATCTCGACCTCGAGGTTCTCGGCCTCGAACTCGCCGAGCCGGTCGGCGAGCAGCACCGGGGCGAGCTCCTCGCCCGGTGCGGGCGGCACCGCCACCCGCACCGTCGTCCGGGCCGGCAGGGGCGCGGGCTCGGGGGCGCCGGGGCCGCAGCGGGCGACGTCGCGGTCGGCCCGCAGGTCGGCCGGGTTGGTGACGGCCTGGCTGCCGCACCCCTCGGCGATCTCGTCGGGCTCCTGCGGCGCCGGCCCCGGCTCGACGGTGGCGGCCGTGGCGGCCTCGCCCCCGTCGTCGCCGCAGGCGGCCAGCCCGGCCACGCTCAGGGCGACCGCGGCCGCCGTCGTGACGGCGCGGGACACGGTCCCGACCGAGCGCTCCCCAGCCGAGCGCATCTCAGGTGGCCGGGACCGTGGCGAGCGCTTGGCGCACGAAGTCCTCGACGCCTTGGGCGAGCCGGTCGCGCCGCAGCAGCGTGGAGGCGACGACGGTGGCCCCCCGCTCCTCGACCACCCGCTGGAAGCGCTCCAGGGCCTTGCCGGCATGGATGGCGTAGGTCATGAAGATGGCGGCCCGCTTGCCGTCGATGACCGGCATCTTCTTCAGCCGCCCGGCCCGGCCGGGGCGGTGCCCGAACAGGATCAGCCCGTCGACCCACGTACCCACGAACACGAGGTCGGCCTCGGCCAGGTCCTTCAGGCCGATGTTGTCGATCGGGTAGACGGCCACGTCGGCCCCTTCGGCACGAGCCGCCGCGGCGACGATCTGCGCGGCCCGGGCCGTGTTCCCGGTGAGGCTCTCGTAGATGACCACGGCTCGCATGGGCGTCAGTCTGGCAGAGGGCGATCACCCTCCGCGAACCGGTCGGGGCCCGTCCGCCCCGAGCGGGAAGGCCGTTCGGAACCCGCCCAAAGCCCACCCTCGGCCGCCCCGCGACCGGTCCAACGGAGGCGGCGGGCGGCATCACCGGCCGCGGCTGCCATACTCGGCCCATGGCGAAGATGCCCTACCGGCGCCTGGGCCGCTCCGGCCTGAAGGTCAGCGTCCTTTCGTTCGGCTCGTGGGTCACGTTCGGCGACCAGATCGACGTGGGCGCGGCCCGCGACTGCCTGGCGGCCGCACGCGAGGCCGGCGTCAACTTCTTCGACAACGCCGAGGCCTACGCCGGCGGCGAGTCCGAGCGGATCATGGGCCAGGCGATCAAGGACCTGGGCTGGCCCCGGCACTCGTACATCGTGTCGTCGAAGTACTTCTGGGGCATCCACAACAACCCCCACTCCCGCAACACGCTCAACCGCAAGTACCTGCTGGAGGCCATCGATCCGTCGCTCGAGCGGTTCGGGCTCGACTACCTCGACATCATCTACTGCCATCGGCCCGACCCCGAGACCCCGATCGAGGAGACGGTGTGGGCCATGTCCGACATCGTGTCGTCGGGCAAGGCCCTGTACTGGGGCACGTCCGAGTGGTCGGCCGACGAGATCCGGGCCGCCTGGCTGATCGCCGACCGCCACCACCTGCACAAGCCGGTGGTCGAACAGCCCCAGTACAACCTGTTCGAGCGGCGCCGGGTCGAGCGCGAGTACGCCCGCCTGTACGACGACATCGGCCTCGGCCTCACGACGTGGAGCCCGCTGGCCTCCGGGCTGCTCAGCGGCAAGTACCTCGACGGCATCCCCGAGGGCAGCCGGGCGAAGCTCCCCGGCTACGAGTGGCTGCGCGACCGGCTCACCGACCCGGCCGCCAACGCCAAGGTCCGCAAGCTGGCCGACGTGGCCAAGGAGCTCGACTGCACGCTGTCCCAGCTCGCCATCGCCTGGTGCGCGGCCAACCCCCGGGTGTCGTCGGTCATCACCGGGGCCAGCCGCGTCGAGCAGGTGGTCGAGAACATGGGCGCTCTCGACGTGCTCGAGCACCTCGACGAGGAGACGCTGGCCCGGGTCGCGGCCGCGGTCCGCTAACGGGCCTCCGGCCGTTCCCCCGTGTAGACCACGCCCCATGGTCTCCGCGCTGTTCGACCCCGCCGCCTGGGAGCCCGTCGAGGGCTTCGAGCTCACCGACATCACCTACCACCGGGCGGTCGACGTGGGCGCGGTGCGCGTCGCCTTCGACCGGCCCGAGGTCCGCAACGCCTTCCGCCCCCACACGGTCGACGAGCTGTACCGCGTGCTCGACCACGCGCGGCAGCAGCCCGACGTGGGCTGCGTGCTGCTCACCGGCAACGGCCCGTCGCCCCGCGACGGCGGCTGGGCGTTCTGCTCGGGTGGCGACCAGCGCATCCGCGGGCGCGACGGCTACCTGTACGCCGAGGGCGACTCGCGCGAGACCGCGGACCCGGCCCGCACCGGGCGCCTCCACATCCTCGAGGTCCAGCGGCTCATCCGGTTCATGCCCAAGGTGGTGATCTGCCTGGTGCCCGGGTGGGCGGCCGGCGGCGGCCACAGCCTGCACGTCGTGTGCGACCTGACGATCGCCAGCCGCGAGCACGCCCGGTTCCGCCAGACCGACACCGACGTGGCCAGCTTCGACGGCGGGTTCGGCTCGGCCTACCTGGCCCGCCAGGTCGGCCAGAAGTTCGCCCGCGAGATCTTCTTTCTCGGCGACACCTACACGGCCGACGACGCCCACCGCATGGGCATGGTCAACGCCGTCGTCCCGCACGAGGACCTGGAGCGGGTGGGGCTGGAGTGGGCCCGTAGGGTGCTGAGCAAGAGCCCGACCGCCCAGCGCATGGTCAAGTTCGCGCTGAACCTGATCGACGACGGGCTGGTGGGCCAGCAGGTGTTCGCCGGCGAGGCCACCCGCCTGGCCTACGGGACCGACGAGGCCCAGGAGGGGCGCGACGCCTTCCTCGAGAAGCGCGACCCCGACTGGAGCGCCTTCCCCTGGCACTACTGATGGCGCAGCTGACGGCGGCCCGAGCCGGACACCGCGGGCGAGCCGGAGGGCCGGGCGTCCCCCTCGGGGGGCGGCCGGTCAGGAGGCGGCCGCCAGCGCCGCCTCGGCCCGCTTCCGGCGCCACTGGAGCGTGCGCAGCTTGGCGCCCCGGCGGCGGGCGATCTCGCTCAGGCTGGTGCCGGCGATGCGGGAGGCGGCGATCAGCTCGGCGTCGTCCCGGCTGAGCCGCCCGTCGTCGACGGCGTCGGCCAGCACGTCGGCCAGCTCGACGGCCGGGTGGACGCTGTCGCCGGCCACCGGCTCGACCAGCGGCTCGATCCCGGCCCCGTCCCCGCCTGCGACCGCCGGGCCGACGGTCGTGACGCGGGGCCCGGCGGTGCGGGCCGCGGCACGGGCGGCCCGGCGCAGCTCGGCGGCCGCGTCCATGAGCACGTTGGCCGCCACCCGGCGGGGGCGGCGGGCCAGCGGGTAGCGGCGGATCCGGTCGTAGGTGGCGGCGACGGCCGCCGCCGCCCGCTCGTCGGCGTCGCCGAGGGCCCACCAGGTGCGCGCCAGCCGGCGCACGCCGGGCAGCAACAGCTGGAGCAGCACCCGGGCCGCCAACGTGTCGCCCTCGACCGCCCGGGCCACGAGCCCGACCAGCACGCGGTCGGCCTCGGCCGCGCCGGCCGACCGCACGAACCCCTCGACGGCGGCCAGCGAGCCGGCGCCGCCGGCCGCCTCGCAGACGTCGGGCAGCCGCCGGGCCGCCCGGGCGTCGCCGCGCAGGCGGGACCACTCGCGGTCCAAGAGGTCGAACACCGACATCGTCCGTCGCTCCTCGGTCGTCGTGCCTCCCGCACCACGATGAGCGGTGGCGGTCCCCCGGACGGTCCCCCGTCCCGTGCCCGTCCCGATACCCAGCGTGCGGGAGATCATGCCGGGACTCCCCCGATCGGCGGTCCCCGATGCCCGTCCCGCCGGTTCGGCACCCTCTCTGACCAGGGTGTGGGACCACGCCGGGGAGCGCGCCGGCGCGCACCGGAGGCGACGGGGAGTGGTGTGGGCGTACCCCGCCGCTGCCCCGTGGCCCTCGGCCCCGCCGGGACGTCAGCGGTCGGCCAGCGCCACCGCCAGCCGGGCCGTGGCGCTGGCCACGTCCGGCCCGTCGGCGCCGGCCCGCTCCAGCGCCCGCTCGAGCACCTCGACGTCGAACGGGTGGACCTCGGCGTAGGCCAGCAGGTCGCGGCTCGACCCGGTCCGCAGCAGGGCGGTGCGCAGCGCCACGTCGCAGTGGTGGCGCCGCTCGACCACGAACGGGGCGTCGCTCGCCGCCAGGAGCTGCCCCCGGTAGCGGCGGACGGCCCCGGCCGTGTCGCCGGCCTCCAGCCGGGCCAGCACGTCCAGCAGGTCGACCCGGACCGGCACGGTGAGCTGGTAGGGGCGGGAGGCGATCGCCCCGCCGAGCACCCGCCGCAGGCGCGACACCTCGGCCTTGGTCGTCGTGGGCGACACGTCGCGGTCGCCGTGCAGCAGGGCGTGGAGCTCGCCCAGCGTGGCCTGGCCCACGCAGGCCAGCACCGTGAGGATCTCGAGGTGGCGGAGCGACAGCGCCAGCGGCACCCCGTCGAGCTTCGCCTCGGCCCGGCCCAGCACCCGCAGGTCGAGGCCGGCCTCGCCGTTCCGGGGCCGGGTCGGGCGCGGCGCCTGCCGCAGCAGGTGCTCGGTCACCTGGGCCAGGGCCGAAACGGTGGTCAGGCCGAGCGGACTGGCCCGGTCCCACGTCGTGCTGAGGTCGATGACGCCGAGCAGGGTGCCGTCGGCGTCGCGGACCGGCGCCGAGTAGCACACCCAGTCCTCGACGGCCTGGCACCAGTGCTCCAGGGCGAACACCGACGAGGGGGAGCCCGTGACCAGCGCCAGCCCCACCGCGTTGGTGCCGGCCGACGGCTCGTCCCACCGGCCGCCGACCGTGAAGTTCACCGACTCGGCCCGGTCGCGCAGCCGCCGATGCCCCGTGGTCCACAGGAGCCGACCGTGCTCGTCGGTGACGCCGGCCATCAGGTCACCGTCGTGGCAGGCCCGCTCGAGCTGGTCGGTCAGGCCGGGGAACGCCCGACGGATCGGCGACGCCTCCCAGCGCTCGCTGGCTGTGTCGGCCTCGTCGAGCGGGGCGGCCGCCAGCGAGCGGTCGAGGGCGGGCGCGCAGCGGAGCCAGGACTCGCGCACCGCCCCGTCGACGGTGGCGGCGGACGCGGGGTCGTCGAAGAACCGAGCTCGCTGACGTTCGATTGCCCGGCGGCGCCGGACGAGCTCCTCGTCCATCACCCTCACCCGACCGATCTCGTCCGCTCCCGCGGACCGGCTGCAACCTTATTCCAACCTTGGGGTCGGCACGGTCGGCCCGGCACCGTCCTGGCGGGGCCGTCGGATCCTCAATGCCGCCGGTCCCGCTCAGGGCGCCCGCTGGGCGCCCGCGTGGCCCGCCTCCCCGAGAACCCCTACCGTCCGCCGTCGGGCGCTCTCCTGCCCCGGGCGCCGGGCCGCCTCAGGCGACCGCCTCGGTGTCGTCGTCCGGCGGTGGCGACACCGTGGCGGCCTCGGGGTTCACGTGGTCGCGCACCTTGCGAAGCAGAGCGGCCAGGCTGCGCTGCTCGTCGGCCGTCAGGATGCCGGTGAGGTGCGCCTGGATGTCGTCGAGGTGGGGCCCGACGGCGGCGGTGATGCGGGCGAGCCCGGCCTCGGTCAGCGTGGCGTACGCGCCCCGCCGGTCGGACGGGCAGGCGACGCGCTCGACGAGGCCCTCCTCCTCGAGCCGGTCGACGGCCCGCGTGAGCCCGCTCGGGGTGAGCCCCGTCTGCAGGGCCAGGTCGGACATGCGGAGGCGGTGGTCCGGGGAGCGGGCCAGGCGGATGAGCAGCTCGAACCACTGGAGTGACAGGCCGCTCTCCTGGTCGAGCCCCCGCTCGAGCCGTGCCGTCAGGCCCTTGTAGCTCTCGACGAACAGGCCCATCAGCGTCAGGCGGTCGTCCTGCAGCCGGTCCATCATCCCATGGTATGTGCAATAGTTGCGAGTGCAAATATTTGGCCGCTACGGTGAGGCGGGGCGAAGGACGCCTCGGCAATGGAGACGGACAAGGAGGCAGGCGGCATGGCCGACACAGCGCTCACCAGGACCGTCGACGGGCTCGAGGTACCGACGCCCGGGACGTTCGAGCTCGACCCCGCCCACTCGCATGTCGGGTTCTCGGTGCGGCACATGATGGTGTCCCGGGTTCGCGGCCGATTCGCGTCGTTCTCGGGCGTCGTGACCGTAGCCGACGACCCCGCGGCTTCGTCGGTCGAGGTGACCATCGACGTCGCCAGCATCGACACGCGCGACGAGACGCGCGACAACCACCTCCGCTCCCCCGACTTCTTCGACGCCGAGAAGTACCCGACGATCACCTACCGGTCGCGGGGCGTCACCGTCACCGGTCCCGGGCGCTTCACGGTCCAGGGCGACCTCACCGTGCGCGACGTGACCCGCCCGGTCGACCTCGACGTCACCTACGAGGGCGTGGCCAAGGACCCGTGGGGCAACCAGCGGTTCGGCATCACGGCCACGACCGAGATCGACCGCGAGGACTTCGGGCTCACGTGGAACCAGCCGCTCGAGACGGGCGGCGTGCTCGTCGGCAAGTCGGCCCGGATCGAGATCGAGGCCGAGGCCGTGCGCAAGACCGAGGAGGGCTGACCGCCCGGTGACGGCGCCGCCCGGCGCCGTCACCCCACCGCCATCGCCCGCCGCCGGCTTGCGGGTCGGGACCTAGTACTCGATCCCCTTCATGGCCCGGATGCCCGCCTTGTAGGCGTGCTTGACGACCTGCATCTCGGTCACGGTGTCGGCGACGTCGATCAGGGCCTGTGGGGCGTTGCGCCCGGTGGCGACCACGTTCACGGTCTCGGGGCGGTCGCGGATGGCGGCCACGACGTCGTCGGTGTCGATCCACCCCCAGTTCATGGGATAGGTGACCTCGTCGAGCACGACCAGGCGGTGGGCGGCGGCGGCGATCAGGCCCCGGGCCCGCTCCCAGGCATGGACGGCCTTGGCCTGGTCCTCGGCCAGGTCGGTGGACTCCCAGGTGAAGCCCTCGCCCAGCGCCCACCAGTCCACGCCCAGCTGGCGGCACACCTTCTCCTCGCCGGTGCGCCACGTGCCCGACTTGATGAACTGCACGACCGCCACCGGCCAGCCACGGGCCACCGACCGGATCACCACCCCCATCGCCGCCGTGGTCTTGCCCTTGCCCGGCCCGGTGTTGACCAGGACGAGCGACGGCGCCCGGCGGAGGTCGTCGGGTCGGCGGTCGTCGGTGGGCACCTCGGCGGGGTCGCGGTCGCTCATCGCGCCGCGACACTATGTGGTCATGGACGACCGGCCCACGGATCCCCTGAAGGTCGCGGTTGTCGTCGGCAACCCCAAGCCCCGCTCCCGCACGCTGGCGGCCGCCACGCTGGTGGCCGAGCGCCTGGGCGACGGGCCCCCGGCGGTCACGGTCGACGTCATCGAGCTGGGCGCGGGCCTGCTCGGCTGGGGCGACCCGGCCGTGACCGCCGCCGTCGAGTCGGTCAAGGGCTGCGACGTTGCGGTCTTCGCCAGCCCGACCTTCAAGGCCAGCTTCACCGGTGTGCTCAAGCTGTTCCTCGACCAGCTGGGCAACGACGGGCTGGCCGGCGTCGTGGCCGTCCCCGTGATGCTGGGGGCGGGTCCCCACCACGCCCTGGCGCCGGAGATGCAGCTGCGCCCGGTGTTGGTCGAGCTGGGCGCCACCTGCCCGACGCGGGGCCTGTACCTGCTCGACACGGCCTACGAGGACCCGGAGACGCTGGACGCCTGGGCCGCGGTGGCCCGCCCCCAGGTCGTGGCGGCGGCCGCCGGCCTCGCATCCTGAGCGGACTCGGCTCCTGGAGGGGCGCGATCCGACGACCCGACCCGGCCGGGCGGTCCGCGGCTCGCCGAAGCGCCTGGTGGCGGACCCGATCGTGTAGCGTCCGGGTGCCGCAGTGTTCGGGAACCCGGTGCGAATCCGGGGTGGTCCTCGCCACTGTGACCGGGGAGCCCCTCCCCCGCGTGCGCCACCGGCCCCCGGGCTGGGAAGGCCGGGGACGGGGTGTCGATCCGGGAGCCAGGAGACCGGCTGCGGTTCCGACACGCCGACCTCACGAGAGATGGGGAACCCGATGAACCGAGATCCGCTCCCCCGGCCGACCGGCCCGCGCGCCCGGTGACTGGCGGCCGGCCGTGACGATCTGGTTCCTGTCCCACGCCGAGACCGATCTGCTGGCGCTGCGCTCGACGGTCGAGGACCTGCCGGCCGGCCTCGGCCCGGTCCGGGTCGCCAACCCGGCCGTGCGGCCCGAGGTGCCCGACGTGGAGCCGGGCGACGCCGCCATCGTCCGCCTGCTGGGCGGGCGGTCGTCGTGGGACGGCTTCGACGAGCTCCGCCGCCGGTGCCGGGCGGCGGGGGTGCCGTTCATCGCCCTGTCCGGCGAGGTGGAGCCCGACGGCGAGCTGGCCGCGGCCTCGACGGTGCCGGCCGGCATCGTGGCCGAGGCCCACCGGTACGTCACCGCCGGCGGGCCCGCCAACCTCGCCCAACTGCTGCGGTTCGTGGCCGACACCACGCTGCTCGGCGGGTTCGGCTTCGACCCGCCCCAGCCGCTGCCAGCCGTCGTGGTGTGGGACGGCGCCGGCCTGGGCCGCCCGGGCGCCGTCCGCCGGCCCGACCGGCCACTGGTCGGCGTCGTCTTCTACCGGGCCCACCTGGTGGCCGGGAACACGACGTTCGTGGCCGACCTGTGCGCCGCCATCGAGGCCGCCGGCGGCGACGCCCTGGCCGTGGCCTGCTACACGTTGCGGCCCGACGCCGAGGGCCGGGTGGCCGCCCTCGAGCCCCTGCGGGCCGCCGGCATCGACGTGCTGGTCACCACCGTCCTCGCCATGGGAGGCAGCAACGCCGCCGACGCCGAATCGTGGGAGGTCCCGCAGCTGGCCGAGCTGGGCGTGCCGGTGGTCCACGCCCCGTCGGCCAACCGGTCGGCCGCCGAGTGGCGGGACGACGAGGCCGGCCTCACGCCGCTGGAGGTGGCCTCCGGCGTCGCCCTGCCCGAGTTCGACGGCCGGATCATCGCCCCCGCCTTCGCCTTCAAGGAGGTGGTCGACGACGGCGAAGACGTCGGGGCGCCGATCATCGCCTCCCGCACGCTTCCCGACCGGACCGTCCGGCTGGCCGAGCTGGCCGTGCGCCACGGCCGCCTGCGCCGGACCCCGCCGTCCGAGCGGCGCGTGGCGATCGTCCTGTCCGCCTACCCGACCCGTCGCAGCCGGCTGGGCAACGCGGTGGGGCTCGACACGCCGGCCAGCGTGATCCGGCTGCTCCTCGCGCTGCGGGACGCCGGCTACCACCTCGACCGCATCCCGGCCAGCGGCGACGAGCTCATGGCCGAGCTGGCCGCCGGGTTCACCTACGAGTCCCCCGAGCTGACGGAGGCCCAGGCGGCCCGGGCCGCCGGCGGGCTCGACACCGCGACCTACGCCGCCTGGTTCGCCGGGCTGCCCGACGACGCCCGGGCCCTGGTGGAGGACGTGTGGGGTCCGCCGCCCGGCGAGGTCTACGTGCGGGGGGACCGGCTGCTGTTCCCCGGGATCGACCTGGGCGGGGTGCTGGTCACGGTGCAGCCGCCCCGTGGCTTCGGGCCCGACCCCATCGGCACCTACCACGCCCCCGACATGCCCCCGCCCCATCACTACCTGGCCTTCTACCGGTGGCTGGACGAGGGCTGGGGCGCCGACGCCATCGTCCACGCCGGCAAGCACGGCACGCTGGAGTGGCTGCCCGGCAAGGCCAACGCGCTGAGCGCCGGTTGCTTCCCCGACGCCGCGCTCGGCCCGGTGCCGCTCGTCTACCCGTTCGTCGTCAACGACCCGGGCGAGGGCGCCCAGGCCAAGCGGCGGGTCCACGCCACGATCGTCGACCACCTGCCGCCGCCCATGACCCGGGCCGAGACCTACGGCGACCTGGCCCGGCTCGAACAGCTGCTCGACGCCTACGCCCAGGCCCAGGCCATGGACCCGGCCAAGCTGCCCGCCCTGCGCGACCAGGTCTGGGAGGTGATCACCAACGCCGACCTCCACCGCGACCTGGGGTTCGACGACGGCCCCGACGCCGAGGACTTCGACTTCGACGAGGCTGTCCAGGCCGTCGACGGCTACCTGTGCGCGCTGAAGGACGCCCAGATCCGGGGCGGGCTCCACGTGCTGGGCCAGGCCCCGGCGGACGACCAGCTGGTCGAGTGGGTGCTCGCCGTCACCCGGATCGGCCAGGGCGACCTCCCGTCGCTGCGCGAGGCCCTCGCCCCCACGCTCGGCCTGCCGTCGGCCCGCGACCTCGACCGGTCCGCCACCGACGCCCTCGACGCCGCCTGCCGGGCCGCGGTCGAGCGGGTGGCGGCCGCCGGCTGGCGGGCCGCGCCCGACGACCCGCCGGTGCTGGGGTGGGTGTGCGACACGCTGGTGCCGGCGCTGGCCGTCACCACGGCCGAGATCGACCACCTGCTCGACGCCCTCGACGGCCGCTACGTGCCCGCCGGGCCCAGCGGCTCGCCGACCCGGGGCATGGCCCACGTGCTGCCGACCGGGCGCAACTTCTACGCCATCGATCCCAAGGGCATCCCGTCGCCGCTGGCCTGGGAGGTGGGGCGCCAGCTGGCCGACCGGCTGGTGGAGCGGCACGTCGCCGAGGCCGGCGCCCCGCCCCGGACCGTCGGCCTCGTGCTGTGGGGCACGTCCGCCATGCGGACCGGCGGCGACGACGTGGCCGAGGCGCTCGCCCTGCTCGGCGTGCGGCCGGTGTGGGAGCCCGAGTCCCGCCGGGTGGTGGGGCTCGAGCCCGTCCCCGTGGAGGAGCTGGGCCGGCCCCGGATCGACGTCACGCTGCGGATCAGTGGCTTCTTCCGCGACGCGTTCCCCCACGCCGTCGACCTGCTCGACGACGCCGTGCGCCTGGTGGCGGGCCTCGACGAGCCCGCGGAGGCCAACCCGGTCCGAGCCGCGGGCGGCGACGACCCCCGCCTGTTCGGCCCGCCGCCCGGCGGCTACGGCTCGGGGGTCCTCGGCCTCATCGAGTCGAAGGCCTGGCGCAGCGACGCCGACCTGGCCGACGTCTACCTGGCCTGGTCGGGCTTCGCCTACGGCCGGGGCCGGGCGGGCGAACCGGCCGACGCCGCCATGCGCCGGCGCTTCGCGGCCATCGACGTGGCCGTGAAGAACCAGGACAACCGCGAGCACGACATCTTCGACTCCGACGACTACCTGCAGGACCACGGCGGGATGGTGGCGGCCGTGCGGGCGCTCACCGGCACGGCGCCGCTGGCCTGGTTCGGCGACAGCGCCGACCCCGCGGATCCCAAGGTGCGGGCGTTGTCCGAGGAGGCGGCCCGGGTCGTGCGGTCCCGGGTCCTCAACCCCCGGTGGATCGCGGCCATGCGGAACCACGGGTACAAGGGCGCGTTCGAGCTGGCGGCCACCGTCGACTACCTGTTCGGCTACGACGCGACCACGGGCGTGGTCGCCGACTGGATGTACGAGCGCGTCACCGACGCCTACGTGGCCGACCCCGAGATGCGGAAGTTCTTCGAGGCGTCCAACCCCGGCGCCCTGCGCTCGATCGCCGAGCGGCTGCTGGAGGCCGACCAGCGGGGCATGTGGGCGGCATCGGACGCCGCCCGCCGGGCCCTCGAGGAGGCCGTGCTGGCCGCCGAGGGCTGGGAGGAGGCGGCGTCGTGACGGCCCCGGGCCGGCGCCGGTTCGGCTTCTCCGCCGTCGTCGGGCACGACGACCTCAAGTTGGCGCTCATCCTGGCCGCCATCGACCCCGCCATCGGCGGGGTGCTGCTGCGGGGCGACAAGGGCGCCGGGAAGACCACGTTGGCCCGGGCGTTCGCCGCCCTGCTGCCCGGCGAGGCGCCGTTCGTCGAGCTGCCGCTGGGCGCCACCGAGGACCGGGTGCTGGGGTCGATCGACCTGGCCGCCGCCCTGACCGAGGGCGCCGAGCGGGTGCGGCCCGGCCTGCTCGCCGCCGCCCACGGCGGCGTGCTCTACGTGGACGAGGTCAACCTGCTGGCCGACCACCTGGTCGACACGCTGCTCGACGTGGCGGTCAGCGGCGAGCACCGGCTGGAGCGGGACGGCGTGTCGGTCGTGCAGCCGGCCCGGTTCGTGCTGGTCGGCACCATGAACCCCGAGGAGGGCGAGCTGCGGCCCCAGCTCCTCGACCGGTTCGGTCTGTGCGTGGCGGTCGCGGCGCCGACCGACCCCGAGACCCGGGCCGAGATCGTGCGCCGCCGCCTGGCGTTCGACGCGGCCTCGTCGAAGGCGTCGGAGGTGTCGGCGCCCGGGCCGGCGGGCGGCGACGGGGCCGGCTCGGGTGACAACGGCGGCGCGGGCGGCGCTGCGGCGCTGGACCCCGAGGACCGGGCGCTGGCCCGGCGCCTGGGCCGGGCCCGGCCGGCGGCGCTCGACGACGCCACGATCGCCTTCGCCGCCCGCCTGGCCGTGGCGGCCGGCGCCGAGGGCGTGCGGGCCGACATCGTGCTGTGCCGGGCCGCCGCCGCCCTGGCCGGGTGGGAGGGCCGGGCCGCGGCCACGCCCGACGACGTGGAGCGGGTCGCGCCCCTGGCGCTGGCCCACCGGCATCGGCGGTCGCCGCTCGACCCGCCGATACTGCCCCCGGAGGCGCTGGCCGACGCCCTCGATCGGGCCCGCACCGGCGACGGCGCGGCGCCTGACGCCCCGCCCGGCGGCGACACCGGCGGGACCAACACCACCGGCGACGCCTCGGGGGCCTCGCGTTCCCCGGACCCATCCGCCGGGCCACCGCCCGGCGCCGACGGTCTTGGTCCCGAGCCCTCGCCGGGCGACGGCGGCCGGCGGCCGGTGGAGCTGGGTGCGGAGCGGCCCTCCCCCAGGCTGCCCGCTCCGCACCGGGCCGAGGCGGGACGGGCCGTTGGACCCCCGGGCCGCCGGGCCCCGGCCGCCGGCGCCCGGGGCCGCACGGTCCGGGACGAGCCGTTCCGCCCCGACGCCCCGGGCGGCGTGGCGGTGGCCGCCACCGTCCGCCAGGTGGCCCGGCGCCGGGCCGCGGAGCCCGACGCCGAGCGGGCCGTGCAGCCCGGCGACCTCCGCTCCGCCGTCCGCCAGGACCGCACGGGCACGCTCGTCGTCATCGCCCTCGACACGTCGGGCTCGATGGGGGCCCGGGAACGGGTCCACGCCGCCACCGGCGCCGTCCTCGGCCTGCTGACCGACGCCTACCAGCGCCGGGACCGGGTCGCGGTCGTCACGTTCGCCGGCGAGGGCGCCCGCGTGGCGCTCGCCCCCACGGGCAGCGTCGAGGTGGCCCGCAACCGGCTCGCCGCCCTGGAGACGGGCGGGACGACGCCGCTGGCGGCCGGGCTGACCACCGCCCTCCAGGTCGCCACGCGCCAGACCGCGGCCGGCGAGCGGTCGGTGCTGGTGGCGGTGACCGACGGTCGGGCGACCGGCGGCGAAGACGCGGCGGCCGCGGCGCTGGCCGCGGCCGCCGAGGTGCGGGCGGCCGGCGTGCCCGCGCTCGTGCTCGACGCCGAGACCGGCGTCCCCCGCCTGGGCCTGGCCGCCCGCCTGGCCGAGGCCATGGGCGCCGCCTGCCGGCCCCTGGCCGACCTCACGCCGGGCACGCTCCAGGCGCTGACCTGACCCGCGGCGCCGACCCGACCGGGCGCCGACCTCGCCCGCCGCCCGAGCCTGCTCCCCGCCCAGCGCCTGGCCCCGCCGCCGGCCCCGCCCCAGCACGGGGCCGGCCGAACGGCGACCGTGGGCGGACCGAAGGGGCAGGCCGTGGGGCGGGGCCGCGTGCCGGGGGCGGGCCGAGCGCCCACCGGCACGCGGCCGCGCGATCAGGCGACCCCTAGGAACTCCCGGCGGCGCTGCGCGAACCCGTAGCGGTCCTCGAAGATGTCGAGGTACATGTCCTCGAGCTCGCTCTCCCGGTAGGGGCGGCTGTCGATGGGCGTGCGCAGCTCGAAGGGGCGCTCGGCGATCTCCCGCGCCCGCTCCCGGGCCCACCGTTGGAACACCTCGGGGTCGTCGGGGCCGACGGCGTCGACGAGGCCGAGCTGGTGGGCCGTCGCCGGGCTGGTGGGCAGGCACTCGGCGAGCAGCCGTCGGGCCACCTGCTTGCCGGCCCGCAGCCGCAGCACCAGGCTCCGCAGCTCGGACCCCGACAGGCCCATCGTGGCGTAGTGGTAGTTGAGGTTGATCGACGGCCGGGCCAGCACCACGTCGAAGCAGGCCGACAGGACCGCCCCGCCGGCGCCCGCCGAGGCGTTCAGGACGGCGATCGTCGTCTGCGGCCGCGTCCCGCTGCGGCCCCGCGACAGGCCGAACACGAACTCGGCCACGTCGTCGATGGCCTGGATGTTGGCCCACGCCTCGGCCTGGGGGTCGGGCGCCGCCTCGATCAGCCCGAGGTGGATGCCGTTGTTCCAGGCCGCCCGGCCGCCGACTACGGCGATGGCCCGGGTGTCCTGCTGGGCGGCGTAGCGGAGGGCCGCCAGCAGCCGCTCGCAGAACCCGGTGGACGCCGCGCCGTCGTAGGGGGTGGCCTCGATCCAGCCGACCGGCCCGATGCGCTGGTACCGGATGACCTGGTGGGTGCGGGGGCAGCGCGCCCGGCGGTCGGGGTGCAGCACCCGCTCGGCGATGCCCGCCAGGTAGGGCTTGGCCACCTCGACGGCGGGCAGCTTGAGGCCCCGGCGGCCGTCGTGCCGCCGGGCCCGGGCGTGCCCGACCCACACGGCCCCGCCGCCGCCCGCTCCGACCAGCACCGCCCCGTCGCGGTGGGCGATGACCGCGCCGGGCCGGAAGCGGGTGCCGTCGACGTCGTGGTGGTGGGCGTCGAACGCGTTCACGGGCCGGCCCGCCAGCTCGGTGCGGACGCCGAAGGGCGCGGCCCGGATACGCCGGACGATCTCGTCCGGCGGGTCGTCCCACGAGAACGCCAGCCGGTCCTGGCGCAGCACCGGCCGGTACCGTCCCCGCACGGCGTCGCCGTGGGCGGCGAGCGGCTCGCCGACGTAGCCGGGATCGACGGCCATGCGTTCGAGGACCTCGCGGGCGCAGTCGACCGCGGCCGGCGTGACGTACTGGGCGTAGACCTCGGGCAGGCTGGCGTCGGGCATCGGGAACTCGCGCCAGGCGCCGACGTTGCCCGAGTCGAGGTGCTCCACGCGGTCGGCGGGCTCGGCCCGGACCATGGTCAGGCCCCAGCGCCGCTCGCCTTCGAGGATCGCCCACGACAGCGACGACGGCCCGGCGTCACCCCGGATGCCGGGATGCGGGATCCAGGTCGTCCACCGCTGGCACACCGCGGCGGGCACGACCTCCTTGAGGAAGGGGCAGAAGATCACGTCGGGGTCGGTGCGCTCGGCGAAGCGCACCATCGCGTCCGGCGTCAGCGGCGGCGTGTAGCCGTGGTCCTCCGGGCGGTACACGGTGTGCCCATCGTCCCGCAGCGCCGCCCACATGGCCTGCGGCATGCCCGCGAAGCGCGTGTAGAGCAACCCGACCCGGAACCCCATGGTGTGCCTGTCCCCCTTTGGCAGGGCGCGCCAGATGACGAACCGCAACCCATTTGTTAAGAAGCCCTGCCGAAGGGATGAGTATCACGACGGGCCGGAGGGCGTCACCCCCCGGCCCGTGCGTCGTGATCGCTGGAGCAAACACCGTCCCACCAGGAGCGTGGGTGCCCGGTCCGCACGGATCGTGCTTGTGCGGCTTCGTTCCGTGGGTCGCGCGCCGTGTGGTCGCGCGATCACATGAAGAAAAAATGTCAGTGGCCGTACACCGGGATCAGCAGTGCCCGGGCGATCGTCTGCGGGACCATCATGAACCCGACGACCGCGGGCGTGGCGTTGGCGTCGGCGCCGAGCTTCTCGACCTTGAGGGCGTGCACCGCGAACACGTAGCGGTGGGGCGCGTCGCCGGGCGGCGGGGCGGCGCCGCCGAAGTCGTGGGTGCCGTAGTCGTTGCGGGCGTGGATGGCGCCCTCCGGCAGGCCGGCCTTGTCGCCGCTGCCGGCGCCCCGCGGCAGCTCGGTGACCGACGCCGGGATGTCGAACAGGACCCAGTGCCAGAAGCCGCTGCCGGTCGGCGCGTCGGGGTCGTAGCAGGTGACGGCGAAGCTGCGGGTCTCGGCCGGGAAGCCCTCCCACCGCAGGTGGGGCGAGAGGTTCTCGCCCGACATGCCGAAGTCGTTGTAGTGGAACGTCGGCGCGAGCATCTCGCCCTCGGCGACGTCGTCGCTCGTGAGCGTGAACGACGGGACCGGCGGCAGGAAGTCGTAGGGCAGCGGGGGCCTGGACTGGTCGGCCATGGGTCTCCTCCGTCTCGGCTCGCAGATCGACTGGGTGCTGCGAAGCGGGTGTCGGGTCAGCCTGCTCCCGCACGGGCCGGCGGCCGCAAACGCCGATTTCCCGGCCGGACCAGGCGGATCGGACACTAGTGGACGGCATGGACGCGACCGACCGCCCCGACCTGGCGAGCCTGGCGGCGCTCGGGCCGTTCTTCGCTTTGGCGGTCGGCGGCCCGGAGCCGGGGGCCGCTCCCGTCGGCGGCGTGGACGCCGGGACGGGGTTGGCGCCCGCCGCCGGGCTGATCGGCTCGCCGGCGGCGGTGGACCGCTGGCTGGACTGGGGCGCCCGCCGGCTCGGCACCGACGACCGCCCGGTCGTCGCCTCGCTCCTCTACCAGGGCTGGGCGGCCCGGTTCACGTCGATCTACGCCGGGGCGGTGGCGCTCGCCGGCGCGGCGCCCGCCCTGGGCCTCGACGGCCTGGCCTATCGGTACCCGGAGGAGGGTGGGCCCGTCGACCTGGCGGTGGCCGAGGTCGCCTGGCTGCCGCCCGCCGCCGCCTGGCGGCACCTGGTCGACGCCAACCTGGCGCCCGTGGCCCAGGCGCTGCGGGGCCGCGTCCGGGTGGGCCGGCGGCTGCTGTGGGGCAATGTGGCGTCCGCGCTGGCCGGGTCGCTCGCCGCGCTCGACCGGGCCGGGCACGGCCCGCTCGACCGCCTCGTCGCCGCCCCCTGGGCCCGGCCGGACGAGCTCGCCGGCCTGGGCCGCTGGTCGCCGGACCCCGCCACCGGCGCGCTGCGCTTCCGGCGCACGACGTGCTGCCTGTACGAGCGCCTCCCCGGCGCGGGCCGCTGCGGCGACTGCAGCCTGGACGCGCCCTGACGGGCCGACGGCGGCGCCGGCGCCCGTCGGGTGCCGTCAGCCCTGGCCGTCCCGGGGCGGCAGGCCGAACGACGCGTACAGGACCCGGCGCTCGCCCCGCACCGGCGGCTGGGCCATGTGCAGCGTGCAGCTCAGGTGCACGGTCACGTCGCCGGGCCGGGTGGGCAGGTCGACCGCCGGCAGCCCGGTCCCGGGCCGCACGAACGTCGGCCACAGCAGGGCCCGGTGCGAGCCGGCCAGCACCCGGAGCTGGCCCGAACGGGCGCCCGCCCCCGTCACCGCGACGCCGGCCGTGACGCGGCAGCAGTCGTAGGAGTGCCGCCCGAACGAGCAGTCCTTGTGCCACGGCAGGTCGGACACGCCGTCGACCACGGCGGCCGGCTTGACCAGCGCCTCGACCGCCGGCCCGCCGTAGGCGGCCAGCGAGTGCCCGTCGCCGGTGAGGCCGCCGATGCGCAGCAACCGCTCGTCCGCGACCAACGCTGCCACGGCCGGCGACACCTCGTCGAACCCGAGCATGCGGACCAGCCGGTCGCGGCCGTCGTCGGTCCCGGCCCACCACGACCGGCCGTCGCCGGGCCGGAACCGGGGGGCGGCCGCGTCCATGTCGGCCGCTACCGCCGCCATCTCGTCGGCGCTGAACACGCCGCTGACGTGGAGGTAGCCGGTGCGCTCGAGGAACGCCCGCTGGTCGTCGGCCGGGTCGGCGGGGCGGAACGTGCGCCGCAGGTCCTCGGCGCCCCGCATCTCGTGGTCGAGCCGGCCGCCGGGCACGTACGGCGTCGTGCCGTCGAGGGCGGCCCGGATCAGCACCCACCAGTCGAGCAGCCGCTGGATCGGGACCCCGGCCCGCAGCGTGCCGCGGCGGAACCAGGCCATCGGCGTGGCCCGGTCGTGGACGAGGTCGGTGAGCTGGCCCGGCGTCATCTCCAGGGCCGGCGGGCCGTCGCTGGGACGGGCGGCCCGCACGGTCAGCGCGGCGCCGGGCCCGCGGCTCGCGCGTCGGGGCCCGTCCCCGGCGGCCAGCACCCAGGCGCCGCCGTCGCAGCCCACGACCAGCGGCCGGAGCCCGAACCACCGCACCGCCGGCGCCAGGCGCCGGGCCGCGTCGCCGGCCGCCGCCGGGAGCTGCGCCTCGAAGAACGCCCCCGGGTCGACCGCCGGGACGGGGCCGCCGGGATCGGCCCGCGTGCGGACGTCGACGCTCACCCCGTCCAGTGTCGCACGGTCCCCGGCCCTCGGCCCTGGCCAAAGTAACGAATGCTTGTTATTTTGCGGCCATGGGACGGATCGCCGGGGTGACGCCGGAGGAGACCCGCAACCGGCTGATCGAGGCCGCCGGCCGGGTCTTCGCCGAGCGGGGCTTCGAGGGCGCCCGCATCGCCGAGATCGCCCGCGAGGCGGGCCTCAGCAGCGGCGCCATCTACGCCCACTACGGGTCGAAGGCCGAGCTGCTGCTCGAGGCCATCCGGTCCCACGGCGCCGACGAGCTCAACCAGCTGCTCGAGGGCGACGAGCTGCTGCCGCTGCCCGACGTGCTGCTGGCCCTGGGTGAGCGGCTCGAGCGGCGGCCGCGGGCCGACGGCTCGCTGCTGGTCGAGGCCGTCGTCGCCGCCCGGCGCGACCCCGACCTGGCCGCGGTGCTAGCCGACCACGTCGGCCAGCGCGAGGCGTTCTTCGCCACGCTCGTCCGCCACAGCCAGCGCCGGGGCGACCTCGACGGCGACGTCTCCCCCGAGGCCGTCGCCCGCCTCTGCTTCATGATCGCCCTCGGGTCGCTGGTCATGCGGGCGCTCGACCTGCCCCGGACCGACCCCGACGACTGGTCAGCGCTGCTCCATCGCATCGTCGACAGCTTCCGGCTCAAGGAGGATCCGTGACCGCTCCCGACTCGACCGCCCAGCCGGGCCTCTCGCCCCTGAACGACCCCGAGGCGATCGTCATCGACCGCTCCACCTACGACGAGATCGTCCACGCGCTGGAGCTGCACAGCGACGTGCTCATGACCTGGGACTACGAGCGGAGCCGTCCGGCGCTCGTCAAGCTGTACGAGAAGGCCAAGACCTCGCAGTGGAACGCCACCACCGATCTGGAGTGGGACACCGAGGTCGACCTCGAGCGGCTCGGCCCCGAGCTGGCCGCCGCCACCCAGCGGTTCCGGGTGCTGGACGACCCGGCCGAGTCGCCGGTGAAGGGCTGGGGCGAGGCCGAGTGGTACCGGTTCGCCGTCGAGATGCAGAAGTGGACGATGTCGCAGTTCCTGCACGGCGAGCAGGGCGCCCTGGTCTGCACCGGGCTCATCACCACGACCGTCCCGTGGATCGACGCCAAGTACTACGCCGCCACCCAGGTGATGGACGAGGCCCGGCACGTCGAGGTCTTCTCCCGCTACATCGACGAGAAGCTGGGCGGGTCCTACCCCATCAACCCCCAGCTCGGCGGCCTGCTCGACGAGATCATCCGCGACGGGCGCTGGGACATCACCTACCTGGGCATGCAGATCATGGTCGAGGGCTTGGCGCTGGCCGCATTCGGCCTCATGCACATGCTCACCAACGAGCCACTGCTCAAGAAGCTGCTGCGCTACGTGATGTCCGACGAGGCGCGGCACGTGGCCTTCGGCGTGCTGTCGCTGAAGGAGTTCTACGAGGGGCTGTCGGCCAGCGAGATCCGCAGCCGGCAGGAGTTCGCCTTCGAGGCCGCCCGCCTGCTGCGCAACCGCTTCTTCGCCCAGGACGTCTGGGAGCGCATGGGGGCCGACCCCAAGGCCGTGATCCACTACCTGCAGACCCACCGCGACCCGGGCGGCGAGCAGTTCCAGCAGATGCTGTTCTCGAAGATCGTGCCCAACTGCAAGAAGCTGGGCCTGCTGGACGCCGGCGACGGGTGGCTGCGCGACCGGTTCACCGAGCTGGGCATCATCCAGTTCGAGGACTGGACCGACACCAGCGAGGAGTACGCCTCGCTCGACGCCGTGGCCGCCGACCGGGCGGGGGCCCAGGCCTAGGCCGAGAGGCGCTCGGGGCCCGGCGTGGCCGGGATGTCCGGCGTGTTGGGCCCGGCTTCGTCGGGCCCAACACGCTCCGTCGGCCCGTCCCGCTCGTCCCGCTCGTCGGGCCAGCCCGGTTCGGCGGGCCCGCCCAGGGCCTGCACCGCGCCCCGGTAGGCGGGGCCGTTCACGACCACGACCTCGAGACCTGGCCCGGCCACCAGCGTGGCCGGGTGCGGCGCGCCCGTGACCAGCTCGCGGGCGCCGAGCCGGGTGCCCGCGCCCAGGCGCCGCTCCCCCGCCCCGCGGCGTGAGGCGCGCACGACGCCGCCGACCACGACGACGAGCTCGCGCACCAGACCGCCTTCGCGGGCGATGACCGTGCCCTCGGGCACCCGGAGACGGTCGGCGTGGGCCGCCAGCTCCCTGAGCTGTCGGCGCGTGTAGCGGTCGAACGGGGCCAGCCCGGCCAGCAAGGACGCCGGGCGGCGCCGGCGGGGGCCGAGCATCAGGCCGCCTCCCCCGCCCGGGCGCCGGGCCCGGCGCTGGCGGTCCGGGCGGCCACAGGCCCGGCGCCTCCAGCAGTTTCGGCCGCCGCGGGCCCGGCGCTGGCGGTCCGGGCGGCCACGTGCTTGACGGTTGTGGGTCCGGCCGCGGTCCGGGCGGCCACAGGCCCGGCGCCTCCAGCAGTTTCGGCCGCCGCGGGCCCGGCGCTGGCGGTCCGGGCGGCCACGTGCTTGACGGTTACGGGTCCGTCTACGCCGGGCCGGGTCGCAGGGCGGCCCGCCCCGACGTCGGGCCCGGCGACCGGCAGGCGGACCACCAGCTCGCCGCCGTCGAACGCCAACCGGGCGCCGGGGGCGACCGCCCGCAGGAACCGCACCGCCCGCAGGTTGTCGGCCTGCACCCAGGCCACGACGTCGGCGGCGCCGGCCCGCCGGGCCGCGGCGGCGAGCGCGCGGACCAGGGCCCGGCCGATGCCGCGCCGGAACCAGCCGTCCTCGACCAGGAGCGCCGCCTCGGGCTCGCCGCCCGGCGGCCAGGCCAGCGTTCCGGTGCCGCGCAGCGCCCCGTCGGGCCCGACCGCCACCCACGACCGGCGCCCGCCCTCGTCGGCCGCGACCCGCGCCATCTCGTCGCGCATCGGTTCGAGCGTGCTGGCGTGGAAGCGCCGGTAGCGGGTCTCGGGGCTGCACCGGTCGAGCAGCGCCAGCAGCGACGCCAGGTCGCCCGGTCGGGTCGGGCGGATGGTCACGGGGGCCGTGCCGCCGGCGACCCGCGCCCGCCCGACCCCCTGCGGCCCGGTCGCCGGGGGGACGAGCGCCGGGCCAGGAGTCGTCGTCGTCATGGCTCGACCCTAACTAGACCGGTCGTCATAGTCAATAGACCAGTCAACATAGCTGTAGGATGGGATGGTGGCCTCCGACACCGCCTCCGGCAGCGCATCCGGATCCCGCCCGGCATCCCGATCCGCGTCCGGGTCCGCCCCCGATGCCCTGCCCACCCGCCAGCGCCTGATCCGCACGACCGCCCGCCTGCTGCGCAAGCAGGGTTACGCGGCCACCGGCCTCAACCAGGTGATGAGCGAGGCCGACGCCCCCAAGGGCTCGATGTACTTCCACTTCCCCGGCGGCAAGGAGGAGCTGGCGGCCGCCGGGCTCGAGTACTTCAACGACCGGGTCATGGCCCGCATGGCCGACGGCCTGGCCCGGGCCGGCTCGGTGAAGGAGGCCGTGCTCCGCTTCCTCGACGACCAGATGACCTACGCCGCGCGCACCGAGTACCGCGAGGGCTGTGCCCTGGCCGCCGTCGCCCTCGACGCGGCCAGCGACCACCCCGGCCTGGCCGGCGTCACCCGCCGCAGCTTCGCCGCCTGGATCGACCTGTTCGCCGAGGCGCTCGAGGCCGAGGGTCAGTCGCCGGCCGAGGCCCGGCAGCTGGCGTCGCTGATCACCGTCACGCTCGAGGGCGCGGTCGTCCTGGCCAAGGGCATGCAGTCGGGTGAGGCGGTGGCCGCCGCCCGCGACGCCCTCGACCGGCTGCTCAGCGCACCCAGCGAACAGGCGATCGTGTAGCGAACCTCCGTTCGCTACAGTGGGCGGGCATGAGCGACCTGCGCTGGGAGCTGGCCGAAGAGCCCAAGGCCCAGGGTTCGCTGTTCGGCGAGCCGGTGTTCGAGCGCGAGCCCGGCCGCGGCGAGTTCCGGGGCATGGAGTTCCTCCACGTCCGGGCTCACCGCATCATCAACGAGGTGCGCAACGCCCCGTTCGGCTTCCGCTACACGATCAACGCCTACCGGGGCTGCAGCCACGCCTGCACCTACTGCTTCGCCCGGCCGAGCCACACCTACCTCGAGCTCGACGCCGACCGTGACTTCGAGCGGCGCATCGTGGTCAAGGTCAACGCCCCGTCGCTCCTGCGCCGCGAGCTCGACCCCCGGCGCTGGGCCGGCGATCTCATCGCCATGGGCACGAACACCGACCCCTACCAGCGGGCGGAGGGCAAGTACCGGCTGACCCGCGCCATCGTCGAGGTGCTGACCGAGCGGGCCAACCCGTTCTCGATCCTCACCAAGTCGACGCTCGTGCTGCGCGACCTGTCCCTGCTGGCCGAGGCCGCCCGCCGCACCGACGTGCGGGTCAACCTGTCGATCGGCACGCTCGACGAGGAGGTGTGGCGGGCGACCGAGCCCGGCACACCGCACCCGATGCGCCGGGTGCGGGCGGTCGAGAAGCTCAACGAGGCCGGCGTGCCGTGCGGGGTGCTGGTGGCGCCGGTGCTGCCCGGCCTGTCCGACGGTCCCGACCAGCTCGAGCAGGTCGTCAAGGCGTGCGTCGAGGCCGGCGCCCGCTCGATCTCGACCGTGCTGCTCCACCTGCGGCCCGGCGTGAAGGACGTCTTCTTCGACCGGCTGACCGTCACCCATCCCCATCTGCTCCCCACCTACCGGCGCCGCTACCGCGACCGGGCCTACGCCTCCGCCGCCGAGCAGGAGGCCCTGCAGGCGACGGTGCGCGACCTGGTCCGCAGCTACGGCGGCGTGGCCGCCGACCGCACCGACCCCCGGCACCTCACGGGCCGCCCCGCTCCGGTCTCGGTGCGGACGTCCCGGTCGGCGGGCGGGGACGCCGGCCTGCCGGCGGCGGAGCGGGCCTCGGCGCCGCCTGCGGCCACCCAGCTCTCGCTCCTCTGACCTTCTGGCGGACCGCTGCCCTGACGGGCCGCCGCCGGACGGGCCGACCGCCGTGCGCCTCGGCGGCCGCTCGCCGACGGCGCCTCGTGTGCCAGCACTTGCGGGCCCGGTCGGGGCCGGCACCCCGCCCGGCCGGCGCGCCGGGCGCGAGTCAGGGTTGGCGACCGGCGACCGGCGGCGGGGTGCGGGTCGGTGGCGATGGGGTCGGTGGGCTCTGACGCGCTCTCCGGCGACCGGCGGCGGGGTGCGGGTCGGTGGCGATGGGGTCGGTGGGCTCTGACGCGCTCTCCGGCGACCGGCAACCGGCGGCGGCCGGCGTCGGGGCGGGGGTGGTCAGGGGGCGGTGAGGGGCGGGCCGTCGAGGCGGTCCCAGGTGGCGAAGCTCTCC
>DATCLS010000028.1:0-3158 GCA_036563805.1 Acidimicrobiales bacterium | reverse complement strand
AGGGCGATCGACTCGGAGTCGTGGCCCGGCAGCTGGCGGGCCTGGACGGTGTTGTGGACGCCGACGATGGCGACGTCCCGGAACGGGTGGGTCATCGGGGTCTCGGGCTCTCCCTCGCTCGCCGGAGCGAAAGAATATGATATACGCCACCGCTCGGCCGCGGCGAACCCCCGGCGACCGGCCGGGGCGCGAGCCGAAGCTGCGCTGTGCCGGGAGCGCGACGAGTCGCAGGCCGCCTACGAGACCCCGTGGCCGCTCGCCGCCTGGCCCGCCGTGCCAACCCGGTTCGTGCTGTGCACGGAGGACCGCTTCCTCCCGCCCGCCTTCGTGCGCCGGGTGGTCGCCGAGCGCCTGGGCGTCGTCCCGGACGAGATCGCCGCCGGGCACTGCGTGGCGCTCAGCCGGCCCCGCGAGCTGGCCGACCTGCTCGTCGGCGTTCGATCCTCCGTTTGATCCCCGGGTTCCGACGGATCGCACCGTTGGATCCGACGGCGACCGATGATCGGCCACCGCCCGCTCCGTCTGTACCGGCGACGAGAGACACGAGCAGCGCCGTCGCGTGACGGCGCGCGACGAGGAGGCATCCCCATGGCGAGCGTCCGCACGCACCTGTGGTTCGGGAACAACAAGGCCGAGGAGGCAGCCCGGTTCTACGCCGAGCACATCCCCGGCTCGTCGGTCGACCGGGTGTACCTGGCCCCCGAGGGCGGCCCCGGCACGCCGGGCGAGCCCCTCGTCGTCGAGTTCACGGTCGGCGGGATGCCGGTGACCGGGCTCAACGCCGGGCCGGAGCTCCAGCTCGACGAGGCGTTCTCGTTCTACCTGCTGGTCGACACGCAGGAGGAGGTCGACCACTACTGGGACGTCCTCACCGCGGACGGCGGCGAGCCCGGCCTCTGCGGCTGGTGCAAGGACCGGTTCGGCGTGTCGTGGCAGGTGATCCCCAAGCGGCTCGAGGAGCTGTGCGGCGACTACACCACCGAGGCCAACCTCCGGGCGCTGCGGGCGATGCTCGGCATGCACAAGATCGACATCGCCGCCCTCGAGGCCGCCTACGCCGGCGAGGCCGACGGCGCCCCCGATGCGCGGGGCGGTGGCACGGCGCCCCGCCCCGCCGAGGTGCCCGGCGCGTGACGACGGTCGTCGCCGACATCACGGTGTCGCTGGACCGAGATCCACCTGGCGCCGATCCTGCTCGGCGGCGGGACCCGCTGTTCGCCGGCGGTGCGCCCCGGGGGCTGACCCCGGTGGCCGTCCGGTCCGTGGTCGCCGCCACCCACATCACCCACGCGGGCGGCTGACCGCCCGGGCGGTCAGCCGCTGCGGACCAGCCGGCCGGGCAGGGCGCCCGTCGGCTCGCCGTCGCGGTAGGTCGGCTCACCGGCGACGATCGTGGCCACGTAGCCCTCGGCCCGCTGGATGAACCGGCGCCCGCCGGCCGGCAGGTCGTGGCGGATCTCCGGCCGCCGCGCCTGCAGGCGCGCGAAGTCGATGACGTTGAGGTCGGCCCGCAGGCCCACGCGGATGCGGCCCCGGTCGGCGAGCCCGTAGGCGTCGGCGGTGTCCGCGGTCTGGGCCTTGACGAGCCACGGCAGCTCGAGCCGCGGCCCCCGGGTCCGGTCGCGGCCCCACAGTGTGAGGAGGGTGGTGGGGAAGCTGCCGTCGCAGATCGTCCCCACGTGGGCACCGCCGTCGCCCAGCCCGATGATCGTGTCGGGGTGGGCGAGCAAATCGCCCTGCTCGGCCAGGTCGCCCTCGTCGTAGTTGAAGATGGGGTAGTAGACGAGCCCGCGGCCGCCGTCCGCCGCCAGCAGGTCGCACAGCACGTCGACGGGGTGCCGGCCCTCGCGCGCCGCGACGGCGGCCACGCTGGCCTCGGGGCCGGGCTCGTAGTCGGGCGGGTCGGCCAGCGGGTAGAAGCGGTCGTAGCGGCCGAACACGTGGCCCGGCTCCGCGTCGGCCGCCTCGGCCAGCACCCGGCGGACGTCGGGGTCGGCGACGGCGGCCAGCCGCTCCGCGAACCCGGCTCCGCGGTACGGGCGCCAGGCCGGGTTGAGCACGAACGGGTCGAGGCTGGTGTCGAGCCCGAGCAGGACGCCGATCGCCCGCACGGCCACCTGGGCCCGGACCGGCAGGCCGCGGGCGGCGGCAGCCGCCACCCGGTCGAGCACGCGGCGGTGCCCGCCCCGCTTGTTCTGGTTGAGCGAGATGAACGTCGGGGCACCGGTCTCGGCGGCCACCCGGGCGAAGGCGTCGAACTCCTCGTCGAGGTCGTCGAAGTCGGACACGACCTCGAAAGCCCCGCGGCCGGTCTCGCGCATCGCCCGGGCGATGCCGACCAGCTCGTCGGCGGCGGCGCCGATGGTGGGCGTGCGGTCGCCGGTGCTGGTGCGGTGGTTGAGCGTGCGCGACGTCGAGAACCCAAACGCCCCGGCCGCCACCCCGTCGCGGACGATCCGGCCCATCTCGACGATCTCCTCGGGGGTGGCGGGCTCGCGGGCCGCACCCCGCTCGCCCATGACGTACAGGCGCACGGCGCCGTGGGGGACCAGGGCGCAGACGTCGACGTCGCGTGCGCCCCGGGCCAGCACGTCGAGGTAGCCGCCGAACGACTCCCAATCCCAGCTGATGCCCTCGTGGAGGGCGGCGCCCGGGATGTCCTCGACGCCCTCCATCAACTGGATCAGCGTGTCCTGGTCGGAGGACCGCACCGGGGCGAAGCCCACCCCGCAGTTGCCCATCACGACGGTCGTCACGCCGTGCCACGACGACGGCGCCAGGTTGCTGTCCCAGGTCGCCTGGCCGTCGTAGTGGGCGTGGACGTCCACGAACCCGGGCGTCACCAGCGCCCCGTCGGCGTCGATCTCGCGCCGCCCCCGCTCGTCGACCCGCCCGACCGCGGTGATCACCCCGGCGTCGACCGCCACGTCCCCCGTGAACGGCTCGCCCCCGCCGCCGTCGACGACCGTCCCTCCCCTGACGACCAGATCGTGCATGTCCCCATGGTTCCACGGCCGGTGCCGAAACGGACGTGATCGTTAGAAAAGGCCGCCCGAGCCCGCTCCGTCACGTCACCGGCACGGACGGCGACGTCCTGGGGCATGATCGGGGCGTCCCGGTCGACGTCCCGAGGAGGGCGACATGGCGCACGAGGTACG
>DATCLS010000027.1:0-2686 GCA_036563805.1 Acidimicrobiales bacterium | reverse complement strand
GACGCTCATGCGGCTCGACCCCCAGATCGAGGGCGACATGCTCGTCGCGCTGATGATCGGCTTCCTGGCCGGCGGGCTCGTGTTCGCCTGGCTCATGGTCCACCGGTTCCGGGTGGCGTGGCTGGCCCAGCAGGCCGACCGCATCGACCTCGACGCCGCCCTGGCCGCCCGCCGGGCCGAGGCCGCGGCGCCGGCCGAGCGGCCATCGGTCGCCGGGCCGGCCGGGGAGGGGGTGTCGCCCGCATGACCGCCATGACCCACGCCGGCTACATCGCGGCGGGCTGGCTCGGCACCGCCGCCGTCGTGGGCGGCTACGCCGTCCACCTGCTGCGCCGGGGCCGCCGCCTGTCTCGGCAGGTCCCCGCCGAGGAGCGCCGATGGAGCTGACCCCCCGCACCTTCGACGACGACGACGTCACCACCGAGGAGGGCGAGGCCCCCGCCCGACCCCGGCGCCCCCGCACGCGGCGCCGCTGGGCGCCGCTCGTCGTGCTCGCCGTCGTGCTGGCCGGCCTCGGCGTGCTCGTCTACAAGGGCCTGAGCGACGCCGCGCTCTACTTCCGCAACGTCGACGAGGCGGTGGCCCAGCGCGACGAGCTGGGCGACCGGCGCTTCCGCATGCAGGGCACGGTCGTCAGCGAGCCGGTGTTCGACGGCGACCGGGTCACCTTCGAGATCGCCTACAACGGCGTGTCGGTCGAGGTGTCGCACACGGGCACGCCGCCCGAGATGTTCGCGCCCGGCATCCCGGTGGTGCTCGAGGGCCGCTGGCGCGACGGCGCCGACGTCTTCGACAGCGACGAGATGCTGGTCAAGCACGACGAGTCCTACGAGGCGAAGGACGACTACGACGAGCGCATGCGCGACGCCCGGACCGGCGGCGGAGGCGGCGCGGGGTGAACGCCGCGCTCGGCACGGCGGGCGTCGTCCTGGGCGTCGCCGCCTCGGTGGGCGGCGTCCTGACGCTCGCCGTCGCGCTGGTCCGGCGGAAGCGCCACCTGCTCGCCGTCGGCCGCTCCTACGTGCTGCTCGCCCTGCTGGGCGCGGTCGTGTCGGTGGTGGCGATGGAGCGGGCGCTCATCACCCGCGACTTCACGGTCCAGTACGTCGCCGACAACGGCAGCCACGCGACGCCGGCGCTGTTCAACGTCGCCACCCTGTGGGCGGCGCTCGAGGGGTCCCTGCTGCTGTGGGTCCTCGTGCTGACGGGCTACATGGCGCTCGTCGTGCACAAGTTCCGGCACCGCCTCGACGACCCGCTGGTCGGCTGGGCCATGCTGACCATGCTGGTGGTCAGCGGGTTCTTCTTCCTGCTGCTGCTCGGGCCGGCCAACCCCTTCCGGGCGTTCGACCCGCCGCCCGGCTACGACGGCCCCGGGCCCAACCCGCTGCTGCAGAACCACCCGCTCATGGCGTTCCACCCGCCGGCCCTCTACCTGGGCTACGTGGGCTTCACCGTGCCGTTCGCCTTCGCGGTGGCGGCTCTGGTGACGGGCCGGGTCGGCGAGGGCTGGCTGATGGAGACCCGCCGGTGGACGGTCGTCGCCTGGGGCTTCCTGACCGCCGGCATCGTGCTCGGGGCCTGGTGGAGCTACGAGGTCCTGAACTGGGGCGGCTACTGGGGCTGGGACCCGGTCGAGAACGCGTCGCTGCTGCCCTGGCTGACCGGCACCGCCTTCCTGCACTCGGTGATGGTGCAGGAGCGCCGGGGCATGTTGCGGGTCTGGAACCTGTCGCTGGTGTGCGCCACGTTCAGCCTCACCGTCCTCGGCACGTTCCTCACCCGCTCCGGGGTCGTCTCCTCGGTGCACGCCTTCAGCGAGGGCGGGGTCGGGCCGTGGCTGCTCACCTTCTTCGGGCTGTCGGTGCTGGTGGTCCTCGGCCTCATCGGCTGGCGGGCCGACCGCCTGCGGGCGCCGGGTCGCATCGACTCGCCCGTGTCGCGCGAGGGCTCGTTCCTGGCCAACAACGTCCTGTTCGCGGGCTTCGCGTTCGTCGTCCTGCTGGGCACGGTCTTCCCGCTGATCGTCGAGGCGCTCCGGGGCGACCAGCTGTCGGTCGGCAGCCCGTACTTCGAGCGCATGACGATCCCGATCGGCCTGACGCTGCTGTTCCTCATGGCGGTGGCGCCGGTGCTGCCGTGGCGGAAGGCGTCGGGCGAGCTGCTGGCCCAGCGGCTCCTGTGGCCGGCGTGGGCCGGGACGGCCGCCGTCGTCGTCGCCGTCGCCGTCGGGGCCCGGGGCCTGGCCCCGCTGCTGGCCTTCGGTCTCGGCGGGTTCGCGGCCGGGGCCGCCGTGCGCCAGATCGTGCTGGCCACCCGCCGCCAGGGCTGGCGGGGGTTCGTCGGCCGCACCAACGGCGGCATGGTCGTCCACCTCGGCGTCGTGCTCATCGCCGTCGGCATGGCCGCCTCCGGCAGCTACGACGTCGAGCGCGAGCTGACCATGCAGGTCGGCGACACCGCGACCGTCGCCGGCCACGAGCTCGAGTACCTCGGGCCCCGGACGGTCGAGGAGCCCAACAAGGTCTCGGTGCGGGCCCGGGTGGCGGTCGACGGCGACGTCTACGAGCCGGCGATCAACCGCTTCACGGGCCGGCAGATGTCGGTGGGCACGCCCTCGGTGAAGACCGGCCTGCTGGAGGACGTCTACCTCACGCTCCAGCAGGCACCCGCGGAGGACGAGGGC
>DATCLS010000019.1:0-18644 GCA_036563805.1 Acidimicrobiales bacterium | reverse complement strand
GGGTACTGCAACGCGCCCCACCTGGGGTAAGAGCATCTGAGTCACTCGGTTCAGATGCTCGCCTATCCGTTCGACTGGCGTGCCCCGCCCGCCATAATGCGTCGCCACGTGGGCTGATGGTAATGGCGCGCAACCTCACGGTCGCGACGCCACGGCTGCCAGCCTCTCCGCAGTCGGTTTAGCCGATGGGCCGTCATCGAGCGGGAAAGCCGCTGCTTGGCCCCGCCGGGGCACTAGCCAGTCGGGTTCCTGGCTCGGCGGCGAGTGGCCGAGCGGGGGCCGCCCCCGCGGTGTCCCCGCGGATGGCGGCCATCACCGGTCCGAAGGGGCGAACAGCGGGCAAACGACGAAGGGCCGTGACCTGGGCGGGAGCCCTGGTCACGGCCGCTTTCGAGGGGCGCCCTCGGCAGGACTCGAACCTGCGCACACGGCTCCGGAGGCCGATGCTCTATCCGCTGAGCTACGAGGGCACGGGCCGATAATCGTAGCGCCTCCGAGGCGCCGGGCCGAACTCCCGAGCGCCCCGCAGCGCCCGACAGCGATACCCATACCGAACCCCGGGGCGGCCGCGCAAGACCCCAGCGGGCCCGCCGGGCGGGTCCACGCCCGGCCCGCCCGGCCGGGCCTCGGGACGCCCCGCACGGCGCCCCGAGGCCCGGCCGCTCATACCGCAGCCCCGGGCCGCAGGCCCGAAGCGCAGGTCCGGGCCGCAGGCCCGGGCCTCAGGCCGGCGCCGGCGGGGGTGTCACGGGCTGGGCCGCGGCCCCACCGCCGAGCTCGTCGAAGGCGAACGGCGGGTACTCGTCGGTGAGCAGCAGCATGTACGTCTCGACCCGCAGCCACCAGCGGCCGACGCCGACGGCGTAGGCCTGCAGCCCGGCCGGCCAGTGGCCGGTGAACAGCACGGCGAACAGCCCGATCAGCGCCACGACCAGCAGCGCAACGGTGAACAGGACCAGGAGCAGCAGGTGCGGGATGGCCAGGATGATCCGGAAGAAGGCGGTCAGCCGGTTCCGGTCTTCGATCTGCGGCACGACGTTCACCCGCACCCGGGCATCGTCGCCGGGGTCGGTCGTCGTCGTGGCGAACGCGAACGGCGGGTACTCCTCCCGCAGGAACCCGGCGAACGCCATCGTGCGCAGGTAGTAGCGCATGTACATCGCCTGGAAGTCGGCGACGCCCGCCGGCAGCCGGCCCGTGAACAGGATCGCCACCCACGAGATCAGCGCCAGGATCTGCGACACCCCCTGCAGCGCCTGGACCACGAGGAGGTGGGGGATGGCGAGCAGCCAGTTGACGAGCGGCCGCCAGTTGGCGACGTGGTCGGGTGGGTCGAACGTGAACGTGGCCGGATAGTCCGTCGGACGGGCGGCCCCGCTCTGTCCGCCCTGCGTATCCGTCATGGGGAATCACTCCCTTTCGAAGAGCCTCAAAGAGCGTTCGACGAGCGAAAACTCCTTTTCGACCACCAACTATCTGTAGCAAGCATGCCGCATATCTCCAACGGAGGTCGGCCCGGTCGTCGATACCATCACGGCCCGTGATCGACGACGTGGCGCGGGTCCCCGCCAAGCCGGCGATGTCGACGGATCCGGTGCCGCCGAGCCTGCTTCCCGACACCGCCGCCATCCGACCGGACGGCAGCCTGGCCATCGGCGGCTGCGCGCTCGACGACCTGGCCGCCGAGTTCGGGACGCCGCTGTTCGTCTACGACGAGGCCCACCTGCGGTCGCGGTGCCGAGAGGCGGTCGACGTGTTCGGCGACGGCGTGGCCTACGCCTCCAAGGCGTTCCTGTGCCGGGCCATGGCCCGCCTGGCCCACGAGGAGGGGATGCACCTCGACGTCGCCACCGGCGGCGAGCTGCACGTCGCCCGGGCCGCGGGCGTGCCGGCCGACCGGCTCGTCCTCCACGGCAACAACAAGAGCGAGGCGGAGCTGATCCGGGCCCGGGAGGAGGGCGTCGGTCGCATCGTCATCGACAGCTTCGACGAGATCGACCGGCTCGAGCGCCTCCACGCCGCCGACGGCCGCCGGCCCCGGGTGCTGGTCCGGGCGACGCCGGGGGTGGAGGCCCACACCCACGAGTTCGTGCGGACCGGGCAGGTCGACTCGAAGTTCGGGTTCGGCGTCGCCGCCGGCGACCTGGCCGAGGCCGTCGAGCGCTGCCGGAAGACGCCGGCGGTCGAGCTGATCGGCATCCACATGCACATCGGCAGCCAGGTGTTCGTCGCCGACTTCTTCCACCAGGCGCTGGAGGTGGTCGCCCCGCTGCTGCGCGAGCTGGCGCTCGAGGAGGTGTGCATCGGCGGCGGCCTCGGCGTGCCGTACGTGACCGGCGAGACGGCGCCCTCCATCACCGAGTGGGGGCAGACGCTCCGCGACGCCTGGACCGCGGCCGGCATCGAGAGCCGCCTGACCGCCGAGCCGGGCCGGTCGATCGCCGCCCAGGCGGCGGTCACCGTGTACCGGGTGGGGACGATCAAGGACGTGCCCGGCATCCGCACCTACGTGTCGGTCGACGGGGGGATGAGCGACAACCCCCGGCCGGTGCTCTACGGCAGCGGGTACGAGGCGTTCCTGCCCCGGGCCACCGACGCCCCTCGGCCCCGGACGGTGACGGTGGTGGGCAAGCACTGCGAGTCCGGCGACGTGCTCGTGCGCGACGCCCAGGTGCCCGCCGACCTGGCGGTCGGCGACCTGTTGGCCACGCCGGTCACCGGCGCCTACGGCCACTCCATGGGCTCGAACTACAACAAGGTGCCGCGCCCGGCGGTCGTGTTCGTGCGGGACGGCGACGCCCGGCTGGTCGTCCGCCGGGAGACCGATGACGACCTGCTGCTCTGCGACGTGGGCTGACCGGCGCGCGCCCCGGCGCTACCGCCCGATGCGCCGCGCCAGCCCCCGCGCCACCCGCAGCCGCTGGGCGGCGACCTTCCCGCCCAGCCCGGCCCGGGTCACGGTGACCGTCACCTGCTGGCGCTCGCCGTTGGCCCACCGCCGCTTGTAGAGCTGGTCGCCCCGCCCCCAGTCGACGACGTCGACGTCGGAGGCCAGGCCGTCCTCGATGACCCGGTGGTGGAGCAGCTGCCCGGGGCTGAACGCCGAGAACTCGGGGTCGAACGCCCCCTTGAACATGAACAGCCGGGAGCCGAGCTCGAAGTCGAGCTCCGCGGCGACGGGGCGGCCGTCGGCGGTCAGCGTCAGCAACCGGACCCGGCCCTTCCGGTCGAGCGCCCGGATGGCGTCCAGCATGAACGCCTCCCGGTCGGCGTCGGCCAGCAGCCCGTGCATCTCGGACTCGCGTCCCTCCCACCGGGCGGCGTGCAGCTTCAGCAGGCGGTCGAGGCCGACGTCCAGGTCGTCGCCGGTGTGGTAGGCGAACACGACCTCGTCGTGGGCCTCGGCCAGGCGCCGGTTGCGCTGGCGGATCTTGTGCTTCTTGGCCTGCTTGGTCATGTTGAAGCCGGACCGCAGGTCCGTAAGCAGGCAGGCCCCCTCCAGCTCGGCCTCCTGGGCCGCCAGCGTCCCGGTTCGGCGCAGCAGGGCCTCGCGCAGCCGGGCCAGGAACGGGTCGTCGGTCAGCAGGCGGGACAGCACGACCGCCGACGCGGCCCCGTCGCACAGCTGGCCTTCGAGGTGGTCGACGAGCACCTCGACGGCCTCGTCCTCGCGTCGGACCAGCACGATGCCGCCGTAGTCGCCGGCGTCGGGGCTGATCCGCTGGAGGATCGGCGTGGCCAGCGGGCCCACGCCGGGCCGCGACCGCTGGAGCGGGGCGATGGCCACGATCCCGTCGCCGTCGCGCACGACGACGACGTGCAGCTCGTTGCCGGCGCCGAAGTGGGACCACCACGTCGTGACCCACTCCCAGGTCAAGTACACGTTGGGGGTCGGATCGGCGGTGACGGCCGCCTCCCACTCGTCGCGCAGGCCGTCCAGTGCCGCCGCGTCGGTCACGACGGTCATCTCGAGGTCGCCGAGGTCGGTCATCCGCCCACCTCCGCGTCCGCCGCCTCGCCCGCCGCGGGGCCCGTCGCCGCGTCCACCTCCGCGCCCGCGGCCGCACGGTCCCCGGCCGGGGTCATGGCTAGCTCGAGGTCGCTGTCGGCCGAGGTGACGAACCAGGCGTCGGGGTCGGTCACCAGCCGGGCCACCTCCGGGCCCTCGACCTCCTCGTCGCACCGGAACACGAAGCGGATGGGCTCGTCGGCCACCGACGCCCGCCGCACGAACCCGGCGGCCCGCAGCCACCGGTCGGCGGGGGCGTTGCGGGTCTTGCACAGCAGAGCGACGGCGCCGTCGTGCCGGGCCTCGAGGGCGGCCAAGGTGAGCAGCGGCGCCACCCACCGGGCCGGTGCCAGGTAGTCGACGACGATGGCGGCCCGGTCGCCGCCGGCGTCGTTGGCCGTGACGCTGCGCCGCAGGGCCACGTACCCGAGCGTGGCCCCCTTCCGCCACAGCAGGTACCGCCGGAGATCGTCGCGGTCGGGGCGCTCGTCGAGCCGCCACCGGGTGGTGGCCGCATCCCGGACGGCGAGGACCGGATAGTCGGAGGCGGACGCCGCCCACACCTCGTCGATCCGGTCGTCGAACCGGGGGACCGGGATCAGCCGCAGCCCGGTCGCCCGGGCCAGCCGGCCCACCGCGGCGTCGACCGCTCGCAGGGCCACGCCGGCCGCCGGCCCGAGGCGGCGCAGGCGGGGGGAGACCGGCGCCAGCCGCAGGGCCCGGGTCACGTCGAGGGGCCGGACGTAGACGTCGACGACGCCCAGGTCGGCCCAACCGGCCCGCTCGTAGGTGCGCTTGCCCTTGTCGGACAGGTTGAGGCCGCCGGCGAGGCTGCGCCCGGCCAACTGGGTGGCCATCAGGCCGGGGGCCACGCCTCGGATGCGCCAGGCCTCGTCGACCATGAGGTCGATGGCCCACGCCGCCGGCCGCACCCGGCCGCCGACCCGGAGCTCGAACGGGATCTCGGCCTGCTGGCCCACGATCCGGCCCTCGCGCCGGCACACCCAGAGGCCGACGCCCTCGGGCGACCGGCACGGGTTGCGCTCGAACAGCCACGTGAACCGTTGGCGGTCGAGCTGGCGGGCGTCCTCACCGAACATGCGGAGCTGGAAGGCCCGCAGCTCGTCGGCGTCGGTGTCCCGGTAGCGGGTGATGCCCCGCAGGAACCGCTCGGGCACGGGCCGGGAGACGGCGGCCGGCCGCCGGCCGTTGGACCGGACCGACCCGACGGGCCCGCCCGGCCGGGGCCCGGGCGCGCCGGCGGCCCCGGCGGCCGGCGCGCCCTCCGGCGATCCGTTCCCCGGCGCGCCGGTCCCCGTCACGCCAGCCCCTCGGACAGGTCGACCTTCTCCACAAGCAGCGCGTCCCGCAGGCTGCGCTCGGCCACCCGCCGCTTGGCCACGATGTCGCGGTAGACGCGCTCGACCTGCTCGGGCTCCAGCCCCATCACCGGCGCCGCCTCGGCGGCCGGGACCCCGTGGTGCCAGGCCCACAGCAGCAGGTCCATCTCCGCGTAGGGGAGGGCGAAGTAGAACTCCTCCTGGGTCTGGGGGAGGCTGTAGGTGTCGGTCGACGGCGGCTGGCTGCTGATCTCCTCGGGCACGTCGAGGTGGCGGGCCAGCTCGTACACCTGGGTCTTGTACAGGTGGGCGATGGGCTTGAGGTCGGCCAGGCCATCGCCGCCCCGCACGAAGAACCCGAGCTCGTACTCCAGCCGGTTGGGCGTGCCGAGCACCGCGTAGTTGCGGGCCTCGGCGTGGAAGTACTCCATGAGCTTGCGGGTCCGCTGCTTCATGTTGGTGGCCGCCACCACCTCGAGGTACACGTCGGTCGGCATGCGCTGCGACGACCGCTCGCCGGCGGGCGACTCGACCACCAGCGTGAAGTAGCTGACCCGGTCACGGTCGAGCAGGCCCTCGGCCAGGGCGATCTTCTGGCGCCAGCCGGGCCCGAAGTCGGGGAACACCCGGCGGATGGCGGCGTCGCGCCGGCGGTAGCAGCCCAGGGCCTCGAGGGCGGGGGCGATGTCCTCGACGACGTGGTCGATGCCGAGGGCCTTGCACAGCAGCTCGCCCCGCTCGGTGGACTCCGGGTCGCTGTCGGCCTCGGGCATGAGCAGGGCCGTGACCCGGTCGGGGCCCACGGCCCGGACGGCCAGCGCCGCGCACACGGCCGAGTCGACCCCGCCGCTCACGCCCACCACGAGCCCGCGCCGCTTGAGCTGGTTGGTGTGGCGCCGGATGGCGGCGGCGACGTCGGTGGCCACCGCCTCGGCGTCGATGCGCAGGACGTCCCGATCGAACGTGGTCATCGAGCGGCCTCCACCCGGTCCGCCGGCGCGGTCAGGTCGACGAGCACCTGGGGCGGCGTGCCGTCCAGGCGCCGGCGGGCCGCGGCCGCCCGGCTCGGCAGGTCGACCAGGAACGCCTGTCCCAGCGCCTGCAACGTCAGTGCTCCCACGAGGGCCATCTCCTCCCGCTCGCCGGCCAGGTGGCCGTCCCGGGCCCGGGCCCGGTCGAGCAGCAGCCGGGTCGCCTTGGGGTCGACGAGGCCGAGCCGGTCGACCGCGGCGTCCGACAGCAGCTCGGACACGTACTCGGGCTCGCCGGCGCCGAAGAGGGCGGGGGTCATCGGCGCCCGGTAGGGCTTCTTCGGCCGCTGCCAGATCTCGGGCGGCAGCGAGCGCGACCCGAGGCGCCGCAGCGCCACCTTGTCGCGCAGCCCCGGCATCTTCAGCCGGGTGGGCAGGGCGGACGCCAGGTCGATCACGTCCGGGTCGAGGAACGGGTAGCGGACCTCGACGCCGTGCGCCATCGCCACCCGGTCGCCCTGGCAGGCCAGCAGGTAGGACGACATGAACGTGGCGATCTCGATCCACTGGGCCCGGGCCAGGGGCGGCCAGTCGCGCCAGCCGGGCGGCATCTCGGCCAGCAGGTCGGCCTCCAGCGCCTCGGGGTCGGCCGCCGTGGCGGCCGCCTCCCGGATGGCCGGCGCCAGCAGGCGCCGCGACCAGCCCGTGTTCCGCCAGCGGACGGCGTGCGAGTAGAAGGGCCGGCCGGTGGCCGCCAGGTCGTGGCGGAAGAACCGCCGCCACATCTCCCCGGCCCGGCCGTCGCCGGCCTGGACCTCGGGGTGGAGGCGGCCGAGCAGGGCCTGGCGCATCTCGGAGGCCGGGTCGCGGGCCCAGAACCGGCGGACCGCGTCCTCCTTGAAGATGCTGTAGCCGGCCAGCAGCTCGTCGGCCCCCTCGCCGGTCAGCACCACCTTGCGGGACGTGTCGCGCACCAGGCCCGACAGCAGGAACAGCGGGATGGGCGCGGTGCGCAGCAGCGGCGTCTCGCAGTGCCAGACGACATCGAGCAGGGCCCGCTGGATCTCCTCGGGCCCGCACACGATCTCGTGGTGGTCGGTGCCCAGCAGCCCGGCCATCCGGCGCTGCTCGGCCGTCTCGTCGAAGGCCGGGTCGGCGAACCGCACCGCGAACGTCTGGAGCTCGCTGGAGTCGGCCGCCCGCACCAGCGAGCCGATCACCGACGAGTCGAGCCCGCCGCTGAGGTAGGCGCCGACCGGCACGTCGGCCCGCAGCCGCAGCCGCACGGCGGCGGACAGGCGGGCGCCCAGCTCGTCGGCGGCCTCGTCCAGCGACGCCCGGGCCCACCGGTCGGAGCCGGACAGGTCGGGCCGCCAGTACGGCTCCTCGTGGACGGGCAGGGCCGGGTCGCGCACGTCGACGGCCAGCGCCGAGCCGGGCCGGACGCTGTGGACGCCGGCGAACGCGGTGCGGGGCGCGGACGCCGACCAGCGGGTGAACACCTCGGCCAGGCCGGTGGGGTCGGGTCGGGGCGCCACCCGTCC
The DNA here is from genome assembly GCA_036563805.1 of Acidimicrobiales bacterium. Taxonomy (GTDB): domain Bacteria; phylum Actinomycetota; class Acidimicrobiia; order Acidimicrobiales; family VFJN01; genus DATCLS01. Next base: position 10,780 of record DATCLS010000019.1, on the reverse strand, counting down.
GCCGGCGAACAGCGCCTTGGCCTCGGAGGCGAACACGAGCCCGCCGCCGGCCTCGTCGGCCCGGGCCCAGTGCAGCGGGAGGATGCCGACCCGGTCGCGCACCAGCCACAGCTTCCCGGCCGGCCGGTCCCACAGGGCGAAGGCGAACTGGCCGTTGAGCATCGACCAGGCCCGCGGCCCGTACTGCTCGTAGCAGTGGACGATGACCTCGGAGTCGCCGTCGGTCGTGAACACGTGGCCCAGCGCCGCCAGGTCGCGCCGCAGCTCGACGTAGTTGAAGATCTCGCCGTTGAAGCACAGCCACACGGCGCCGTCGCACCCCGCCAGGGGTTGGAACCCGCCCGCCAGGTCGATGATGCTCAGGCGGGCGTGGCCCAGGCCCACCCGCTCGTCGCGGAACAGGCCGTGCCCGTCGGGGCCCCGGTGGCCGAGCACGGCCACCATGCGCCGCAGCTCCTCGAGCTCGACCGGGCGGCGGCCCGGCCCGACGACGGCCCCTGCGATCCCGCACACGGCGCGGCCTACCTCGCGTCCGCCGGGGCGGCCGTGTCGGCGTCGGGCGCCTCGGCCGGCAGGGCGTCGGCCCGCGTCGTGTCGGCCGGCGCCCCGTCCGGTCCCCCGCCCGGCGCCTCGGCCAGGCTCGCCTTGCGGATCTTGCCCGACTCGGTCTTGGGCAGCGACGCCCGGATCTCCACGTGCTTGGGGACCAGGTACGACTCCAGCCGGGCCCGGCAGTGCCGGCGCACCTCGGCCTCGGTCAGCGTCGCCCCCGGCCGGGGGGCCACGACGGCCTTGATCGCCATGCCATCGATCTCGTCCGGCACGCCCACCACCGCGGCCTCGGCGACGTCGGCCAGCTCGTAGAGGACGTGCTCGACCTCGCGGGGGCTGACCTTCTCGCCCTTGGACTTGAACACGTCGTCGCCCCGGCCGACGAAGTAGAGGAACCCCTCCTCGTCGGCCACGAATTGGTCGCCGGTGTGGAGCACGAGCTCGCCGGGGATGTCGCCCGGCCGCAGCACGGCCGCCGTCTCCTCCGGCTTGCCCCAGTAGCCCCGCATGACGCTGGCGCCGCGCACCACCAGCTCGCCGACCGTGCCGGGCGGCACCCGCCGGCCCTGCTCGTCGACGACGTAAGCCTCGGTGTTGGGCATGGCCTTGCCCACCGACGTGATCTTGTCGGCCAGCCGCTCGGGCTCGAGGTACGAGACCCGGGTGCACTCGGTCAGGCCGTACATCGAGAAGATGCGGGCCTGGGGGAACGCCTTGCCGAGCCGCTCGATGTGGGCCGGGGGCAGCGTGGCCGCCGTGTTGGTCAGCATGCGCACGCGGCCGAGGTCGAGGCCCAGGTCGTCGAACGGCGCCAGCTGCAGCAGCGTGGCGAAGATCGTTGGCACGCCGGGCAGCACGGTCGCGCCGTGCTCGGCCATCCGGGCCAGGCAGTCGCGGGGGTAGGCGAAGCCCCGCTCCAGCAGCACGGCGCAGCCCACCCGGGCCGCCATCAGCACCTGGAACAGCCCGTAGTCGAAGGATAGGGGCAGCAGGCAGGCGATGACGTCGTCCTCGCGGTAGCCCAGGTAGGTCGAGATCGACCAGGCGTTGTGCACCAGGTTGCGGTGCGTGAGCATCACGCCCTTGGGCGAGCCGGTCGAGCCGGACGTGTAGACGAGGGCGCCGAGGTCGGCGTCGATGGTGCCCGGGTCGTCGGGGACGGCGTCGCGGGCCACGGCATCGCCGTAGGCGACGGCGCTCCGGCGGTCGGCGCCGTCCGCCCCGGAGGCGTCCGCGGCGCCCGGCGCGGCGCCCGCCGCGCCGTCCGGCACCCCGCCGATCCACACGGTGGCGGTGACCGACGGCGACTCCGCGAGCGCCGGCAGGGCGAAACGGGCCACCCGCTGGTGGACGACCATGGCCCGGGCCGCGCAGTCCTGCAGGATGTAGGCGAGCTTGCCCGGCTTGGTGGTCGGGTTGACCACCACGAACACGCCGCCGGCCTTGAGCGCGGCGTACAGGGCGACCACGACCTCGGCCGAGTTGTCGGCCAGGATCACGACCCGATCGCCCCGCCGGACGCCGACGGCCTGCAGGTGGGCGGCGAGCGCGTCGCTGGCCCGATCGAGGTCGCCGAACGTGTGGGTCGTCTCGGCGATGACGGCGGGGGCGTCGGGGCGCCGCGCCGCGCTGGCGATCAGCTGGTCGTGGGCGAGTTGGCCGCCGCTACGCCGGATGTCGTGGCGCGTCACTGAGCGCCCGCGTCGGCGGCCGCCAGCTTGCGACCGACGAACGCCGCCAGGCGCTCGACGGAGTCGAGGTTGTCGGCCACGAGCTCGTCGTCGTCGATGGTGATGGCGAACGACTCCTCGAGGAACGCCACCACCTCCATGACACCGGTCGAGTCGACGATGCCGGCCTCGATCAGCGAGTCGTCGTTCGCGAAGCCGGTGTCGTCGCCCAGCAGGAAGCTGTCGACCAGGAAGGCGCGGATGCGTTGGGCCACGTCCGCGCCCTCGATTCGCGTGTCACCCGCCGTTGAGCTCATGTGTCGCCGCCTCCAGCGATACTGCCTGTCGGCCCATGTAGGGTCGCCCGTCCGCCCGACACGCTATCGCGGACCTCAACGACCACGGGCATCGTGTGTCGGCCTATCGCCTTTCCCGGGGGACGGTCCGTGCTCGTACGATGCTCAGGGTGACAACCCCTGGTTCCGCCCCCGAACCCGTGCGCGTCGGCGTCCTGGGCTGCGGCAACGTCGGCGCGGCGCTGATCGACCTCATCCGGACGCGGGCCGACGCCATCGCCGCCCGCACGGGCCTGCGGCTCGAGGTCACCCGCGTGGCGGTCCGCAGCACGACGAAGGAGCGCTCCGTCGACCTGCCCGAGGGCGTGGTGACCCACGACGCCGCCGAGGTGGTCGTCGATCCCGGCATCGACGTCGTGGTCGAAGTCATCGGCGGCATCGAGCCGGCCCGCGAGCTGACGCTGGCCGCCATCCGGGCCGGCAAGCCGGTCGTGACCGCCAACAAGGAGCTGCTGGCCAACGTCGGCTCCGAGCTGTTCGCCGCCGCCGAGTCCGCCGGCGTCGACCTGCTGTTCGAGGCGGCGGTCGGCGGGGGCATCCCGTTCATCCGCCCGCTGCGCGAATCGCTGGCCGGCGAGCGCATCGACCGGGTGATGGGCATCGTCAACGGCACGACCAACTACATCCTCACCCGGATGACCGAGGCCGGCGCCTCCTACGCCGAGGCCCTCAGCGAGGCCCAGAGCCTGGGGTACGCCGAGCGCGACCCCACGGCCGACGTCGAGGGCCACGACGCCGCGGCCAAGGCCGCCATCATCGCCTCCATCGCCTTCGGGTGCCGGGTGGTGGCCGGCGACGTCTACAACGAGGGCATCTCGGCCATCACCACCGCCGACATCGCCTACGCGGCCAAGATGGGCTACGTCATCAAGCTGCTGGCGATCGCCGAGCGCGACCCCGGCGGCAACGGCAACGGCGGCGACGTGGGCGTGCGGGTCCACCCGGCGATGGTGCCGGCCGACCACCCGCTGGCCTCGGTGCGCGACAGCTTCAACGCCATGTTCGTCGAGGGGGAGGCCGTCGGCGAGCTCATGTTCTACGGGCGGGGCGCCGGCGGGTCGCCGACCGCCAGCGCCGTGCTCGGCGACCTGATCGACGCCGCCGCCAACCGGGCCAAGGGCAGCCACGCCAGCGTGGGTGCTCTGGGCAAGGCCCGGCTCCGGCCCATCGACGAGGTGTCGACCGCCTACTACGTCAACCTCGACGTCGCCGACCGGCCGGGCGTGCTGGCTGCGGTGGCCGGCGCCTTCGGGCGCCACGGCGTGTCCATCCGCACGATGGAGCAGGAGGGGCTGGGCGAGGAGGCCCGGCTCGTGTTCATCACCCACGTGGCCCGGGAGGCCGATTTCCAGGCGACGATCCGCGACCTCCACCACCTCGACGCCGTCGACCGCATCACGTCGGTCCTGCGGGTGATCGGCGAGGGGCCCCGGGGAGCGGGGACGTGAGGGGGAGCGGGCGCGCGACGGCGCGGGGCGTGAGGGGAGCGGGGGCGTGAAGTACGTCTCGACCCGGGGCCGGGCCCCAGTGCTGGAGTTCGCCGACGTGCTGCTGGCCGGGCTGGCCGCCGACGGCGGGCTGTACGTGCCGGAGACGTGGCCGACGTTCCCGCCGGGGCTGGGCGGTTCGGCGGGTGAGTCCGGCGTGTCCGGGGAGTCGGGTGTGTCGGGCGGGCCTGGGGAGTCCGGTGTGTCCGGCGTCTCCGGCGGGCCGGTCCCGTACGCGGACGTGGCGGCCGAGGTCCTGTGGCCCTACGTCGAGGGCTCGTTGCCCTGGGGCGTGCTCGACGAGCTGGTCGCGGCCGCCTACGCCACGTTCGACCACCCCGACGTGTGCCCGGTCGTCGAGGTCGAGCCCGGCCTGTTCGTGGTCGAGCTGTTCCACGGCCCGACGCTGGCGTTCAAGGACGTGGCGCTCCAGCTCGTCGGCCGGCTGTTCGACTGGGAGCTGTCCCGCCGGGGCCGCCGGGCCACGATCGTCGTGGCCACGTCGGGCGACACCGGCTCGGCCGCCATCGCCGCCTGCGTCGGCCGGCCCACGCTCGACGTCGTCGTCCTCCATCCCGCCGACCGGGTGTCGGACGTGCAGCGGCGGCAGATGACCACCGTCGACGCGCCCAACGTCCACAACGTGGCCGTCGAGGGGACGTTCGACGACTGCCAGGACTTGGTCAAGGGCCTGTTCGCCGACGCCGCCCTGCGCGAGCGGGTCGGGCTGTCGGCCATGAACTCGATCAACTGGGCCCGGGTCGCCGCCCAGATCCCCTACTACCTCACCGCGGCGGCCGCGGTGGGGCCGTGCGAGGTGGCGGTCCCGACCGGCAACTTCGGCAACATCCTGGCCGGATGGATCGCCCGGCGGTCCGGGGCCCCGATCGAGGGGTTCGTGATCGGGTCGAACCGCAACGACATCCTCACCCGCTGGGTGCGGACGGGCACGCTGGCCCTGAGCGAGGACGGGGTCGTGCCGACCTACAGCCCGGCCATGGACATCCAGGTGTCGTCCAACCACGAGCGCCTGCTGTTCGAGCTGCTGGGCCGGGACGCCGCGGCCACCGCCGGCGTGATGGAGCGGTTCCGGGGCGTGGGGGCGGTGGAGGTGCCCCGCGACCCGGTGTTCGCCGCCGCCGCCCTCGACGACGACGCCACGCTCGCCGAGATCCGGTCGCTGCACGAGCGCACCGGGTACGTGGCCGATCCCCACACCGCGGTCGGCATCGGCGCCGGGCGGGCCGCCCGCCGCCGGCCGGACCTGCCGCTCGTGTGCCTGGCCACCGCCCACCCCGCCAAGTTCCCCGACGCCGTCGAGCGGGCCATCGGCCGCCGGCCCGCGCTGCCCGACCACCTGGCCGACCTCCACACCCGCCCCGAGCGCTACGAGGTCCTCCCGGCCGACCTCCCCACGGTCGCCGCCTACGTCTCGTCCGTGGCCTCCTCGGCCTGACCCCAAGCTCGCCTGACCCTTCTCAGCCCTTCTGCAGTCGGGCGATCGCCGTACGATTAGTGATTGCACCACCTCGATCCGTATCGCGACTGGGGAGCTGGTTGACGAGGAGGGAGACGTCGTGGCGCCGTCATCGGGCCTGAAGTGGCGGAAGAGCTCGTACAGCGGGACCGGCAACCGCGTCGAGGGCGCGTACGACGGCGGCCGGGTGCTGGTCCGGAACTCCACGCTGCCCGACGGGCCCGTCCTGCAGTTCACAGCCGACGAATGGCGCGCCTTCGCCCAGGGGGTGAAGGCCGGGGAGTTCGACGAGTAGGTCGGGTCGGCGGGCTGGGACCGGGCGGGAACGCCGGCGGAGCGGCGGGTCAGCGGCGGGTCAGCGGCGGAGCTGGCCGAGCAGGCGGAGCACGTACCAGAACAGCAGCATCACCGAGGCGAACAGCTGCACGGCCGCCCCGACGTGGGCCTCGGACGGGTAGCTCCGCAGGATCGTCTGCGTCTGGTAGAGGATGGCGCCGCCCGCCAGGGCGATCAGCGCCACCGAGAACCACACGCCCAGCACGAGCCCGAACAGCAGGGCGGCGACGATCAGCACGAGGGCGCACACGAAGCCCCACGTCAGGATCGGCCGGACGAACGACAGGTCGGTGCGGGTCACGAACCCGACCGCCGTCAGCCCGGCGAACCCGAGGGCGGTCACCACCGCCGCGGCCCACACCGTGGCCGCCCCGTCGTTCTCGACCTCGAAGAAGAAGTGGAGGAACGGGGCGAAGATCACCGCCTCGGCCGCCGCCAACCCGAACAGGCCGGCGTACTGGCGCGCCGGGTCGAGGACGTCGTGGGCGGCGGTCGTGGCCAGCCAGCTGCAGATCATGAAGCCGCCGAGCAGCAGCAGCCAGCCGCCCCGGCTGTCGGCGAGCAGGTCGTAGAGCGCCCGGGCCGCGCCCAGGTTGATGAGCAGCGCCTCGAACGCGACGAAGGCGGCGACCGCCAACAGGAGGTGCTGGTAGACCCGGGTGACGAACGCGCCCCGGGTGGTCTCGTCGAGCGTGGCGACCGGGGGCGCCCCCGTCGGTGTCGCAGCCATGCGTCCTCCCGTGCCGCCGCCGGTCGGCGGCCGATGCGCTCACAGTAGCGGCGGGCCGGCTCTTCGGGACGCCGACGCACGGCGGCCGCCGACCCGCCGCGCCGCCCGCTCGGGCGCCATGCGGCGGTCAGGCGGCCCGCGCCGGTCGGCCGGTCGGTGGTGGCGGTCGGGCGTCGGCCGGGGAGGTTCAGGCGGGCGGGGTCGGGGCGACGGGCAGGGTGGCCCGGACGGCCGGGTCGAACCCGGCGACGGGGGCCAGGGACTCGGCCACGTCCCGGGCCCGGACGGCGGCGGTGCCGTCGGCCCGCCGTCCCTCGGCCGCGGCGATCGTGACGCCCTCCGGGAGCTGCGCGGCGAACGCCCGGACCCCGGCCCCGCCGAGCCCCGGATCGCCGGTCGGGATCGCCACGACCCGGCCGTCCGACAGCGTGACCGCCACCGTGGTCACGGCGTCGGGCGTCAGGCCCCACACCACGTGCCGCCCGTCGGCGGACGCCACGGTCCACCGGCCGGTCAGGGCGGCCGCGGTGCCCTCGTCGCGCCACGCCCGGGTCGGGAGCCGCAGCTCCAGCACCGCCCGAGCGGCGTCGCCGCCGGCCCACAGCGCCCACGGCCCGCCGGGAAGGGTGTCGCCGGTCACCCGGTGGAGCGTTGGGTCGGGCGGGGCGGTCGTCGGGGTGGTGGTCGTCGACGACGTCGTGGAGCTCGACGTCGAGGACGAGGTGGAGGACGACGTCGAGGACGAGGTGGAGCTCGACGTCGAGGACGAGGTGGAGCTCGACGTCGAGGACGAGGACGTGCTCGACGTCGAGGACGAGGTGGAGCTCGACGTCGAGGACGAGGACGTGCTCGACGTGGACGTGCTCGTCGAGGTGGTCGACGCCGTCGGGCCGGTCGTCGGCCCCGAGGTCGGCGGCCGGGTGGTCGTCGTCGACGGCCGCGACGTGGTCGGGCGCGGCCGGGTCGTGGCCGTGCTGTCCCGCTCGGCCGGCGACCGCCCGCCGGAGCCGCCGGACCCAGCGGATCCGCCCGAGCCGCCCGACCCGCCGAGCGACGGCGTCGGCCCGGGGTTGGCCGGCGGGAGGTTCGGCGTCGGCACGGTGGCCGGGGGCGTCCGCACCGGGCCGACCGGCGGCAGCGGCCCGCGCTGCCCCCGCTCGTAGGCGTCGGCCAGCGCCAGCACGGTCGCCACGTACTGCGCCGAGTGGTTGTACCGGAGCACAGCGCGCGCCCGCTCGTCGCGGTCGCGCAGGTCGACGTCGCCGGCGCACAGGTAGACGCCGGCGGCCAGCGCGGCGTCGAAGATGTTGTTGGGGTCGGAGCGGCCGTCGTCGTTGCCGTCGGAGGCCACCCGCCGCCAGGTCGACGGGATGAACTGCATGGGCCCGACCGCCCGGTCGTACACGGCGTCGCCGTCGAGGCGCCCGTCGTCGGTGTCGAGGACACGGGCGACGTCACCCCGACCGTCGAGCGCCACGCCCCGGATGGGGCGGGTGGTCGTGCCGTCCGGGAGCAGGCGGGCCCCGCCGAACGTGCCGTGGCTCGACTCGACCCGGCCGATGGCGGCCAGCAGCGACCAGCGCAGGCCACACGACGGGTCGACCACCGACAGCGTCCGGGCCGCCCGCACGTAGGCTCGCATCGCCACGTCGGGGATGCCGCTGCTGCCGAGGTCGCTGATCAGCCGGGCCGTGGGCACGCGCCCCGACCGGCCGCCGGTGGTGGGCGTCCAGGGTCGGGTCAGGCCCGTGGCGGTCTCGTCGGCCGCGCCGCCGTCGGCCGACGCGTCGTCCGCCTGCGCCCGCCAGGAGGGCGACACCGGATCGTTGGGGATCGGCCGCTCACTGATCCGGGACACCCCCGCCATCCCGCCCCCCGGGACGGCCGCCACGGCCGCGGCCAGCAGCACGATCGGCAGCCGGCGAAGCAGCCAGACCCGGAGGCGGCGCGGCGTGGACGACCCCTGGCCCGTCGACGTCCCAGCGCGCCGGCGGACGCGAACCATCAGGTCGAGCGCCTCCCCCAGAGTCGAGGACGGTTCCCGGGCATTCCGCCGAACCTCCGGCACTGTCGATCCCGTCGCCCCCGACACTACGCGTGCCGGACGGACACCGCATCGCGGCCCGGCGCCCCACCGGGACGGCCGACCGGAGCCGGCCCGGCCGGCCCGGCCGGCCAGCTCAGCCGCCCGGCCGGCTCATCCCACCCGCCGGATCTCGACCCGCTCGTCGCCCGACCCGAACGCCACCACGGGCGTCGAGTTGCCCACGGCCACCGCCAGCTGCGGGTGGCCGGCGCGGAAGGACCGGTACGCCCCGGTCACGACGACGAGGTCGTGCTCGGGCGCCGGGCGGGGCCGGTCGGCGCCCCGCCCGGTGTCGGCGACCAGGGCCGCGTAGCTCGTGAGCCGGTCGGGGTCGACGCCGGCCTCGACCAGGTCGACCCAGATGGCGTCGTCCACCACGAGCGTGGCGTCGGCCGGGGCGGCGTCGACGATCCACCGGGTCGCGTCCCGGAGCGGGGCGTCGGCGTCCCGGCCCACCAGCGTGCCCAGGTCGCCGGCCCACGCCGCTGCGGTCGCCACCGCTACCAGCGCCCCCGCGCCCGCCAGCACGCGGCCCCGGGCCGGGCGGCCCTCGCCGTACCAGCGCCAGACGGCGGCTGCCGCCCCGGCCACCAGGACAGCGCCCAGCGGGAGCAGCAGCACGGGCAGGCTGGGCGGCAGGTACCCCGGGCGCACGACGATGGCGCCCACGGCCAGGAAGCCGGCGGCCATCGGGGCCACCCGTCGCAACGTGACCAGCGCCAGCGGGGCCGCCGCCAGGGCCAGGACCGGGCCCACCGGGTCGAGGTCCAGCCAGCCGGACACGGTGGCGCGGGCGGCCGACCCGCCGTCCAGCACGCTGCCCGTGGACGGGCGCTCGAACGCCTGGTGCCACGCCCCCTCCAGCAGGCTCGGCCCGGCGTCGCCGGGGAGCAGCTCGCCCCGGGCCGCGGCCCCCACCGCGAACGCCCCGCACACCAGCAGGAACAGCGAGGCGGCCACCGCCAGGACCATCCACCGGTTCTCGGCCGCCGTCGCTCGCCACAGCAGCAGCGCCAGGGCCGGGACCAGCAGCAGCGCGGTCCCGCTCGTCAGGACGGCCACGCCCAGGCACAGCCCCGCCCCGGCCTGGGCGGCCAGGCGCTGGCGGGGGCTCGTGGCCAGGACGAACGCCGCCAGGATCCACGGCACCGCCAGGTTCTCGACCAGCACCTGCCGGTGGAGGTCGACGGCGAGCGGGGACAGCCCGAACAGGACGAGGGCGGTGGCGGCCGCCCACCGGGGCAGCTCGAGGCGCCGGGCCAGGACCCACAGCAGGGCCGCGCTCACCGCCAGGGCGATCAGCATGGCCGGGCGGACCGCCCCGACCGCGCTCGGGCCGCGGTCGAACGCCCCGGTGAGCCACGTCCAGGCGCCGAGTTGCAGCCAGCCGAGAGGCGGGCCGTCGTAGGTGTAGGTGCCGGGGGTCAGCGCCCGCAGGTTCTCGACCGCCCAGGCTCGGGCGGCGATGTCGCCCTCCTCGGCCAGACGCTGGGGGGCGGCGGTCAGGTTGACGGCGTGGACGGCGGTGGTGGCCACCACGAGGGCGGCGGCTACGGCGCCGGCCCGCGCCCGCTCGATGGGCAGGGACTCGAGGCGATAGCGCCAGCCGGGGCCGACCCGGCTGAAGGCCCGCGCGGGCCCGGCCCCGGGGACGGCGGTGGGATCGGCCGGCGGGGCCGCTGTCGCCGCCGCGGTCGCCGTCGTCACGCCCCGCTCACCGGTCCCCGGCGCCGACCCGTACGCCGGCCCCGCCCTCCGCCGTCCCGCCAGCGGGCTCGTCCCCGTCGGCGGCGTCGCCAGCGGCGGGCTCGGTCCTGTGGGCGGCGTCCCCGTCGGCGGCGTCGCCAGCGGCGGGCTCGGTCCCGCGGGCGGCGTCGCCAGCGGCGGCGTCCCCGTCGGCGTCGTGCAGACACGTGGTCACGAGCCCACCCGAGGCCCCGGACGCGGCTCTGCCGACCGCCTCACCAGCGCCGTCCGCCGCCCCGGACGTGGCTCTGCCGACCGCCTCACCAGCGCCGTCCGCCGCCCCGGACGTGGCTCTGCCGACCGCCTCACCAGCGCCGTCCGCCGCCCCGGACGTGGCTCT
>DATCLS010000004.1:0-76909 GCA_036563805.1 Acidimicrobiales bacterium | reverse complement strand
CCTCACCCCCTCCCCCCACTCCACCCTCACCGCCGCCTGACGAACCCCTGGCGCCGGGGCAAAACCCTCCCGCCGGACGTCCTGGCTCGGGCTCACACCGTCGTTCCCTCGGCCTGGCTCTCAGCGATCAGCAGCGCCCGGTGGGCCTCGCTCGCGCACAGGCCCAGGAGCTGCGTATTCCGCTGTGGCTCGCCTGCCATCGGCACACTTCCTCGTCTTCCGCCGGTGACCAACACCGTACGTACGGAACGCGCAGTGGAACCGGAATCGAGAGGCCGCCGAATCAACGAGTCTCACTGCCCATCGCGTTGGCCCCAGCGCTTCGGAACCTTGGGCAGGCCGATGAGTACATCCAGGTCGAGGTACTTCCGCAACAGCGCCTTGAGGTTCGGTCCCTCGATGAGATCGATGCGGCCGTTGGCGTTGGCGAAGTCCCGGCTCGCCTTCCCGAACCAAGAGGTCGTGACAAGGATGCCTTTGGCGGCCTGCATTACGTTCATCGTGCCTGCGAGAGCACGCACAGACTCGACCGGGACCACGTCCTTGTAGCGCTTGGCCTGGATCACGCAAGTACCCGACAGGACCTCATGTTTGAAGTACGCTAGGACGTCGAACCCGTCGTCTCGGCAGGACTGTGTGTTCCAGGTCTCGACGCCCATGGCCTCGAAGAGCTGTCTCACCAGGTGCTCGAAGTCCCACGGTCGCATGGCGAGGAGGTCGGTACGGCTGTCGAGTCCGGCGACGACGTCCATGCCACCGACGACCTTGAATCGTGAGAGGTCGATGTCGGCGACGGGGATCACCGGCTCGTAGTCGTGAGGATGGCGGCTCACCCTGGCACCGATGTAGTCGGTTAGGCATGCCGCCGGGTCGAACTCCGCGGCATCGAGTCCCAGACCCTCGATCTGCTCACGTTCGGCGTGGACGCTCACGAGCCAGGCCTGCTTGGGCCGCCCGGTTGCACGGTCGACGGCCATCGCGAACCCGCTGAGCACGACGTCGCGAACGAGCTCCGGCGGAGCTGCATCGAACGCCGACGCGAGCACGCGCACAGCAACCGAAGCCACGACCTGGCGATAGATCGCGTCGCTGTCTGCCTTCTTGCGAGCGACCGGCTCGACCGCGCGCCGCTGGCGCGACACCACATAGCTCACCTCCGCGGGCACGACGCTCGGCCCGGGCAGCTCGGCGGTCAGGTGAAGGGTCCGCGCCTCTGCTGCGTAGCCTGCCTAGCTGCGGGGGAACCCACGAGGATGCGACGCGCTCGCGAGCGCTTCCGCCACCTGGGTGGCGAAAGCGTCGGCCCCTCCGCGCTCGAACGCGTCCACCAGACCTGGACGCCGCTGCTGGAGATTTCGAGGGCGTCCGGCGACGATGCGCCCCAAGGCGGCGACCTCGGCGCGCAGCTGGTCGGTCTTTCGTACGGCCTCAGCGCGCCGCCGCTCGGCGGCGGCCCTCTCCCGCTGCTTCGCGGAATCTGCTGTCCGCCTGTCCAGGTCGCGGCTGATCTGCTGATAGCGCTTGCGCTCCTCCTCCAATGCCTTCGCTGCAAGAGCGACCTTCTGTTTCTCAGCTCGCTCCTTGGCCTTTGCTCGCTCACGCTCCTCTCGCTCGAGCTTCGCTGTGGCGTCACGCTTGGCGCGAAGTCGCGCCTTCCGTTCGTCTCGCTCAGCAGCAAGGATCCGCTTCGTCTCCCGCTCCTCCGCCGTCTTCTGCGCCAGGATCTTGGCGTCGCGTCGGGCTCGGAAAAACCCCGCGATGACGCCCTCCGCCTTCCTACGCCGTGCCACCCATGCCCTCCCGCTCGGGATCGATCCAGCCGAGCGTCGAGGGCTCCGCGACCTTTGCCCCGGACCGCTACGACGGAACACCCCACCGATATGCAGGCGAGGCTTATCGTGAGTTGCAGCCCGGGAGGGCTCACATCCCGGCGGAATCACCTCGTCAACACCTACCGGACCTCATCACGACAGGATTGATGACCCAGCCGGGACCGACGACCGCTCTCAGGGGTTGCCGCTGGGCTTCGGCCCGTGCGGCTAGCCGGGACAAGAGTGGGTCAGCGGGTGCCCGGGGCGGGGATCGAACCCGCACGGCCCCGAGGGGCCGGAGGGGTTTAAGCCCTCCGCGTCTGCCAGTTCCGCCACCCGGGCGGGTGGGAGGGCGAGGCTACCGGTCGCCGACGGCGAAGCCCGAGAGGTGGCCGTCGCCGCGGAACAGGTGGCGGTGTCCGTCGCTGTAGCGGAGCAACGCCCGGCCCGACAGCGTGGTGCCGTCGAGCGCCTCCACCACCAGCTCGTGCTCGCCGGGCTCGAGGCGCCGGCCGCCGCGGGCGACGGCGGTGACCTCCCAGTCGTTCGGGCCCGGGTCGGTCTCGCCGTCGCGCACCACGACGAAGACGTCGGCGTAGGCGACGTCCAGCTCGTCCCCTCCGACCGTCAGGCGGTCGACGAGCACCCGGGTCGAACGCACTCGGGCCAGCGTACTGGCGCCGATCAATTCGCGCCGCGAGGTCGACCGCCCGGCGCCGGGCCGGCGCCAGGGCGCGGGCCCACGCATTGGGCAGGCCCCGAGGGCCGGCCGGGCCACGACGAGGTAGGGGCGACGCGTCGGTACGGGCGGCAGGCGGGGGCCGCATCGGCGGCCGGAAGCGTGGCCTCCGACCCAGCCCGTCCGCCCGTTCGGCAGCCGGCAACGGGCGGCGGTGCGGCGAGAGGGGCGGTGGTCAGGCCGCCTGGTCGTCGGCGAGGTCGGCCAGGGCCGACCAGAGGGCGGCGCGGACGCGGTCGGCGGCGACGCCGCGGAGGCCGTTGGCGGCCACGACCCCGTCGATCATGTCGGCCGACACGGCGGCCCACGGCCGGCCGCGGAGCACCACGCTGATCGTCGCCCGGCCGCGCCCCGCCCGGCGGATCGTGCGGGTGACACCCGGCAGCCGCGGCGGGCTGCGGAACGTGGGGGCGCGCAGGCCCTGGGCCCGGGCGGCATCGCCGAGCCGGCGGGCGATGCGGGCGAAGCGCAGGGACGTGGCCTCCATCGAGACCCATCCTCCCCCCGGGGTGTGACATTCAAGGGACCGCCCAGTGATCCGGCGGGCGTAGCATGCGCGCATGCTCGGGCAGGAAGCGGCGACGACGAACGGGTCGGACGCCGCCGCGCGCCCCGAGGGCGACGCCCCACACCCACCCGGCGACGCCCCCCGCCTGTCCGACGTCGACGAGTGGGGCCGCTCGCAGCGCCTGCGCGACCTGGTCCAGCGGCTCTACGACCCCGTCTACGAGCACTGGTTCCGGGTCGAGTGGGAGGGGTTCGACCGCATCCCCCGCGAGGGCGGGGCCATGCTGGTGGCCAACCATGCCGGCGCGGTCCCGACCGACGCCCCGTCGATCATGCACGGGATCGAGCGCGACCTCGGCCGGCCGGTCTACGGGCTGGCGGACGACATGTTCAAGCGCATCCCGTTCGTGAACGTGGCCTGGTCGCGGCTCGGCGGCGTCCAGGCGCACCCCGACAACGCCTACCGCCTGCTGCGCGAGCAGCAGCACCTCGTCACCGTGTTCCCCGAGGGGGCGAAGGGGCCGGGCAAGACGTTCGACCAGCGCTACCAGCTCCGGCGGTTCGGCCGGGGCGGGTTCGTGCAGCTGGCCATGCGGGCGGGCGTGCCGATCATCCCGCTGGCGGTCGTCGGCGCCGAGGAGACGATGCCGATCCTGTTCAAGGTGCCGACGCTGGCCCGGGCGCTCGGGCTCCCCTACTTCCCGATCACGGCCAACATGCTGGTCGGCTTGGGCCTCGTGCCGTTCCCGGCCAAGATCCGCATCCGGGTGCTCGAGCCCGTCCACCTCGACGTGCCACCCGACCAGCCCCGCTACTCGCGCAGCCGCATCATGGACATCTCGGAGGAGATCCGCAGCACGATCCAAGAGGCCCTCTACGACATGCTGCGGAAGCGCCGCAGCGTGTGGACCGGGTGACCGCCGGCATGGCCGAGGCGACGGGCGCGACCCACACGAGCACGGCGACGAAGGGGAAGGGCCGCCGCGTCCTCGTGACCGGCCTGGGCACGTTCTGGGGCGGCCGCGTCGCCCAGCGCCTCGAGGCCGACCCGGGCGTGGACGTGATCGTCGGGCTCGACACCACCGAGCCGACGGTCGAGCTCGAGCGCACCGAGTACGTCCGCACCGACGCCAGCTACTCGATCCTGTCGCGCATCGTGCGGGCGACCCAGGTCGACACGATCGTCCACACGTTCCTGGTGGTGGACGCGGCGCAGATGTCGGGCCGCCAGGTCCACGAGACCAACGTGATCGGCACGATGAACCTGTTCGCGGCTGCCAGCCAGCCCGAGAGCCGGGTCCGGAACGTGGTCGTGAAGTCCTCGACGATGGTCTACGGGTCGACGCACCGCGACCCGACCTGGTTCCGGGAGGACACGCCCCGCTCGGCCGCCCCCCGCCACCGCGTCGAGCGCTCGCTGTGCGAGGTGGAGTCGTACGTGCGGGACTACGCCCAGGACAACCCGCACGTCACCGTGACCACGCTGCGGTTCTCGAACGTGCTGGGCGCCGAGATCGTGACGTCGATCACCAAGCTGCTGCAGCTGCCGCTGGTGCCATCGGTGCTCGGCTTCGACCCGCGCCTCCAGTTCGTGCACGAGGACGACGTCGTGCGGGCCATCACGTTCGTCCTCGACCGCCAGCTCGGCGGCACGTACAACGTGGCCGGCGACGGCCTGCTGCCGTGGAGCGAGGTGGCGGCCATGTGTGGGAAGCGGCGGGTACCGCTGCCGCCGGTCGGGCGCGGCCTGCTGGCCGCCCCGCTGGCCCGCCTGGGCCTCGAGCTGTCGCCCGAGCTGATCGACCTGCTCACCTACGGCCGCGGGGCCGACAACCGCCGGCTGAAGGCGGCCGGGTTCACCTACGGGCACACGTCGGCCGGGGCGGTGCAGGCGTTCGTGGAGGCCCAGCGCCTGCGCCGGGCGGTCGGCGCCCCCCAGCCCTACCGCTACGAGCAGGACGTGGAGCAGTTCTTCCGCCGCTCCCCCGCCGTCGTGCGGGACGGCCGCGCCGGCTGAGCCGGCAGCCAAAGCCGAGCGGCCAAGGCCGAGCGCCCGGGCCGACCGCCCGCGACGGCGACCCGGCGCCGGACGGGCGCGCCGCCCCGCACCCCCGACAGGGACCCCCTAGTTCCCGGTCGTCGAGTAGTGCCAGATCTCGGACGGCAGGTTGTAGAGCCCGTAGTCGTCCGCCCGCGACTTCAGGAAGGTGTCGCACGACCCGCCGGCCACGATCGAACCGCCGGCGCAGTTGAAGTCGATGGCCAGGCCCCGCTCGTGCATCGACGTGCCGGGCCGGGCGGTCGGCGGGCTGCACTGCGACGAGGGCATCTGGTAGATGGCGTACTCGCTGGTGCCGCAGTGCTCGCGCCGCAGTTGGACCTGCTCGGCCGGGTCGCGGTAGCCCCACCCGCACAGCGGCACGCCCTGCTGGCCCGCCTCGTTGAGCAGGCCCTGGACGTTGTCGCCGATGGAGGCGGCGACGGTGATCGACCCGCCGGTCGGGCACCGGGCGGTGGCGAGGCCCCCCGGCGCGGGCTGGACGGACGCGGGTGGCGCCGGCGACGGCGCGGACGCCCCGGCGGCGGTCGCGGCCTGCTGGGCCTCGCGCAGCTGACGGGCCAGCTCCTCCTGCTGCCGCTGGATCTGCCGGGCCAGCTCGGCGTCCTGCCGGCGGAGGGACTCGGCTTCGCTCAGCGCCTGCTCGAGCCGGGCCTCGACCTCGGCGGCGAAGTCCTGCTGCTGCTGGGCGGCGGCGCGGACCTGGGCGAGCTCGGCCTCGGCGGTTCGGCGCCGGCGCTCGGCCTCGCGGGCCGCCTCCTGCTTGTTGGCCTCCTCGATCTCGAGGTCCTCGTGGGCGGCGTTGAGCTGGTCCATCAGGTCGGCGTCGGCGTCGGCCTGCAGCTCGAGCAGCGCCTGCTGGATGGCGGCGTCGGAGATCGTCTCGGCGTTGAAGGCGTCGAACATCTCCGCGCTGGGCGGGTTCATGAACGCCTCGACGACCATCTCGTCGGTGGCCTCCTCGAGCTCGGCGATGCGCTGCTCGGCCCGGGCCACCGCCCGCTCGGCCTCCCGCACGTCCTCGCGGGCCGCCCGCTCGGCCCGGCGGGCCTCGTCGGCCTCGGCCTGTTGGGTGGCGACGTTGCGCCGCAGCTGGCGGAGCGCCCGGTCGATCTCGGCCCGATCGGCGCGCAGGGCGTCGATCTGGAGGTCGACCTGGGCCTGCCGCTCGCGCACCCGCTCACGCTCGGCGCTCGGGTCCTCCTGGGCGGAGCTGCGGGCCGGCGACAGGACCGCGGTCCCGACCAGGACGGCGAGCGCCCCCCGGATGAGCCGGGTGAGACGGGCTCGGCTGCGGCGTTCGGACGTCACTGCGCTTCCCCTGGCTGGGCTCCTCGGATGAACGGTCGAGGGACGGACGGTCGTCGGTTGGGCGATCGGTCGAAGGTCGGACGGCTGACGGCCGGACGGACGAGCCGGCGCGGACCGCCGACGGTGCCGAAAGTTAACGAAAGGGTCTCCGGATGTGTGTGATGGTCGTTCCAATCGGGCTCGGGCCCCGCGGGCCCGGGGCCGTCAGTCACCGTTGACCGACCAGTGCCAGGGCTCGCCGGGCAGGTTGTAGAGGCCGTAGTCCTCCGCGTTGCTCACCAACCAGTCGTGGCAGGCGTCGCCGTAGCTGACGGTGCCGGCGCCGCCGCAGGTGAAGTCGATGGCCAGGCCCTGCTCGTGCATGGACCGGCCGGGCACCGCCGTGGGCGGGCTGCAGTACGAGGCCGGCGCCTCGTACAGGGCGTAGTGGCTGGACCCGCAGTTCTGCCGGCGCAGCGCCACCTGCTCGGCCGGGTCGCGGTACCCGTGGCCGCACAAGGTGAGCCCGTCGGCCGCGGCGTCGTCGAGCAGCCGCTGGACCGAGCCGCGGATGTCGCCGGCGATCTGGAACGAGCCGCCCCGGGGGCAGGTGACGGTGGCGACGCCGCCGGGCGGGGCCTGGATGCCCGAGGACCGGGCCTCCTCGGCCTGGGCGGCCAGCTCTGCGGCCAGCTGCTGGGCGTGCTCGCGCCGGGCCTGCTCCTGGATCTGCGAGACGATGCCGGCCAGCTCGGCCTCGCGGGCGAGGATCTGCGCCGCCAGCTCGGGGTCGATCTCGGCCAGGCCCTGGGCCTCGGACAGCCGCTGGTTGAGCCGGCGCTCGACCTCGAGGACGAAGCGCATCTGCTGGCTGAGCGCGCCCTCCAGGTCGGCGAGCGCGGCCTCGGCCTCGGCCTCGCGCTCGGCCGCCTGGGCGGCCGCCTCCTCGCGGGCGGCGCGCTCGGCCTCGACCCGTTCGCGGGCCGCCTGGAACTGGTCGAGGAGGGCGGCGCTCGAGGTCGCCTCCGTGTTGAGGATCGACTGCTTGATCGAGGCGTCGGACAGCGACTGGGCGCTCAGGGCCTCGAGGCCCGCCTCGGTCGGCGGGTTCATGTACGCCTCGACGACCACCGCGTCGGTGAGGGTCGTCAGCCCCTCCAGCTCGCGCTCGGCGGCCTCGACCGCGGCGTTGGCGGCATCGAGCTCGGCGCGGGCCTGGAGGACGCGGGCGTTGGCGGCGTCGAGCGCCGCCTGCTGGGCGGCCACGTTCTCGGCCAGGCTGCCGAGGGCGTCCTCGACCTCGCTGTGCTCGCCCCGGAGGACGTCGAGGTCGATGTCGAGCTGGCCGTTGCCGGGACGGGCCTGCTCGCTGGAGGGCGAGTCGCCCTCCTGCGCGCCGCTCGGGGCCGGCGCCACGACCGACCCGACGGCGATCGCGACCAGCGCGCTACGGGCGAACAGGACCCAGCGGCGGGTCGAGATCACGATGCTCCCCTGGGTGGCGGCGGAACACTCACTCCCATCCCCAGCGCTCCCGACGCGGGCCGGGAGCACGACACAACGTAATGAACACGGCGGCGGCGTGTCATTTTTCGTCAACCTCGGGGCGCGCCCCACCGCACCGTTGCGGCGGTGACGGGCGCAGAGACCATAGTGCGAACGCGAACCCCCGCCGGGCATCGCGGCGTCACACAGTGTGGGCCCCGCCGTCAGGTCCCGTCGTTCGACCAGTGCCATGGCTCGCTCGGCAGGTTGTAGAAGCCGTAGTTGGCGGCGTGGGCGTCCATCCATTGGAAGCAGGGGTTGCTGTGGCTCTCGATCAGCGACCCCCCGCAGTTGAAGTCGACGGCCAGGCCCTGCTCGTGGTTGGAGGACCCGGGCCGCGCCGTCGGCGGCGTGCACTGCGACGACGGCATCTCATAGACGGCGTAGTCGCTCGTTCCACAGTTCTGGCGGCGCAGCTCGATCTGCTCCTGCGGCGACCGGTAGCCGCCGCCGCACAGCTGGAGGCCGTCGGCCGCCGCCGCGGCCAACATGGCCTCGAGGTTGGGGGCCATGGCGCTGTCGACGGTGATCGAGCCGCCCGACGGGCACGCCACCGATACGACCGAGCCCGAGGGCGCCCCGATGTCGCCGGGGGCCTCGGCCGCCTCGCGGGCCAGCCGCTCCGCCTCGGCGCGGGCCTCGGCCTCGGCCTGGGCCCGGGCCAGCTCGAGCTCCTGCAGGGCCTGGCGCATCGCCCGCTCGTTCCAGATCCGCTCGATCTCGGCGGCCAGCTCGGCCTCGCGCTCGCGGATGCGGCGGGCCACCTCGGGGTTGGCGGCGGCCAGCGCCTCGGCCTCGGCGAGCTGCCGGTCGAGCCGCTGCTGGACCTGGGCCACGAACAGCGCCTGCTGGCTCTGCGCCCCCCGCAGGTCGGCCAGCTCGGCCTCGGCCTCGCGGGCCCGAGCCTCGGCCTCGGCCACCGCGTCCTCGCGCGCGGCCCGCTGGACCTCGTACTCCTCGCGGGCCGTGGCCAGGTCCTCGAGCACGCCCGCGCTCTCGTCGGCCTCGGCGTCGAGGATCTGGCGGCGGATGGCGGCCTCCGACAGCGACTCGGCGGCGAGCGCGTCGAGCCCGGCCTCGGTCGGCGGGTTCATGAACGCCTGGATGGCCACCTGGTCGCTGCGCTCGACCAGCTCGTCGATGCGGCGCTGCGTGCGCTCGACCGCGGCCCGCGCCCGGGCCACCTCGGCCTCGGCCTGCCGCAGGCGGGTACGGGCGGCGGTGAGGTCGGCCAGCTGCTGGCTCACGTTCTCGCTGAGCGACTCGAGCGTGTCGCTCACCGCCGGCTGGTCGGCCCGGAACACGTCGATCTCGATCGCCAGCTCGCCCGGCCGCCCGGCGTCGTCGCTCTGGGTGACCGGTGAGTCCTGCCCGCGCCGGGACGGGCGCTGCACGCCGGCGTCGGCGCGGGCCACGAGGCCGAGCAGGCCGGGGACCACGAGGGCGGCGGCCGCCGAGGCGGCGAGAGCCCACTTGCGGCGCGGGGCCGGCATGCGACGATCCTTGGACAAGGGCAACCCCTCGGTGCGGCGGCGGGCGCTCCCTCCCACAGGGAGCGCGGGCGAGACTGTAACGGTTCCATGACGAAATGTCACGCCACCGCGACACGACCGTCATGGCTCCGGCCAGCCCGGCCCGCCCCGGCCCGCGCGTTCCACCGGCCCGCTCGCCGGCCGCCCTCCCGAGGGGCCAGACTCCGCCCATGGCCGAAGTCACGACCGCAATCGCCGACGGCGTCGCCGTGGTCACGCTCGACGCGCCCGCCCGCCGCAACGCCCTGACCGTCGAGATGGGCGACGAGCTGGTCGCCGCCCTGGACGCGGCCGAGGCCGACCCGTCGGTGGGCGCCATCGTCGTCACCGGCGCGCCCCCCGCCTTCTGCGCCGGCGCCGACCTGTCGCACCTCGGCGGCAGCCAGCGGGAGGGGCTGCGGCGCATCTACGCCGGGTTCCTGCGGGTGGCCAGCGCCCGGCTGCCCACCATCGCCGCGGTCAACGGCCCGGCCGTGGGCGCTGGCGCCAACCTGGCGCTGGCCTGCGACGTGATCCTGGCCGGGCGCTCGGCGCGCTTCGACACCCGGTTCCTGCGGCTCGGCATCCACCCGGGCGGCGGGCACACGTGGATGCTGCGGCGAAAGGTCGGCCCCCAGGTCGCCGCCGCCCTCGTCCTGTTCGGCGAGGTGGCCGACGGACCCGAGGCCGAGCGGATCGGGCTGGCCTGGCGGTGCGTGCCCGACGACGAGCTCCTGGGCGCCGCCCGCCGGCTGGCCGCCGGGGCGGCCGGGGCGCCCCGCGAGCTGGTCGTCAGGGCGAAGGAGACGCTGGGCGCCATGGCCGACGTGGCGACCCACGAGGAGGCGGTCGAGCGCGAGCTGGAGCCCCAGGTCTGGTCGATCGGCCAGCCGGCGTTCCAGGAGCGTTTGGCCGAGATGCAGCGGAAGATCAGCTCGCGCGGGACCTGAGCGCCGCGGGGTCGCCGCGGAATCGCCGGTCGGCGGGGTGCCCGCCACCCGGTCACCGGCCGGCGCCAGCCCCGCTCAGCGGGGGTAGACGTCGAGGTCGACGGCCTTGACCGACGCCCACACCCGCACGCCGGGCGCCAGCCGCAGCTCGGCCATCGCGGCCGGCGTGATCTCGGCGGCGACCGGAAGGGGGCCGTCGAGACGGACCCGGACCCGATCACGGTCGGGCTCGATCTCCCCCACCGTGGCCTCCCAGGCGTTGCGAGGGCTGCCGTGGGGCTCGTCGGGGTGGAGGGCGACGGCCCGGGGCCGGATGGCCACGGCCACGTCCCGGGCGGAGACGGGCTCGGCGACGGTCAGCCGCACCCCGCCCTCGGTGGCGACCGTGTGGTCGCCGCCGCCGGTGCCGTGGACCAGGTTGACGCCCACCAGGTCGGCGACGTACCGGGTGCGGGGCCGGCGCGCCACCTCGGCCGGCGGGCCCGCCTGCGTGACCCGGCCGCCGTCGACCACGACCAAGCGGTCGGCGAGGACGAGGGCGTCGAGCGGATCGTGGGTCACCAGCAGCCGGGCGCCCGGGAACGAGGCCAGGTGGCGGCGCAGCTCGGCCCGGATCTGGATGCGGGCCCGGGCGTCGAGCGCCGCCAGCGGTTCGTCCAGCAGCAGGAGGCGTGGGTCGGTGGCCAGCGCCCGGGCCAGGGCGACGCGCTGGGACTGGCCGCCCGACAGCGCCGCCGGGCGGGCGTGGAGGTGGTCGCCGAGGCCCAGCCGCTCGAGCCACTCGGCGGCCCGGCGCCGGGCCTCGGCCTTGGGCCGCCCCCGGGCCCGGAGGCCGAAGGCGACGTTGTCGAGGGCGTCGAGCCGGGGGAACAGCAGGTAGTCCTGGAACACGACCCCCACCGGACGCTCGTGGGTGGGGACGAAGATCCCGGCATCCGGGTCGTCGAGCACGCAGCCGTCGAGCTCGATGCGACCCCGGTCGAGCGGCTGGAGCCCGGCGATGGCCCGCAGCGCGGTCGTCTTGCCGGCCCCGTTCGGCCCGAGCACCGCCACCACCTCCCCGTCGGCCACCTCCAAGGCCAGGTCGAGGTCGAGCGCCCCGAGGCGGACGCCGAGGGCGGCGCGCAGGACCGGGCGCCCGGCCGGGCCGGGTCCGTCCGCGACACGGGGCGTGACCGCCGGACTCGCGGCCTCCGGGCGGCCCGCCGGGCCGGGGACGTCCGGGCTCACGCGGTCAGCCACCGGTCCCGGAGGGGGACGAGCACGGCCAGCGACACGGCGATGAGCACGAGCGACAGGGCGATGGCGGCGCCCCGGTCGGACTCCCGGGCCAGGAACACCGCCAGCGGCATCGTCTGGGTCCGCCCCTGGAGATTGCCGGCGAACGTCACGGTGGCGCCGAACTCGCCGAGCGCCCGGGCCCAGGCCAGCAGCGTCCCGGCCAGGATCGAGGGCGCCACCATCGGCAGCGTCACCCGGCGCAGGACGGTCCACCGGTCGGCGCCGAGCGTGGCCGCCGCGTCCTCGTAGCGGCGGTCGACCGACCGCAGCCCCGCCTCCACCGTGATGACCAGGAACGGCAGGGCCACGAAGCTGTTGGCCACGATCACGCCCCAGGTCGAGAACGGCAGCAGCAGGCCGGTGGCGTCGTACACGGGCCCGCCCACCAGGCCGCGACGCCCGAAGGCGAGGAGCAGGGCGGCGCCCCCGACCACCGGCGGCAGGACCATGGGCAAGGTCACCAGCGCCCGCAGCAGCGACCGCCCGGGGAACCGGGCTCGGGCCAACACCCAGGCCAAGGGCACGCCCAGCACGAGGGCGACGCCGGCCGCCGCCGTGGCGCTGACCAGCGACAGGCGCAGGGCGTCGGTGACGAGGGGCCGGCCCAGGAGGCGGCCGAGGTCGCTCCACGGCGCCCGCTGGAGCAGCGCCACGAACGGGACGACCAGGAACGCCACCGCCAGCACGGCCAGCGGGACGAGCGCATAGGGCGGCCGGTCGCGGGACGCGACCCGGCGGCTCCGGCCCGCGGGACTCACACCCTGCCTCCTCACGATCGCGGTAGGTGCACTGAGACTAGATCGGGGCGCGTCCGTTCCCTCGCTCCCGGCGCCGGCCGCGCCGTGGCAGGCTCGCCGGTGTGAAGCGCCGCCCGACGCTGTCGCTCAACGAGTGGGCCGTGCTCGGCCTGCTGGTCGAGCGGCCCCGGCACGGCTACGACGTCGCCGCCGAGCTCCAGCCCGACGCCGAGGTCGGCGAGGTGTGGCGGCTCACCCGGGCGCTCGTCTACCGGGCGATCGACCGGCTCGAGGCCCTCGAGCTGGCGCGGGCCGACCACACCGAGCCCGGCACCGGGGGCCCGCCCCGCACCGTCTACACCGCCACCGACGCCGGGCGCGACCGGCTGCGGGAGTGGCTGGCCCGGCCCGTCGAGCACGTGCGGGACATGCGCTCGGCGTTCCTGCTCAAGCTGGTCCTCGCCCAGCGCCTGGACATCGACACGGCCGGGCTGGTGGC
The DNA here is from genome assembly GCA_036563805.1 of Acidimicrobiales bacterium. Lineage (GTDB taxonomy): Bacteria > Actinomycetota > Acidimicrobiia > Acidimicrobiales > VFJN01 > DATCLS01. The sequence goes on along the minus strand of DATCLS010000004.1, from coordinate 63,980 downwards.
GGCCCAGCGCGCCCGGCTCGACGACCACCTCGCCGCCCTCGGTCCCCCGCCGCCGGCCGACCGGGTCGTGGCGCTGTGGCGCCACCACGCCGCCCGCTCGGCGCGGGCGTTCCTGGACGCCCTCGGGCCCTGAGCGGGCTCGCTCCCCCGAGGCCCGGCCCGCTCGTGCGCCTGCGGCTCAGGGCTCGGCGAAGACGAACGTGTCGACCAGGCGGGGGGTGAGATCGTCGACGAGGGCGGCGTCTTCGCCGGTGACGATGATCGACCACAGGATGTCGCGGGGCCCGAGGACGAGCGTCTCGATGCCGGTGGTCGTGATCCGCTCGCCGTCCTCCGACTCGGAGGTCGACCGGAAGCGCAGGCGCACGGTCGGGTGCTCGGCGCCCTCGACCCGCTCGACAACGGGGTCGGTCAGTCCGGGCTGCTCGGCCAGCTCGCGGGCGTGGGCCTCGAGGCCGGCGACGTCGGTCACGTCGGTCTCGGGAACCGCGCCGACCTTGAGGTCGGTGACCCGGCCCTGGTCGTCCTCGCCGGCCGCGTACACCACGAATCCTTCCCGGGCGGCGGCGTGGGCCGCCTCGATGAAGCCGGTCACCCGGGGCTCGGACCGGGTGAGGCTGTTGAGCATCTCGGGCTGGAGGACCACGACCTCCCACCCCGGCGGGTAGGCGAAGCCGAAGCCGAGCTGGGGGATGGGGGCCTCGCCCCAGCCCTCGGGCACGGGGACGTCGAGCCCGCCGGTGACCATGCTGGTGGACGGCGTGGCCGGGGTGGTGCCGTCGTCGCCGTCGCCGCCCCCGCCGGTGTCGGAGCGGCTGGCGAGCGCCAGGACCGCGGCGAGCGTCAGCGAGACGACCGCCACGACGCCGGCGACGATCAGGCGGCGGTTGCGGGCCGGCGGGCCCGGGCGGGCGGGCACCGGCTCGTCGTCCCCGGACCCGGCGCCGCCGCCGGCGTCCCCGGGCTCGGCGGCGCCGCCGGCGTCCCCGGGCTCGGCGGCGCCGTCGGCCTCGTCCTCGGCGTCGTCGGACCCGGCGGAGGCGGTGTCCGTGGCCGCCTCCTCGGCGGCCGGATCGTCGACCGCGGCGTCGTCGGGCCCGGTCTCGACCGCGGCGTCCCCGGGCTCGGCGGCGACGTCCTCGACGTCGGCGGCGGACGGGCTCTCGTCCTCGGCGTCGGCCTCCGGCCGGGCCGGCGGGCGGGGACGGGTCAGGCGAGCCACTCGTTCACCAGCTCGTCGCGCCGCTCCTGCCACTCCTCCACCGTCATGGCGTAGCGGACGTGGTCCTCCCACACCCCGTTGATCTCGAGGTAGCGGAGCGCCACGCCCTCGTCGCGGATCTTCAGCTTCTCGACCACCCGCCGGCTCCGGTGGTTGCGGGGGATGATCGAGATCTGGATCCGGTGCAGGCGCAGCTCCTCGAACGCGAACTTGGCCGTCAGCACCAGCGCCTCGGGCATGTAGCCGTTGCCGGCGTGGGCCTGGTCGATCCAGTAGCCGACGTACGACGACTGGAACGGCCCCCGCTGCACCGACGACAGGTTGATCTCGCCGGCGAAGGCGTTGCGGACGAAGATGCCGAACCCGTAGCCGGTCCCGAGCTGGCGCTCGCGCTCCCGGGCCGAGCACCGCATGGCGAACGCCTCCCGCGACTCGACCACGTCGGGCAGCCCCGGCGTGCGCGCCGGCTCCCACGGCGTGAGCCAGGCCGCGTTGCGGCGGCGGACCTCCTGCCACGCGTTGAAGTCCGCGGGCACGAGGGGTCGCAGGACGATCCGGCGGCCGACGAGCGTGGTCACCGTCCGAGGACCTCGGCCAACGCTCCCAGGAGCATCGTCACGTTGCGGGGCCGGGCCGTGTGGCCCATGCACCCGATCCGCCACACCCGGCCGGCGTAGGCGCCGAGCCCGCCGCCGATCTCGATGCCGTACCGCTCCAGCAGGGTGCTGCGCACCTTGGCGTCGTCGACGCCCTCGGGCACCCACACGGTGGTCAGCTCGGGCAGCCGGTGCCCCTCGGCCGCGAACAGCTCGAGGCCCAGCCCGGCCAGGCCCTCGTGCAGCAGCCGCCCGCACTCGGCGTGGCGGGCGATGGCGGCGTCGAGTCCCTCCTCGAGGATCGCCCCCAGCCCGGCGTGCAGCGAGGTGATCATCGCCACCGGGGCCGTGTGGTGGTACACGCGGGGCCCGGACGCCGGGCCCGTGTACCGCCCGATCATCCGCAGGTCGAGGTACCAGCTGGCGCTGCGCTCGACCAGGCGCTCGCGGGCCCGGTCGCTGACGGTCAGCGGCGCCAGCCCCGGGGCCACGCCCAGGCACTTCTGCGTGCCCGAGTAGGCGATGTCGACGCCCCAGCCGTCGATGTCGACCTCGATGCCGCCCAAGCTGGTCACGCAGTCGACCAGCAGCAAAGCGTCGCCTTTGCCCGCGCCCAGCGGCGCGATGTCGGACCGCACGCCCGTCGACGTCTCGGCATGGACCACGGCGATGACGTGCGGCGCCGGGTGGGCGGCCAGCAGGACCTCGGGGTCGACCGGCTGCCCCCACGGGAACTCGACGCGCACGACCTCGGCGCCGCACCGGGCGGCGACGTCGCAGATCCGCTCGCCGAACACGCCGTTGACCCCGACCACGACCACGTGGCCCGGCTCGACGACGTTGACCAGCGCGGCCTCCATCCCCGCCGAGCCGGTGCCCGAGATGGGCAGCGTCATCGGGTTGTCCGTGCGGAACACGGTCCGCAGCCGGTCGCAGGTCTCGTCGAGGAGGGCGAGGAACGCCGGGTCGAGGTGCCCGAGCATCGGGCGCGCCAGAGCCTCGGTCGCCTCCGGGTAGGGGTTGCAGGGCCCGGGCCCCATGAGGATGCGATCGGCCAACGCCATGCCGTCCCTGACCGTAGCCAAGCGACCGCTCCCCTACGGAACCGCGAGCAGGCTCAGTGCCAGCCCGTCGAGGATGTCGGCCTCCGACACCACCATCTCATCGAACCCCAACCGGCGGAAGATGGCCACCAGCACGCAGCAGCCGCCGACGATCACGTCGGCCCGGGCCTCCTCCAGACCCGGGTTGTGGATGCGGTCGGCCCGGCTCTCGGTGGCCAGCGTGCGGAACACGTCCTCGGCCGCGTCCCGGGTCAGGACGAAGTGGTGGATGCGGTCGCGGTCGTAGGTGGCCAGGCCGATCTCCACCGCGGCGACCGTCGTGATCGTGCCGGCCAGGCCGACCAGCGTGCGGGCCTCGGCCACGGCCGGGACCTCGCGCAGGACGTCCTCCAGGTAGGCGTCGGTGACGCTGATGCAGGCGGTCAGCTCCTCGGGCAGCGGCGGGTCGTGCTCGAGGTAGCGCTCGGTGAGCCGGACGCAGCCGACGTCCACCGACATGACGCCCTCGACCTCGGTCGTGCCCACGATGAACTCGGTGGAGCCGCCGCCGATGTCGACCACGAGGAACGGTCCCCGGGCCGGGTCGAGCTCGCCGGTGGCGCCCAGGAACGACAGGCGGCCCTCCTCGTCGCCCGACAGCAGCTCGGGCCGGGTGCCCACCAGCTCCTCGACGGCGTCGAACAGCTCGTCGCGGTTGGCGGCGTCGCGGGCCGCCGACGTGGCCGCCACCCGCACCTGGCCGACGCCGTGCTCGTCCATGACGGCCTTGTAGCCGCGCAGGGTGGTGAGCGTGCGCTCGATGGCCTCGGGGGCCAGGCGGCCGGTGGCGCCCACGCCCTGGCCCAGGCGGGTGATCGTGTTGCGCCGGTCGAGGATGTCGAGGGGGTGCCCGTCGGTACCGGGGCGGGCGACGAGCAGACGGGTCGAGTTGGTGCCGAGGTCGAGGGAGGCGATCGCCGTCATCCCTGGCACGCTACTGGCGCTGGGGCGGGGTGGCCTCAGGGGGCGGGGGTTCGGCGGCCGCCTGATCTGGGGACTTTGCACCTGCGGCCGGGTCGGCCCCCTCGGCGGCCCGGTCGGCTTCGGCGGCCGCCAAGCGCTCGTGAACCCACCGCCCCACCGGGTCGTCGCCGCCGGCCAGGAACCACGCGTAGTGGGCGTGGAGGCATTTGACCCCCTGGCGGGTCCCGCCGACGCCGCCGAACGGCGCCGGGCCGGTGTGGCCCGGCGGCAGCGCCGCGTCCCGCTCGGCGGCGTAGCGGGCGTGGGCGGCGGCCAGCTCGTCCGGGTCGACGGCGGCCGCGGCGGCCGCCACCCCGCCCTCCGCCTCCAGCCGGCTGACCCGGGTCCGCTCGGGCTCGCCCACCAGCCAGTAGCGGGTGGGCATCGGCGTGCCGTCGTGCAGCAGCGGGGCGTTGCGGATGACCAGCGGGGACCCGTCCTCGTGCCGGACCACCACGGTGAAGTCACCCCGGGGCGGGCGGCCCAGCAGGCGGGCGACCTCGGCGCGGTCGCGCTCGTCCGGCTCGTGCGGCTCGTCCAGCTGCTCGACGTCCACGTCAGGACCAGGCGTAGGCGTGGACCCGCCAGGGCCGGGGCACGCCCTTCAACTCGACCGTTCGTCCGTCGTCGAAGGACAGGTCGCCGCCGGCCTCGGTCAGGTCCTTGGTCAGGCTGGACACGAGGACCTCGCCGGCCCGGGCGGCGTCCGCGATCCGCACGGCGAGGGTCACGTTCTGGCCGAGGACGTCGCCCCGGTCCTCGACCACCTCGCCGGTGTGGATGCCGATCCGCACCTCGATCGGGTGCTCGGGGTGGGCCTGCCGGTACGACGCCAGGGCCTTCTGGATGGCGGCGCCCGCCAGGACCGCCTGGCGGGCGCTGGTGAACGTCACGAGGAAGCCGTCGCCCTGGGCCTTGACCTCGGTGCCCCGGTGACGCTGGATCTGCTCGCGCACGAGGGCGTTGTGGGCCTGGAGCACGCCCAGCCACCGCTGGTCGCCGAGGCGGGCGGCCGTCTCGGTGGAGCCGCAGATGTCGGTGACCAGGACCGTCAGCGTGCCGCCGCCCGGGCCGGGAGCCGGACTGGGCGCGCCCTCCGGTGCGAGCCGGTCGGCGCCGTTGGCTCCGACGTTCGGGCCGGCGTTCGTGCCGGCGTTGCCGCCGACGGCATCGGCCGGGGCGGCGCCCGGCGCGCCGGTCGTCCCCGAGCTGGCCGGGTCGGAGGCGGCCGCGGGGCCGGCGGGGGTGGGGACGGCCTCCGCCCCGTCGGCGCCGGCGGCCAGGTCGCCGGGCATCGGCGGGATCCGGTCGCCGACCGACGGTCCGGGCAGCGGGGCCGGGGGCGAAACCGGCACCCGCGAGGTCGGGCTCGGGCGGCCGGGGAGGTCGGCGTCGGCGCCGGGGCTGGTCCCCACGACGGTGTCGGCCTCGGGGCCGGTGGCGGCGTCGTCCCGGTCCCGGTCCCGCCGGCGCTGGTCGTCCCCGTCCCGGTCCCGGTCCCGCCGGCGCTGGTCGTCCCGCTGGCGGTCGTGCCGGCTGCGCCGGGGCCGTTCGCTCCGGGTGATGGCCCGGACGCCGCCCCACAGGCCCCGAGCCCGAACCCGCACCACCGGGGCGCCCTCGATGGCCCGGCCCGGCCGGGTGGCGTCGCGGGCGCCACCCATGAGCACGAACCCGTCGAGCTCGACCGGGATGCCCTCCGGCACCACCACGCGGACGCCGCCCATGAGCGCCCAGGCCGTGATGTCCAGCGTCGGCGTCTCGATCAGGGCGTTGCGGAGGTCGACGGCGACGGTGCCCCAGAAGGCGAACGCCGTGATCTTCCCGGCCGCCCGCCACCGCCCCCGCGGACGGGAGCCGCCCATGATGGCGACGAAGCGGCGGCGGCCGCGGGCGGGGGCCGAGTCCCCGGGGGACGCGGGGCGGTAGGTCGGTGTCGGGGTCGCCGCCCCGGTCGAGGTGCCGGTCGCCGCCCGCGTCCCCGCCGCCGGCGGTCGGATCCCCGGGGGCAGGTCGTCCACCACGCGGTCCAGCTCGCCGCGGGTGCGGGCGGCGAACACCTCACCGGCCCGCTCGGCGAACTCGTCCAGGGTCAGGCGCCCCTCGCCGGTGGCCCGGCGGAGCACGTCGATCACCTGCTGGCGCTCGGCGTCGCCGATGCGGGTCCCGTCCGGAACTGCCATCGGCCTCAGTCTCGCGCCCGGCGCCCGACCGGACCGGACGGAAACGTTTCGATGAACGTTCCGAGAAACCGCCGAATAATCCGGGGCAAGCCTCGCCGGGCCTACCGACCAGTAGGTAGGGTGGTCTCGTGCCCGACACTTTGGACGCCTCGATGGACGCCCGCGCGTTCCTCACCGAGCTCGAGCCGGTTGCCAGCCAGCTGCTCGAGCGCCACCTGGCCCAGGCCCGCGAATGGTTCCCCCACCAGCTCGTCCCGTGGAGCAAGGGCCGTGACTTCGAGCCCGACTGGGAGTGGTCGCCCGAGGAGGCGACCCTGCCGGCGGAGGTGCGCTCCAGCCTCTTCGTCAACCTCCTCACCGAGGACAACCTGCCCTACTACTTCCGCACCATCGAGCACATGTTCGGGCGCGACTCGGCGTGGGGCGAGTGGACCCGGCGGTGGACGGCCGAGGAGGGCCGGCACTCCATCGTCATCCGCGACTACCTGACGGTGACCCGGGCGATCGACCCGGTGGAGCTCGAGCGGGCCCGGATGGCCCAGGTCCAGTGCGGGCAGGTGCCCGAGCCGGGCACGCCGCAGGACGGGCTCGTCTACGTCACGCTGCAGGAGCTGGCCACCCGCATCGCCCACCACAACACCGGCAAGCTGCTGGCCGACCCGGTGGGCTACGAGATCATGAAGCGGGTGGCGGCCGACGAGAACCGCCACCACCTCTACTACCGCGACCTGACCGCCGCCGCGCTCGAGCTCGACCCGTCGGGGATGGTGATCGCCATCGAGCGCCAGGTGCGCGAGTTCGAGATGCCGGGCACCGGCATCGTCGACTTCGACGCCCACGCCCGGGCCATCGCCCGGGCCGGCATCTACAACTTCCTGATCCACCACGACCAGATCCTCGTGCCGGTCGTGCTGCGGCACTGGGGCATCGAGAAGCTCACCGGCCTGTCCGACGAGGCCGAGCGGGCCCGCGAGGCCCTGCTCACCCGCATCGAGCGCATCGGCCGGGCCGGCCGCCGCCAGGCCGCCCGCCAGGAGAAGGCCGCCGGCGGCTCCCGCCGGGCCACCCCGCGCGTGCCCGAGCCGGCCTGACGGGAGGCCCTCCGGGGGCACCTCGGCGCCCGGCCCCGACCCACTTGCCGGCGGCCGCCGGGGGTGGCGAGCGCCGGGACGGCGGCCGCCGGTCCGGGCGGTGTCAGCCGGCGGGGTCGGTGTTTGCAGGGTCGGCCGGGTCGGCTGAGCTCGCCGGGTCCGTCGAGGTGGGGGGCGGCGTGGTCGTCGGCGGCGTGGTGGTGGTGGTCGTCGGCTCGGGGGGCGGGAAGATCGCGTACGGCTCCTCGCCCGGCATCACGTAGCCGTACTGCTCGCGGGCCAGCCGCTCGATCTCCTCGTCCGTGCGGAGCTCGGCGGCCCGCCGCTCCAGCCGCTCGTTCTCCCGGTGGAGCATCTCGATCTGCTCCCGCGAGCGCTCGGTGGCCGCCCGCTGGTCGAGCATGGTCCGCACCGGGAACACGGCGTAGATCCCGACGCCCGCCAGCGCCGCCACGCCCAGCCCCACGCCGACCCGGCGCAGGACGGCGCTGCGGGCCTCCCGGCTGGCCTCGTCCGTGCCGAGCAGGCGCTCGAGCCGCAGGTCGTGGACCAGTGCCCGCACCACCGGCGACGGCCCCGTCTCGGACCGGCCGTCGTCACCCGCCGGCACGCTGCGGAGCGAGCGCACGATGGCGCCCGCCGGCTCCCCGCCGGCGTGGACCGGCGCCGGGCCGTCGCCGAAACGGTAGGCGGGGCCGGGCCCGTCCTCGCCGTCGTCGTCCTCGTCGTCGTCCCCGAGGGCGGGCTCCCCCGACGCCTCCTCCGGCCCGTCGTCGCCCTCGGCGTCGGCGCCGCCGTCCCGGACCTCGTCAGCCTTCGCCGGCGTCGCCTCGTCGGCGGCCGAGGCCTCGTCCTCGTCATCCTCGTCGTCGCCCGGCTCGCCGCCGGCCCCGTCGATGGCGGTCAGCTTGGGCCGCTCGTCGCCCGGCTGGTCGGCCGCCGGACGCGCCCGCCCGTAGAGCGGGACGGCGCCGCTCGGCGTCTCCGGCGGCTCGGCGTCGGCACGGTCGTCGTCGGTGCTGTGGGCGGCGGGCTGCTCCTCGCCGTCGGTCGCGTCGTCCGGAACGATGCGGATCAGCCGGCGGCGACCCCGGCGGGCCTCGCCACCATCGGCGTCGGGCTCGGCCGGACGCCCCCGACCGTACGCCGGCACCGCCCCCAAGCCCGGCCGCCCCGTGGCGGCATCGATCGCCGGCGCCCCACCCGCGTCGCCGACCTCGGACCCAGCCGGACGCCCCCGACCGTACGCCGGCACCGCCCCCGAGCCCGGCCGATCGCCCGACGCATCGCCGGCGCCTGGACGCTGGCGCCCCGTGGGCGCTGGGCGGCGGGCCGGGTCGGCCGCCCGAGGCCGGCGGTCGATCGGGACCGGACCCGTGCCGGGGCCAGCGGACGCGTCCTGGCGGGCGCGGCCGTAGGCCGGGACCGGACCGGTCGGCGGGCGCGACGCCCCGGAGGCTGGGGCGGCCCCACCGGCCGGCGTATGGGCGACCGCGGCGACCTCACCGGTCGGCCGGCGGGACGCACGACGAACAGCCGGGCCTGCGGGGCCGAGGACCGCAGCCGACTCACCGGTCCGCCGGCGGCGGGCACGGCCGTCGGCCGCGCGCACGGGACCGGAAACCGCCCGGGCCTCACCCGTCGACCGGCGCGTGGCCGGACGCCCCAGACGCGGGACCGCCTCGCTCTCGCCGGTCGGACGGCCAGCAGGCCGGCGAGCCGCCGGGCCTCCGGGGCCGTGGACGACCGCGGACTCACCGGTCGGCCGGACGGCGCGGCCGTCGGCCGCGCCCACAGGGCGGGCGACGGCTCGGGTCTCGACAGACGGGGGACCAGACCTGCGGCGAGCGGCCGGGTCTGCGGGGCCAGGGGCCGCCGCAGTCTCACCAGTGGGCCGTCGGCGGGTGCGGCCGTCGGCCGCGCGCACGGGTCCGGCGACCGCCGGAGCCTCGCCCGTCGACCGGCGCGCGACCGCAGGCCGGGCCGACCGGGTCTCGGCAGACGGCGGGTCGGCACGACGACGAGTGGCCGGACGCGCCCGGCCGGGGGCCGCCGGAGTTTCACCGGTCGAGCGACCGGACCCACGGGCGTCGGCCGCACGAACGGGACCGGAAACCGCTCGGTTCTCGCCCGTTGCCGAGCGAGAACCGCGGCGGGCGGCTGGGCGTGCCGTGCCGGGGACGGCTGCGGTCTCACCCGTCGGGCGGCGGGCGGCCGGGCGAGCGATCGCCGGGACCTCGCCCGTCCGGCGGGCGGCTGGGCGCGCCGTGCCCGGCGGACCGGAGGCCGCGGCGGCGCCGGCGGTGTCGGCGGCGGGGCGGCGGCGGGGGCGGCGCCCGCCGGGGGCCGGGGTGTCGGCCGCCGGGGGCCGGGCGCGGCCGTAAACCGGGACGGCGCCCGGCGGCGGGCGCCGGGTGGGGTCAGCCGGCGTGGCACCGACACGGGTCGGGCGGCGGCGGGGCGCCGCAGCGGCGCGGGAGCCGAGCGGGGCTCGGCCCGGAGCCGGGCGGCGGCGGGCCGGCGACGAGGCGCCGGAGCTGAGCGGGGTCGGCCCGGGCGTCGGACGGCGGGGCGCCGCAGCGGCGCGGGAGCCGAGCGGGGCTCGGCCCGGGGCCGGGCGGGTGCGGCGGTCGGGCCGGACCGTCCGGCGCGGCGCCGGCGGGAGCGGACCGGCCGCCGTCCTCGGGCCCGAAGGCGCCTCGTCGGCTGCCGACCGGCGGGGACGCCGGGCGGCGGGCGGCACCACCGCGCCGTCCGGTCCCCGCACGACGACCGCCGGCGTCCTCCAGGCGCCCTGCGTCGGCGCCGGGCGCCGGCGCGGACGGGGCGCGGGGTCGAGCGGGGCGTCCGCGGCGCGGGGGCCGCGGCGGCGCGGCCGGCGGGCGGTGGGGTCGGCGACCGCGGGCTCCACGGCCACGCGTCCGGCGGGCGGGCCCGGCACGGGCCCGGCGCCGGCGGAGGTCCGACCGCGACGACCACCGCCAGCGGAAGCCGCCGAGCGACCCGTGGGGATCGGGGTGCGGGGCACCACGGCGGCGCCGCCCGGACGGCCCGGGCGCAGGGCCATGCCGTTCGGGCCCCGCGCCACAGATGCCTCCGGCCCGCCGCCAAGGATCGTGCGACCGGCCGGCGCCGACGAGCCGAACACCGAGGCATCCGGCTCGAGGTCTCGACGCCGGCGTCCGCTCACCCGCCGCCGCCTCCCGGCACGGCCAGCGCGGCGCGGCCGCGGAAGGCGGCGGCCTCACCCAGGTCGTCCTCGATGCGCAGCAGCTGGTTGTACTTGGCGACCCGGTCGCTGCGGGCGGGCGCGCCGGTCTTGATCTGGCCGCAGTTGGTGGCGACGGCCAGGTCGGCGATGGTCGTGTCCTCGGTCTCGCCCGACCGGTGCGACATCACGCTCGTGTAGCCGACCCGCGTGGCCAGCCCGACCGTGTCGAGGGTCTCGGTGAGCGTGCCGATCTGGTTGACCTTGACCAGGATGCTGTTGGCGACCCCTTCGTCGATGCCGCGCTGCAGCCGCTCGACGTTGGTCACGAACAGGTCGTCGCCAACGAGCTGGACCTTCGAGCCGAGCTCGGCGGTCAGCTCGGCCCAGCCGGACCAGTCTTCCTCGGCGCACCCGTCCTCGATGGACACGATCGGGTAGTTCCCACACAGGTCGCCCAGGAAACCGACCATCTCGGACGGCGTGAGGTCGCGCCCCTCCCCCGCCAGCCGGTAACGGCCATCGACGAAGAGCTCGCTGGACGCCACGTCGAGCGCGAGCGCGATGTCGTCGCCCGGCGTGTAGCCGGCGCGCTCGATGGCCTGCACGAGGACCTGCACGGCCTCCTCGTTGGAAGCGAGGTCGGGCGCGAAACCGCCCTCGTCGCCCACGGCGGTCGACAGCTTGCGGTCGTGGAGCACGGCCCGGAGGGCGTGGTAGGTCTCGACGCCCCACTGCAGCGCCTCGCGGAAGCTGGCCGCCCCCACGGGCATGATCATGAACTCCTGCAGGTCGACGTTGTTGTCGGCGTGGGCGCCGCCGTTGAGCACGTTGAGCATGGGGACCGGCAGGACGTGGGCGTTGGTGCCGCCCACGTAGCGGTACAGGGGCTGGCCCAGCTCGTCGGCGGCGGCCTTGGCGACGGCCAGCGAGACGCCGAGGATGGCGTTGGCGCCCAGCCGGCCCTTGTTGTCGGTGCCGTCGAGGTCGATGAGCTGGGTGTCGATCACCCGCTGCTCGGTCGCCTCAAACCCGACGAGCGCCTCGCGGATCTCGTCGTTGACGTGGCCCACGGCCCCCATGACGCCCTTGCCGCCGAACCGCTCGTCGCCGTCGCGCAGCTCGACGGCCTCGAACTGCCCGGTGGAGGCACCGGACGGCACCATGGCGCGGCCCTCCGCCCCCGAGGCCAGGAAGACCTCGACCTCGACGGTGGGGTTGCCGCGCGAGTCGAGGACCTCGCGCCCGACGATGTGCTCGATGCTGGACATGGGGTGCCTGTTGCTCCTGTTACCAGTGTGGTTGACGTTACACGTGGGGGCCGCGGGAGCGGGGGCATGTTCCCCGGACGAACTCCCAGGTCAGCCGCGTTTGCGCTCGCGAAAACGGTCACGGACGCGCTCGGCGGCCAGCCGCAGCTCGGTCTCGGGGTCGACGCCCGCGGCCCCGGCCTCGGCCACGAGCTCCAGCAGGCGGCGGCCCAGATCGGCGGCGCCGGGCCCGGCGGAACCGGCGGGATCGGCGGAACCGACGGAGCTGGCGGGATCGTCCGCACCCGGGGCCGGGTCGGCGCCCTCGTCGCCCTCGTCGAGCAGCTCCTGCCAGTCCACCCCCTCCGACGCCGCCTTCTTCTGGACCTTCAGCGCGTAGAGCAGGGCGGGCAGCGTGGCCGGGATGCCGTCCATGACGCTGTCCCGCCCCTTCTCGGCCTTCTTCATCCGCTCCCAGGTGGCGGCCAGCTCGTCCGCGGTCGTGGCCTCGGCCTCGCCGAACACGTGGGGGTGGCGGCGGACGAGCTTGTCGTGGATCCCCCGGGCCACGTCGGCCAGCGTGAACTGCCCCTCCTCGGCCGCCAGCGTGGCGTGGAAGACGACCTGGAACAGCAGGTCGCCCAGCTCCTCCTCCAGGGCCTCGAAGCCGGTCGCTCGCTCGACGTCGAGGTGGTCGATGGCCTCGAGCACCTCGTAGGCCTCCTCGAGCAGGTGGCGGCGGAGGGTCTGGTGGGTCTGCTCCCGGTCCCAGGGGCACTCGGCCCGCAGGCGGCGGACGACGTCGGCGAACGCCGCCACCTCCCCGGCGATCGGGGCCGCCAGCCGGGGCACCCAGACAGAGGTCAGGTGGTCGGGCTCGACGGTGCGGTCGAGCTCGGGCCACGGGACCTCGCGGATCGTCTCGTCGGGCAGGCCGAGCCGCTGGAGGATCGTGACGGTCGGGACCTCGCCCGGGCCGCCCGGGCCACCGGGACCGCCCGAGGCGCCTCCGGTGGCCTCCACCGCCTCGCCAATCGCCAGCTTCACATCGGACAGAACGTCGCGGTGGTCGCACTGGGCGACCAGCAGCGGCCCCCGCTCCCCCGCCGCCTCGGTCCCGAACCGGTGGCCGTCGACCAGCCGCACGCCGGCGGCCAGGGGGTCGACGCCCAGGCGGGCCCAGGTAAGGTCGAGGAACGACAGCGCCGGGACGATCTCGACGTCGACCCGACCGTCGACGGCCAGCAGCTCGACGCTCCGCTCGGCCACCACCGGCGAGCCCGGCACGGCGTACAGCACCTCGCCGTGGGTCGTGGCCGCGTCGACCAGGGCGGCGACGATGCCTGCGTAGACGTCGTCGAACGTGGCGGCAGACTCGTAGAGGTGGTCGAAGCTCTCGGCCTCGCCGACCACGGGGGCGGCGGGATGGCGGGTGGTGCGCAGGTAGCGGTGGGGGATGCGGGCGATGGCGTCGCGGGCGGCCGCGGTGACGAGGTCGGTCCCGGCGGGACCGAGCCCGCACACCACCACCCGGGGACGCCGGTGGGGTGCGCCGGTCACGTCGGGACGGACCCCGGCCTCAGCCCGCCGGCGCCGGCCCCGTGGCGCCCGGCATCGCCCCGGCGGCCGCGTCCGGACGCGGCGTGGGCCCGGCGGGCGGAGCCACCGCCAGCTCGTCCTCGTCCCAGTCGCCGAACCGGGGGTTCACCTCGATCTCGGTCGTGGCGGCGGCCTCGGCCAAGGCCTCGTTCGCGCCCTGCGGTCCCAACTCCTCGGCCAGGACGTTCAGGTAGGCCTGGTCGTCGATCAGACGGGCGCGATAGTCGTCCGTGAAGCCGTCGAGGGCCCCGCCCTGGAACCCGCTGTCCAACAAGGCGCGCTCGGCGTCGGCGCGGTCGGCGTCGGTGACCTCCAGGCCGCGCTCCTCGAGGATCTGCTCGGCCACCAGGGACCGGATGCGCTGGAGCAGGACGTCCCCCACGAACTCCTGGCTGTAGCTGCCCACCGCGTCGCCCTCGATCACCATGGGTTGGCCGGGCGGGAACAGCGCTTCGTTGTTGGCCCAGGCGTCGAGCTCGTCCATGACGTCGGCCTGCGACAGCGTGGTGTCGCCCACCCGGACGCCGACGGCCTGGGACGCGCAACCGGATGCGGCGAGGCCGGCCACCGCGGCGAGGGCGAGCACGGGGGTGAGGCGTCGTGCGAGCACGAGCGCCGATCCTAAGCAACGGCCCGACCCGGCCCAAGCCGAACAGGAGGCGAACCCCGGGCCGCCGCAGACGTGGACCGGAGCCGACGCCGAGCCGGGCCCGACGCCCTCGCTACGCCGCCTCGTCGGTCGGCCGGGGGAACAGCCGGCCGAGCAGCTCGACCAGCTCGATGGCCACGCCCCGACCCCCCTTGACCGGCACCAGCAGCTGGCCGAGGTCGGGCTTGTAGATGGCCTGGGGCGCCACCCGCTTGAGGCGGATCTCCTCGGACACCTTGAGCTTGACCGGGGCGAGCCGGGCCACCCACACGGCGGCCCCGATGCCGGTGCGCTTGGTGACGTTGACCTCGCGCAGGCCGATGCGGGCGCACTCGGCCCGCAGGCGGGCCACGTCGAGCAGCGCCTCGGCGATGTCGGGCACGGCGCCGTAGCGGTCCTCCCACTCGGCCCGGATGTCGGCCACCTGCTCGTCGGAGGTGACGGCGGCCAGCCGCCGGTAGGCCTCGAGCCGCAGCTCCTCCTTGGGGATGTAGTCGGGCGGCAGGTTGGCGTCGAGCGGCAGGTCGAGCTTGATCTCGGCCGGCTCGCGCACCTGCTCGCCCTTCAGCTCGGCCACCACCTCGCTCACCATCTGGCAGTACAGGTCGTAGCCGACGGCCGCGATGTGGCCGGACTGGCCGGTGCCGAGCAGGTTGCCGGCGCCCCGCATCTCGAGGTCGCGCATGGCGATCTTGAAGCCCGAGCCCAGCTCGGTGGCCTCGCCGATCGTCTTGAGCCGCTCGTAGGCCTCGTCGGTGAGGGCCCGGTCGCGGGGATGGAACAGGTAGGCGTAGGCCCGCTGGCCCGACCGGCCCACCCGCCCCCGGATCTGGTGGAGCTGGCCGAGGCCGAGCAGGTCGGCCCGGTCGACCACCAGCGTGTTGACGGTCGGCATGTCGATGCCCGACTCGATGATCGTCGTGCAGACGAGGACGTCGTACTCGCCCTCCCAGAAGTCGAGCACGACCTTCTCGAGCGACCCCTCGTCCATCTGGCCGTGGGCGATCGCCACCCGGGCCTCGGGCACCAGCTCGCGGACGTGCGCGGCGACCTGCTCGATGTCCTGCACGCGGTTGTGCACGAAGAACACCTGGCCCTCGCGCAACAGCTCGCGCCGGATGGCCTCGGCGACGGCCCGGTCGTCGTACTCGCCCACGTAGGTGAGGATCGGCTGGCGCTCGGCCGGCGGCGTGTGCAGCAGCGTGAGGTCGCGGATGCCGGTCAGGCTCATCTCCAGCGTCCGCGGGATGGGGGTGGCGGTCAGCGTGAGCACGTCGACGTTGGTGCGCAGCTGCTTGATCATCTCCTTGTGGGTGACGCCGAAGCGCTGCTCCTCGTCGACGACCAGCAGGCCCAGGTCCTTGAACCGGATGTCGGGCGACAGCAGCCGGTGGGTGCCGACCACGACGTCGACCTCGCCCGACTCGAGGCCCTGGGCGACCTTGCGGGCCTGGCCCGGGGTGAGGAAACGCGACAGCACCTCGACCCGCACCGGGTAGCCGGCGAACCGGTCGCTGAACGTCTGGAAGTGCTGCTGGGCCAGTAGCGTCGTCGGCACCAGGACCGCCACCTGCTTGCCGTCCTGCACCGCCTTGAACGCCGCCCGGATGGCCACCTCGGTCTTGCCGAAGCCGACGTCGCCGCACACCAGGCGGTCCATCGGCTGGGGTGACTCCATGTCGGCTTTGACGTCGGCGATCGCCTTCAGCTGGTCGGGCGTCTCCTGGTAGGGGAAGGCGTCCTCCAGCTCGCGCTGCCACGGCGTGTCGGGCGGGAAGGCGTGGCCGGTCTCGGCCAGCCGCTTCTGGTAGAGGACGACCAGCTCCTGGGCGATCTCGGCCACCGCCGCCCGCACCCGCGCCTTGGTCTTCTGCCAGCCGTCGCCGCCGAGCCGGCTGAGGCTGGGGGCGTCGCCGCCCGTGTAGTGGCGGACGGCGTCGATCTGGTCGGACGGGACGTAGAGCTTGTCGTCGCCCTTGTACTCGAGCAACAGGTAGTCGCGCTCGACGCCGCCGATCGACCGCTTGACCATGCCGCCGTAGCGGGCCACCCCGTGCTGGTGGTGGACGACGTAGTCGCCGACCTTGAGGTCGTCGAAGAAGCCTTCGGCGTCGCGCCGCCGGGGGCGGGCCCGGCGGTGGGCGCGGCGCCGGCCCGTCAGGTCGGACTCGGCGAGCACTGCCAGCTTGACCGCCCGCAGGACCGTGCCCCGCTCGAGCGGGCACACCACCACCTCGGCCGTGATGCCCTCGCCGGCCAGCAGGTCGCGGACCCGGGCCGCCGAGCCGTCGCCGTCGGCGCCCACCACGATGCGGTAGCCCTCGCGACTCAGCTGGCCCAGCCGCTGCAGCAGGGCCGTGCCGTCGCCGACCACCGGATCCCACCCCGAGGCCTCGACCTGCGGCGTGTCGGGCCGGTCGGGCACGCCGATCAGGTGCCAAGCCGGGGCCTGCGTACGGGCCAGCAGCCGGTCGAAGTCGAGGTGGAGGCGCGGGAACTCGCCCTGCGCGCCCCAGGTCGAGGCCAGGGTGGCGGCCAGGTCGGCCTCCTCGGCCAACAGGTCGGCCGCCCGGTCGCGCATGCGCCGGGGCTCGCACAGCAGGACCTGGGCGTCGTCGCCGATCACGTCGAGCAGCACGTGCTCGTCCTCGGTCAGCCAGGGCAGCCACGACTCCATGCCGTCGAAGTGCAGGCCCTGGGCCAGGCGCTCCCACTGCTCGCGGCCCCACGGCTCGAGCCCCACCAGCCGCTCGGCCCGCTCGCGCACCTCGGGCGTCGGCAGCAGCTCGCGGCAGGGGAAGATCGCCACCTCGGCCAGGTCGCCCGTCGAGCGCTGGTCGGCCACCGAGAACTCGGTCAGCCGGTCGACCTCGTCGCCCCACAGGTCGATGCGGACGGGCCGGTCGGCCGTCGACGGGAACACGTCCACGATCGACCCCCGCACCGCCACCTCGCCCCGGTGCTCGACCATGTCTTCGCGGCGGTAGCCGGCCGCCACCAGGTCGCCGACCACGGTGTCGCGGTCGAGCTGCTGGCCCGGCCGGACGATCAGCGGCTCGACCTCGCCCACGTGGGGGCCGAGGCGCTGCACGAGCGCCCGCACCGACGCCACCACCACCCGCGGCGCCCGCTCGGGCTTGCGGAGCCGCCACAGGACCCGCAGCCGGCGCCCCATCGTCTCGACGCCCGGGCTGACCCGCTCGAACGGCAGCGTCTCCCACGCCGGGAACAGCTCGACGGCCTCGTCGCCCAGGTAGGCGGCGACGTCGTGGGCCAGCCGCTCGGCCTCGGTCGACGTCGGCACGGCCAGCACGACCGGGCGGCGGCTGGACAGCTCGGTCAGGCCGGCGGTGACGAGCGCCCGGGCCGACTCTGTGACCGCCAGGGTGGCGGTCGTGCGCCCGAGCACCTGGCCCAGGGACGGCTCGTCGCGCAGCAACCCCGGCAGCTCGCGCAGCGGCGTGGCGGTGTCGTCGGGCGCGCGGTGGCGCGCCCCAGCGGGTGCGGGGGCGGGGTTCATGGCGATCTCGCAGGCTACCCGCGCCCTGTGACAGCCAACCCCGGCGGGGGCGGATGATCGGCGGATCGTCGGCAGGCGATCGGCGAATCGTCGGAGCGCCGCCCGGGAAGACGTCGGAGGTGGCCGTCGAACGCGTCCGGCCGGAAGTCGGTCGTCGCCGGGGTCCGATGCGGTACGGTCGCCGCGTGCGCCCCTTCCCGGGCTCGAGGCGGCTCGTGCTGCTGGCGGCCACCTTGGCCGTGCTGGCCGGCTGCGACCTGCCGACGTTCGGGGCGCCCGAGTCGAAGTCCGAGCAGGGCGACAGCATCACAGCGCTGTGGCAGGGCTTCTTCCTCACCGCCATCGGCGTCGCCCTGCTCGTCTGGGGGCTGATCGTCTACGTGCTCGTGCGCTACCGGTGTCGGCGACCCAAGAGCGGTCGGGCCGGGGGCGACGCTGCCGAGGACGACGAGCCGCTCCCCAGTCAGCGGCCCTACAACATCCCGCTCGAGATCGCCTACACGACCCTGCCGGTGGTGATCGTGGCCGTGCTGTTCGGGTTCAGCGTCGCCACCGAGGACGACGTCACGCGCGTCGATCCGGATCCGGCCGCCGTGGTCGAGGTCGTCGGGTTCCAGTGGTCCTGGCAGTTCGTCTACGAGGACGAGGACGTGGTCGTCACCGGCGAGCCGGGCGAGCCGCCCGAGCTGGTCCTCCCGGTGGGCCGGCCGTCCCGCCTCGTCCTGCGCACCAGCGACGTCAACCACGCGTTCTGGGTGCCCGACTTCCTGTCCAAGCGCGACCTGATCCCCGGTGTCGACAACGAGATCGACGTCACCCCGACCGAGACCGGTGAGTACGTCGGGCGGTGCGCCGAGTTCTGCGGACTCGACCACTGGCGGATGAGCTACACGGTGCGGGTCGTCCCCGAGGCCGAGTACGAGGACTGGCTGGCCGAGCAGCAGGCCGAGGCGGCCGAGGACGGGGTCGAGTCCGAGGCGGCCGAACCCGAGGAGGCGGGCGCGTCGTGACCGTCCTCGACGAGCGTCCCGGCCTGGCCGACGAGGCCCCGGAGCCCCGGGAGGCCAAAGGCCTCCTGGCCTTCCTGGTCACCACCGACCACAAGCGCATCGGCATCGCCTACATGGCGACCGCGTACGCGTTCTTCCTCATCGGCGGCGCGCTGGCCGGCGTGATCCGCGCCGAGCTCTACAGCCCGGGCACCCAGGTCGTGTCCCAGGGGCGGTACAACGAGATGTTCACCATGCACGGGAGCATCATGTTGTTCCTGTTCCTGGGGCCGTTCGGGTTCGGGCTGGCCAACTACTTCGTGCCCCTGCACATCGGCGCCCGCGACATGGCGTTCCCCCGGCTCAACGCCCTGTCGTACTGGTTCTACCTGTTCGGCGGCATCACGATGCTGACCGGGTTCCTCACCGCCGACGGCGCCGCCGACTTCGGGTGGACCGGCTACACGCCGCTGTCCGACATCATCCGCTCGCCCGGCGTCGGGGCCGACCTGTGGATCGCGGCCATCGCGTTGACCGGCCTGTCCGGCGTGCTCACCGCCGTCAACATCGTGACGACGGTCGTGGCCATGCGGGCGCCCGGCATGCGCATGTTCCGTATGCCGATCTTCACCTGGAACATGCTGGTCACGAGCATCCTCGTGCTCATCGCCTTCCCCGTCGTGACCAGCGCCGCGGTCATGCTGTTCGCCGACCGCCAGCTCGACGCCCACGTCTATGACGCGTCGGCCGGCGGCTCGGCCGTGCTGTGGCAGCACCTGTTCTGGTTCTTCGGCCACCCCGAGGTCTACATCCTCGTGCTGCCGTTCTTCGGGGTCATCACCGAGGTGCTGCCGGTCTTCTCGCTCCGGCCGGTGTTCGGCTACGCCGGCCTCGTCTTCGCCACCATCGCCATCGCCGCCCTGTCGGTCGGCGTGTGGGCCCACCACATGTTCACCACCGGCGCCGTGCTCCTGCCGTTCTTCACCGGCTTCTCGATGCTGATCGCGGTGCCGACCGGCGTGAAGTTCTTCAACTGGATCGGCACGATGTGGGGCGGCCGCATCACGCTGAAGGCCCCGATGCTGTTCGCGCTCGGGTTCCTGTTCACGTTCCTGCTGGGCGGCATCTCGGGCGTGATGCTGGCGGCGGCGCCCATCGACTTCCACGTCCACGACAGCTACTTCGTGGTCGCCCACATGCACTACGTGCTGTTCGGCGGGTCGGTGTTCGCCCTCTACGCGGGCATCTACTACTGGTTCCCCAAGGTCACCGGCCGGGTCCTCGACGAGCGCTGGGGTCGGGTCCACTTCTGGATGAACCTCGTCGGGTTCCACCTCACGTTCTTCGTGCAGCACATCCTCGGACTGGACGGCATGCCGCGGCGGGTGGCCGATTACCTCGAGAGCGACGGCTTCACCTCGCTCAACCGCGTGTCGTCGTTCGGGGCGGCGCTGCTCGGGGCCTCGACGCTGCCGTTCCTGTGGAACGTCTGGCAGACGCTGCGGGGCCGGCTGGGCGAGCCCGCCGGCAACGACCCGTGGGGCGCCCAGACCCTGGAGTGGGTAACGACCTCGCCCCCGCCGCCCCACAACTTCGACGAGCTGCCGCCGATCCGGTCGGAGCGGCCGAAGTGGGACCTCGACCACGCCGGGGTGGGCGATGGCTGAGCGGTCCGGGGCTCGGGCGCGGACCGAGGGGCCACAGGGCCACGAGGCCTCCCCCACCGACGACGCCCGCGTGCCTTGGCGGGTCTTCCTCGCCGTCGGGGCGTTCGTCGGCCTGCTGGCGGTCATCTACTGGTTCACGGCCTACGAGGACGCCGGCACCGCCCTGCTGGTGGTGGCCGCCGTGCTCGGACTGTGGTGCGGGGCCTACCTGTGGCTGCAGCACCGGCCCCGGCCCGGGAAGGGGGCGCCGGACGCGGCCGGCGGCGAGCCACCGGTCGGCTGGCTGCCGCACGCCAGCGTGTGGCCGTTCGCCATCGGCCTCGGCACGGCCACCGTCTTCAACGGCCTCGTGCTCGGCATCTGGGTGATCGTCCCGGGCGCCGCCCTGCTCGCCCTCGGCATCGGCGGCTTCGTCGCCCAGACCCGCCGCCGGGACTGATCGGGCCAGCGGGGCCGAGCGGCCGCTCGCCTCGGGAGGCGCGGCGGCCGGCCCGGGCAGGTCGGGCACCCCGGGCAGGTCGGGCGGGCCGGCCGGTCGAAGACGGACAGCGGTCAGAGGAGGGCGGCGGGCTCGGGGTCCCAGTCGGGTTCGTCGTCGAGGTGGGCGGAGAGCGTCGGCGACGACCAGAGGTCGGCGAACGAGCGCTCCCGCAGGTTGCCGATCGTGTGGCGACCGCAGGCGGGGGCGTCGCCGAACACGCTGCGGCACATGGCGACCCGGCCGGTGCAGTCGATGGCGGCCGCCGACGGCCGCACCCGGCAGCCAGCGGGCCCCGGGCGAGTGGTGGACAGCGGCAGGGTGTCGCCGTTCGGCACGGCGGCCGCCCCGGCCGGCAGGCGGGGGCGGATCACGTCGATCCGCAGCCCGTCGCGCTCGAACACCGCGGCCCAGCCGTGGGGCAGCTCGACGAATCGCCACGGGAGCGAGTCCAGCAGGCCCCCCTCGAGCAGCCACTGGCGGACGGGCTCGTGCGCCGGCGGTGCGCCCTGGCCGGCGTAGCGGGTGACGCGCAGGTAGCCCGTCCCCAAGCAGAGCAGGTCGACGAGCAGCCCGGGGGTCAGCAGGTCGCCGTTGGTGTGGATCGCCGGCCGGGCCTGGGGCACCAGCGCCCGCACGTGCTCGACCTCGCGCACGAGCCGGGGGTTGAGGAGCGGCTCCCGGCAGTGGTGGAACGCCCACCAGCCCGAGTAGCCGAGCTCGCCCAGCTCGCGGACGATCTTGTCGAACAGCGGCCAGGCCATGAGGTCCTGCTCGACGGCCCCGCCGGCGGGCAGCCGGCCCGGGCCACCGGCGCCGCCCGGCTCGCCCGACCCGAGCGGATCGTCCCGCCGGGAGGGGCCCCCTCCGCCAAGGGGACCCCTCCCTCCGCCGTCGGTCGCCGCCCGCCCGTCGGGGGAGTACGGGCCGGCGGTCGACCGGGAGACCGGTCCGTCTCCGCCCGTCGGCGACGAACCGGTCTCCGACGCCTCGGACACCCCGGGTGCCCGAGACACCTCGGAAGCCTCGGAGGCCCCAGCCTCCTCGGGCTCCCCTGACGCCTCGCTGGGAGCCGCCCCGGCCTGTGCGGCGCCGGCGCTCGACGGCACCGGCCGCGAGGTCTCGACCTCGACGTATCGGGGCAGGCGGAGCCCCGAGGGGTGGCGGCGCACGGGCGTCATCATCAGCGTCGCCGTCGCCGCCCGCCCCAGCCGAACCAGCCGGACCCGGACCAGCCCCAGCCGGACCCACCCCAACGTGAGACGTCGAGGCGGAGCCCGGCCGACCGGGAGCCACCCGACCGCCGCCGGCCCAACGGCACCACGCCCGCGGCCGAGGGGAGGCTGCCGAGCAGTGGACGTGGTGCCGTGGGGCGGCGGTGCCGGGCCCGCTCGTCGGGCGGCCCGGCTGCGATCCGGCGCCGGAGCGCCGGAACGAGGTTGCACCTGGCGTGACCGAGCAGGAACTGCCCACACCGACTCATCGGCGCCGTCTCGTGGCAGTGCGGGCACGAGACGCCTGCGGGCCCGATGATGACCGTGAGCGCGCTCATGACCACTGCAAACCGGTCGCCGCGTGGAGGATCATGGGGGAGCTCCTCAGTCTCGGTCGGTTAGGGGTGTGTGGGCGGTGCGGACTCTCTCGGCGGTGCGGATCTCTGTGCGGTACGTGATCCCCGCACAGATCGGACACTCACCGTGATGCTTGCCATACTGACTGTGAGGACTAAGCTCTGCAAGTGCATAGAGCAGATTCCTCACGATTTCTCGCCCCGCATCTGTGACTCCCCCGGTGCCCACCGAGGGGGCTCGCTCGGCGTTCACCGAGGGAGGTGGTGAAGACCCGTGGTCGTCGACCGAAGCCCGACCGTCCGCCGGCGGCGACTGGGCATGGAGCTCCGCCGCCTGCGGGAGGACGCCGGGCTGATGATCGAGGACGTCGCCACCCACCTCGAGTGCTCCAGCTCGAAGGTGAGCCGCATCGAGACGGGCAAGGCCGTCGCGCGCGTGCGCGACGTGCGCGACATGCTCGAGCTGTACGACGTCACCGACACCCAGGCCGAGCTGCTGCTCACGATCGTCCGCGAGGCCCAGCAGAAGGGCTGGTGGACCGACTACGAGGACGTCCTGCCCGCCGCCTTCGAGACCTACGTGGGCCTGGAGGCCGAGGCGTCCTCGCTGCGGACGTTCCAGCACCACGTCCACGGCCTGCTGCAGACCGAGGACTACGCCCGGGCCATCCTCCGGGGTGCCCACCTCAGCGACTCCAACGGGGTGGAGCGGCTCGTCGACCTGCGCATGCGCCGCCAGCAGATGCTGACCAAACCCTCGCCGATCGAGCTGTGGGCCGTGATCGACGAGGCCGCCCTCCACCGGCGCATCGGCGGCACCGAGGTCATGCGGGGCCAGCTCGCCCATCTCATCGAGGCCGCCGAGCTGCCCAACGTGACCCTGCAGGTCCTGCCCTTCGCCAAGGGCGCCCACGCCGGCGTGATCGGGGCGTTCACGATCATCGAGTTCCCCGACAGCACCGACAACGACGTCGTCTACGTCGACAGCCCCGCCGGCAACATCTACCTCGAGAAAGAGAAGGATCTCCGGCGCTACACGCTGGTCTTCGACCACCTGCGCGCCGCCGCGCTCCCGCCCGACGAGACGGTCCCGTTCATCAAGACCGTCGCCGGGGAGCTGCCATGACCTCAGACCCTGCGGTGACCGCCGGCACCCTCCGTCGGCGCCTCGAGCTCAGTCACTCAGAGACAACCCACCACACCGAAGGAGTGGCTCGATGAAGCCGACCCCTGATCTGTCGAAGGCGCAGTGGTTCAAGAGCACCTACACCACCGTGAACGAGTGCGTCGAGGTCGCGTTCGTCGACGGCGTCGTCGCCGTCCGCGACTCGAAGGACCCGACCGGCCCGGCGCTCGTGTTCACGCACGGTGAGTGGAACGCGTTCACCAAAGGCGCCAAAGAGGGTCAGTTCGACCTGACCTGACCCTCGCATCCCAGCCATCGCACGCCGCCCCGGTCTTCCCCCCTTCGGCCGGGGCGGCGGCGCGCCGGGGACGGGGTCCTCCGGGCCCGGCCGGTGCCGGCCCCTTCCGGCCCCCGGTCCTACGTGGGTGCGCCCCGCCGCAGCCGGCCGGGGATGTCGCGGAGCCGTACCCGCGACGCGATCTCCAGGCCGTCGCGGGCCGACAGCTCGCGGCACAGCTTGTAGGTGATCCACCCGGTGACGATCGGGGCGGACGGCAGCATGATCCGGAACGCCCACAGCACGGCGTTGACCGACAGGCCGAACGTCGAGGCGAAGACGTCCGACCCGCCGCCGAGGAAGCACACGAAGTAGAACGTGATGGTCGCCACCCCGAGCGCGGTGCGCACGGGGCGCTGGCGGGGCCGGTCGAGGATGTGGTGCTCGGAGCGATCGCCGGTGACCCGGGCCTCGAGGAACGGCCAGGCGTACAGGAGCAGGAACGTGAGCCCGCCCAGCAGCACGCCCGGATAGAAGGGGTTGGGGATCTCGAAGCCGAACGCCCGGGTCTCCCAGCCCGGGAAGATCCGCAGGGCGCCGTCCAGCCACGCCATGTACCAGTCGGGCTGGCTGGCAGAGGACACCTCGGCCGGGTCGAACGGCCCGTAGATCCAGATCGGGTTGATCTGGAACACGCCGGCCAGCAGGCACAGCACGGCGGTGGTGAGGAAGAACAGGCCGAGCGCCTTGGCCGCGTAGGTGGGCCACATGCGCTCGCCCACCACGTTGTCCTCCCGCCGGCCCGGCCCCGAGAACTGGGTGTGCTTGTGCCGCACGACGATGGCCAGGTGGATGGCGAGCAGGACGGCGATGGCGGCCGGCAGCAGCAGGATGTGGATGACGAAGAGCCGCTCGATGATGTCGGGCCCCGGGAACTCGCCCCCGAACAGCAACGACGCCAGCCACGTCCCCACCAGCGGGATCGACAGGGTGATCGAGTAGGCGATCCGCAGCCCGGTGCCCGACAGCTGGTCGTCGAGCAGCGAGTAGCCGGCGAACCCGTTGAACATGGCCAGGATCAGCAGCGTCACGCCGATGATCCAGTTGATCTCCCGGGGTCGGCGGAACGCCCCGGTGAAGAACACCCGCATGAGGTGGACGACGATCGAGGCCAGGAACAGCAGCGCCGCCCAGTGGTGGATCTGCCGCATCACCAGCCCGGCCCGCACGTCGAAGCTCAGCTCGAGCGCCGAGCGGTAGGCCTCGGTCATCTCGACCCCGCGCAGCGGGCCGTAGCTGCCGTCGTAGACGGTGGGGTTGGAGCTGGCGTCGAAGAAGAACGTCAGGTAGATGCCGGTCAGGACCAGGACGATGAACGAGTAGAGCGCCAGCTCGCCGATCATGAACGACCAGTGGTCGGGGAAGACCTTGTTGAGGGCCGTCCGGCCCAGCTCGGCGGCGCCGAGACGGTCGTCGATCCAGCGGGCGAGGCGGTGGGTCAGCAGCCGCTCGGGCCGGCGCCGGCGCTCCCCCGCCATCACCGCCCCCGGTCCCAGAAGCCGGGACCGACCGGGCTCGAGAAGTCGCCGGTGGCCACGATGAAGCCGTCGTCGTCGACCCCCAGCGGCAGCTGGGGCAGCGCCCGGGCCGCCGGACCGAACACCGGCTTGGCCCCGTCGAGCACGTCGAACGTCGACTGGTGGCACGGGCACAGCAGCAGGCCCGACTCCGCCTGGTACAGGCCGACCGGGCAGCCCACGTGGGTGCAGAGCTTGGAGTAGGCGACGACGTCGCCCACCACCCAGTCCTCGCGGCCGGGGCGGGGCTCGAACGGCTGGTCGGACTGCAAGCGGATCAGCAGCGTCGGGGCGTCGGCGTCGTCGGTGTGGCCCTCGGGCCACACGGTGATCGTGCCGCCGCGGGCGATGTCGTCCGGCCGGACCGGCCGGCCGTCCTCGCGCACGACCCGGACGCCGCCGCCGGCGTACGCCGTCCGCTTCAGGCCGCGGCCGGGACGGGGGCCGAGCGACCGGATCGGGAACAGCAGGGCCACGCCCAGCGCCGCGCACGCCCCGCCGCCCGTGGCCACCAGCAGCCGGCGGCTCCGCAGCGTGCTCTGCCCGGCCTCGAAGGTGCGGGAGAACGCCGCCACCTCCTCCTCGGTGGAGGCCAGCGGGTGGCGGGCCTCCTCGACCTCGTCGGTGGGCATGAAGTGCTTGGCCCACAGCACGATGCCGGACCCGATGCCGCCGAACACGACCGCCAGCAGCACGCCCTCGGCCTGGACCTGGCCGCCCTCCCAGTAGACGACGGCCAGGGCGATGGCGGCGGCCATGGCCACCGCGAAGCAGGCGGCCGACGTGAGCTCGACCCGCTGGCCCCGGCGGGACAGGTCGCCAGACCCGTCGGCCGGGCGCTCGTCCGGTCGTGCGCCTGGTCGGCCGTCCGGGCCTGCGGCGCCGTCGGCCGTTCGCTCCTCCGGGTTGACGCCCTGTTCGGCCGGTCGCTCCGGGTTCACGCCCTCCTCCTCCGCAACGGGTCGCGGGTGCCGATCCAGGCGACGAACGCCAGCAGGGCCACCATGCCCACCAGCCAGGCCACGAAGCCCTCCGGGATCGGACCGGTCCGGCCGATGGGCAGGCCGCCGGGATCCGCGGGGTCGTCCAGGTACTCGACGTAGGCGGCCAGGTCGTCGAGCTCGGCGTCGGTGATCGTGTCCCGCCCGAACACCGGCATCTGGCCGGGGCCGACCCGCACGGCGGCGCCCACCTCCTCGGGCGTGGCCGGGGCCAGGCGGGGGGCGGCGCGTCCGTAGCTCAGCGCGCCCCCGCTGCCCGAGGCGCTGTGGCAGGCCTGGCAGTTGGCCCGGAACGTGGCGCCGCCCGCGGCCACGTCGGCGTCGGTGATGTCGACGCCGGGCAGCTCGGGCCCGTCGCCCAGCGAGGAGACGTAGGCCACCAGGGCGTCGATCTCCTCCGGGCTGTAGGCCGGCGGCTTGCGCTGGGGCTGCTCCTCGCTGTTGGCCAGCGGCATGCGGCCCGTGGCCAGGTAGTAGAAGGCGCCGGCCTCGCCGGCGCCGGTCAGGGACGGTCCGCGGAGGCTGCCGTCGGGCGCCCGCTCGCCGCGGCCGTCCGGTCCGTGGCAGCTCGAGCACCCGGTCGTGTACAGCTCCTCCCCCTGGGCCAGGAGCTCGGGGTCGGGCTCCTCGCTGCCCTGCGCCGTGTCCTCCCCTGCGTCCTGCGCCGGGCGGGCCGCGGCCAGGGCCGGCGTGAACACCATCGCCGCCAGGAGCGGCACGAGCAGCGCCGCGAGCTGCGCCCGCCGGCCCCCTCTCCGGGCGGGACGCGGGGTCGGCGACGGGCCCTCGACCGGGGTCGGCTGCCGGGATGGGTTCCGCACCGACGTCACCGCCTCACCGGATCAGGTAGATCGTGCTGAACATGGCGACCCACACGACGTCGACGAAGTGCCAGTAGTACCCGCAGACCTCGACCGTCTGGTGGACCGGCGCCCGCGACCGGCCCGCGATCGTCACCGCCACCGCCCCGATGAACACCAGGCCGCCCAGCACGTGCAGCCCGTGGAACCCGGTGAGCAGGTAGAAGATCGAGCCGTAGGCGTGGTCGTCGATGGCGAACGGCGCCTCGGCGTACTCGATCAGCTGGTTGGTGAGGAACAGGGCGCCCAGCACGGCGGTCAGCACCAGCCAGCGGACGGCGCGCCGGCGGTCCTCGGCGCCGGCGGCGGTGACCGCCACGTGCATGGTGCCGCTCGAGACGATCAGGACCACCGTCGCCAACGCGGTGCGGGCGGTCGCCAGCTCGACGCCCTCGGGCGGCCACACGTCGTTGCCGGAGCGGAGCGTGAAGTAGGCACCGAACAGGCCCGAGAAGAACATCAGCTCGGACGCCAGCCAGACGACGACGCCGACCCCGACGATCGACGGCGCCCGGGCGGGCCGGGCCGCTTCGGCCGGTTCGGTGGTCACCGACACGACAGCCGGTTTACCAGAGCACGGCGGCCGATGGGCAGGACCGTCTTCGGGACGGCGTTTACGCTGGTCGGCCGTATGGCGATCGACGACGACCGCCCGCCTGCGCCCGAGCCGGCGCGGGCGGCCGGCGGGGCCCGGCGGCCGGGAGGAGCGGGCCACGACGGCGCTTGACGCCCGCGACCTATTGCTGGGGTGGCGGCTGGACGCGGCCGCCGCCCTGGTCCTGGCGCTGACGGCGGGTCTCTACCACCTGGGCGTCCGGCGCCTCGCCGCCCGGGGACGGACGTGGTCGCCGGCCCGGCGGGCGGCGATGGCCGGGGCCGTGGCGGCCGGGGTGATCGCCACCCAGTCGGGCATCGGTCGCTACGAGGGCGACCGGTTCTGGGTGCACATGGTGCAGCACGTGCTGCTCGGCCTGGTGGTGCCGCTGCTCGTCGTGCTGGCCGCGCCGGTCACGCTGGCGCTCCAGACCGGTGGCCCCGCCACCCGCAGGTGGCTGCGGGCCGGGCTCCACAGCCGGGCCGGGCGCCTGCTCGCCCACCCACTGGTCGGCTGGGGCCTGTTCGGGGGCGGCCTCGTGGTCCTCTACCTCACGCCACTCCTCGACCTGTCGGCGCGCCACGACCTGGTCCACCTGGCCGTGCACGCCCACGTGGTGGCGAGCGGGGTGCTGTTCCTGGGGCCGCTGGTCGGGGTCGACCCGCTGCCGGCGCGGCCGCCGTTCGCGGCCCGGCTGCTGGTCGTCCTCGTGGCGGTGCCGTTCCACGCCATCGTGGCGCTCGCCCTGATCAGCGCCTCGTTGCCGGTGGCGCCCGACGCCTACCCGTCGCTCGACGACCAGAAGACCGCCGCTGCTCTGTTCTGGGGCTCGGGCGAGCTGCTGACCCTGGCGGTGGCGGCGATCGTGTGCCGCCAGTGGTGGGTGAGCGAGCAGCGGGCCGCCGCCCGCGAGGCCCGCGCCGCCGGCCCGGTCCCCGGCCCCGCCCGCGACCACTCCTGACCGCCGCGCCCAGACCCCCGCCGCCAGGCCCGGGGCTCTCGCGGCCGCCGGGGTGGGAAATTCGGGGCCGGATGTCCTGGTTGGTGCATCCGTTACCAAATAGTTGTTGTGAAGTACTCCGTTCCGAATATATGGTTGCGAACATGGCTCCACGAGGTCGCTCCAACCCTTTGGCCCTGGCGGTGCTGTGCACGCTCAGCGAGCGGCCCATGCACCCGTACGAGATCTCGCAGACGCTCCGGGCCCGGGCGAAGCACGAGAGCATCCGGCTCAACTTCGGGTCGCTCTACGGCGTGGTCGCCGGGCTCGAGCGGCGGGGCCTGATCCACGCGGTCGAGACGGTCCGCGAGGGCAAGCGGCCCGAGCGCACGGTCTACGAGATCACCGACGCCGGCCGGCGCGAGATGTACGACTGGCTGTCCGAGCTGATCGCCGCCCCGGCCAAGGAGTACCTCCAGTTCGAGGCGGGCCTGTCGCTGATGGGGGTCCTGCCCCCGGACGAGGCGGTCGCGCTGCTGCGCCAGCGCTGCAACGCCCTCGAGATCCAGCTCGAGCAGGACGAGGCCGTCCGCGAGGCGATGGCCAAGCGGGGCCTCCCCCGGCTCTTCGTCATCGAGGGCGAGTACACGACCGCCCTGGCCAAGGCCGAGCTCGAGTTCGTCCGGCTGCTGATCGCCGACATCGAGTCCGGCCAGCTCGAGGGGATCGACCAGTGGCGCAGCTGGCACGAGGGCGACCCCACCTGGTCGTGGGACGACGCCGGCGAGGCCGTGGGCGCCCCGCGCGGCTTCGGAGCCCGAGCCGCCCGAGCCCCCGGAGCCGACGACGACCCCGACGACCGACACGACGGAGACGGCGACCGAGACGGTCGCGGAGACCGAGGAGACACGCCGTGAACGCACCGATGATCGAAGCCCACGGACTGGTCAAGCGCTTCGGCGAGGTCGAGGCCATGGCCGGTCTCGACCTGGTCGCCGACCCGGGCCAGGTGGTGGCCGTGCTCGGCCCCAACGGCGCGGGCAAGACCACGTTCGTCCGCACCATCGCCACCCTCGTCCGGCCCGACGCCGGCACGCTGCGGGTGGCGGGCATCGACGTCACCCGGGACCCCGCCCGGGTCCGGCGCACGGTCGGCCTGGCCGGGCAGTACGCCGCCGTCGAGCCGACCATGACGGGACGCGAGAACCTCGAGATGGTGGCCCGCCTGTTCGGGCACGACCGGCGCACCGCGGCCCGCAACGCCCAGGCGGTGCTCGAGCAGCTCGGCCTGGTCGACGCGGCGGAGCGGCTCGTCCGCACCTACTCGGGCGGCATGCGCCGACGCCTCGACCTGGGCGCCAGCCTGGTCGGCGCCCCCCGCCTGCTGCTGCTCGACGAGCCGACCACCGGCCTCGACCCTCGCAGCCGCAACCAGCTGTGGGAGGCGATCCGGGCGCTCGTCGCCGGCGGCACCGACGTGCTGCTGACCACGCAGTACCTCGAGGAGGCCGACCAGCTCGCCCACCGGGTGGCGATCGTCGACCGCGGCCGGGTGATCGCCGAGGGCACGCCCGCCGAGCTCAAGGACCGCGCCGGCCGCAACGTGGTCGAGATCCACGCCCACCACCGCGACGACCTCCCGGCCCTCGCCGAGGCGCTGCGGCCCCTCGGCGCCGAGGAGCCACGGGTCGACCGGCACACGAGCCGGGTGACCGTGCCCGTCGACGGCGGGCGGGCGGTGATCGCCCAGGCGGTCCGAGCGCTCGACGACCTGCGCATCGAGGTCGACGACATCGGGCTGCGCCGGCCGACGCTCGACGAGGTCTTCTTGACCCTGACGGGCCAGCCGATCGACGACGGCGGCCCCGACGACGACGGCGACCCGGACGGCGACGACACCGCCGGCCCCGGCGCCGGGCGCGGCAAGCACGGCACCCGCGGCAAGGGCCGCGACCGCAAGGCCCGCCGCCGCACCGCGGCCGCGGCGACCGCCGCCTGAGCCGCAGCGACGAGCACGACGCGCACGAGGCGCACGAGGCGCACGAGGACCACGAGAGAGCACGAGGAGACTCAGAGATGACCGCTGCCACCCTCCCCCTGGCGCCGGACGGCGCCGCCCTGAACGGGTCGTCCGGCGTCGTGCCGGCCCCCCGCTCGGCCGGCTTCCAGGCCACGGCCGGGGCCACCGCGCTGCGGACCATGCGCAAGTTCGTGCGCTCGCCGCAGCTGTTCGTGGTGGGCACGATCCAGGGCGCCCTGTTCCTGCTGATCTTCCGCTACGTGTTCGGCGGGGCCATCGACACCGGGCCCGTCCCCTACGTCGACTTCATGGTCCCCGGCTTCGTGGCGACCGGCGTCCTGTTCTCGGGCATGAACACCGCCGCCGGCGTGGCCGAGGACCTCGAGCAGGGCTTCTTCGACCGCCTGCGGTCGCTGCCCGTGCCCCGCACGGCGCTGCTGGCCGGCCGGGCCCTGGGCGACACCGCCATGGTCGCCCACGGCGCGGCGGTCACGGCCGCCATCGGGTTCCTGGTCGGCTTCCGCCTGCACGGCAGCATCGGCGAGGGCCTGCTGGCGTTCGCCCTGACCGTGGCGTTCGGCTTCGCCTTCATCTGGATGTTCGTCTGCATCGGGCTGGCGGCCGGCAACGCCCAGGCGGCCCAGGGCATGTCGATGCTGGTGTTCCCGCTGACGTTCGTGTCGAGCGCGTACGTGCCGGTCGACTCGATGCCGGGCTGGATGCAGCCGGTGGCCGAGCACCAGCCGGTCACGGCCATGATCAACGCCGTGCGGGCGCTGGCGCTGGGCGACCCCGGCCTCGCCGGCCTGGGCCACAGCATCACCTACTGGGTCGGGCTGTCGCTCCTGTGGTGCGCCGTCATCGTGGCCGTGTTCGCCCCGCTGGCGGTCGCCCGCTACCGGCGCACAGCCTGACCAGAGCGCCAGCGACGACGCCACGCACCGAGATCGGTGAACGCCAGAGCCTGAGCCCCGCGCCGACGAGCCGGGGCTCAGGCCCGCGCGTTGTAGCGGTTCATGGCCGCCTCGATCCCGTCGGTCAGGATCGCCTCCACGGCGTCGGCGGCCTCCTCGACGGCGATGTCGAGCTCGGTCCGCTCGGCTTTGGACGGGCGCCGCAACACGTGGTCGGCGCCCTTCTCCTTTCCACCGGGCGGCTTGCCGATGCCGATGCGGACCCGGAGGAACGCGTCGGTGTGCAGGTGCGCCTTGATCGAGCGCAGCCCGTTGTGGCCGGCCAGGCCGCCGCCCCGCTTGAGCTTGATGCGGCCGAGCGGCAGGTCGAGCTCGTCGTGGACGACGACGAGCCGCTCGGGGTCGGTGATGCCGTGGCGTCGGACCAGCAGCGCCACCGACTCGCCGGAGAGGTTCATGTAGGTCTGAGGGAAGGCGAGCGCCACCCGCTGGCCGTCGATGCGGACCTCGTCGGCCAGCGCCCGCTCCCGGCTGCGGCGCAGCGAGCCGCCGTGGCGGGCCGCCAGGCGCGCCACCACGTCGGCGCCCACGTTGTGGCGGGTGCCGGCGAACTCGGAGCCGGGGTTGCCCAGCCCGACGACCAGCATGTCGGCGGGGGTGCCGCGGCGCTCGGCCGCGGCACCCCGCCGGCCGAACAGCGACACCGGCGGCACCGGGAGAGTCGAGGAGCCTGCGGGGGGTGCGGGACCGGAGCGGCCGGGGGCCTACTCGCCGCCCTCGCCGCCCGAGGACTCGCCACCCTCGGCCTGGGCCTCGGCGCCCTCCGCGCCCTCGGCCTCTTCCTCCTCGCCCTCGGCACCTTCCTCGGCGAGGGCCATGCTGGTGGCCTTGGCCGTGACGACGGTCTCCTCGGGGTCGGCGTGGGTGGTGAGCCCCGCCGGCAGGTCGAGGTCGGCGACCGTGATCGTCTGGCCGATCTCGAGATCGCTCACGTCGACGGCCAGGGTGCCGGGGATGTCGGCCGGCTTGCCCGTGATGACGATCGAGTTGAGGGCCTGCTCGACGACGCCCTGTTCGCGGTTGACCTTCTCGGCCTCGCCCTCGAGGACGATCGTGACCTCGACGTCGACCGGCTTGTCGGGGTCGACCTCGAAAAAGTCGACGTGGAGCACGTCGCGGCGCACCGGGTGGCGCTGGAGCTCCTTGACGATGGCCTTCGTGCGCTTGCCGCCGATGTCGAGCGTCAGCAGGGCGTTGACGCCCTGCTCGGTCGTCAGCGCGCTGCGCAGCTCGCGCCAGTCGACCGCCAGCGGCCGGGGCTCGGTGCCGCGGCCGTAGACGATCGCCGGGACCTTGCCCTGGGCGCGCAGGCGCCGGGATGCGGACGAACCAGTGGGGCGGCCGATCTCGGCCGCCAGGACGATGTCAGCCATCGGAAGCTCCTACTTCTGACGATCGCGCCGGAGCGCTCTGACAGCCCGTCGGGCTGTTCAGCCCCCGTCGGGGCTGCTTGTGGGACCGGGAAAGCCTACAGCCTGCGCCGACGCGGCCTGACATCCGAACGCCTCCCGTCCTCGAGATGACGCCGGGCGCCGGGCCGGGCCGGGACCGGACCGTCAGGTCTGGTTGGCGCCGCCGAAGATCTCGGACACCGAGGTGTCCTCGAAGACGGCGTCGATCGCGTCGGCGATGATCGACGCCACCGACAGGACCTCGAGCTTGTCGATCTGCTTCTCGGGCGGCAGCGGCAGCGTGTCGGTCACCACCACCTTGTCGATGGTGGAGTTCTTGAGCCGGTCGATGGCCGGCCCCGACAGCACGCCGTGGGTGGCGGCCGCGCACACCCGGCGGGCGCCCTGCTCGACCAGCACGTCGGCCGCGGCCACCAGCGTGCCGCCGGTGTCGATCATGTCGTCGATGAGCACGCAGGTGCGCCCGGCGACGTTGCCGACCACCTCCTTGGCCTCGACCATGTTCTTCTCGCCCCGCGTCCGCCGCTTGTGCACGATGGCCAGGTCGGCGTGGAGGACGTTGGCGTAGCGCTCGGCCACCTTCACGCGGCCGGCGTCGGGCGAGACGACGACGATGTCGTCGCCCATGGTCTTGCCGATGTAGTCGACCAGCACCGGCATGGCGGTCAGGTGGTCGAACGGCTGGTCGATGAAGCCCTGGATCTGACCCGAGTGCAGGTCGACCGACACGAGGCGGGTGGCCCCGGCCGCCGCGAACATGTTAGCCACCAGCTTGGCGGTGATCGGCTCGCGGCCCTCGGACTTCCGGTCCTGCCGGGCGTAGCCGTAGAACGGCATCACCGCGGTGATGCGCTTGGCCGAGGCCCGGCGGGCGGCGTCGACCATGATCAGGTGCTCGAGGATGGCGTCGTTGACCGACATGCCCTCGGCGGCGCCGTGGCTCTGGATGACGAACACGTCCATGCCCCGGACCGACTCGCCGAAGCGGCAGTGCAGCTCGCCGTTGGCGAAGCTGTCGAGGTTGGCCTCGCCGAGCCTGACGCCCAGGCACTCGGCGATGGACTCGGCCAGCGGCAGGTTGGCCCGCCCCGACACGAGGTGCAGCTTCTTCTTGGTGACGAGCTCCATGGTTCCCCCGTGCCTGGATCAGACCTGGTTCAGCCGGTACTCGCAGTGTAGAACGGTCCGGTCCGGGTGCCGGACGGGACCTTCGTCCCGGGATCGAGCACGGCGAACGGGCCCACCTCGGCGTCGTCGCCGATCTCGGCCCGCCGGGCGACCGTCTCGGCCACCACCGACCGCGCCCCCACCCGGGTGTCGACCAGCCGGGTGCGGGGGCCGATCTCGCTGCCCGGCCCGACGACCGTGGCGCCCTGGAGCAGCACGCCGGGGAACAGCGTGACGTCGGGCGCCAGCACGACGGTGGCGTCGAGGTAGGTGGCGGCGGGGTCGACGATCGTGACGCCCTCGTGCAGCCAGCGCTCGTTGGTGCGGCGACGCAGCTCGGCCTCGGCCGCGGCCAGCTGCTGCCGGTCGTTCACGCCCTGGGTCTCGCCGGCGTCGCCGGCCACCACCGACACCACCGGGTGCCCGGCGTCGGCCAGCACCTCGACCACGTCGGTCAGGTACAGCTCGGACTGGGCGTTCTCGGGCGTCAGGCGGCGCAGCGCCGGCGGGAGCAGGCCCCGGCGGAACACGTAGATGCCGGTGTTGACCTCGTCGATGGCCCGCTCGGCCTCGTTGGCGTCGCGGTGCTCGACGATGCGTCGGACCCGGCCCTCCTTGTCGCGCACGACGCGGCCGTAGCCGGTCGGGTCGTCCGGCCTGGCGGTGAGCACGGTGCAGGCCGCGCCCGAGAGGCGGTGCTCGAGCACGAGCGAGGCCAGCGTCTCGGGGCGGAGCAGGGGCGTGTCGCCCGGCAGGACCAGCACGTCGCCGTCGTCGACGTCGAGGTCCTCGGGCAGGCCGGTGAGGCCGACGGCCACGGCGTCGCCCGTGCCCCGCTGGACCCGCTGCTCGACGAACTCGAGGGGGATCGGCC
Organism: Acidimicrobiales bacterium; assembly: GCA_036563805.1. Taxonomy (GTDB): domain Bacteria; phylum Actinomycetota; class Acidimicrobiia; order Acidimicrobiales; family VFJN01; genus DATCLS01. The sequence continues at coordinate 29,069 of DATCLS010000004.1, read as the reverse complement.
CCGGGTCGTCCTGCAACTTCTTGATGACGGTGTCCGCACCGAACCCCACGACCACCACCGCCCGGTCCGGGTGGCAATCCTCGAGGGCGTCGAGCACGTACCGGACGAGGGGTCGCCCACACAGCATGTGCAGGGGCTTCGGTCGCTCGGAGCGCATGCGTGTGCCTTGGCCCGCGGCGAGGACGATGGCGGACAGCCTCCGTTCGCTCATGGTCCCGTTGTAGCGCCCCGGGAGCGCAGACCGTGACAGCCCCGTAGGGACGGCCCGGAGGGCCCGGCGCCGGCGGTCGGCGCGGTCGGGCGACGGCCCGGTCGGGGTCGGGCGGAGGTCGGTGGCGGCCGGGCCGACCCGTCAGGCGGTGGTCGGGGCGAAGCGGGCCAGGACGGCGAGCACCTGGTCGTCGGTGGTCTGGCCGAACTCGTCGTACCAGAGCCCGACGGCCCGGAAGTCGTCGGGCCGCGACAGACACACGAGGTCGGCCAGCGACCGGAGCCGGGCGGCGCTGTCGCGGGCGCACACGGGCACGGCCAGGATCGGCTGCGGCGGCCCGGCCCCCTCGGGCCCCGGCTCGGTCCCGGGCCCGGACCCCGGCTCGGGCCCGGACCCCGGCTCGGGCCCCGCCTCCGGCCCGTGCCCGGGCCCTGCCGGGATGCCCACCGCGGCGCCGGGGCCGGTGCGGGCGCGCAGCGCCAGCAGCGCGGCCTCGGCGGTCACGCCCGTGGCCAGGCCGTCGTCGACGAGGATGACCGACCGGCCGCTGAGCGGCGGCAACGGGCGCCCGGCCCGGTAGCGGCGGACCCGGCGGCCGAGCTCGCGCTGCTCGGCCTCGGCCAGGCGGGCCAGGTCGGCGTCGGACAGGCCGAGGGCCCGGACCGCCCACCGGTCGAACAGCGGCTCGCCGCCCTCGGCGATGGCGCCGATGCCGTACTCGGGCCGGCCGGGTGCCCCGATCTTGCGAGCCACGAAGACGTCGAGCGGCGCACGCAGGGCGGCCGCGATCTCGGCCCCGACCGGCACACCGCCCCGCGGCAGGGCCAGCACGATCGGTCGCCGCAGGTCGCGGTCGGCCAGCGCGGCGGCGAGCCGCCGGCCGGCGTCGGCCCGGTCGTGGAAGCGCAGGACCACGCCGGGTGCCTTCCCGCCGCCCCGCCGCCGAAACGCGCCCGGCCGGTGGGCGGTCGGCCCGGTGGCGGTCGGCCCCATATGGCGGGTCGGCCCCACATGGGCGCATACCTGGGACCCCAGGGGGCGCCGGTCACGCCGGGCAGGGATTTCCCGTGGCCCGCGGGCCCCGGGTACAACTGCAACCTGATTTCAGTCCGGAAGGAGCGCGTGCCGCTCCCGCTTCGCCACGGGCGCGGGCGCGCGAGGAGGGACCCGTGGACGCCGAGAAGCTCCGCCAGCTGTTCGACATGACCGGCCGGGTCGTCATCGTGACCGGCGGCACCCGCGGGATCGGCCGGGCCATGGCCGAGGGCTACGTGGCGGCCGGCGCCAAGGTGGTGGTGGCCAGCCGCAAGGCCGATGCCTGCCGTGAGACCGAGGAGCACCTCCGGGCGATGGGCGGCGAGGCGCTCGGCGTCCCCACCCACATGGGCGAGCTCGACGCGCTCGCCGCCCTGGTCGAGCGCACGGTCGACGCCTTCGGCGGGATCGACGTGGTCGTGAACAACGCGGCCACGGGCCTGGCCCAACCCATCGGCCACTACACGCCGGAGGCCTGGGCCAAGACGATGGACGTCAACCTGCGGGGCCCGGTCTTCCTGATCCAGGAGGCGCTCCCCCACCTCGAGCGCAGCCCCCACGCCGCGGTGCTGAACGTCATCTCCGTCGGCGCCTTCCTGTTCGCCGCGACGACCTCGATGTACTCCGTGGCCAAGGCCGGCCTGCTGGAGGCGACCCGGGCCATGGCGGCCGACTTCGCGCCCCGGAACATCCGCATCAACGCCCTGGCGCCGGGCAGCGTCGACACCGACATGGTGCGGGCCACCGGCCCGGAGGGCTGGAAGCGGATGGAGCAGGCGTCGCTGATGAAGCGCATCGCGGACCCCGACGAGCTGGTCGGGCCGGCGCTGCTGCTCACCTCGGACGCCGGCAGCTTCATCACCGGTCAGGTGCTGCTGGTCGACGGCGGGATGCATCCCCACTGACCCGCGGGGGCACCAGCCCGGGGTCGGTGGCCCCCGGCCCGAGCACCGGCTCGACGTCCTGCGGCGCCACCGGCTCGCCGCAGGCTGAGCACGTGGGGACGATCTCGGCCCGGTGCCCGCAGGGCCGGTGGACCGCCTCGACCGGCGGGCCGCCCGGCGCCGCCCAGCGGTCGCCCCACTGCCGCATGGCGGTGGCCACGGTCCACAGGTCGCGCCCCTTGGCGGTGAGGCGATAGTCGTAGCGGGGCGGCCGCTCCTGGTACGGGACCCGCTCCATCACGCCGTGCTCGATCAGGTGGTTCAGCCGCTGGTTGAGGACGTTCCGGGAGATGCCGAGGCGGGCCTGGAACTCGTCGAACCGCGACACGCCGAACAGCGCGTCGCGGACGATCAGCATCGTCCACCAGTCGCCCACCACCTCGAGGCACTGGGCGATCGAGCAGTTCACGTCCCGGAAGCTGGTCCTCTGCACGCTCGCATTTTAGTTCTTTGATAGAACGCACTAGTGTGAGTTCTATGAAAGAACGCTACGAGGACCATCCGACCGTCCGGCGGGTGCGGGCCCGCCGCGTGGAGGAGAACCGTGCGGGGGGCAACGGGGCCACGCCCGGGGAGGGGGGCGCGTCGGCGGCCATCGGGTCGACCGACCGGCCGCTCGACGCCAACTGGCTCCGCCAGCTGTGCCTCGACGCCGGGGCCGACGACGTCGGGTTCGTGCCGATCGACCACCCCGACCTGGCCGGCGACCGCCGCTACATCGACGAGGTCTTGCCCGGCATCGCCACGCTGATCGGCTTCGTGGTGCGGACCAACCGCGACAACCTCCGCAGCCCGGCCCGGGCCACGGCCAACCTCGAGTTCCACACCGCCTACGACATGGCCGACGAGGTCGGGCGGCGCATCGCCCGGGCGCTCCAGGACCACGGCGTGCGGGCCGCCAACCCGGCCGCCGGCTTCCCCCAGGAGATGGAGCGGTTCCCCGACCACGCCCACTCCGTCCCGCACAAGCGGGTGGCGGTGGCGGCCGGGCTGGGGCAGATGGGCATCCACCGCAACGTCATCCACCCCCGGTTCGGGAACTTCGTCGTGCTCGGCACCGTCGTCACCCAGGCCACGGTCAGCGCCTACGGCTCGCCCATCGACTACAACCCCTGCCTCGAGTGCAAGCTGTGCGTGGCCGTGTGCCCGGTCGGCGCCATCCACGACGACGGCGAGTTCGACTTCCTCGCCTGCTACACGCACAACTACCGCGAGTTCATGAGCGGGTTCACCGACTGGGTGCACGCCCTGGCCGACAGCCGCGACGCCGAGGACTACCGCAGCCGGGTCAGCGACACCGAGACCGTGTCGATGTGGCAGAGCCTGTCGTTCAAGGCCGACTACAAGGCCGCCTACTGCATGGCGGTGTGCCCGGCCGGCGAGGAGGTCATCAGCCCGTGGCTCGACGACCGGCGCACGTTCCTGGCGGAGATCGTCCGGCCGCTCCAGCGCCGGGAGGAGACCGTCTACGTCCGCGCCGGCACCCCGGCCGCCGAGCACGTCGCCAAGCGCTTCCCCCACAAGACGGTGAAGGTGATCGGCTGAGGGACGGCGCTGGGCCGCCCGGCGGGGCCACCCGGGACTGCCCGGCGGGGCCACCCGGCGGCGACAATGGCGGGCGTGGAATCGACGAGGGTGGACCGATGGCTGTGGGCCGTGCGGCTCTACAAGACCCGCGGCGCGGCGACCGAGGCCTGCCGGGGCGGCCACGTCCGGGTGAACGGCTCGCCGGCCAAGCCGTCCGCCCCGGTTCGGGTCGGCGACCGGGTCGAGGCGACCGCCGGGGGCCGCCGCCGGGTGCTCGAGGTGGCCCGGGTCATCGACAAGCGGGTCGGCGCCCCGGTGGCCGCCGAGTGCGTCGTCGACCACAGCCCACCGCCCCCGCCCAAGGAGGAGCGGATGCCGCCCCCGTTCGCCCGGCCCCGGGGCGCCGGGCGGCCCACGAAGCGCGAGCGGCGCCAGCTCGACCGCTTCCGGGCCCGCTGACGAGGCTGCGGGGCGCTGGGCGCCCCGGTCAGTCGGACGCCGGTCGATCGGGCGCCGGTCGGTCGGGCGTCGACCGGTCGAAGCCCGAGGCCAGCAGCGCGAACGCCTCGTCGACCATGGGGCCGAGCCGGTCGGGGTCGGCGCCGTCGGCCACCCACCGGTCGAGGACCGCCCACAGCGTGGTGGCGACCACCCCGGCCAGGAGGCGGGGCTTGAGCGAGTTGGGGTCGAGCCCCAGCCGCGCCGCGTACGCCTCGGTCATCTCGTCGTGGTCGTCGTGGAAGTGCTCGAGGGCGAGCGCCCGCAGGCTGGGGGTGGTCATGGCCACCTTCAGCTCGCGCAGCATCGTCGAGGCGTCGGACCCCTCCGGGGTGAACAGCGTGGCGACCAGCTCGCGCACCATCTCGTGGGTGGCGGTCACCGGACCCTTCTCGGGCGCGGCGTGGGCCAGGTCGGCGAACGGGGGGTGCTCGGCCTCCCGGGCCTCCTTGGTGTGCGACATGACCACGTCGAGCTTGCTGTCGAAGTAGCGGAAGAACGTGCGGGGCGAGACCTCGGCCGCGGCCGCGATGTCCTCCACCGTGGTGGCGTCGAAGCCCTGCCGCTCGAACAGGTCGAGGGCGGCGTCGACGATCGCCTCCCGGGTCCGCTGCTTCTTGCGCTCGCGCAGGCCGTCGACCGCGTCGAGCGCCTTCCTGACCATGGCGCGCCGCCTCCGGTCCTCAGCCCGGCCCGGTCCCGGGTGTGCGCGTCGTGGCGGTCATCGTCGTCCACGCTACCCAGGGCGTCCGGCCGGCGACGAGCGTGGCCGTGGTCACGGGGAGGGGCCGGCGGGCGGGCCGGCGGCCTGGTCGCCGGGCGGCTCCCCGGGCTCGCCCCCGGGCGGGTCGCAGGGGCCGGGCTCGGCCGGCAGCACGTCCTCGAGCCCGGCCAGGGCCACCAGCGTCAGCAGCTCGGGGCACGCCCCTCGCAGCCAGACCTCGCGGCCCAGCCGCCGCACGGTCAGGGCCAAGCGGGCGAGGGCGTCGAGCGCCCCCACGTCGCGGGTGATCATGTCGCCGACGTCGCACACCAGGTGCCGGGCGGCGCTGCCCTCGAGCAGGCGGCGGACCTGCTCGCACAGGTCGGCGACCTCGGATCGGCTGATGGTCCCCCGGAGGCCCAGCACGAGCGTCGCCGGGGACTCCTCTGTCGCAGCCAACCCGTCACCTCCTTCGCGCGGCTCATCAGTGGAGACCCGGCGGCCACCGCGAACTCATCGCGGCCCCGGCACCGGATCCGCCGGTCGTTCCCGGGGTTCCGTACCCGCCCCACCCCCGGTCGCAAGCGCGCCGCCCGGCGCGATGACCGTCACTGTCTAACGTCGCGCCGTGGCGACGAGCATCGCACCGTCCCCGCCCGACACCCCGGCCGCGGCCGCCGGGGAACTGCCCGCCGACCGCTTCGCCCTCGGGGTCGGCGCCGCCGTGGTCGCCGGCTTGGCCCTGCGGATCGCCATCGGGGTCTTCGACGGCGCGCCGTCCCGTCGCGAGGCCGCGCTCCTGCAGCCGGGCCTGTCGCTGCTCGACGGCGACGGCTTCGCCCGGGGCGGGGTCCCCGAGACGCAGGTCCCGCCCTTCGTGCCGATCCTGCTCGGCCTCGCCGACCGGGTCCTGCCCGACCCGCACGTCGGGGCGGTTGCGCTCACGGTCCTGGCCGGCGCGGCGGCCATCGTGCCGCTGGCGCTGCTGGGCCGGCGCCTCGCCGGGCCGGCCGCCGGCGTCGTCACCGCCTGGGTGGCGGCCCTCGCCCCGGGGCTGGCGACGCTGCCGGCCACGCAGACTACCGTCGCCGAGGCCGTCCTCGTCCTCCTGGTGGCTGCTGCGGTGTGGTTGGTCGTCTCCGCGGGGTCCGGCCGCGGGGCCGCTGGGGACACCGCCGGGGTCGATGGCCGGCGCCCGCTGCTGCGGGTGGCGGGCGCCGGGCTGCTGGCCGGCCTCGCCGCCCTGACCCGGCCCGAGGGCCTGGCCGTCGCCGCCCCGCTGGGCGCGGCGGTGCTGGTCCTGGCCGCCCGCCCGCCGGCGGACCCGGGCCGGGGGCGCTGGGGCCCGGGGCTGGCGCTGGTCGGCGCCTTCGTCCTGCCGCTCGCCCTGTGCCTCGCCCCCTACGCCCGGTTCCTCCACGACCACACGGGCGGGTGGCGAGCGACCGCCGAGTCCCGCGACGCCTCGGTCGAGGCCTGGCACGCCGCGGCCCGCGGCGACCGCTCCGCCCGCGACCGGGCGCTCTTCGAGCTGGACGAGTCGGGGCTGGGCCTGACGCCGGCCGCCGCCCGCCACACCCCGCGGTCCGAGCTGGCGGCGGACGACCCCGTCGGGTACGCCGGCGTCCTGGCCGCCAACGGGGCGGCGCTGGTCAGGAACGTCGGCGGGTGGTGGCTCCTCCCCCTGCCGGCCTGGGCGCTGGCCGCGGTGGGCGCCTGGCGGCGGCGCCGCTCGGGGCCGGTCCGGCTGGTGGTCGCGGTCGGGTCGCTGCCGGTGGCGGTCGCCCTCGCGGTCCTCGTCCACCCTGCGCCGCTGGTCGTCACGGTGGTGGCGGCCGCTGTCCTCGCCGGCGCCGCCTGGCCGACGCTGGCCGGCCGGTGGCGGGTGCCGGTGCTGGTCGGCACGCTGGCCGCCCTGGCGTTGGCGTCGCTGGCGGGCTTCGTGGGCGACCGGGGGTTCGGGCACCCGGACGACGAGACCGACCAGCGGCGGGCCGGCGAGTGGATCGCCGACCACACCGCCCCGTCCGACCGGGTCATGGCCCGCAGCGCGGTGGTCGAGCTCTATGCCGGCCGGCCGGCGGTGGCCATGCCCGACGCCGACGTGGACGGGATCCTGCGTTTCGCCCGCCATCACGGCGTCCGCTACCTGGTCGTGGACGAGTCTCACGCCCGCGACGTCCGACCCCGGCTCCTGCCGCTGCTGGCGGGCGACGGCGAGTGGACCGCGGGCGACACCGGCGCCTGGGGGCTCCGCCTCGTCCACGAGGCCCGCGCCGAGGGCCGGGTGACCCGGGTCTTCGCCCTCGACCCTCGGCCCGACGCCGACGCCGCCGAGCCGCCCCCGACGCTCGCCGCCCTGGGGGCCGGCGGGGAGGCGTGAGGCGCGCCGACCGCCAGGCAGCTCGGCCGGTCGGCGCGCCCGGGGCCCGGGAGACGCGTCTCCCAGGCTCCGGCCATCGACGTCGCGCCAGGTCCGGCGTCGGGCGGGCGGTGGTCAGACCCCCTCGAGCCCCGTCCGCGACGGCCGCCGGTACACGTACCAGGTGACGGCCAGGCAGGCGACGTAGAAGGCGATGAAGCCGATGTAGGCGCCGTCGCCGGTGCCGGACGACAGGAACGACTGGCGCAGGGCGACGTTGACCAGCACGCCGCCGAAGGCGCCGACCGCCCCGGCGATGCCGATGAGCGCGCCCGACAGGCGCCGGGCCTTGGCCGCCTCGGCGTCGGGATCGGCACCCGCCGCCGTGGCCGCCCGGGCCTTGGCGGCGAAGATCGCCGGGATCATCTTGTAGGTCGAGCCGTTGCCGATGCCGCTCAGCACGAACAGGGTCACGAAGCCGACGATGAACAGCGGCAGCGACTCGGTCTGGGAGGCGGCCAGCACGATCCCGGCGCCGATGGCCATGGCCAGGAAGTTCCAGAACGTGACGGCGGAGCCGCTGAGCTTGTCCGACAGCCAGCCGCCGACCGGCCGGATGAGCGACCCGAGCAGCGGCCCGAGGAACGTGACGTAGGCGGCCCGGACAGGCGTGTCGTAGTACTCGGGGAACTGCACGAGCAGCACCTGCCCGAAGGCGAACCCGTAGCCGATGAACGACCCGAACGTCCCGATGTAGAGGAACGACATGATGTACGTGTGGCGGTCGTGCATCACGTCGCGCATCGCCCGCTTCTCGTTGGTGGCGCACGTCAGGTTGTCCATCCACACGGCGGCGCACAGGGCGGCGACGACCACGAGCGGGATGTAGATGCCGAGCAGGATCCGGGGGTGGTCGGGGCCGGCGGTCTCCAGCACGAGGAGGCCCACGAGCTGCACCACGGCCACGCCCAGGTTGCCGCCGCCGGCGTTCAGGCCGAGCGCCCAGCCCTTCAGCCGCTGCGGGAAGAACGAGTCGATGTTGGCCATCGACGACGAGAAGTTGCCGCCGCCCACGCCGGCCACCGTGGCGATGGCCAGCATCGTGCCGAACGACACGCCGGGCTCGATGACGGCCGCCGCCATGAAGCACGGCAGGAGCAGCAGGGCCGAGCTGATGATCGTCCAGTTGCGGCCGCCGATCTTGGCCACCGCGAACGTGTAGGGCAGGCGGAGCAGCGACCCGGCGGCAGCGGGCAGCGTGGTCATCAGGAACTTCTGGCCGGGGTCGAACCCGTACTCGGGTCCGAGGAACAGCACGAAGACCGACCACATGGTCCACACCGAGAACCCGAGGTGCTCGGAGAAGATCGAGAACCACAGGTTGCGGCGGGCGATGCGCTTGCCGGTCGTCTCCCAGAACGTCGGGTCCTCCGGGCGCCAGTCGTCGATCCAGTGGGATCGGGGCCGACCGGTCTCGGTCGCGACCGGTGCGCCCGTGAGGACGGTGTCGGTGGTCAGGGCCACGGGCGAACCTCCCGTTCGGCGGCCTACGGACGCCGGCATCATGCGGGAGCCGTCGCCGCCCGTGGTTTCCTCAGGCGAACGTTTCGCTCATCGCCTCACCCGCACTTTGTGAGCCTGGCGTCATCTAGATGACGTAGCGGGCGGCGACGCGTACGCTGCGGAGAGGATCCCGTCCCGCATCCGAGCGGGCGGAGATGCAGGGGGGCAGCATGGGCTGGCGCGCGCCATGAGCGACGAGGAAGGCGCGGACGTCCGGGGTGACGTGGTGCCCGGTGGGGGCTCCGGCGGCGACCCCGGTGGAGGCGACCCGCCCCCGACGGGGGGCGGCGACGCCTCCGGCGCCGGTGCGTCCGACGGGGAGCCCGGCGGGCGCCCTGCCGCGGGCGACGCGGCCGCTCAGGGCAGCGCCGGCGTGACCGACGCGCCGTCCGACCGGCACCCCGCCGCGGGCGACGCGGCCGCTCGGGGCAGCGCGCCGGCCGACCCGGGCGACGATGCGCCGGAGGTGCCGCCCGACGTCGCCGTCCGGCTCGTCCGGGCGCTCGACCGCGCCCCCACGGCCTTCGTCACGCTGATCGACGCCGACATGCGGTCCCGCTGGCTGAGCCGGTCGGCCACCTGGATCACGGGGACCGACCCCGACGGCCGCCCGGGCCGCGACGCGCTCGAGCGCGTCCACCCCGAGGACGTCGTGCGCATCACCCACGCCATCGGCCAGCTGCGGGCCGCCTGCCGCGAGCAGGGCGACGGCGTCCCGGTGATCGAGCCGCTGCGTTACCGGCTGCGGGCGCCCGACGGCGGCTGGCAGACGGTGGAGTCGACGGTCCACAACCTGCTGCACGACCCGGTCGTCCGGGGCCTGCTCGTGATCGGCCGCAAGGTCGGGGGCGAGGTCGACGGCGTCGGCCACGTCGTCGACCTGCTGACGGCCGACGCCCCGCTGCCCGAGGTGCTGGGCGCCTGCGCCAGCCTCGTGCCCCGCTACCTGGGGGCGGCCGCGGTGGTCGGCCTGATCGACGGCCGCCCGGTGGTGGGCACCCGGCCGGACGACCCCGCCGCCAGCCTCGTCGCCGACGAGGGGTGGTGGCGGCCGAGCGTGACCGACGGGCTGCCCCGGGCCCCGACGGACTTCGCCGGCTTCCCCGACGACCTCGCCGCCACCGCCCGGGCGCAGGGCTATCGCTCGGCTTGGACGTTCCCACTGATCGAGGCCTCGACCGGCGACGTGCTCGGGTGTGTGGTCGTGTGGGCCCGCCTGGCGGTCGAGCTCAACATCGCCACCGAGCAGGGGCTGCGCCAGGCCATGCGGCTGGCCACGCTGGTCCTGGGCGAGCAGCGCCGGCAGCACGCGCTCCAGCGGGCCGCGGCCACCGACCCGCTCACGGGCGTGGGCAACCGGTCGGCCCTGCGCCGCCGGCTCGACGCCGTGGCCGGCCCGGTGACGATGGCCATCGTCGACCTCGACGACTTCAAGCCGGTGAACGACACCTACGGCCACGACGTGGGCGATGCCGTGCTGCGGGAGGTGGCCGACCGGATCGTCGCCGCCGTCCGGGAGGACGACCTGGTCGTGCGGCTCGGCGGCGACGAGTTCGCGGTGGTGTTCGCCGAGGGGACCGGGACGGCCGGCGGGGCGCCCGCCGAGCCGAACGGGCTACTGGGCGGGGCGGACGGGGCGCACCGCCCGCCCCTCGGCCCGGGCCCGGACGATGGCGTGCCCACCGGGCCGGGCGGGGCCGGTAAGTCGCTCGTCGGCGAGGGCCGACCGCCCGCCGGCGAGCCCGACCTCACCGCAGTGGTCGAGCGCATCGTGGCCGCCATCGGCGAGCCCATCCGCCTCGATCTCGGACCGACGATCACGGTCGGTGCCAGCGCCGGCCTGGCCACGGCGCCGCCCGACGAGGTCGTCCGCCGGGCCGACGCCTCGCTGTACGAGACCAAGCGCAGCAAGCGGCTCGCCCGGCGGGACCCGTCGCGGGTCCGGGAACCCGTCGCCGACTAGCCCGACTGAGCCGACGTGGCCGACTAGGAAGTGCGGGCCGGTCGACGGGATGACCGGCCGCGCCCCTCGGACGGGCTGGCGGGGTCGGCCGACGCCGCGGCCTCGGCCTCCTCGCTCGGCTCGACCGCCTTCAGGTAGTCACGGAAGCCGACGTCCTCCTCCTCGACGGTGAGGGAACGGAGGTGCTTGCCCCACGTGACCCGGGCCTTGACCTCGGCCTCGTCGGGGATGCTCTCGATCGAGGCGAGGAACTGGCGGAGGTCGCCGAGCGTCATCCGCTTCGAGCCGGGGCGCCCGGTGATGGTGCGTCTCATGGGCGCCATGGTCTCACCGGTGGGCCGCCGGCGGCACTCGGTTCAAGCGACCGCGGCGGCGTCGCCGGCCGGGGCCTCGGCCACCACGTCGGCCGGCGTCTCGTCGACGACCGGCCCCTCCGACCCCGCGGTTGCCTCCGTCCCCTCTCGGGCGAACTGGGTGTGGTACAGGTCGGCGTAGCGGCCGCCGGCGGCCAGCAGCTCGTCGTGGGTCCCCCGCTCGACGACCCGGCCGCCCTCGACGACGAGGATGGCGTCGGCCGCCCGGATGGTCGACAGCCGATGGGCGATGACCAGAGCCGTCCGCCCCGACAGCGCCTCGGTCAGGGCCGCCTGCACCGCCGCCTCCGACTCGGAGTCGAGGTGGGCGGTCGCCTCGTCGAGCACCACGACCCGCGGCCGGGCCAACAGCAGCCGGGCGATCGTGAGCCGCTGGCGCTCGCCGCCCGAGAACCGGTAGCCCCGCTCCCCCACGACGGTGTCGAGCTGGCTGGGCAGCGACCGGACCAGGTCGTCGAGCTGGGCCCGGCGCAGCACGTCCCACAGCTCGTCGTCGGTGGCCTCGGGCCGGGCCAGCCGCAGGTTGGCGGCCACGGTGTCGTGGAACAGGTGCCCGTCCTGCGTCACCATGCCGATCGTCTCGCGGATCGAGTCGAACGTCAGGTCGCGCACGTCGACCCCCGACAGGCGCACGGCCCCGGCGTCGACGTCGTAGAGCCGGGTGGCCAGCGAGGCGATCGTCGACTTGCCGGCGCCGGACGGCCCGACGAGTGCGATCAGCTGCCCCGGCTCGGCCCGGAACGAGACGTCGTGGAGGACCTCCTTGCCCGCCCGGGTGTCGAGCACCGCCACCTCCTCCAGGGAGGCGAGCGACACCTTGTCGGCCGACGGGTAGGCGAAGCGGACCCCGTCGAACTCGAGCGACACCGGCCCCTCCGGCACCGCCACCGCGTCGGGCTTCTCCTTGATCAGCGGCTCGAGGTCGAGCACCTCGAACACCCGCTCGAAGCTCACCAGCGCGGTCATGACCTCGACCCGGGCGCTGGCCAGGGCGGTCAGCGGCGCGTACAGGCGGGTGAGCAGCAGGGCGAGGGCCACGACCGAGCCGGCGTCGAGCTGCCCCTCGATCGCCAGGTAGCCGCCCAGGCCGTACACGAGGGCCAGCGCCAGGGCCGACACGAACGTGAGGGCGGTGACGAAGCTCCACTGGGCCATCGCCAGGCGCACGCCGATGTCGCGCACCCGACGGGCCCGGGTGCCGAACTCAGCCGACTCGTCGGCGGGCCGGCCGAACAGCTTGACCAGCGTGGCGCCCGGGGCCGAGAACCGCTCGGTCATCTGGGTCGTCATGGCCGAGTTGTGGTCGGCCTGCTCGCGGGTGAGGACCGCCAGCCGCCGGCCCACCCGCCGGGCGGGCACGACGAACAGCGGCAGGAGCACCAGCGAGATCAGCGTCACCTGCCACGACAGCCCGACCATGACCGCCACCGTGAGAACCAGCGTGACGACGTTGGTCACGAGCCCGGACAGCGTGTCGCTGAAGGCCCGCTGGGCGCCGATGACGTCGTTGTCCAGGCGACTGACCAGGGCACCGGTGCGGGTGCGGGTGAAAAACGCCACCGGCATGCGCTGGACGTGGTCGAAGACGGCCCGGCGCAGGTCGAGGATCAGGCCCTCGCCGATGCGGGCCGACAGCCACCGGGTGACGAAGCTGACGACCGCCTCGGCCACGGCGATGGCGGCGATCACGAAGGCCAGGCGGACGACCTCACCGCTGTCGCGCTGGTGGTCGATGGCGTCGACCACCCGCCCCGCCAGCACCGGCGTGGCCACCGCGAGGACGGCGACCACGACGCTGAGGACCAGGAACACCACCAGGTCGAGGCGGTGGGGCCGCGCGAAGCGGGCGATCCGCCGCAGCGTCGCCCGGGAGAACCGGCGCCGCTCGTCGCCCTGGTGCATGGCGTGGTGCAGCGACACCCACGCCGTGACCTCCATGTCCATGCCTGCCATCCCCTCGTCGTCTGCCGGGTGCCGTGCTCTGCCGCCGGGTTGCGGACGCTGTGTGCCTGCCGTCGTGGCCCGTAGCCCGTGGCGCGTTCCAGCCATATTCCGAGTGGGAACACTGTATCGGCGCCGTGTCCGCGCCCCTCCCAGGCTGCGACACCCCCGCCCACGAGACGTCATCCCAGTCGCCAACGGCGGGGAGACCGACCGGAACGACGGCACCCTCCTGTGCCCCTGGCACAACCGCCACGGAGCCGACCGCATGCCCGGCCCCGACGACCGGCCGGGGCGCAGACCCCCGCCCGCGGCCGGCCGCGCCTAACCCGGCCGGGCGTCCCGTCCCCGCCGGGAGTCGGCGTGGCCCAGGTCGCGGGTGGGGTCGATGCGGTCGCGAACGGCCTGCTTGAGGGCGGTCGGCTCCGGGAACCCGTCGGTCCGGCGGTCCCACACGGTCTCACCGTCGACCCGCACGACGAGCACCCCGCCCGTCCCCGGGACGAGCGCCACCGCGCCGAGCTCCTGCTCGAACGTCCCGAGCAGCTCCTGGGCCAGCCAGGCGGCCCGAGGCAGCCACCGGCACTGGGTGCAGTACTCGATCTCGATCCGCGGGCGTGCGCTCTCGGTCACCGGCTCACTGTCGGAGATGCGGGCCGGCCGTGTCCATCCCGGGCTGCCGGTGCGACCGGCCGACGGGAGGGCGTGGGCGCGGACGGGCGGCGACGGCTCGACGGCGGGTCGGTAGGGTGCTCCGCGGGCGGGCAGCCCCCGAGCGAGGAGGACGCACGATGCCAGCACGTACGGCACAGGCCCGATGGGAAGGTGGCCTCCGGGAAGGCAAGGGCTCCGTCCGCCTCGGGAGCGGCGCCTTCGAGGGCGCGTACTCGTTCACGTCCCGCTTCGAGGACGGCTCCGGCACCAACCCCGAAGAGCTGATCGGCGCCGCCCACGCCGGGTGCTTCTCGATGGCTCTCACCGCCGGGCTGGAGCGGGCCGGCTTCAGCCCGACCTCCGTCGAGACGACCGCCCGTGTGCACCTGGAACGGGCCGAGGACGGGTTCCGCATCCCCCGCGTCGAGCTCCGGACCACCGCCCAGGTGCCCGGCATCGACGAGGCCACGTTCCAGGAGCAGGCCGAGGCGGCCAAGGCCAACTGCCCCGTCTCGGTCGCCCTCGCCGGCGTCGACATCCAGCTCGAGGCCACCCTGGCCACCTGAGGCCACCCTGGCCACCTGACGCGGCCGGGCCCCCCACCGCGGCCCGCTGCGGCGCCCGCGGTCGGGGTCGCCGGGACTGTTTGACAGCGGCCGCCCCTGGCCGTAGCAACCGGGGGGTGCTGGCCTCCATCCCAAGCCCGCCCGACAACGCGATCAGCCTCGGGCCGTTCGAGTTGCGGGCCTACGGGCTCGCCATCGCCATCGGCGTCCTCGTCGCGGTGGCCATCGGCCAGCGCCGCTGGGCCCGCGAGGGCGGCGACCCCGCCGACATCAGCGCCATCGCGGTGTGGGCGGTGCTGGCCGGGCTGGTCGGCGCCCGCCTCTACCACGTCATCACCGACTGGCGGCGGTTCGAGGGCCGGTGGCACCACGCGTTCGCCATCTGGGAGGGCGGCCTCGGGATCCCCGGCGGGCTCGTGGCCGGGGTGCTGGTCGGCGTGTGGGTGGGCCGGCGGCGGGGGCTCTCGGGCCTGGCGCTGCTCGACATGGCCGCGCCCGCCATCCCGGTGGCCCAGGCCATCGGGCGCCTGGGCAACTACTTCAACCAGGAGCTGTTCGGCCGGCCCACCGACCTGCCCTGGGGCCTCGAGATCGACCCCGAGCACCGGCCAGCCCGCTACGCCACCGCCGGGACGTTCCACCCGACGTTCCTGTACGAGGCGCTCTGGAACCTGGCCCTGGCGGGCGCGCTGGTCCTGTTCGAGCGCCGGCGGCCCGGCGGCCGGCCCGGCCGCCTGTTCGCCCTCTACGTCCTCGGCTACGCCCTCGGCCGGCTCTGGGTCGAGGCCCTGCGCGCCGACCCGGCCAGCGAGCTGCTCGGCGTCCGGGTCAACATCTGGACCAGCCTGGTCGCCGCCCTCGCGGCCCTCACCTGGCTCGTGTTGGTGGGCCGCCACCCCGTCCCCGCCCCGACCCCGACGCCGGCCTCCTCCACCGCCGACGGCGGCGCCGAGGAGCCCGCCGAGCCGGCCGATGCGGAGGCCACCGCCGCCGAGACGGCCGCCGACCCGGGCGCCGCGGCTGCGATCGACGAACCGAGCCGGGAGCCGGGCGCCCGGCCGGGCGCGGACACGGCCGACGAGGCGGACGACGCCGGCGAGCCCGGCGGACCGAACGCCGACGACGCGGCTGCCGATGCCGCCGACGCCGGAGCCGCGGCCGACGGCGCCCCGGAAGCTGGCGTCGCCGACGAGCAGGACGCCGACGCGGCGGCGGAGCCGGCAGATCCGACGGACGACGAGGCCGTCGACGCCTCCGGCGGCGAGCGCGGCGCCAACCAGGGGAGCTAGCGCGTACGAGGAGGCGCGCCGGGCGGGCCGGGGTGGGCTGTCCGCCGGCCGGCCCGGCGCGACGAGGAGCGAGAGTGGGGGGATGGCGACGCTGACGTGTCCCCGCTGTGGCAGGCCCGGCACCGGGTTCGCCGGGTGTCCGAGGTGCCGGGCCGAGGGCGTGGCGGTGAACCTGGTGCCGCCGCTGGCCGACCTGCGGGGCAGGGACCTCGCCGCCTACCCCGGCGGGCCGTGGGGGTGGTCCGCCACGCTGGCGCGGCCCGGCGGGCCGCGCCCGACAGAGTCACTCCCGACAGGGCCGCTCCCGACGGAGTCGCTCCCGACAGGGCCGAGCCTCGGCGAGGGGAACACGCCGCTGGTGCCGGTCGAGGCCGCATCCGGCGGCGAGCTGTGGGTCAAGGACGAGAGCCGCAACCCCACCGGCAGCCACAAGGACCGGGCCATGGCGGCCGGGGTGGCGGCGGCCGTCGCCGCCGGCGCCGACACGGTGGTGGCGGCCACGAGCGGCAACGCCGGCGCCGCGGCGGCCGCCTACGCGGCCCGCGCGGGCCTCCGCTGCGTCGTCCTGACCACGACGGCCGTGCCCGGCGCGCTGGCGGGCCAGATCCAGGCGCTGGGCGCGACCCTGGCCGGCTATCCCGACGGCGCCACCCGCAACGCGGTGATGGAGACCGCCGTCGAGGAGCTGGGCTGGTACCCCCTCACCAACTACGTGCGCCCGGTGGCGGGCGCCAACCCCTACGCCATCGAGGGCTACAAGAGCATCGCCTACGAGCTGGCCCGCGACCTCGACCCGCCGCCCGACGCCGTCGTCGTCCCCACCAGCGCGGCCGACCTGCTGGCCGGCGTCGAGCGCGGCTACCGCGAGCTGGCCGAGGCCGGACTCGTTGCCGCCGTCCCCCGCCTGGTGGCGGCCGAGACGGCCACCGGCGCGGCGTTCACCGCCGCCCTCCGCCACCCCGACCGGCCCGCCCAGGAGCGCACCCGCGTCGCCCACCACCCGTCGCCGGCCTTCTCGATCGGCAACGCGGCGCCGGCCTGGCAGGGCCTCGACGCGCTGTGGCGGACCGGCGGCACAGCCGTGGCCGTCGAGGTCGAGGACTACATGGACGAGCATCGCCGCCTGCCCCGGACCGCCGGGCTGTTCCTCGAGGCGGCGTCGGCCGTGGCGGTGCGGGCCGCCCGCGACCTGGTCCGGGACGGGGTGCCGCGGGTGGTGGCGCTCGGAACGGGCAGCGGGCTCAAGGGCCTCGGCGACCCGCCGGCGCTTCCCGCCCCCGCCGCGGTGTGGGAGCTGGCGGAGCTGGCCGACCGAACGACCGCGGACGCGCCCGCACAGACCGCCGACCCCGCCGGCTCGGCGGACACCGGGTGAGGCCCGGCACCCGCCGAGCCGGTCGGGCCAGGACGGCCGAGCCGAGCCGATCAGGCCGAGCCGGTCGGGCCCAGAGGAGCTGGTGTGAGTTCGTCGTCTTCGTCATGCGCCCAGTTCCGATCAGGCCCAGCCGATCGGGCCCAGCCGATCAGGCCAGGACGGCCGGCGGGGCGGCCGGTCGGATCAGGACTTGACCAGGCGCTCGATGGCCCGCGTCGCCTCGGTCACCATCGCGTCGGCGCGCTCGGCGTCGTCGTTGAGCGCGGCGTCGCGGACGCAGTGGCGGACGTGCTGGTCGAGCAGCCCGACGGCCACGCTCTGCAGCGCCCGGTTGACGGCGCTGACCTGGGTCAGCACGTCGATGCAGTAGGTGTCCTCCTCGATCATGCGCTGGAGGCCACGCACCTGGCCTTCGATGCGCCGGAGGCGCTTGAGGTAGTCGTCCTTGTCCATCGTGTAGCCGCGCATGCCGTCCTCCGTCGCCGTGGCCGTGAGCCGCTGCCAAACAGTATACCCCTATGGGGTTGCCAGATACCCCCTACTGGTATAGCGTGTGCTTCGACGCCGCCGGAGGGGCCGGCGGCCCAGCACGAAGGAGACCACCAGGGATGAGCGAGCGCACGTACACCGTCACCGGCATGAGCTGCGACCACTGTGTGCACGCCGTGACCTCCGAGGTCTCCAGCCTGCCGGGCGTCACCAAGGTCGACGTCGACCTGGCCAGCGGCCGGGTGCTCGTGGCCAGCGATCAGCCGATCGACGACGCCGCCGTCCGGGCGGCGGTCGCCGAAGCGGGCTACGAGGTCACGTCGTGAACGCCGCGGGCAAGCTGGCCGGGTTCGCCGTCGTGCTCGGCGTCGCCCTCGGCGGGGGTGCCGCCGTGGGCGGCGCCGTCGGCCCCCTCGACACCGGCGGCGACGACGGCGGCATGGCCCAGCACGAGGGCGGCGCTGGCGGCGCCGCCGACACGGGCACTGACGCCGGCCACGCCGAGGGCCGGACCGGCGACAGCGAGTCGACCGGGCACACCGGCGGCGAGCACGACGAGGCCGCCGACACCGCGTCCGCCGCCGGCGAGGCCGCCGACGGCGCCGCCAGCGACGAGGACGCCGCCGTGCCCGGAGGCGTCCTCGTCTCGCACGCCGGCTACACGCTGGCCGCCGAGCACACGACCCTCGACGGGGCGGCGGGCACCCCGCTCCGGTTCCGCATCACCGGGCCCGACGGCGCCACGGTGCGCGACTTCGAGACCGTCCACGAGCGGGACCTCCACCTGATCGTGGTGGACCGCGACCTGCGGACCTACGCCCACCTCCACCCGACCCGGGCGGCCGACGGCACCTGGGAGGCCTCGCTGCCGGAGCTGGCCCCCGGCGCCTACCGGGCCTTCGCCGACTTCACGGTGGCCGGCGGCCCGGCGCTGACGCTGGGCACCGACCTGTCGGTCCCCGGCCCGTCCACCCCGGCGCCCCTCCCCCGGCCCGCCACCACCGCCACCGTCGGCGGCTACGAGGTGGCCCTCGACGGCGCACCGGACGCCGGCGGCGAGGCCGAGGTCGCGCTGACCGTCACCCGGGCCGGCCGGCCCGTGACCGACCTCGAGCCCTACCTGGGGGCGGCCGGGCACCTGGTCGCCATCCGCGAGGGCGACCTGGCCTACCTCCACGTCCATCCGCTCGACGAGGCCACCGGCCGCGACGGTACGGTGCGGTTCGCCGTCGAGGTCCCGTCCCCGGGCCGTTACCGGCTGTTCTTCGACTTCGCCCACGAGGGCGAGGTGCGGACGGCGGCCTTCACCGTGAACGTCCCCGCCGCCGCCGGCGGCGAGCCGGTCGGCGCCCACGACCACGACGCACAGGCGGAGGAGCAGCGATGAGCACGCCGACCGACACCGGCCCGGCCCCGACCCCGGTCACGCTCGCCATCGGCGGCATGACGTGCGCCTCGTGCGCCGCCCGGGTCGAGCGCCGGCTGAACAAGCTCGACGGCGTCACCGCCACGGTCAACTTCGCCACCGAGAAGGCCCGGGTGCTGGTGCCCGAGGGTGTCGCACCGGAGGACCTGATCGCCGAGGTCGAGGCCGCCGGCTACACGGCCCGGCTGCCCGAGCCGCCGGCGCCGGCCGACGACCCCGACAGGGCGACCGGTGGGACCGCGACCGGGACCGGCGCCACGACCGGCGGGACCGGCGCCGAGGGCGCCACGCTGGCCACCCACCGCTCCGACACCACCGACGCCGACGACCCCGAGGACGAGACCACCCGCTCGCTGCGCACCCGCCTGCAGGTGTCGGCGGCGCTGGCCCTGCCGGTCATCGCCCTCGCCATGATCCCCGCCCTGCAGTTCGACGCCTGGCAGTGGGCGTCGCTCACCCTGACCGCGCCGGTCGTGGTCTGGGGCGGGGCCCCGTTCCACCGGGCGGCGTGGACCAACCTGCGCCACGCCACCGCCACCATGGACACCCTCATCTCGGTGGGGACCATCGCCGCCTTCGGCTGGTCGCTCTACGCCCTGTTCCTGGGCGACGCCGGCGACCCGACGCTGCGCCACGGCTTCTCGCTGCGGCCCGAGCGGGGCATGGGGTCCAGCCAGATCTACCTCGAGGTGGCCGCCGGCGTGACCGTGTTCCTGCTGGCCGGACGGTACTTGGAGGCGCGGGCCAAGCGCCGTTCGGGCGCCGCCCTGCGGGCCCTCCTCGAGCTGGGCGCCAAGGACGTGGCCGTCCTCCGGGACGGCGGCGTCGAGGAGCGCATCCCGATCGACCGCCTGGCGGTGGGCGACCGCTTCGTCGTCCGGCCCGGCGAGAAGGTGGCGACCGACGGCGTCGTCGAGGAGGGCACGTCGGCCATCGACGCCTCGCTGCTCACCGGCGAGAGCGTCCCGGTCGAGGTCGGGCCCGGCGACGCGGTCACTGGCGCCACGGTCAACGCCGGTGGCCGGCTGGTGGTGCGGGCCACCCGAGTCGGAGCCGACACGGCGCTGGCCCAGATCGCCCGGCTGGTCGAGGACGCCCAGACCGGCAAGGCCCCCGTCCAGCGCCTGGCCGACCGGGTGTCGGCCGTGTTCGTGCCGGTCGTCATCACGCTGGCCGCGGCCACGCTCGGCTTCTGGCTGGCCGCCGGCGACGACGCCGCGTCCGCCTTCACCGCAGCCGTGGCGGTGCTGATCATCGCCTGCCCGTGCGCCCTGGGCCTGGCCACGCCGACCGCCCTCATGGTCGGGACCGGCCGGGGCGCCCAGCTCGGCATCCTCATCAAGGGCCCCGAGATCCTGGAGTCGACCCGGCGGGTGGACACGGTCGTGCTCGACAAGACGGGCACGGTGACCACCGGCCAGATGCAGCTGGTCGACGTCGTCACCACCGACGGCACCACGGTCGACGAGGCGCTGCGGCTGGCCGGGTCGGTCGAGGACGCCTCCGAGCACCCGATCGCCCGGGCCATCGCCGCCGGCGCCCGCGACCGGGGCGTCGAGCTGGCCTCGGTCGAGGACTTCGCCAACACCCAGGGCCTGGGCGTGACCGGCGTGGTCGACGGCCACGCGGTCGTCGCCGGCCGCGAGCGGTTCCTGGCCGGCTGGGCCCTCCACCTGCCGCCCGACCTGGCGGCGGCCAAGGTCGCGGCCGAGGAGGCCGGCCGCACCCCTGTGCTGGTCGGGTGGGACGGCGCGGCGCGGGCCGTGTTGGTCGTCGCCGACACCGTCAAACCCACCTCGGGCGCGGCGGTCACCGAGCTCCGGGAGCTGGGCCTGCGGCCGGTGCTGCTCACCGGCGACAACGAGCGGGCCGCCCGGGCCGTGGCCGACGAGGTCGGGATCGACGAGGTGGTGGCGGAGGTCATGCCCGAGGACAAGGTCGCGGTCGTCCGCCGCTTGCAGGACGAGGGCCGGGTCGTCGCCATGGTGGGCGACGGCGTGAACGACGCCGCCGCCCTGGCCCAGGCCGACCTCGGCCTGGCCATGGGGACCGGCACCGACGTGGCCATCGAGGCCTCGGACCTCACGCTGGTCCGGGGCGACCTGCGGGCCGCGGCCGACGCCATCCGCCTGTCCCGCCGCACCCTGCGGACCATCAAGGGCAACCTGTTCTGGGCCTTCGCCTACAACCTGGGCGCCCTGCCACTGGCGGCGGCCGGCCTGCTCGTGCCCATGATCGCCGGGGCGACGATGGCCTTCTCCAGCGTGTTCGTGGTGTCCAACAGCCTCCGCCTGCGCCGGTTCCGGCCGGCGGCGGGGGCGCCGGCCCCGGGCCTGGCCTAGGGCCAGCGGGGCGGGTCCGGCCCGGGCTCGCCCGGGGCCGGGCTCGTCCCGGGCGGACGCCGGGACGGTGGGCGGGCACGGGTCAAAGCTCGGCGAACAGCGCGGCGTAACGGAACGCACCCCGGACGCCGGGACGGTGGGCGGGCAGCGGGCGGGCCTGGAAGTGGTCGCCCCAGGCCGGGTCCGGCGGGTCGATGCCGATCGACGAGGCGGTGACGAAGCCGAATCGGGGGTAGTACCCCCGGTGCCCCAGGAGCGCCACGACCGGATAGCCGAGAGCGTCGGCCGCGCCCAGCACCGCGTGCATGAGGGCGTGGCCGACGCCCCGCCGCTGGACCTCCGGGAGCACGCCGATCGGCCCGAGCCCGAGGGCCCGGTGCTCGTCGCCCACCCGGCCCTCGGTGGCGACGACGTGGCCGACAACCCGGCCGCCGTCGCCCTCGGCGACGAGCGACAGCGCCGGGACCCAGCCGGGGTCGGCCCGCAGTGCCCGGACGAGCCCGACCTCGACCGGCTCGGCGCCGGCGGGGGCCGTGGCGGCGAACGCTCGGCGGTGGACGTCGTCGATGGCCGCGACGTCGTCGGCTGTCTCACGCCTGATCAACACGGCGCCGAGCATAGGCGGTTGCCAGGATCCCTATACCCCTATAGGGTATGATCATGAGTGCATCGCAGGGCGACGAGCTCGGCGGACCTGGCCCCCGGGGCCACGAGAGCCACGCCGGCGCCGACAGCCACGGCCCCGCCGAGCCCGACAGCCACGGCGAGCAGGAACACGCGGGCACCGACCACGGCGCCCACCAGGACCACGCAGGGCATAGCGGCCACGCCCACACCGAGCACGGCGGAAACGGCCGCGCCCAGCACGCCGGGCACGCCGGACACGGCGAGCATGACGCGCACAGCGAGCACGGCGGACACGCCCACACCGAGCATGGCGGAAACGGCGGCGCCCAGCACGCCGGGCACGCCGGACACGGCGAGCATGACGCGCACAGCGAGCACGGCGGACACGCCCACACCGAGCATGGCGGACACGCCGGAGCCGGTCATGGCGGAAACGGCGGCGCCCAGCACGCCGGGCACGACCACCACGCCGGGCACGACCCCGGGATGTTCCAGCGCCGGTTCTGGCTGACCCTGGTGGCGACGATCCCGCTCGTCGTGACGAGCGAGATGGTCATGGACTGGTTGGGCTACGAGCTCGACTTCTATGGCATCCGCACGCTCGGGCCGGTGCTGGGCTCGTTCGTGTTCTGGTGGGGCGGCTGGCCGTTCCTGGCCGGCGGCGCCCAGGAGGTGCGGGCCCGCCAGCCCGGGATGATGCTGCTCATCTCGATGGCCATCACCGTCGCCTACGTGGCGTCGCTGGCCACCTCCCTCAACTGGTTCGACCTCGACTTCTGGTGGGAGCTGGCGGCGCTGGTCACGATCATGCTGCTGGGCCACTGGCAGGAGATGAAGGCCATCGGCCAGGCCCAGGGGGCGCTGGCGGCGCTAGCCGAGCTGCTGCCTGACGACGCCGAGCGGGTCACCGCCGACGGCGAGGTCGAGACCGTGGCCCTGGCCGAGCTGCGGCCGGGTGACGTCGTGCTGGTCCGCTCGGGCGCCCGGGTCCCGGCCGACGGCGAGATCGTCGAGGGGGCCGCCGAGCTCGACGAGTCGATGATCACCGGCGAGTCCCGCCCGGTCGCCAAGGCCGAGGGCGACACGGTCGTGGCGGGCACCGTGTCGACCGACTCGGCGATCCGGGTCCGGGTCGACGCGGTGGGCGACGACACGGCGCTGGCCGGCATCCAGCGGCTGGTGGCCGAGGCCCAGGCCTCCGGCAGCCGCGCCCAGGTGCTGGCCGACCGGTTCGCCGCCCTGCTGTTCTACGTGGCCAGCGGAGCTGGCCTCGTGACGTTCGCGGTCTGGCAGGCGCTCGGCGACGCCGACGACTCGGTCGTGCGCACGGTGACGGTCCTCGTGATCGCCTGCCCGCATGCCCTGGGTCTGGCCATCCCGCTCGTGATCTCGCTGTCGACGGCGGTGGCCGCCAAGAGCGGGATCCTGGTCAAGGACCGCCTCGCCCTCGAGCGCATGCGCACCGTCGACGCCGTGCTGTTCGACAAGACCGGCACGCTCACCCGGGGCGCCCACGTGGTGACCGGCGTGGCCGCCGCGGACGGCACGAGCGAGGACGAGGTGCTGCGCATCGCCGGCGCCGTCGAGTCCGACAGCGAGCACCCGCTGGCCCGGGCCATCGTCGCCGCCGCCCGCGACCGGGGCGACCTGGCCGCCGCCCGCGACTTCCGCTCGCTCACCGGCCGGGGCGTCGAGGCCACGGTCGACGGCCGGGCCTACGCGGTGGGCGGGCCGGCCCTGCTCCGGGAACGGGGCATCGCGCCGCCGCCCGAGCTGGCCGCCGTCACCGCCACCTGGGCCGACCGGGGCGCGGCCGTGCTCCACCTGGTCGAGGCCGACCGGGTGGTCGGGGCGCTGGCCCTCGAGGACGAGGTCCGGCCCGAGGCCCGCCAGGCGGTCGCCGACCTGCGGGCCGCCGGCGTGCAGGTGACGATGATCACCGGCGACGCCCGCCAGGTGGCCGAGACGGTCGGCCGCGAGCTGGGCATCGACGAGGTGTTCGCCGAGGTCCTGCCCGAGGACAAGGACGAGGCGGTCACCGAGCTCCAGGGCCGCGGGCTCAAGGTGGCGGTGGTGGGCGACGGCGTGAACGATGCCCCGGCCCTGGCCCGGGCCGACGTCGGCATCGCCATCGGCGCCGGGACCGATGTGGCCATCGAGTCGGCCGGCGTGGTGCTCGCCTCCAGCGATCCCCGCGGGGTCGTGGCCGTGATCCGGCTGTCCCAGGCCAGCTACCGCAAGATGCTCCAGAACCTGGGCTGGGCCGCCGGCTACAACGTGCTGGCCATCCCGCTGGCGGCCGGCGCCCTGGCCTGGGCCGGGCTGACCCTCTCCCCCGCCGTGGGCGCCATCCTCATGAGCGCCTCCACGATCGTGGTCGCCTTCAACGCCCAGCTCCTCCGCCGCCTGGACCTCACGCCGCAATTGGCCTGAGCCTCGATATGGTCACTTGCACATTGCTAGTGACTAAGAACGACGACAGCACGAACCCCGAAGACCGCACCCCGGACGGCACCGACCCGAGAGGCACGGGTCCCGACGAGCGGGACCGGGAGGCGCTCGACGCCTACTCGCGCACCATCGTCTCGGTGGCCGAGCGGCTGCTGCCCTCGGTCGCCAGCGTGAGCCACGGCCGGGGCAACGGCTCGGCCGTGGTGCTGTCGGCCGACGGGCTCCTCGTGACGTCCGCCCACGTGGTCGGCGGGTCGCGCGTGGGCGAGATCGAGCTCCACGACGGCGCCCAGATGCCCTACGAGGTGGTTGGGCGCGACCGGCTGTCCGACCTAGCGGTCGTCCGGGTGCCGGCCGACGGCCTCCAGCCGGCCACGGTCGGCGACGCCGCCACGCTCAAGGTGGGCCAGCTCGTCGTCGCCGTGGGCAGCCCGCTGGGCTACGCCGGCTCGGTGTCGGCCGGCGTCGTGTCGGCCCTGGGCCGGTCGATCACCACGATCGACGGCCGCCGGGCCCGGGTGGTGGAGGGCGTCATCCAGACCGACGCCGCCCTGCACCCCGGCAACAGCGGTGGCGCGCTGGCCACCAGCGACGGGTCGGTGGTGGGCATCAACACCGCCGTGGTCGGGCCCGGCATCGGCCAGGGCCTGGGTCTGGCGGTGCCGCTCGACGCGACCACGACCCGCATCCTGGGCGAGCTCATCGCCACCGGCAGGGTCCGGCGGGCCGAGATCGGCCTGGCCGGCGGCACCCGGGCGCTGCCGCCCCGGGCGGCCGAGAGGCTGGGCCGACGGCGGGGCGTCGAGGCCACCGCCGTGTCGGCCGGCGGGCCGGCGGCCGCGGCCGGCGTCCGCCCCGAGGACATCCTCGTGTCGCTCGACGGCAGCCCGGTCGAGACGATCGGCGACCTGCAGCGGCTGCTCACCGGCGAGCGGGTGGGCCGGCGGGTGGAGGCAGAGGTCGTCCGCGGCGGCGAGCTGCTCCGCTTGGCCGTCGTCCCCCGGGAGCTCTAGCAAGGCTCCAACCCGGGGGTACGGCCCCGGCCGGGGGCGACAGGCGGACCAGCACGGGCTGCGCACGGCCGGCCGGCGCCGACCGCTCTCGGCGAGGCCCCGGCAACGGACCCTTTACATGTGACCAAATGGTCACGTATCGTCCCCGGGGTGGACGAGGTGTTCAGGGCGCTGGCCGACCCGACGCGGCGCAGCCTGCTCGACGAGCTGTTCCGGCAGGACGGGCAGACGCTGAGCCAGCTCGAGGAGCGCTTTCCGATGACCCGCTTCGGGGTGATGAAGCACCTGAAGCAGCTCGAGGAGGCGGGCCTGGTCGTCACCCGGCGGCGTGGGCGCGAGAAGCTCCACTTTCTGAACCCGGTCCCGATCCGGCTCATCCACGACCGGTGGGTGAGCAAGTACGCCGAGCCCTGGGCGTCCGCGCTCAGCGACCTCAAGACGCGATTGGAGACCCCGGTGGAGAAGGTGTTCGAGATCTACATCCGCACGACGCCCGACCGGCTCTGGCAGGCGATCACCGACCCCGAGACGCGGAGCGTCTACCACTTCGGCTGCCGGGTCGACTCCGACTGGACGCCGGGCGCCCGCCTCGAGATGACCCACCCTCGAGCCCCCGGCCTGCTGGCCGAGGGCGAGGTTCTCGAGGCCGACCCGCCCCGGCGCCTGGTGCACACACTGCTAACGCAGTGGAGCGACGAGGCCAAGGCCGAGGGGCCGTCCCGCGTGACCTGGGAGATCGAGCCGGTCGGCGACTCGTGCCGGCTCACGCTGGTCCACGACGAGCTGCGCGAGGGCGCGCCCGAGGAGCTGTACGGCGGCTGGCCGATGGTCCTGTCCGGCCTCAAGACGTTCCTCGAGACCGGCGAGCGGCTGACCACGCCCGGCTCGCTGATGTACGCCGCCGGAGGAGCCGGCTGAGCCGGCTGAGCCCGCCCGGTCGGCCGGCCGGGCGTGCGCGGCTCCCGCCCTGCCGGGGCTCCGGGCCGGGCCAGCCGCCGCCCGGCTCAGTCCTTGATGTCGAGGGCGGCCGAGAGCTCGCCCCGGCCCGAGATCCCGAGCTTCTCGTACACCCGCTGCAGCCGGTTCTCGACCGTGCGGGGCGACAGGAACAGCTGCTCGGCGACCTCGCGGTTGGAGCGCCCGCCGGCGGCCAGCTCGGCGGTCTCCCGCTCGGCCGGCGTGAGCCGGGCCCGGTCCTCGATGGTGTCGAGGCTCGGCGTGGCCGGGTCCTCGGCCCGCTCGGCCAGCAGGGCGGCCCGCCGCTCGGCCGCCGCGGCCTCCCGGGCATCGCCGGCCCGGTGGTGGGCCCCGGCGGCGTCGGCCGCGGCCTCGGCGGCCAGCAGGTCGGCGCCGATGGCCTCGAACCGCTCGGAGGCGGCCTCCAGCGCCCGGGGGTCGTCGGCGGCCAGCGCCCGGGCGTGGGCGGCCCGGGCCGGCGCCAGGTCGCCGTCGATCCCGTCGGCCACCGCGGCCAGGCGGTCGGCGACCTCGCGGGCGCAGCCGAGGCGGGCCAGCCCGTGCAGGGCACTGGCCTCGCCCACCCGGTCGCCCACATCGGCGCCCAGGTCGGCGGCCCGGGCCAGCACGGTGCGGGCCTCGACCAGGTCGCCGCGGGCGGCGGCCGTCCAGGCCCGGGCCTCCAGCCGGTCGACCTCGGTGCTCAGCAGCGGTGGGAGGTCGAGGGCGTCGAGCTCCTCGAGCAGGGCGGCGGCGCCCTCGGCGTCGCCGCCGAGCGCCAGGGCCAGCGCCCCGTAGATGAGGTCGCGCCGGATCAGCAGGGGCCGGTCGAGGCCCCGGTGGATCACCAGCGACTCGCGGGCGCGGGTGGCCGCGGTCCGGACCCGGCCCCGCTCGCCCACCGCCATGGCCTCCAGCTGGGCGAACATGGCCTGGGCCTCGGCCGACCGCTCGTCCAGCGCCCGCTGGTGCTGGACGGCGATCAGCTCGCAGGCCTCGGCGTACTGGCCGGCCTGGAGCAGGGCCTCGCCCCGGGTGGCCGTGTGCCACCACGGGTACCAGGCCAGCGGGTCCGGGTGCTCCTGCTGGGCGGCCAGCCCCCGCTCCGAGGTCTCGATGGCCTCGTCGATGCGCCCGAGGCGGAGGAGCGCCCCCGCCCCCACCAGGCAGGCGATGACGAGCGCCTCCCCGCTCGCCCGCTCCAGCAGGGGTCGGGCGACGGCGGCGCCGGCCCGCGGGCCCCGCCGGTTGTGGATCACGCCCACCCGCCGGGCCTCGAGCCGATCGCGCCACTCGGGATCGCGGATGCCGTCGCCGGCCTCGTCGAGGACGCCGAAGAGGTCGGTGCCCCACCAGGTGCCGGAGTTGTCGAACCGGGCCAGCGCCACCTGGGCCCTCTGGGCCTCGTCGCCGGTGCGCTCGACGGTCGCGGCCAGGCTGGCCAGCTCGCGCTCGGCCTCCTCGCGCCGGCCCTGGAGGCTGGCGAGCTGGGCGGCCAGCAGCTCGGCCTCGAACCCCGCCCCGGCGTCGACGGCGGCCCGGGCCAGCCGCTCGGCCAGGTGGAAGTCGTAGCGCCAACGGGCGATCCGGGCGCCGTCCAGCATCGTGTCCGGCGGGCCGCCGCCCGCCTGCAGCCGCCACTCCGCCACCCGCAGCCGGTCGTCGTCCCGGAGCCGGTCGGCGCGGTCGGTGGCGTCAGCCAGCTCGCGGGCGATCGTGCGGGCCCGCAGCGCCGGCGTGCGGGCGCGGATCACGTCGCCGTAGAGCGGGTGGGCGAGGCGCACCTCGAGGCGCCGCCCGTCCACCTCGCTGGTCAGCAGCGCCCGCCGCTCGAGGTCCTCGGCCAGTTCGGGGTCGGCCAGCTGCTCGAGCTCGGCTTGGCCGAGCGGCTCGCCGTAGGAGACCAGCTCGAGCAGGTCACGCTCGCGCTGGTCCAGCCAGCCGAGGTGGGCCTCGACGATCTCCACCAGCCGCGGCGAGGGTGACAGGTCGCGGGCCAAGCGCCACAGGCCGCTCTCCTCGTGGAGCGTGCCGTCGCGCAGCGCGCCCGCCACCAGCTCGCGCAGGAACAGGGCGTTGCCCTGGCAGCGGTCCAGGAACTGGGCGGCCGCCGCCGGGTCGACCGGCCCGCCGAGCACGGTGGTCAGCAGCTCCTCGATCGCCTCCGCCCCCAGCCCCTCGAGCTCGATGCGGGTGGCCAGGCCGTCCTTCCACAACGCCACGACCGTGTCGGGGGCCGGCTCCCCCGTCCGGATCGTGGCCAGGACCAGGGCGGCCCCGGTCGACGCCGCCTGGTGGACCAGCGTGGCCGAGGCGTCGTCGAGCAGGTGGGCGTCGTCGACGAACAGCAGCAGCGGCCGCTCGTCGGCCACCCGTTCGGCGAGCCCGGCCACCGTGCGGCGGAGCAGGTCGGTGCGGTCGTCGACGGTCCCGGGCGGGCCCGGCTGCTCGGGCAGCAGGGGCGCGACGGCCCCGAACGGCAGCTTGGCGGCGGAGCGGGTGGCGGTCACCTGCGCGGTCGGCAGGCCGGCCCGCTCGGCGGTCACGAGGCACTCCTGGGCGAGGCGCGTCTTGCCCACGCCGGCGGGTCCGGCGAGGACGACACCGCGCGGTTCGCGCGCGGTCAACTGCTCTCTTACCGCGCGTAACTCGTCAGTCCGCCCAACCAGCGGCCAATCAGGCACCGCAACAGTGTTACGGCATATTCGCAGATCACCACCCCTGTGCGTGGCGGGTGGGGGTACGCAGGGGGGTGGTGG
>DATCLS010000101.1:0-50195 GCA_036563805.1 Acidimicrobiales bacterium | reverse complement strand
CACGGCGCGGTCGCCGTGGGCCAGGGCATCGGCCTCGTCGGCCCGCCGGTCCCGCCCCGATCGCCCGGCGCGCCCGGGCTGCCCGGCCGGCCCGGATGGGGGTCCGAGCGTGGCCACGGCGCGGTCGCCGTGGGCCAGGGCGAGGGCTCGGGTTCCGTCGGAGCGTCCGGCCCGCCGGCGGTCGGCTCGGCTCTGGTGCCGGCCGGCTCCGTGGGCCCTGGCGGCCCGGCGGTCGGCTCGGACGACCAGCGCGCGGGCTCCGTGGGCCCTGGCGGCCGGCCGGCGGTCGGCTCGGCTCTGGTGCCGGCCGGCTCCGTGGGCTCCTGCGGCCCGCCGACGGCCGGCCCGGACCGCTCCCAGGAGGCCGTCGCCCCGGACCAGGGCCTCCGGTCGGCCGCCGGCCCGCGTGTCGTGTCCCGGGTCATGCCCGATCACCCCCCCAGCTCGCCCCGTCCGGGCGGCGCCGTGCCCCGGCGCCACCGGCTTCCCGCGGCTCGTCCCAGCCCCGCGATCCTCCACGCCCGCCGCCCGCAACGCCGATCGCCGTCGGGCCCATCGCAGGCGTGGTCCCACGCCGTCACCGCACGCTGCCCAACCTGCCGGCACCGACCGTCCGTCGCGGGCGAGGCCCCGGCCCCGCACGCCGCGGCGGAGCGTCGCCCCTGCACGCCGGTCCCCACCGGCCCGGAACGCCGGCCCCACCCCCGGTCGCACGCGGCGGAAGGGGCGCCCACGAGGGGCCACCCCTCCCGACCGCACGATCGGCCGTCACGGTCGGCCATCGTGATCAGCCGTCGCGGCCAACCGTCGCGGCCAGCCGGCACGATCGGCCGTCGCGGCCGGACGACCACCCCGACTACTGCACGTACGAGTTGAACTCCACGAGGAACCCGTGGCGCGTGCCGTTGATCATCGACGGCCAGTTCGGGATGTTGATCACCTGCCGCTGGGCGGCGTTGCCGCGGTGGTTGTTGGAGAAGGTGATGGTCCCGTTGGGCGCGTTGCCCGACGCCGGCATGTAGACGTCGACGCCGGTCTGGAACGCCTGCGACGAGAAGTACGGCAGCGGGTCCAGCGTCGTCTGCCGCGGCGAGGCCGTGTCGTCGTGGATGTGGATGCCGGCCACGTCGTTGGTCACCCGCTCGAGGACGTTGCGCGGCGCCACGTCGCCGGCCTCGCTGTTGACCGAGACGGTCAGGTCCTCACGCTGCGACCCGTGCGACGACGCCCGCCACCACTCCTTGTACCGGAGCACGACACCGGCCGCGTGGTTCGGCCCCACGTTGGTGTTGTCGACGACGGCCGAGCCCGGTTCGAGCGCCTGCACGCGCAGCAGGTACGAGCTGCGGAGCCACGGCTGGTAGTAGACGTGGATGACGCCGGCCCCGGACCGGCTGAGCTGGATCTCGTACGGCTGGCCCTGCTGCACGTCGAGCGGGCCGAAGTTGCCGTCGGCGCCGACCGTGAACCGGTGGACCGGCTGCGAGCCCTGCCGGGCGCCGGTGTCGCCGTCGATGGGCCACACCTCGACCTGCGTGCCGGCCGCCGGGGTGTTCACCTGGAAGTTCAGCACCCGGCCGCCGATCTCGATCGTGCCCGGGGTGGGCGTGATCTGCGTGGTCTGCGGCGGCCGCCCGTAGAAGTGCTGGAACTGGCGGGCGAACGACTCGGGCGACAGCGACGCCTCGATGTGGGTCTGACCGAGGCTGGCGGCGCTGATCGACGCGCACCGGGTGCCGTAGAGGCAGATGGCGCTGACGCCGTCGAGGGCGACGTACCCGTCGACCTTGGCCGCCTGCGTGGCGTTGAGCAGGTAGAAGAGCATCTGCACCGTGCCCAGCGAGTGGGCGGCCACGTGCACCTTCTCGACGCCGAACTCGCGGCGCACGCTGTCGATGAACTGGTCGAGGCCGGTGGCCGTGAGGTTGTAGTCGAACGCCCGGATGCGTTCGGCCGGGATGCCGTTGCTGGCGAACCGCTGGGCCTGGTCCTGGTACTGGGCCCCGGAGCCGAGGTACCCGTGCACGAAGATGATCGGCGTCGGGCCGCCGGCCTGCGCGGGTGCGTCCCGGCCGGCGCCCGAGGCGCCGGACGCCCCGGCTGGCCCCGCCGTGGCCGCGAGCCCCACGGTCATGAGCAGGCTGAGCAGCAGCGCCACCGCCGCCCGCCAGCTCGTTCTCCTGGTCGAGCCTTCCATTCGGAGTCATCCCCCTTGTTCGTCGTGGCGACGAGACCCCCCGGTTGGTCTCCGCGGGGAGCGACAGCCCGAAACCCCCGCCTGCCCCTCCCAGCGTCAACAACGCTAGGGATAACGGAATGCAGAGTCAATAAGACACGGATTTCCGGCGGTTTGTGGTCAGTGGGGGGACCCCACGACGTCAGGACGTCGGTCTCAGGACGTCAGCACGGTGCGCAGCCGCCGGGCGGCCACCACCCCGAGCACGACGGCGAAGGCGGCGAGCACCGCCACCTGGGGCAGCACGCCGGCCAGCCCCTCGCCGTCGAACACCAGGCCGATCCAGGCGTCCATGGCCCAGGCCTGAGGGACGAGGTGCCCGGCGGCCCGCATGGCCGGGGGCACGATGTCGAGCGGCCACATGCAGCCGCCCAGCATCCCCATGGCGACCCCCAGGGGCGGGACGAGGGCCTGGGCCTGCTCGACGGCCGCCACGAACGAGCCGACGACCACGCCCACCGCGCTGGCCACGGCCGCCCACAGCACGACGAGGACGGCCGCTGCCACCGGGTCGCCCCAGTCGACGCCGAACAGCAGCGCCCCGACGACGGTCAGCAGCGCCGACTGGACCAACGCGAACGTCAGCTTGGCCGCCCCCATCCCGGCCAGGATCGTGCCGGTCCCATGCGGCGTGGCCAGCAGCCGGGGGATGATGCCCCGCTTGCGGTCCTCGGCGATCACCGCGCCGACCATCGCCGTGTTGACGAACACGAACAGCACGAGGTTGGCCGGCGCCGTGTACGAGAACGTGGACAGGTCGGTCGCCCCGCCGCCGTCCGGACCGCCGCCGTCCGATTCGACCGCCACCGTCCGGACCGTGGCGGCGGGCAGCTCGCCGGCCAGCCGGTCGACCTCGGCCCGGGCGGCGCGCAGGTCGCCGCCTCCGTGGTCGGCGGCGAACCGGGCCGCCCCCACCCGGACGGCCTCGTCGGCCACGGCCCCCTGGACCGTGGCCCGCACCGCGGCCACGGCGGTCGACGTCGGGTCGGAGACGAGCTCGACGGTGGCCGAGCCGTCCGTGCGGTCGACGTCCCGCCCGTAGCCGGTGGGCACGACCACGCCGGCGGCCACCGCCCCCGTGCGGACGTCGCGCCGCAGCTCGGCGGGCGAGTCGTAGCGCTCGACCGCCACGCCGTCGGCCTCGTCGAGGGACGCCACCAGCTCCCGGGACCGGGCGGTGTCGTCGCGATCGAGCACGCCGACGTCCAGCGACTCCGTCCCCCCGAACGTCGAGCCGATGATCACGGTGATGACGATCGGCAGTGCCACCGCGAAGAACAGCACCACCCGGTCGGTGGCCGTGCGCCGCAGCTCGTGGAGGGCGATGACGGCGACGGTCCTCACGCCCGCCCCTCCAGGCGGCGGGGGAGCAGGCGGACGGCGACGAGCCCGGTGACCAGCGCCCAGGCCAGCAGCACGGCGGCGTGGGGGAGCACGTCGACTGCGGTCCCGTCGGCGGCCGAGAGCTCGGCGAAGCCATGCAGCGCCCAGCCGTTGGGCGACAGCAAAGACAGCCGGCGCAGCGTCTCGGGGAGGACGCCGGGCGGGATGAAGTTGCCGCCGACGAGGGCGAACAGGAAGGCGACGGCCATGGCGAACGATTCGGCCGCCTGCTCGGTGCGGGAGATGGCCGCAACAGCGGCGCCGATGCCCGCCACGGCCAGTGCCGTGGCGACGATGAGCAGGACGACGCCGGCCGGGTCGCCCCAGCCGGCGCCGAGCGCCAGCGCGGTGACCAGCCAGATGGTCGACAGGCTGATCACGCCGAGCACGACGGCGCTGGCGCACTTGCCGGCCAGCACGGTCCCGGGCCGGGTCGGGGTGGCCAGCACGCGGTCGAGGATCCGGCGGCGCTGCTCGTCGAGCAGGCTGCGGGCCACGATGCCGGCGGTCATGAACAGGAACAGCAGGCCCATCGACGGGCCGAAGTAGGCGGCCGGCGACACCTCGTCGCCCGAGCCCCGGGTGCGTATGTCGATCGGCAGCTCGAGGCCGGCCAGGTCGTCCGGGGACGGGGTGGCGCCGCCCCCGGCCACGGTCGCCGCCGACGCCAGGCGGGCGGCGTTGGCCCGGGCGGTGAGCGCGTCGGCCACCGACCGGGCGACGGCCGAGCTGACCAGCCGGTCGTCGCCGGCGATGACCTCGACCGCACCGGGGCGGTCGCCGGCCAGCGACGCCATGTAGCCGGCCGGGACGACCACGGCCGCGCCCAGGTCGCCGTCCTCGACTCGGCGGCGGGCCTCGGCGGCGCCGTCGACCGCCACGAACTCGAGGCCGTCCGCGCTGGCCTCGACCAGCCCGCGGGCGAAGGCGGCGGCCAGCGGCGAGCCGTCCTCGTCGACGACGCCGACCTCGGCGTCGACGTTGCCGGCGCTCCCGAAGGCCAGGCTGATGATGGCCGCCAGCGCCACCGGCCCGACGATGGCCTGGATGAGCAGCGAGCGGTTGCCGAGGCGCCGGCGCACCTCGACGACGGCCACCAAGGCGCCGGCCCGGATCTGCCCGCCTCGTCCCATCAGTCGCGCAGCGCTTTGCCGGTGAGGTGGAGGAAGACGTCCTCGAGGTCGGGCTCGACGACCTCGATGCTCGAGATGGCCACGCCGGCCCGCTCGGCGGCGCCGACCACCGCGGCCACGGCCGCCGGCCCGTCGGTCACCCGCACGCTCACGGCCCCGTCGCGCCGCTCCACGCCCAGCAGGCCGGGGGTGGCGGCGCCCTCGAGCCGGGTCGCGAAGGCGGCGAGGTCGCCGGTGGCGGCCACCTCGATGCGGTCGCCTGCGCCGATCTGGGCCACGAGCTGGCGCCGGGTGCCCTCGGCGACGATCCGGCCCTCGTCGATGATGCCCACCCGGTCGCAGAGGCGCTCGGCCTCCCCCATGTAGTGGGTCGTGTAGAGCACGGACAGCCCCTCGGCCCCCAGCGCCTCAACGCTCTCGAGGATGGCGTTGCGGCTCTGGGGGTCGACGCCGACGGTCGGCTCGTCGAGGACGAGCAGCTGGGGCCGGTGCAGCAGCCCGACGGCGATGTTGGCCCGGCGCTTCATGCCGCCCGAGTAGGTCTCGACGCGATCGCCGGCCCGGTCGGCCAGCCCGACCACCTCGAGCACCGTAGCCACCCGCTCGGTCAGCTCGCGGCCCCGCAGGCCCTGGAGTCGGCCGAAGAACCGCAGGTTGTCCACGGCCGACAGGTCCTCGTACAGGGCGACGTCCTGGGGGACGAGCCCGATGGCGGCCTTGGCCGTGGTGGCGGTGGGCGATATCGGCCGGCCCGCCACCGTCACCTCGCCGGCGTCGGGCCGCAGCAGGCCGCACGCCATCGAGATGGTGGTGGTCTTGCCGGCGCCGTTCGGGCCGAGCAGGCCGTAGGTCTCGCCCCGGGCGATGGTCAGGGACACGCCGTCGACGGCCACCCGGTCGCCGTAGGCCTTGCGCAGCCCGCGGCACGCCAGCACGACGTCGGTGTCGGTGCCGGTCCCTGTGTCAGTGTTGCTGTCGTCGGGCCCGGCCTCAGCCTCGGCCTCTGCTTCCGCCCGCGCCGCGGCGTCCACCTCGCGCACGGTCGGAACCTAGCCGGAGGCCCGCCGGCCCCGGTCATCGGCGCCGGGCATGAGACCGGACGTCAGAGCCGCTCGATGATCGTGACGTTGGCCTGGCCGCCGCCCTCGCACATGGTCTGGAGGCCCCAGCGCCCACCGGTGCGCTCCAGCTCGTGGAGCAGGGTGGTCATGAGCCGGGCGCCGGTGGCCCCGAGCGGGTGGCCGAGGGCGATGGCGCCGCCGTTCACGTTGACCTTGTCGGGGTCGGCCCCCGACTCCTTGATCCAGGCCAGCACGACCGAGGCGAACGCCTCGTTGATCTCGACGAGGTCGATGTCGTCGAGCGTCATGCCGGTCTTGGCCAGAGCGTGGGCCGTGGCCGGGATGGGGGCGGTGAGCATCCACACCGGGTCGTCGGCCCGGACCGACAGGTGGTGGATGCGGGCCCGGGGCGTGAGCCCGTGGGCCTCGAGCCCGGCGTCGTTGACGATGAGCAGGGCGGCCGAGGCGTCGGAGATCTGCGACGAGCAGGCGGCGGTCACCCGCCCGCCCTCGCGCAGCGGGGGCAGCGACCGGATCTTCTCCCAGTTGGGCTCGCGGGGCCCCTCGTCGGCGCTGACGTCGCCGACGGGGACGATCTCGCGCTCGAACCGGCCCTCGGCCCGGGCCCGGATCGCCTTCTCGTGGGAGGCGACCGAGAACGCCTCCATGTCGTCGCGGGACAGGTCCCACTTCTCGGCGATCATGTCGGCCGACCGGAACTGGGTGACCTCCTGCGTGCCGTACCGCTGGATCCAGCCGGTCGAGCCGGTGAACGGGTCGTCGAACCCGAGCGGCTGGCCGGCGGTCATGGCCGACGAGATGGGGATCTGCGACATCTGCTGGACGCCGCCGGCGACCACGACGTCCATCGTCCCCGACATGACGGCCTGGGCGGCGAAGTGGATCG
This sequence comes from Acidimicrobiales bacterium, assembly GCA_036563805.1. Classification (GTDB taxonomy): domain Bacteria; phylum Actinomycetota; class Acidimicrobiia; order Acidimicrobiales; family VFJN01; genus DATCLS01. The sequence goes on along the minus strand of DATCLS010000101.1, from coordinate 43,475 downwards.
CCTGCTGAGCCGAGCCGCACTGGCGGTCGACCGTGGTGCCGGGCACGTGGTCGGGCAGCCCGGCGGCCAGCCAGCAGGTGCGGGCGATGTCGCCGGCCTGGCCGCCGATGGTGTCGACGCACCCGAACACGACGTCCTCGACCGCCCCCGGGTCGATGCCCGTGCGCTCCATCAGGGCCGACAGCGAGTGGGCGCCCAGGTCCGCGGGGTGGACCTGGGACAGGCCCCCGCCTCGCTTGCCCACCGGCGTCCGGACTGCGTCGACGATGTAGGCCTCACCCATCTCGTTGTCCTCCTCGATCCCGGTCTAGATCCCGATCGCGCGGCCGACGCGGTCGCGGTGCCAGGCGGGGTCGCCCCACGCCTTGGCCAGCGCCCAGGTCCGCTTCATGTACAGGTGCAGGTCGTGCTCGACCGTGTAGCCGATGGCCCCGTGGCACTGGAGGGCCTGGCGCCCCACGAACCAGGCCGCGTCCGAGGCCATGGCCTTGGCCATCGACACGTCGCGGGCCCGGGTCGGCGCCCCGACGGCCAGGGAGTGGGCGGCCCGCTGGACGGCGGGCCGGGCGAAGGCCAGCTCCTTGAGGGCGTCGGCCAGGTGGTGCTTCACCGCCTGGAACGAGCCGACGGGCACGCCGAACTGGGTCCGCTCGGTCACGTAGGCCACGGTCATGTCGAGCATCCGCTGGCCGAGGCCGATGAGCTGGGCGGCCGCACCCCAGGCGCCGCGGTCGAACGCCAGGTCGACGGCGGCGGGATCGTCGGTGATCAGCGTGTCGGGCGTCGGCCGCCAGGCGACGGTGGCGGCCCGGCGGGCGCCGTCCACGGTCTCGACCGGCGTGAGCGTGACGGCGTCCGGCTCCACCAGGTGGAGGGCCGGGCGATCCGGGTCGCGCAGCAGCAGGCGGTCGGCGTCGGCCGCGGCCGGGACCAGGGGCCCGCCCAGGTCGGAGGCTACGAGCGCGCCGCCGACCTCGGGGGCCAGCGGCGCGGCCACGGTGGCCGTCTCGACGATGGGGTGGGGCAGGCCGGCCCGCCCGGTCTCCTCGAGGACCAGGACCAGCGACCGCTCGTCCAGCCCCAGGCCCCCGGCGTCCTCGGCCACGAGCGTGGACAGCACGCCCATCTCGGCCAGCTGGTCCCACACGCCGCGGTCGAGCTCGCCGGCGGGGGCGTCCCAGGCGGCGCGCACGACCTCCGGCGGGCAGGCCTTCTCGAGCAGGTCGCGCACGGCGTCGCGGAAGGCGATCTGGTCGTCGTCGAACCCGAAGAACACGGCGGCTACTTCCTCGGGAGGCCGAGCACGCGCTCGGCGGCGATGTTCCGCTGGATCTCGTTGGTGCCGGCGTAGATGGGGCCCGACAGTGCGAACTGCCAGCCCTTGGACCACGGGCCCTCCCGCTCGGCGTCCGGCCCCAGCAGGTCGAGGGCGAGCTCGTGGAGGTCGCAGTCGAGCTCCGACCACCAGATCTTGTTGATCGAGCTGTCGGCGCCCATGACGGCCCCGCCGGCCAGGCGGGTCACGGTGTCGAGCGTGAACAGGTCGTAGGCCTCGGCCCGCATCCAGGCGTCGACCAGCGCCTCCCGTCGGTCGGGTCGGGGATTGGCCTGGTACAGCTCGATGAGGCGGTGGACGGTGGCCAGGAACCGGCCCGGCGACCGCAGGGTGAGCCCCCGCTCGGAGCCGGTGGTGGCCATGGCCACCTTCCACCCCTGGCCCTCCTCGCCCAGCAGAACCCCGCCGCCGACGGCGTCGTCGGCCAGGAACGCCTCCTCGAAGAAGACCTCGGCGAACCCCTCGTCACCGTCGAGCCGCCCGAAGCCCCGCACGGTCACGCCCGGCGTGTCGAGCGGGACGAGCAGATAGCTGAGCCCCCGGTGGCGCTCGGCGTCGGGGTCGGTGCGGAACAGCCCGAACAGGTGGGTGCAGAACGCGCCCCGGGTGGTCCAGGTCTTCTGGCCGTCGAGGATCCAGCCGCCGTCGACCCGCCGGGCCCGGGACCGGATGCCGGCCAGGTCGCTGCCGGCGTTGGGCTCCGACCAGCCCTGGCACCACAGGTCCTCGGCCGCGGCCATGCGGGGGAGGATGTGCGCCTGCTGCTCGGGCGTGCCGAACTCGAACACCGTGGGGGCGAGGAGGAAGATGCCGTTCTGGGTGATCCGGGGCGGGGCGCCGGCCCGGTAGTACTCCTCCTCGAAGATCAGCCACTCCCACAGCGAGGCGTTGCGCCCGCCGTACTCCTCGGGCCACGACACGGCCGCCCAGCGGCCCTCGTAGAGGTCGCGCTCCCAGTCGAGGTGCTGGGCGAAGCCCTCGCGGGTGTCGCCCGAGCGGATGGCGTGCTCGCCGCCGTGCGCCTCGCGCCAGGCGGCCAGGTGCTCGGTCAGCCAGGCGCGGGCTTCGGCCCGGAACGCCTGCTGGGATTCGGTCCAGGTCAGGTCCATCGGCTTCTCGGGTGCATCGGCTCCCTCGGGTCGGTCGGCGTCGCGGCCATCGGTGAGGTCGCGGTCACCGGTGAGATCGCGGCCATGGTCAGGTCGACGCCATCGGTCAGTCGTCCCCCAGGCGCTTCAGCGTGGCGGTCGCCTCGGCCACGATCTCGTCCAGCAGCTCGGCGACCGCGGGCAGCTCTTCGATCACGCCGGTGACCTGGCCGGTGGGCAGCACGCCGACGTCGGGCTTGCCGTCGACCAGCGCGGCCTTGATGAGCATGGGGGCGTTGGCCGCCATCGCCACCTGCGACCAGGTCAGGCCCTGGTTGCGCTTCATGGCCAGGCCCTCGCGCACGAGGTCGCGCAGCGGCGTGCCGGTCAGCTTGCGGAAGGCCAGCGCCGCCCGCAGCGCCCGGGGGAACCGGGTGAGGGCGCTGGCCCGCTCCAGCCGGTCGACCGTGTCGGTGCGGATCACCCGCTGCGGTGCCCCGTCGAGCGCCTTCGTCACGACCGTGTCGTTCACGCTCGCCGCCAGGTAGCGCTGCTTGATGCCGTCCGGCACCCGGCTCTCGCGGGTGAGCAGGAAGCGGGTGCCCATGGCGATGCCGTCGGCGCCCCAGGCCAGGGCGGCCACCAGGCCCCGGCCGTCGTGGAACCCGCCGGCGCCCAGCACGGGGATGCGGTCTCCGACCGCGTCTACGACCTGGGGCAGCAGCAGCGAGGTGGGGACCGAGCCGGTGTGGCCGCCGCCCTCGCCGCCCTGGGCGATGACGGCGTCGACGCCCCACCCCAGCATCTTCTCGGCGTGGCGGCGGGCGCCGACGGTCGGCATGACCAGGATGCCGGCCTCGTGCAGGCGCTCGATGGCCGCCTTCGTGGGGGCGCCGGCGAAGCTCACCAGCCGGACGCCGGCCTCGGCGCACTGCTCGACGCGGTCGGCCAGGTCGGGCTGGTCGGCCCGGAGGTTGACGCCGAAGGGCCGGTTGGTGCGCTCCCGGACGGTGGCGATGGCGTCGGCCATCTGCTCCGGCGTCATCGTGACGGCGGCGAGGATGCCGAAGCCGCCGGCCGCCGAGGTGGCGGCGGTCAGGGACGCCCCGGACACCCAGCCCATGCCGGTCTGGACGATCGGGAGGTCGCACCCGACGAGGTCGCAGAACCGGGTGTGGAGGGCGGGGTGGCGGCGGCCCGGGGGCGGGGCGGGGGAATCTGACGATGCGTCAGACATGCGGCCCAGCCTACCGACTGCGCCGGGCCGCCCCCAGTTGAGCCAGGTAGGCGTACTCGAACGCGCCGCCGTGGGCGTCGATCGCCGCTCCGATCTCGGCCAGCAGCCGCTCGCGGGCATCGGGCTCGAGCAGCATGTTCCGGGAGTGGGTCCGCATGAGGTCGAGCCACCCGGCGGTCGTGTAGGAGCACGTCCACCGGTAGTCCCGGGTCAGCGGCGGGTCGAAGCCCCGGTCGGGCGGGATCGTCTCGGCGCCGGCGGGGTCGACCTCCGACGGCACCGGCATCAGGCCCTCGCCGGGGACGTGCCGGTCGTAGATGTCCTCGAGCGCCCGCACCAGGTCGGCCGCCGGCTGGTCGGGGTCCTGCACGTTCCAGAACACGGCCAGCCAGCCGCCCGGGCGGAGCAGGTCGTGGGCCTTCCGGATCCGGACCTCCGGGTCGAGCCAGTGCCAGGCCTGGGCGCACGTGATCAGGTCGAACGGTGCGTCGCCGTCCTGCGGCTCCCACGCCTCGAAGCCGCCCACGTCGACCCGCCACCCCGGCCAGGCGGCCAGGTGGCGTCGGGCCACGGCGGCCATGGCCGGGTGGGCCTCGAGGGCGACGCCGGTGACGCCCCGCTCGGCCAGCAGGCGGGTGGCCTTGGCGGTGCCGCAGCCCACGTCCAGGGCCCGGGCGTGGGGCCCGACGAGCGTGACGAGGTCGTCGACCAGGGCGGCGGGGTAGGCGGGGCGGGCGCGGTCGTACAGCTCCGCGTTCTCGCCGAACACGAGCCGGCGTTCCCGGGCGGGCTCCGGAGCGGGCGCGGTGGTCACGCCCGCGAGGCTACGGCCGCCCGGCCGGGCTCCGGCCCGGTAGCCGGCTACGCCTCGAAGGCCTGGAGGTAGGCGGGTCGCTCGCCGCCGCCGTCGACGACGAGGGCGGCGCCGCTCACGTACGACGCCAGCGGCGAGGACAGGTAGAGACAGGTGTCGGCCACGTCTTCCGGGGTGCCGAGCCGGCCGAGCGGCACGGTGGCAGCCATCCGGTCGATCGTGGCCTGGTCGCCGTAGTTCTGCTCGGCGGTCTCGGTGGCGATGATGCCGGCCACCACGGCGTTGACCCGAACCTTGGGCGCCCACTCGACGGCCAGGGTGTCGGTCAGGTTGAGGACGCCGGCCTTGGCGGCCCCGTAGGCGGCCGTGCCGGGGGTCGGACGGGTGCCCGACACGCTGGCGATGTTGAGGATGACGCCGCCGCGGTCCTGGTCCTTCATGACCCGGTAGGCGGCTTGCGACACGAAGATCGGGGCCAGCAGGTTGAGCCGGATGATCGACTCGGTGAACCGGGGCGAGGCCGTGGCGCTGTCGACGTACGGGCTGCCCCCGGCGTTGTTGATGGCCACGTCGAGGCGGCCGTGGCGGGCGACGACCTCGTCGACCAGGGTGTCCACCTGGTCGGGGTCGCGGACGTCGCAGGCGACGAAGTCGCCCACCGGGTCCTCGGGCGGCTTCCGGCCGCACACGACGACCGTTGCCCCCGCCCCGGCGTAGCGCGACGCGATGATGCGACCGATGCCCTTGGTGCCGCCGGTGACGAGCACCACCTGGCCGGAGTGGTCGAGTGGGTTGCCGAGCGGCCTGTCCTGCAGGTTGTCCACGATCCCTCCTGGCGCCTACCTTGCCACAACGACCTGACACCTCGTCAGAAACGAGAGCCATGCCCATCACCGTCGAGACCCACGACCCTGGCATCGCCGAGGTCGTCATGGACAATCCCCCGGTCAACGCGCTCACGGTGGCCGGTTGGTTCGAGCTGGCCCGCACCGTCCGCGGCCTGGGCGAGGACCCGGCGACCCGGGTGGTGGTGCTGCGGGCCGAGGGCCGGGGCTTCAACGCCGGCGTCGACATCAAGGAGATGCAGGCCACCGAGGGCTTCGACGCCCTCGTGGGGGCCAACCGGGGCTGCTACGAGGCGTTCGCCGCCGTCTACGAGTGCAAGGTCCCGGTGGTCGCCGCCGTCCACGGCTACTGCCTCGGCGGGGGCATCGGCCTGGCGGGCAACGCGGACGTGATCGTCGCCAGCGAGGACGCCACGTTCGGCCTGCCCGAGGTCGACCGGGGCGCGCTCGGCGCCGCCACCCACCTGGCCCGGCTCGTGCCCCAGCACAAGATGCGGGCGATGGTGTACACGGCCGCCACGGCCACGGCGGCCGAGCTCGCCGCCTTCGGGTCGGTGCTGGCCGTGGTCCCGCGCGACCAGCTGCGGGACAAGGCGTTCGAGGTCGCCGGCGAGATCGCCGCCAAGTCGCCGACGGTGATCCGGGCGGCCAAGGAGTCCCTCAACGGCATCGACCTGTGGGACGTGAAGCGCAGCTACCGCTTCGAGCAGGGGTTCACGTTCGAGCTCAACCTCTCGGGCGTGGCCGACGAGCACCGCAACGCCTTCGTCGAGGGCCGGGCGACCGACACGTCGCGCTGAGCGGCAGGAGGGATCGAGCCAGATGACCGACAAGCGCCTGACCGAAGCGGAGGTCGTGGCCCGCCTGCGCTCGGGCATGACCATCGCCATCGGCGGGTGGGGCAGCCGGCGCAAGCCGATGTCGATCGTGCGGGAGATCCTCCGCAGCGACCTCACCGACCTCACGATCCTGAGCCACGGCGGGCCGGACCTCGGGCTGCTGTGCGCGGCCGGCAAGGTCCGCCGCGCCATCTACGCCTTCGTGGCGCTCGACCAGCAGGAGCCGGGGCGGCCGCCCGCCGCCTTGCTCGAGCCCCACTTCCGCAAGGCCCGCCAGGCGGGGGCCATCGAAGACGAGCCGCTCGACGAGGGCATGGTCCACCTCGGCCTCCAGGCCGCGGCCTGGCGGGTGCCGTTCCTGCCCACCCGGGTCGGCCTCGGCTCCGACCTGTGGCGCGACAACCCCCGACTCGCCACCGTCCGCTCGCCGTTCGGCGACGGCGAGGAGCTGGTCGCGGTCCCGGCCTTCGAGCTGGACGCCGCCATCTGCCACCTCAACGTGGCCGACGAGCGGGGCAACGCCGCCTTCCTCGGCCCCGACCTGTACTGGGACGACCTCATGCTCCAGGCCGCCCCCACCGGCGGCCGGTTCATCTCGGTCGAGCGCGTCGTGCCCACCGAGAAGCTGCTCGATGCGGCCGGCGGCAACGCCCAGCGCCTGCGCATCAGCCGGATGATGGTCGACGGGGTGGTCGAGGCCCCGGGCGGGGCGCACTTCACGTCGTGCGAGCCCGACTACGGGCGCGACGAGGCGTTCCAGCAGGACTACATGGCGGCGGCCAAGAGCCCCGAGGCCTGGGAGGCGTTCCGGGCCGAGTGGCTGGACATCGACGAGCGGGAGTACCGGGCGAAGGTGGAGGCACGGCGATGAGCTCTACGGACCTGTCCGACCTGGTCACCCGCGCCGAGGTGTGCGTGGTGGCCGTGGCCGAGTGCTTCCGGGGGGACGGCGAGACGCTGTGCAACCCCATCGGCACGATCCCGATGATCGGCGGCCGCCTGGCCCGGGCCGCGTTCGAGCCCGACCTGTGCATGACCGACGGCGAGGCCCTGCTCATCGCCAACGACGAGGCGTTCGACTGGCCGGGCGGCAAGGTCGTCGAGTACTGGAACCCCTACCGGTCGATGTTCGACTGGGTCTGGTCGGGGCGGCGCCACGTGATGATGGGCGCCACCCAGGTCGACAAGTACGGCAACCAGAACATCGCCGCCATCGGCGACTACGCCCGGCCCAAGGTCCAGCTCCTCGGCTACCGGGGCGCGCCGGGCAACACGATCAACGACCCGACCAGCTACTGGGTCCCCAACCACAGCCCCAAGGTGTTCGTCGAGGCCGTCGACACCGTGTGCGGCATCGGGTGGGACAAGGCCGCCCGGCTCGGCGAGGCCGGGCGCTTCGTCGAGATCCGCCGGGTCGTGTCCAACCTTGGCGTGTTCGACTTCGAGACGCCCGACCACTCGATGCGGCTGCGGTCGGTCCACCCCGGCGTGACCGTCGACGAGGTGGTGGCGGCCACCGGCTTCGAGCTGGTGATCCCCGACGAGGTCCCCACCTCGCGGCTGCCCACGCCCGAGGAGCTGCGCCTCATCCGCGAGGTCATCGACCCCGCCGGGCTGCGGGAGGCCGAGGTCCCCAACCCCTGACGGACCGGGCCGCGGGTGCCCCCGGCCGCGGCGGCGCCGGCGTCGCGGAGCCCCGGGGCTCCGGGCCCGGCGGCCGGCGCAGGCCCGCCTACGCCGGGGCGCCTGGCCGCCGGTAGGCCGTGACGTAGCCCGGCGGCGGGACGCCGGGGTCGTGGAGGTCGTCGGGCACCGGCGGCCCCGCCGTCAGCGCCAGGGGGACGACGCCCGCCCAGACGGGCAGGGCCAGGTCCTCGTCCTCCTCGCGGGGCCCGCCCCGGCGCACCTTGACCGACGCCTCGTCCAGCGGCAGCGCCAGCACGGTCGTGGCCCGCAGCTCGCGCTCGGTGGGCGGGCGGGCGTCGGCGGTGCGGCCGGGCACGATCGCCTCGACCAGCCGGTCGAGCGCCGCCCGCCGGGCCTCCAGGTCGTCGAGCACCTCGGCCCGTCCCTGGACTACCACCGACCGGTAGTTGAGCGAGTGGTGGAACGCCGAGCGGGCCAGCACCAGGCCGTCGAGGAGCGTGACGGTCAGGCACACGTCGGCGCCCCGGGCGCTCCGCAGCAGCCGGCTGGCCGGCGAGCCGTGGATCAGCACCCGGTCGCCGTCGCGGGCGTACGCCATGGGGATGACGACCGGCCCGTCGTCGGTGGCGATGCCGACGTGGGCGACCAGGCCCTCGTCGAGGATGGCGTGCACGGTGGCGCGGTCGTACGCCGCCCGCTCGGGCAGCCGCCGGACAGTGGAGCGGGGCGACGGCCCCGGGGGCACGGAGGCGGGCATGCCCGGAGGCTAGGAGGGGCCCGCCGCCACCGTCAGGCGAGTAAACGGCGGCGGGCAGGGCGCCGAGCCGGCGAGCGGTGGGCCGGCGGGCGGGCGGCCTGGGGGCGAGCCGCCCGCCCGCCGGTCGGCTGCGGGTCGACCGGATCGGCCGGGGCCGCGGACCGGGAGGCGGGTCCGGAGCCCCGGGTCAGAGCGGCTTCGTGTCCCGCTGCACGAGGCTCATGTCGGGGTAGCGGTCGCCGGCCGGGGTCAGGGCGTCGAGCCGGCTGCGGTCCTCGGGCGTGAGCTCGACGTCGAGCGCGGCCACGTTCTCCTCGAGGTAGCGGCGCCGCTTGGTGCCGGGGATGGGCGCGACGTCGTCGCCCTGGGCCTGGACCCAGGCGAGCGCCACCTGGCCCGGGGTCGCCCCCTTCTCGGCGGCGATCTCGCGGATCACCCCCACCAGCTCGAGGTTGCGCTCGAGGTTGTCTCCCTGGAACCGGGGCTGGGTGCGGCGGAAGTCGGCGGCGTCCAGCTCGTCGAGGCTGGCCACCGCCCCGGTGAGCAGGCCCCGCCCCAGCGGGCTGTAGGGCACGATGCCGATGCCGAGCTCCCGGCAGGTGTCGAGGATCTCGCCCTCGAGGTCGCGGCTGAACAGCGACCACTCGCTCTGGAGGGCGGCGATCGGGTGGACGGCGGCGGCCCGCCGGATCGTGTCGGCCGACGCCTCGGACAGGCCCAGGTAGCGGACCTTGCCGGCCTCGACCAGCTCGGCCATGGCGCCCACCGTCTCCTCGATCGGGACCTCGGCGTCGGCCCGGTGCTGGTAGTAGAGGTCGATGTGGTCGACGCCGAGCCGGGCGAGCGAGGCGTCGCAGGCCTGGTGGACGTACTCGGGCCGGCCGTTGAAGGTTCGGACGTTGGGGTTGGTCGGGTCGAGGACGATGCCGAACTTGGTGGCCAGCACGACCTGGTCGCGCCGGTCGGCGATGGCCCGACCCACGAGCTTCTCGTTCTCGCCCATGCCGTAGACGTCGGCGGTGTCGAGGAACGTGACGCCCAGCTCGATGGCGCGGTGGATCGTGGCGATCGACTCGGCCTCGTCCTGGTCGGTGGCCGAGCCGTAGGCCCAGCTCATGCCCATGCAGCCGAGGCCCTGGGCGGAGACGGTGAGGCCGGAGCGCCCGAGGGCGCGCGTGGGGACGGTCATGTGGATCCTCCAGGCTCGAAGGGGACGGGGGGGAGTGGGGGGAGTACGGGGAGTGACAGACGGGCGCCGGGAGCGGCGCGGGGATCAGGGCGAGCAGCTGCCGCCGTAGATGGCGATCTTGTGCTCGATGGCGTCGAGGGCCGACTGCAGCTCGCGCATGCGGGCCTTGACCTCGTCGCGGTGGCGCTCGAGCAGCGCCAGCCGCTCGGGCTCGGTGCCCGGACCCTGCTCGACGAGTCGGAAGTACGCCTGGATCTGCCGGATGGGCATGGCGGTCAGCCGCAGGCGGGTGATGAACAGCACCCGGGCCAGCTCGGTCTCGGTGTACACCCGCCGCCCGGCGGCGTCGCGGGGGACGGACAGCAGGCCGATGCGCTCGTAGTACCGCAGCGTGTGGGCGGTCACGCCGCACTTGGCCGCCGCCTCGGCGATGCCGAGGGTCACGGGCTCGGCGCCGACGGCCTCGGCGGCCGGGGCACCGGTCGGCACCGGCGTGGCGGCCGGGGCGGGGGTCGAGACCTCCGGGGCCTCGGGGAGGGTGGTCGGTGCTTCCGCGACGGTCACGGGACGACCGTAGGTCTTCGAGCGCGCTCTAAGTCAAGGGTCGCCTGTCACCCGCGCTCCGCCCGATAGCGGGTCATGACCGGGACGAACGCCTCGACCTGGCCGCCGAGCACGGTCACGCCGTCCACGCCGGCGTCCTCCAGCTGCCGCAACCGGGCGACCAGCTCGTCCTCGGTGCCGACCAGCAGGAACGGGCTGTCGAGCAGGTCGTCCGCCAGGCCGCGCTCGAGGAGGTCGGCCACCGCGGCCCGCGGGTCGTCGGTCACCGCCACCCGCTGGACCAGGACGTCGGCCGCCAGCGGCCGGCCACTGGCGGCCGCCCGGGCCCGCCCGAGCCGGTCGACGAGCCCGTCCCAGCCCCAGTGCGACAGGTCGGTGTGGACCGCGGTGGTGCCCGACGTGAACCCCACCAGCCCGACCGCGTCGGCCCGCCGCCCGGCCAGGTCGAGCACCCGGTCGCCGTTCCCGCCCACCAGCAGCGGAGGCCGGGCCGGCGGCAGGCCCGTGGCCGCCCCGGCGAGGCCAAGCCGGTCGTCGTCGACGGTCTCGCCGGCCAGCAGGCGGGGCAGGACCTCGACGACGGCCTCCAGCCGGGACACCCGTTCGCCGGCCGGCGGGTAGCGGAGGCCGGCCTGCACGAACTCGGCGGCGTTGTGCCCGGCGCCAAGGCCCAGCACCAGCCGCCCGCCGCTCAGCCCGTCGACGGTGGCCGCGGTGCGGGCCAGCAGAAGCGGGTTCCAGAGGCCGACGTTGAGCACGTAGGTGCCGACCCGCAGGCGCTCGGTGACGGTGGCCGCCGCCACCAGCGGGGCGAACGGGTCGGGCAGGCCGACGTGGTCGGCCATCCACAACGTGGTGAAACCGGCGGCCTCGAAGCGGCGGGCCGCGTCCCGCCAGGCCGACCCGTCGGGCGGGAGGCCTGCCCCCGCGACGCCGAAGCTGAGCATGACACGCAACCTATCGGTTGCGTGTCATGCTTTCCACCCGCGCCACTCGTGCTCCAGCAGCGAGTAGAGCAGGGAGTCCCGCCAGGCGCCGTTCGTGAACACGTGGTCGCGGATTCGGCCTTCGCACCGGAACCCGATCCGCTCGAGCAGCGCCCGCGACCGCTCGTTGTCCGGGCCGCACGCCGCCTGCACCCGGTGCAGGCCGACCGTGGTGAACGTGAAGTCGAGCATGAGCCGGGCGGCCTCGTGGGCGTAGCCCTGGCCCCACCGATCGCGGCGCAGCGCGTAGCCCAGCTCGCCGGCCCGGTGGGCCAGCAGCCCGAGCCGGACGAAGCCGATGAGCGGGCCGCCCGCCGGGGTGCCGGCCTCCGCCGGGGCCTCGGGCGCGTCGCCCTCCCGGGCGACGATGGCCAGGTAGTAGTCGCTGCGGGGCTCGCTTCGGGCCCGGGCGATGTCGTCGGCCAGCCGCGCCGCCTGCTCGTCGCGCGTCCGGCTGTCGAAGCTGAGCGTGCGCGTCACCGCGTCGTCACCGACGACCGCCATCGACGGGTCGAGGTCGTCGGGCTCGAACTCCCGGAGGATGACGCGTGGCCCCGCGATGGTCACCGGGTACATGGCGGGACGATACGGCGGGCGCCTCCCGTCACGGCGTCACGAGGCTCACACGGCCAGCCGGGCGGCCGACACCTGGCAGAACGACTCGATCTCCTCGCGCAGGTCCTTGGCCGCCGCGGCCTGGGCGAAGCGGGAGTCCCGCAGCGCCTGGTGGACCCGGTCGGCGCTGGCCACGATGCCGCCGATGCGCCGCTCGGGCTCCAGCGCGAACACCGGCTCGAGCGCCTCCCGGGCGCCGTCCAGCTCGGAGCGGTGGACCCGGGCCAGCGCCAGCTCGGCCCGCGCCCCCGCCTCGTCGCTGAACGACCACTCGGGCGACTCGGGGTCGCCGTAGAGGTCGAGGGCGGCGGTGGCTTCGGACTCGGCGGCGTCGTCGGCGTCGGGCTCGCCCAGGTACACGTAGGCGCCGGCCGCGTAGTAGTGCTGCTTGGCCAGGGGGAACGCCATGAGCCCGCCCATGCGGTCGAGCTCGTCGGCGATGATCGTGTCGCGCCGGTTGCGGGCCCGCTCGACCGCGGCCCGGGCCTCGGCGGTGTGGCCCAGCTGGGCCCACGCCCGGGCCTCGAGCGCCGGCAGCCAGGCCGTGACCGAGCCGCGGAGCTCGCCGGTGAACATGGCGCCGGCCTCGGCGTAGCGCACCGCGTCCTCGATGCGCCCGGCCCAGTAGGCGATCAGGCTCTGCAGGCCCCGCGCCCACGCCCGGAGGCTGAGGTGGTCGGCGTTGTCGGCGCACACGAACATCGTGCGGGCGTGCGCCATGGCGTCGTGGGGCCGGCGCAGGTCGTGGCTGGCCTTGGCGATGAGGCCGGAGACGACGCTCGCCAGCATGTAGAGGTCGCGGGCCTCCTGCGGCCGCTGCTGGGCCTCGAGCAGGCTGAACACGGTCTCCTGCGCCTCGATGAGGTCGCCGAGGACCTTGGTGACCGGCTCACGGACGTAGTCGGCGGCGAGCCCGCCGATCTCCTCCGCCAGCGTGGCCAGCGCCTCGGGGCCGACATTGCGGCTCTCCGCGTACGACGTGAACCGGGTGGCGCGCCGCGTCGACATGGTCACCTGCCTTTCGAGAGCCGATCCCCCACCCGGCGCGACCGGCTCGATGGCCGTGGAACGCTCGCCGTCGTCCGCCCGGTCGGGCCCGTCCGACCCGGACGCCCCCGATGACGCCGGCGCCCCCTCACGAGGCGGGGACAGGAGCTCCTCCATGGAGTAGCCCCAGTAGGCACGCGCGACGCGGCGTTGCGCGGGCCGGGGTTTGGTGCGGACGTCGCCGATCATCCACCGCCGCAACGTGCGGAGGCTGAGGGTCGCGTCCTCGCCATGCTCCCGCGCCCAGCGCTCGAAGCCCTCGACGATCTCCTCCTGCGTCCGTTCGTCGTTGGCGACGAGAACGGCGAGCAGGGTGGGTCGTACGTCAGGCATGCCCACCACCTCTCGTGAACACCTTTCGTCACCGTAGGTGAACGATTCCCACGTGACCAGTGCCACACCCCGGGACGACGCGCAATGGCCCGAGAACGGCCGACGCGTGTCCGGCCAACGGCACGTAACCGACCGCACGACGCACTATCGGCGGCCCGCGCGCGACCTTCACACTTGTAGGCACGACGGCCAGTCGAGCGACTGGGGGCCTGCGTCGGCGACGTGACGGGAGACCAGGGGTGAGCGGACTCAACGCGAGTGCTCCGGCCGCCGAGGTGGGCACGGGCGCGCCCGTCCCCGCTCTCGCGGGGCACGGCCGGCACGAGCGCCTGTGGCGCCACCACCCCCGGCACGCCGACGCCCTGGCGTCGCCGCCACCCATCCCCCGGCGACTCCGGCCGACCGGCGCGCCGCGGGCGTCCGCGCTCCGCACCGCGGCCTACGGGTTCCCCCTGGCGGCCAGCTCGCCCCGCCGGGCCCGCCGGCACACCGTGGACTTCGCCCACCGCTGGGGCCTCGGCGCCGCGGTCGAGCCGGCGGAGCTGCTCGTGTCCGAGCTGATGACCAACGCCTACGAGGCCACCCGATCGTGCGTCGACCTCTGGCGCGAAGACCCGGCCCTCGCCGCGGCGCCGCTCCAGCTCCGGCTGGCGGTGGAGCGCGCCCGGCTGCGGATCGAGGTGCGGGACCGGAGCCCCCAACTTCCGGTCCCGGACGATCCGCGGCTCGACGACGAACGCGGGCGAGGGCTCCTCCTCGTGGAGACCTTCAGCGAGCGCTGGGGGTATCACCCGCTGCCCAACGGCGGCAAGGCCGTGTGGTGCGTCGTCGCCCCCCTTCCGACGACCCCACGCGACGAGGGCCGGCCCCACCTCCGGGGGGCCGGCCCTCCTGACCTCTCCTGACCGCCGCTCGTCAGGGCGGCGGGGCTGGCAAGTGGCTCAGTTCGACACTGCCGAGGTGGCGGCCACCGCCGCCTCGGTCGCGCCGTCGACGGAGCCGGGGCCGCCGGCGACGGCCGTGATGCCGGCGCCCGACCGCTTGGAGAAGGCGATCGCCCCGAGCAGCACCACCAGGGCGACGGCGGCGATGGCGTAGGCCGCCGGCTCGGGCGTGCTGTTCAGCACGTTGTCCTCGGAGATCTTCGACAGGTTGATGACCGCCGGCAGGATCAGCAGCGACACCAGGTTCATCACCTTGATGAGCGGGTTGAGCGCCGGGCCCGCCGTGTCCTTGAACGGGTCGCCGACCGTGTCGCCGATGACCGCGGCCTTGTGGGCCTCGGAGTTCTTGCCACCGTGGTGGCCGTCCTCGATGAACTTCTTGGCGTTGTCCCAGGCGCCGCCGGCGTTGGACAGGTAGTTGGCCATCAACTGGCCGACCAGGATCACGGCCGCCAGGAAGGCGCCGAGGGCCGTGTAGCCGACGCCGAAGCCGATGATGACCGGCGTGAGCACGGCCAGCAGGGCCGGCGTGGCCAGCTCGCGCAGCGAGGCCCGGGTGCAGATGTCGATGACCGGGCCGTAGTCGGGCCGCTTCTCGCCGGCCATGATCTTGCCGTCGGCGAACTGGCGGCGGACCTCGTGGACGACGACGCCGGCCGACCGGCCGACGGCCCGGATGGCCAGGCCCGAGAACAGGAACGGCACCGCGCCGCCGATCAGCAGGCCGATGAACACCTTGGGGTCGGCCACGTTGATCTGGATGACGCTGAAGATGCCGCCCGAGGTGTCCTGCAGCTGCTCGACGAAGTCCTCCGGCAGGATCTCGGTGGCGGAGGTCTCGATGAAGCTGGCGAACAGGGCGACGGCGGCGATGACCGCCGAGCCGATGGCAAAGCCCTTGGTCACGGCCTTGGTGGTGTTGCCCACGGCGTCCAGCCCGACCATGACCTTCTCGGGCTCGCCGTGGAACTCGCCGGTCATCTCGGCGATGCCGGCCGCGTTGTCGGCCACCGGGCCGAACGTGTCCTCCGAGACGACGACGCCGGTCGTGGCCAGCATGCCCATGCCGGTCAGAGCCACCAGGTACAGCGCGAACTGGGTCTCACCCCCGCCCAGGCCGATGGCGGTGGCCAGGGCGACGGCGATGGCCACGATGGCCCACACCGACGACTCGAGGCCCGACGAGGTGCCGGCCAGCACCGTGGTGGCCGGGCCGGTCTCCGACGCCTCGGCGATCTCCCGCACCGGAGAGGTCTCGGTGGACGTGAAGTACTCGGTGATGCGGCTCGCCACCTGGGCGAGGATCAGGCCGATCACCACCGCCCCGAACATGCGCAGGCCGACCTGGCTGACGCGGCCCTCGGGGTTGCCGATGTAGACGAGCGCGACGGCCAGCGTGCCGACGACGGTGAGGAGGCCGGCGGTGAGGAAGCCCCGGTTGATGGGGGCCATGGCCGTCTTGTCGTTGGCGCGGGCCCGCACCATGAACACGCCGACGATCGAGGCGAGCACGCCGATGGCCCGGGCGGCCAGCGGGAACAGCGCGCCGGCGGCCCACAGGGCCGGCTCGTCGGGGAAGATCCGCTGGAAGGCGGGGACGCCGAGGATGATCGAGGCGACGAGCGTGACCTCGTACGACTCGAACAGGTCGGACGCCATGCCGGCGCAGTCGCCGACGTTGTCGCCCACGTTGTCGGCGATGGTGGCCGGGTTGCGGGGGTCGTCCTCGGGGATGCCGGCCTCGACCTTGCCGACCAGGTCGGCGCCGACGTCGGCCGCCTTGGTGAAGATGCCGCCGCCGACCCGCAGGAACAGGGCGAGCAGCGAACCGCCGAACCCGAACCCGACGAGGATCGCCGAGCTCGTGTTCTGGAACGCCATCATGATCGTGGTGGCGCCGAGCAGGCCCAGGCCGACGCAGAACATGCCGCAGACGCCGCCGGTCCGGAAGGCGATCTGCAGCGCCGGGGGCATCTGGCCGGACCGGGCCGCGGCCGCCGTCCGCACGTTGCCCCGCACGGCCAGGCTCATGCCGATGAAGCCGGTCAGGCCCGACATGAGGCAGCCGGCGATGAACGCCAGCGTCCGGAACAGGCCGGACTGGGCGAACGTCAGCGCCTCCTCGCCGCCGGGCTTCTTCACCGCCACCGACGTGATGAACACGATCACGGCCAGCGGGACCAGGATGAAGCCGATGGTGCGGAACTGGCGCCGCAGGTAGGCGACGGCCCCTTCCTGGATCGCCTTGGCGATCTCGATCATCTTGGGCGTGCCCTGATCGGAGGCGAGCACGCCCCGGGTCAGCACGACGCCTACCACCAACGCCAGCAAGGCGGTGAGGGCGGATCCGATCAGGATGAGCCACTCACCTCCCGCCAGGGTGAAGTCCTGGTAGCCGCCCTCGGCGGCCAGGAGAGTTACGGACACGTCGGTCCCTCCTACGGTTCCTACGATCGCGGGCTGTTTCCGTTGGGGCGGGGGCTGCCCTCGGGCCCCCTGAAGGTTCGGGTCACGTAGACCTGGCGGGCGACCCGTTCACCCAGCGTGCGGGTCTGCCCGTCGACTTCGACGACCAGCGGGCCGTCGAAGGGATGCTTCTCGACCACCCGCACCTCCACGCCCGGCCGCACGCCGAGCGTGTCGAGGAACGACACGATGTCGGCGTCGGTCGAGCCGGACACCGCGACCTCGGCGATGTCGCCCGGTTCGAGGTCGTACAGCTCGGGGGTGGCCGGAAGATCGGCATCCTCCGGTTGGGGGATGGGAAAGCCGTGGGGGCACGTCGCCGGCCGGTGCAGCGCCCGGTACAGGCGGTCGGCGACCTCATTCGGCAGGTCGTGCTCGAACGACACCGCCAGTGCGTCGGCCTCGTTCCAGGCGTAGCCCAGCATGTCGGACAGGAAGCGCTCGACGATCCGGTGCCGGCGGATGGCGGCCACCGCGGCCCGCCGACCCTCGGGCGTGAACGACACCCCCTGGTAGGGGCGGTGGACGACCAGCCCGCGATCGGCCAGGCGCTTGACGAGCGTGGTGACCGTGCCGGGCGACAGGCCCAGGCGATCGGCCAGGGAGCCGGTGTGCGCCTCGGACCCGTCCCGGGTCGATCGGTAGATCGCCTTGAGCGCCTCGCGCTCCGACTTGGTCAGGTCGTCGTGCATCGGGGAAAGGTTTTGGTTGCGTCAAAAACCGGCCTTCGACGCGTTGCGAACAAGTTTGCTATCACGCAGAGCCGGGTTCGCCAAAACCTGTGCGGCCGATAGGATCTGACGAGCCGTCAGAAGTAGGGAGGCGCGATGGCCGACAGCACGACCCCGGCGATGGCCCCGGCGATAGACGGGTGGTTCACCACCGGTGACGAGCCCGCGTTGATCGGCACGCGCTGCCGGGCGTGCGGCTCCGTGTTCTTCCCGCGGGAGGAGGCGTTCTGCCGCAACCCCCGCTGCGCCGGCACCGAGCTCGAGGAGACGACGCTCTCCCGGCGGGGGCGCGTCTGGTCCTACACCGACGCCCGCTACCAGCCTCCGCCGCCCTACGTCCCCCGCACCGACCCCTACGAGCCGTTCGCCATCGCCGCGGTCGAGCTCGAGGAGGAGGGGATCGTGGTGCTCGGGCAGGTGGCCGACGGCTACGGCGTCGACGACCTCGCGGTCGGCGTGCCGGTCGAGCTGGTGGTCGAGCCGCTCGACGACACGTCTTCGATCTGGCGGTGGAAGCCGGTGGCGGCGGCGGGGGAGGAGGCCCGATGAGTGACGACGTGTTGGTCCTCGGCGTCGGCATGCACCCCTGGGGCAAGTGGGGTCGCAGCTTCGTGTCCTACGGCGTGCACGCCGCCCGGGCCGCCCTGGCCGACGCTGGCATCGACTGGTCCGACGTCGACTTGGTGGTCGGCGGCGAGACCGTCCGCAACGGCTACGCCGGCTACGTGGCCGGCGCCACGTTCGCCCAGGCCCTGGGTTGGAGCGGCGCCCGCGTCGCCACCAGCTACGCCGCCTGCGCCACCGGGGCCCAGGCCCTCGACACGGCCCGCGCCCGCATCCGGGCCGGGATGAGCGACGTGGCGCTGGTGGTCGGGGCCGACACCACGCCCAAGGGCTTCCTGGCCCCCAACGCCGGCGAGCGCTACGACGACCCCGACTGGCTGCGCTTCCGCCTGCTGGGAATGACCAACCCGGCCTACTTCGCCCTCTACGCCCGGCGGCGGATGGCCCTCCACGGGGCCACGCCCGAGGACTTCGCCCGGGTCAAGGTCAAGAACGCCCGCCACGGCCTGGCCAACCCCAACGCCCGCTACCGCAAGGAGGTCACGGTCGAGGAGGTGCTGGCTTCGCCGGTGGTGGCCGACCCGCTCCACCTGCTCGACATCTGCGCCACCTCCGACGGCGGCGCCGCGGTCGTGCTGGCGTCGCCGGCCGCCGCCCGACGGCTCGGCTCGGGCCCGGGTGACCGCCCGGTCCGTCTGCGGGCCGTCTCGACGGTCACGCCGACGTTCCCCAACACCGTGATCGAGATGCCGAACTTCGCCACCGACTCGTCCGCGGCGGTGGCGCCGCCCGAGCGGACGTTCCGCGACTCGATCGCCCACGCCGCCTACGAGGAGGCCGGCCTCGGCCCCGAGGACATGTCCCTCGCCGAGGTCTACGACCTGTCCACCGCGCTCGAGCTCGACTGGTACGAGAACATCGGCCTGTGCAAGCCGGGCGAGGCCGAGCGGCTGGTCCGCGACGGCGACACGACGATCGGCGGCCGCATCCCCGTCAACCCGTCGGGCGGCCTGGCCTGCTTCGGCGAGGCCGTCCCCGCTCAGGCGCTGGCGCAGGTGTGCGAGGTGGTGTGGCAGCTGCGCGGCCAGGCCGAGGGGCGCCAGGTCGAGGGCGCTCGGGCCGGCATCACCGCCAACCAGGGCCTGTTCGGCCACGGGTCGTCGGTCATCCTGTCGCTGTGACGGCACGGCCTGACCACGCCGCCTGACGGCGCGGCCCGACCCGCGGGCCTGAGCCTCGCGGGCTGGCCCGCGGTCGCTCTGACCTCCTTCTGACCCCGCCCGACCCCGCGAACCTGCTGGTTACCGCTCTGCGTGGCGGAATGGCGGGCAATCCGCTGCATTGAGTGGTGGTTATTGTCGCGGTACTAGTGGCATCGTCGCGCTGCGTCGGCTATCAACTACTGATCCGTCCAGCAACGGGGGGTCTGGGGATGACCGCTGAGACGCCTGCGGCGTCACTTCGTGCCCGCCCGGCGACCTACGCCGGGCTCTTCATCGTCACGCTGACCACGCTCATGTACGAGATCGTGCTGACGCGCATCTTCAGCGTGGCGATGTGGTACCACTTCGCCTTCGTCGCCATCTCGGTGGCGCTGTTCGGCATGACCGCCGGCGCGCTGATCGTCCACCTCCGGCCCCGGTGGTTCCGGGACGAGATGGTGAAGCAGCAGATGTGGCGGTTCTCGCTGCTGTACGCCGTCTCGGTGGCGGTGGCGTTCGTCGTCCAGCTGGCCATCCCGTTCGTGCCCCACATGACCATGGCCGGCGTGTCCTCGATCGTGCTGACCTGCGTGGTCATCTCGGTCCCGTTCGTGTGCAGCGGCGTCGTGGTGTGCCTGGCGCTCACCCGGTTCCCGAAGAAGGTGAACCGGCTGTACGCCGCCGACCTGGTCGGGGCCGGCCTCGGCTGCGTGCTGCTGGTCGTCGCCTTCTGGTGGCTCGACGGCCCCAGCCTCGTCATCGGCATCGGCGCCCTGGCCTGCGTGGCCGCCGTCGCCTTCGCCTACGACGCCGGGGTGCGGCCCAGCCGCAAGCTGCTGTCGGCCGGCGTGCTGGCCGTGCTCGTGCTGGTCACCGCCGGCAACGCCTACCGCCACAGCCAGGGGAACCCGTTCATCCGCATCCTGTGGGCCAAGGAGCAGCAGGACACGCTCCACACCTACGACCGGTGGAACGCCTTCTCGCGCATCACGGTCGACGGCCAGCCCACCGACGTCGGCCGGCCCGCCGGCTACGGCATGAGCCCGGAGATGCCCGAGGACATCGTCGTCCCCCAGATGTCGATGCTCATCGACGGCACCGCCGGCACGATGATCACCGGCTACGACGGCGACGAGTCGACCACCGACTTCCTCCGCTACGACATCACCAACCTCGGCTACTACCCGCTCGACGGCACCGACTTCACGTCCGCCGTCATCGGCGTCGGCGGCGGCCGCGACGTCCTCACCGGCCTCGAGTTCGGGGCCCGCGAGGTCACCGGCATCGAGATCAACGGCAACATCCTCGACCTCACCACCGACGAGCTGGGCGACTTCACCAACCTGACCGACGACCCGCGGGTCCGGCTCGTCAACGACGAGGCCCGCAGCTGGCTCACCCGCACCGACGAGCGGTTCGACATGATCCAGATGTCGCTGATCGACACCTGGGCGGCCAGCTCGGCCGGCGCCTTCGCCCTGACCGAGAACTCGCTGTACACGACCGACGCCTGGCAGACGTTCTTCGACCGGCTGTCGCCCGACGGCATCCTGTCGGTGTCCCGGTGGTACACGATCGGCGGGGCCGAGCCGTTCGAGACGCTACGGACGGCGGCGCTGGCCACCGAGGTCCTGACCCGCAACGGCGTCGAGAACCCGCGCGACCACGTCCTCATCTACAAGGGCCCCGAGCAGCAGTTCGCGTCGAGCGCGGCGACGATCCTCGTCAGCCCCTCGGGCTTCGACGACGAGGCCCTGACCACCATCGACGAGAACGCCGAGCGGCTGGGCTTCGAGCCGATCCTGACGCCCACCGCGGTGGCCGACCAGCGCTTCGCCGACATCGTGGCCCCCGGCGGGCCCGACGCCGGCATCGAGCAGTTCGACGAGGACCTGTCGCCGCCCAGCGACGACCGGCCGTTCTTCTTCCAGATGGCCAGCCTGGACACGTTCCTGTCGGGCGAGGGCTTCTCGAACGACCTCGTGTTCCGGCCGGTCCTCGTGCTCGGATCGCTGGCCCTGGCCGTGCTCCTGTTGGCCGCGGTGTTCATCGGTGGGCCGCTGGCTTCGATGGGCCGCAAGGTCCAGCACCGCGGCATGTCGCCCTTCTACCTGTACTTCGCCGGCATCGGGCTCGGGTTCATGCTCGTGGAGTTCTCGCAGCTCCAGCGGCTGAACACGTTCCTCGGCCACCCCACCTACGCGCTGGCCGTCGTGCTGTTCACCCTGCTGCTGTTCAGCGGCCTGGGCAGCATGCTGGTCGAGCGGGTGATCGACCCGGCCCGGCCCCGGTCGCTGCTGGTCCCGGTCGGCGTGCTGCTGGTGATCCTGCTCGTGTTCGGCGCCATCACCGACTCGGTGACCGACGCCGCCGCCGGCGGCACCACCCCGGTCCGCATCGGCGTGGCCATCGGCCTGCTGGCCCCGCTGGCCCTGCTGATGGGCATGCCGTTCTCGATCGGCATGGGGGCGGCGTCCCGCCGCGAGGGGGCGCCGACCGCCTTCCTGTGGGGCATCAACGGTGCCATGTCGGTCGTGGCCTCGGTGTGCGGGGCGCTGATGGCGATGTTCTTCGGGATCAGCGTGACGTTCGCCAGCGGCTTCGTGGCGTACCTGGTGGCGGCGGTGGCCCTGTTCCTCGTGGTCCGGCGCCTGGTGGGCGGCGGGGCCGCCGGCCCCGAGCAGGGCGCCGACCGCGACGGCGACGCCGCCGCCCCCGAGGCCGGTGCCGACGGTGAGGCCGAGGGGGACATGACCCCAGCGGAGCCGGCGGCCGCCGAGGAGGCCGACGGTGAGGCCGAGGACGAGGAGCCGGAGCCGGCCACGGTCGGCGCCCCGAGCTCGGCGTCGGGGTCCTCGACGTCGTCTTCGTCGGGCGGCAACGGGAGCGAGTCGCCGCCCGACGAGTCGGGCTGAGCGTCACCGCGTTCGGTCTGGGCGCCTCCGGCCGGTCGACGCCGGCCCGGGGGCGCCGGCGCGTGCGAACCGCCCTGTTCGGGGCCGACGCGATCGGGGCCGGGTGGGCCGCCGACCGGCCGGTGTTCGGCCGTACCCTGCCCGACGTGCCCGGCGTGCCGCCCGACCCCGACGCCCATCCGGAGGAGCGCACCCGGCGGGAGGTGGCCCGCCGCCTGCGGCGCGCGGGCTGCGTGTTCGCCGAGGACGAGGCCCGGCTGCTGGTCGAGGCGGCGGCGACGCCGGCCGGGCTGGCCGCCCTGGTCGGGCGGCGGGTGGCCGGCGAGCCGCTCGAGCACGTGCTCGGCTGGGCCGAGCTGTGCGGCCTGCGGTTCGCGGTCGCGCCCGGGGTGTTCGTGCCCCGCCGGCGCACCGAGCTGCTGGTTCGGCGGGCCGCAGCCCTGGCCCGGCCGGGCGCGGTGGTCGTCGACCTGTGCTGCGGCTCCGGGGCGGTGGGGGCGGCGGTCGCCGCCACCGTGGCCGCCGCGGCCGCCCGGCCGGTCGAGCTGCACGCCGCCGACATCGACCCGGTCGCGGTCCGGTGCGCCCGGCGCAACCTGGCGGCGGTGCCCGGGCCCGGCGGCCGGTGCCTCGACTGTCGCGGCAACGTCCACCAGGGCGACCTCGACGCCGCCCTGCCCGCGGCGCTGGCGGGCCGGGTCGACGTGCTGGTGGCCAACGTCCCCTACGTCCCGACCGGCGCCCTCGGGCTGCTCCCGCCCGAGGCCCGCGACCACGAGCCCCGCGTCGCCCTCGACGGCGGGCCCGACGGCCTCGACCTCGTGCGGCGGGTGGCGGCCGTCGCCCCGCGCTGGCTGGCGCCCGGCGGCCATCTGCTGGTCGAGACGAGCGACGACCAGGCCGAGGCGGCCGCAGGGATCATGGCCGGGGCCGGCCTGGCGCCCGACGTGGCGCACGACGCCGCGCTCGACGCCACGGTCGTGACCGGGCGGGCGGGATCGGGTGGGTCGTGACCGGGCGCCGGGGCGGAGCGCCGGTCAGGCCAGCCAGCGGCTGAGCGACTCGACCACGCAGCCCGGCTTGGACCCGCCCGCGACCTCGACCGTGACCCGGATCGTGGTCTGGATCCCACCCGGGACCTCGTCGCACGCCGCCAGCTCGGCCGACGCCCGGATGCGCGAGCCGACCGGCACCGGCGCCGGGAACCGCACCTTGCCGGTCCCGTAGTTGACGCCGAGCGAGGCGCCTCGGACCTCCACGAGCTGGGGCAGGAAAAGGTTGGTGATGGCCAACGTCAGGTAGCCGTGGGCGATCGGCCCGCCGTACGGGCTCTCGCGCCGGGCCCGCTCCACGTCGACGTGGATCCACTGGCGGTCGCCGGTCGCCTCGGCGAACTGGTTCACCCGCTCCTGGGTGATCTCGATCCAGTCGGTGGTGCCGAGGTGGCGGCCGACGGCGCCCCGGACCTCGTCGAGCGAATGGAAGATCGTCTGCGCGGTGGTGTCGGTCATGGGTGCTGCGAGCTGACGCTCACGACCTCCCCGGTCATGTAGGACGAGTAGTCGCTGGCCAGGAACGCGATGACGGTGGCCACCTCCCACGGCTCGGCCGGGCGGCCGAACGCCTCGCGTCGGGCCAGCTCCTCGAGCAGCTCGTCGCTGGTGACCTTGGCCAGGAACGGGTGCATGGCCAGGCTCGGCGCCACCGCGTTGACCCGCACGTTGAACGGCGCCGCCTCGAGGGCCGCGCTCCGGGTCAGGGCCATGACGCCGGCCTTGGCCGCCGCGTAGTGGGCCTGGCCGGCCTGGGCCCGCCACCCCAGCACCGAGGCGTTGTTGACGATCACGCCCGACCGCTGCTCGCGCAGCAGGCGCAGGGCGGCCCGGGTGCAGCGGAACGTGCCGGTCAGCGTCACGTCCACGACCTTCTGCCACTGCTCGTCGGTCATCTCCACCAGCTCGGCCGTGCCGCCGAGCCCGGCGTTGTTCACGACGACGTCGATGCGGCCGTGGCGCTCGGCCGCGCCGCGGAACAGGGCCTGCACCTGGTCCTCGACGGTCACGTCGCAGGGGATGGCGAGCGGCGGCTCGGGGGCGAGCTGCGCCAGCTCCGCCGCCGTCTCGGACAGGCGCCGCTCGTGGGCGTCGCTGATCACGACCGTGGCCCCCTCGGCCAGCAGGCGGCGGGCGGTGGCCCCGCCGATGCCGGTCCCGGCGGCCGCCGTCACGACCGCCACCTTGCCCTCCAGAAGCCCGTGGCCCGGCGGCTCCTTCGGCGCCTCGCCGCTCACGGCTCGAGGCCCTCGACGCTCTCGGTGCTCACGTCGGCGCCGGCCTCGGCGCCCCCGTCGGGGCCCATCTCCACGTTCACCTCGGCTCCTTCGGCAGGCCCAGGGCCCGCTCCCCGATGACGTTGCGTTGGATCTGGTTCGACCCGCCGTAGATCGTGTCGGCCCGCGTGAACAGGAACAGCCGCTGCAGGCGGTTCGGGTCGTACCGGTCGCTGGACCCCTCGCCGCACACGGTGGCGGCCGCGCCCATCACGTCCATGGCGAGCTCGCCCAGCTTCTGGTGGACGGTGGCCCAGTGCAGCTTGGTCACCATCGCCTCCCGGCCCAGCTCGCCTTTCTCGCTGCCGGCGAGCGTCCGCAGCGCCATGAGGCGCATGAGCTCGATCCCGATGTGGGCGTTGACCAGCCGCTGGCGCATGACCGGGTCCTCGGCGACGCCGGTCGACCGGGCGACGTCGATGATGGCGTCGAGCTCGGCGCGGAAGTTCATCTGCTGGCCCAGCGTCGACGCGCCGCGCTCGAAGGCCAGGGTGCCCATGGCCACCCGCCAGCCGTCGTTGACGTCGCCCACGACCAGGTCGCGGTGGGTGCGGGCCCCGTCGAAGAAGACCTCGTTGAACTCGCTGTCGCCGGTGATCTGGACGATGGGCCGAATCTCGATCCCCTCCTGCCGCATGGGCACGAGCAGGTAGGAGATCCCTTTGTGCTTGGGGGCGTCGCGGTCGGTGCGGGCCAGGACGAAGCACCAGTCGGCCCAGTGGGCGAGCGACGTCCACACCTTCTGGCCGTGGATGACCCACTCGTCGCCCTCGAGCGTGGCCGTGGTCGACAGGTTGGCCAGGTCGCTGCCGGCGTTGGGCTCGGAGTAGCCCTGGCACCACAGCTCCTCGCCGGCCACGATCGGCGGCAGGAAGCGGCGCTGCTGCTCGGGGGTGCCGAAGGCGATCAGCGTCGGCCCGAGCAGGCCCTCGCCCACGATGCCGAGGCGGCCGGGCGCCCGGGCCCGGGCGTACTCCTCGTAGTAGATGACCTGTTGGCGCAGTGACAGGCCGCGGCCGCCGTGCTCCTTGGGCCAGCCGACGCAGGTCCAGCCGTGGGCGCCGAGGTGGCGCTCCCAGGCCAGGCGCTCCTCGAACAGGGCGTGCTCGTCGCCCGGCCCGCCCCGGCCCCGGGTCACCGCGAAGTCGCCGGACAGGCTCTCCTCGAGGAACGTGCGCACCTCCTCCCGGAAGGTGCGATCGTCGGCCGTCTCGCGGAGGTCCACGGCGGGGAGGATATCTGACGGTCCGTCAGAACCAGAATCCCGGGCGGCGTGGCATGGGCCACGGCGGGTGGCGGCGGGGCGGCCGCGGGCGGCCCCCACCGGCGCCCGGTGCCGAATCCCGGCGCCTGCCTTACCCTGCGGCCCATGCGAGTCGGTGTCCGCCCCGGCGGACCCATGTCCCTGCTCGGGGCCGACCCGAGCCAGCTCGGCGACGCCAAGTTCGACGGCGCCGTCGCCCGCCGCGTCTGGCGGTTCGCTCGGCCCTACCGGTGGATGCTGCTCGCGCTGGTGGCCACGATCGTCGCCATGGCGCTGGTCCAGCTGGCGCCGCCGCTGCTGTTCCGGGAGATCATCGACCGGGCCATCCCCCAGGCGGGTCGCGACGGCAGCCGGGCCCTCCTCCACCTGTTCGCCGGCCTGGCGGTGCTGGCGGCGTTCGCCAACGGGGCGCTGGCGCTGGGCGAGCGCTACCTGTCGGCCCGGGTGGGCGAGGGGGTCATCTACGACCTGCGGGTCGCGCTGTTCACCCACGTCCAGCGGATGCCGCTGGCGTTCTTCACCCGCACCCAGACCGGCGCCCTGACCAGCCGGCTCAACAACGACGTCATCGGCGCCCAGCAGGCGCTGACGGGCACGGTCGGGTCCGTCGTGTCCAACCTGGTCACGCTCGTCACGACGCTGGTGGCCATGGCCGCGCTCGACTGGCGGCTCACGCTGCTGTCGCTGGCCGTGCTGCCGCTGTTCATCGCCCCGGCCAAGCGGGTGGGACGCCGGCTCCAGGTCATCACCCGCGAGCAGATGAACCTGAACGCGTCGATGAACGCCACGATGACCGAGCGGTTCAACGTGGCCGGCGCCCTGCTCGTCAAGCTGTTCGGCCGGGCCGAGGACGAGAACCGGTCGTTCGCGGCCCGGGCCGACGGCGTCCGGGCGGCCGGGGTGCGTTCGGCGCTGGTCGGGCGGTCGTTCTTCATCGCCCTGGGCCTGGTCGGTGCGATCGGCACCGCCGCCATCTACTGGGTGGGCGGCCTCCAGGTCATGTCCGGCGACCTGTCGGTCGGGACGCTGGTCGCGCTCGCCGCCCTGGTCACCCGCCTGTACGCCCCCCTGACGGCGCTCACCAACGCCCGGGTCGACCTGATGAGCGCGCTCGTGTCGTTCGAGCGGGTGTTCGAGGTGCTCGACGCCCCGGTGCCGCTGGCCGACAGGCCCGGGGCCGTCGACCTGGTCGAGCCCCGGGGCGCGATCGAGATCGACGACGTGACGTTC
The DNA here is from genome assembly GCA_036563805.1 of Acidimicrobiales bacterium. Taxonomy (GTDB): domain Bacteria; phylum Actinomycetota; class Acidimicrobiia; order Acidimicrobiales; family VFJN01; genus DATCLS01. The sequence goes on along the minus strand of DATCLS010000101.1, from coordinate 16,533 downwards.
GCCTACCCGACCGAGCCCATCGTGCCGACGCTCGAGCTCGACCCGACGATCGCGGTGCCGTCGTCGGGATCGTCCCGCTCGGGCGGCTCCGGCGAGGGGGCCGCCGGCGCCGCCGGGGACGGGCCGGACCGGGACGATGCCGACCGGGCTGTCCTGCGGGGCGTGTCGGCCTCGATCGCCCCCGGCGAGCTGGTGGCGCTCGTCGGCCCCTCGGGCGCCGGCAAGACCACGCTCAGCATGCTGGTGGCCCGCATCTACGACGTGACCTCCGGGGCGGTGCGGATCGACGGCCACGACGTGCGCGACCTCACGCTCGACTCGCTGCACGCCGCCATCGGCGTCGTCACCCAGGACCCCCACCTGTTCCACGACACCGTCGCCAACAACCTGCGCTACGCGCGCCCGTCGGCCACCGACGCCGAGCTGGAGGCCGCCTGCCGGGCGGCGCAGATCCACGACGTCATCGCCGGGCTGCCCGAGGGCTACGACACGGTGGTCGGCGAGCGTGGGTACCGCCTGTCGGGCGGCGAGAAGCAGCGGCTGGCCATCGCCCGCATGCTCCTCAAGGACCCGGCCATCGTGATCCTCGACGAGGCCACCAGCCACCTCGACAGCGAGAACGAGGCCGCCATCCAGCGGGCGCTGGCCGACGCCCTGGAGGGGCGGACGAGCGTGGTCATCGCCCACCGGCTGTCGACGATCACGGCCGCCGACCAGATCCTGGTGATCGACGGCGGGCGCGTCGCCGAGCGGGGCCGGCACGCCGAGCTGCTGGCCGCCGGCGGGCTCTACGCCGAGCTGTACCACACGCTGGTGCGGGACGGGGCGGACGGGCCCGGCGGGACGGACGGGGCGGACGGCGCCGGGTCGCCCGGGGCCGGTGCGTCGCCCGCCCCGGCCGCCGCCGGTCAGCCCGGCGGGCGGTCGTAGCGCCAGAGGTCGACCGGCGTGCCGTTCAGCTCGATGCGGTGGTCGAAGCGGCCGCCCAGCCGTTGGGCCACCCGCTGCGAGGCGACGTTGCCAGGGTGGATCACGCTGCACACCCAGTCGGCGCCGAGGTGGGTCCAGGCGGCGTCGAGCGCGGCCCGGCCCGCCTCGGTGGCGTACCCCCGACCCCACCAGGCGCGGCCCAGCGCCCAGCCCACCTCGAGGTGGGGCCAGCCCTCCGGGTTCCACAGGCCGCCCCGGCCGACGACCGCCCCGGTGGCCCGCTCGACATACGTCCACATGCCGTAGCCCCGCAGGTGCCAGTGGCCCAGCCACTCGGCGGTGGCCCGCCACAGGCGGGCGCGGTCGGCGGTGGCGCCGCCCAGGTAGCGGACGACCTGGGGGTCGCCGAACACCGGCTCCAGCGCCGCGGCGTCCTCGGCCACCGGGAGCCGCAGCAGGAGCCGGTCGGTGAGGAGCTGGGTCGGGACGAGCGCCCTCAGCCCGGCCTACCGACCGGTGCGGTCGCGCAGGAGCGCGATGTCGTCCTTGCGGCCCTCCTCGGCCGTCTCGCAGACGACCGGGGCATCCGCGGCCTCGACGACGGCCACGAGCAGGTCGACGTCGATCTGACCGGTCCCCAGGTTGGCGTGGCGGTCGCGGCCCGAGCCGGCATGGTCCTTCGAGTCGTTGCAGTGGACCAGGTCGATGCGGCCGGTGATGGCCCGGATCCGGTCGACGGCGTCGACCAGGGCCTCGCCCGCCGCCCAGGCGTGGCAGGTGTCGAGGCAGAAGCCGATGCCCAGGTCGCCGATGTGGTCCCACAGCCGGCCGATCGTGTCGAAGTGGCGGGCCATGGCGTGGTCGCCGCCGGCCGTGTTCTCGAGCAGGACCGGCACCTCGGTCTCGAGCTGTTGGAGCGCCTTGCGCCAGCGCTCGAAGCCGGCCTCGACGTCGTCGTCCTCGGCGACGTGGCCGCCGTGGACGATCACCGCCGCCGCCCCGATCTCGGCTGCGGCGTCGCACGTCTGCTGGAGGATCTTGCGCGACGGGATGCGGACCCGGTTGTTGGCCGAGGCCACGTTGACCAGGTACGGGGCGTGGACGTACACCGGGACCGGCGACTCGCGGAGCCGGGCCGCGTCCTCGCGGGGCTTGGGCGCCTTCCAGCTCTGGGGGTTGCCCAGGAAGATCTGGACGAGGTCGGCGCCCTCGGCCTCGGCGGCGGCGAGGGGGTCGTCGGGGCTGACGTGCGAACCGATGAGCACCCGTCCAGCCTAAGGCGCCGGAGGAGGGGGCGGACGGCTATCGTCCCGGGGCGATGGCCGGCGCTGGGGGCCGCCGCTGGGGCGAAGTCGGGGCGCGTGTCGCCCGTGTGGTCTTGTGGGGTCTCGCGGTCGCGCACGCGGTCGAGGGGGTCGTGCTCGCCCGCCGCTACCGGGCGATCCCCGAGCTCCCGCCGGAACCCGGCGCGTCGCCGGGGCCCGGGGGGCCGTCGCGCTCGTCCGCCGCGCCGTCGGCGGGGTCGGCGGACGTGGTGGTGGTCGCCGCCCGGTCGAGCGGCCCGGACCCCGCGACCCGGGCGGCAGCCGCCCGGGAGCTGGCCGGGAGCGGGGCCGCCGCCCTCGACCTGATCCCCGGCGAGCTGTCGGCGGACCGGCTGCTGCGCGTCCTACGCCGGGTCGACCCCGCCCGGCTCGGCACCGACGTCCTGTACTCCCCGGGTGGCGCCCACGAGGCGCTGGCCCTGCGCCCGGACCTGGCGGCCCGGCTCGGGGCGCGCCTCGTCCCCGGCCCCGACGGCCGCCCGGGCGGACCCGGCGGTGGCCTCGGGAGCGGCGGTGGCCTCGGCGCTGGCCCCGAGGGTGTCGGCGGTGGCCTCGGCGAGGGTTCCGGTGGCCTCGGTGCTGGCCCCGTCGGCGTCGGCGCTGGCCCCAACGGCCTCGACGGTCGCCCCGACGGCGTCGGTGCTGGCCCCGATGACCTCGAGGGCGTCGGCGGCGGCCGCGACGGCCTGGACGGCGTCGGGCGGGCGGCGCTGGCCCGGACCACCGTGGCCGCCCAGCGCCACGCCCCGGCGCGCACCGCGCTGCGGGTGGCGCCCGACCTCCGGGCCGCCCCGGCGCCGCCCGACGAGCGATGGCGCGAGCTCGAGGAGCTGACCGCCTTCGCCCGCTTCCACGGCTCGCTGGCGCCGCTGGCGGTCGGGGTCCGGGCCGCCCACCTGGTGGCGCTGGCCGCCGGCCCGTTCGTGGCCCCGGCCGCCGGCATCGCCGCCCTCGCCGCGTGGAGCGCCCAGCCGGCGCTGGCCCTGGCCGGCCGCCGGCGCCCCACCGCCGTGGTCCGGGCGTCGCTGGGCCGGCTGGCCGAGGCGGCGGCCGACACGGTCCGCACGGCCCGGGCCGGCCACCGCCGGTCCCGGGAGGAGCGCCGGGCGCTGGCCGCCGCGCCCCCGGTCCCGGCACCCCCGGCGGACCAGCTGTTCGAGCCCCGCCGCGCCACGTGCCCGTGGTGCGGGGCGGCGGCGCTGGCCCCGCGACTCGACACGGTCGACCTATTCCTCCACCGGCCCGGGCGGTTCCACCTCGACCGGTGCACCGCCTGCGGCCACGTGTTCCAGAACCCGGCGCTGTCGGTGGCCGGGTTGGGTCACTACTACGACCAGTTCTACGACGGCCTGGGCGAGGAGCTGGCCGAGCGGACGTTCGCCGGCATGGCCGCCGCCTACGCCGCCCGCGCCGCGGCGGTGGCGCGGGCGCGGGACGGCGGCGAGCGCGCCGGGCGGGCGCCGGCCCGGTGGCTCGACGTGGGCACCGGCCACGGCCACTTCTGCCTGCACGCCCGGCAACGGTGGCCGGCGACCTGCTTCGACGGGCTGGACACGGCCGCCGCCGTCGAGGAGGCGGAGCGCCGGGGCTGGCTCGACGCCGCCCACCGCGGGCTGTTCCCCGAGGTCGCCGGCGGTCTGCCCCAGCTCTACGACGTGGTGACCATGCACCACTACCTCGAGCACACCCGCGATCCCCGGCTCGAACTGGAGACGGCGACCAAGGTGCTCGAGCCGGGCGGGATCCTCGAGATCGAGATGCCCGACCCGGCGTCGCCCTGGACCCGCCTGGGCCGCTGGTGGCTGGGCTGGCTCCAGCCCCAGCACCTGCACCTGATCCCCCACGACAACCTGGTCGAGGCCCTGCGGCTCGCCGGCTTCGAGGTCGTCGCCACCGAGCGGGCGACGGCCGACGACGGCGGCCTCGACCTGTTCCTCACCGTGTTCCTGGCCGTCGACCGCCTGGCTCCCAACCCCCGCCTGCCCTGGCGCCCCCGGCCCGGCGTCGCCTACCGGGCGGGCCGCCTGGCCCTGTTCGCGGCCGCTACCCCCGCCCTGGTCGCCGCCCTGACGGCCGACGTGGTGAAGAACGCGGTGGTCCACCGGCCCGGCAGCCGCGCCCCGGCCAACGCCTACCGCATCGTCGCCCGCCGCGCCCCGGTCGTCGCCCCTGACCCCGCCGGCCCCTGACCCGCCGACGCTGGGCTGCCCGCGGTGAGCGGGCGTGTCACTGCCCGGGACGGCGGCGGCCTGTAGGTTCGGGGCCCAGGATCATGGATTTCTTCGACTATCTCGGTGACGTCCCGTCGTACCTCCGCGACAACTGGCCAGATCTCCTGGATCTGACGGTCGACCACGCCCGGGTGGTCATCGTGGCGATGCTGATCGCCACCGTCGTCGGGGTCGGGCTCGGCCTGCTGACCTACCGCACGCCGCCGGCCGCCAAGGCCGTGCTGACGGTGACGGCCACGTTCCTCACGATCCCGTCGTTCGCGCTGTTCGGCCTGTTCATCCCGATCCTCGGCCTCGGCTACCGCCCGACGGTCGTGGCGCTGGTGATGTACGCCCTGCTGCCGATCGTCCGCAACACGATCACCGGGCTGCGGTCGGTCGACCCGGCCATCACCGAGTCCGCGCTGGGCATGGGGCTGTCGCGGCTGCAGCGGCTGCGCCGGATCGAGGTGCCGCTCGCCTGGCCGGTGATCATCACCGGCATCCGGGTCTCGACCCTGATCACGGTGGGGATCACGGCCATCGCCGCCATCGTGAACGGCCCGGGCCTGGGCGGTCCGATCTTCCAGGGGTTGCGGGCGACAGGTACCCAACGCGGCTTCAACCAGGCGTTCGGGGGAACCCTGGGCGTGGTGGTGCTCGCCCTGGCCTTCGACGCGCTCTTCCTCGTGATCGCCCGCCTGACCACCTCCAAGGGACTGCGATGAGCCCCGACGTCATGATCCGCCTCGAGGAGCTGACCAAGCGCTACCCGGGCCAGGCCGAGCCCGCGGTCGACCGGGTCACGATGGACATCCCGGCCGGCGAGATCGTCGTGTTCGTCGGCCCGTCCGGCTGCGGCAAGACGACGACGCTCAAGATGATCAACCGGATCATCGAGCCGACCTCGGGCCGCATCGTCCTCGAGGGTGAGGACGTCACACGGGTCAACGCCGACCAGCTGCGCCGGCGGATCGGCTACGTGATCCAGCAGATCGGGCTGTTCCCCCACATGACGATCGCCCAGAACGTCGGGCTGGTGCCCGGCCTGCTGGGCTGGCCCCGCAAGCGGATCGACGAGCGGGTCGACGAGCTGCTCGAGCTGGTGGGCATGGAGCCGGCCGAGTACCGCTCGCGCTACCCCAAGGAGCTGTCGGGCGGCCAGCGCCAGCGGGTCGGGGTGGCCCGGGCCATGGGGGCCGACCCGCCCGTGCTGCTGATGGACGAACCGTTCGGCGCCATCGACCCCATCACCCGCGAGCGGCTCCAGAACGAGTTCGTGCGCATCCAGGCCGAGATGCGCAAGACGGTCGTGTTCGTCACCCACGACATCGACGAGGCGATCAAGCTGGGCGACCGCATCGCCATCCTCCAGATGCAGTCCCACATCGCCCAGTACGACACGCCCGAGACGATCCTGACCGCGCCGGCCAACGAGTTCGTCGCCGACTTCATCGGGTCGGCCCCGGCGCTCAAGCGGCTCAACCTGACCCGGGTGGCCGAGATCGAGCTGGTCCAGCGGCCCGTCGCCCCGGTGGGCGAGGACCGGGCGGCGCTCCAGCGCCGGCTGGCCGAGGGCGACGGCGACGCCCTGCTGCTGGTGGACGCCGACGACCGGCCCCAGCGGTGGGTCACCGCCGACGACCTCGACGGCGTGCCCGCCACAGCGCGGGTCGAGCCGACCGCCACGCTGCGGGACGCGCTCGACGCCCTGGTGACCTCGACCGTCGGCTGCGCGGTCGTGACCGACGAGGCGGGCCGCTACCAGGGCGTGGTCGACCTCGGCGCAGTGATGCGGGCGGTCGACGAGATGCGCCACACGGCGCACGCCCGCGCCGCGGCGGGCCGGGACGGCGAGTCGGGCGTCGAGCCGGACGTCGAGGCGGTCTGAGTGGACCCGGGCGCTACCACCGAGGTCGCCGACCGGACCGTCGCCCAGGGCGCCGACGAGCTGCTCGCCGAGCTCGGCGGGCCCTCCCGGGCGTGGCGCTGGCTGCTCACCCCGCTGATGCTGGTGGCGGCGCTGGTGGTCCTGTACGTCTACGTCCAGGGCCAGGACCTCGACGTCATCGAGAAGGCGAGCCTGAACGCCCCGATGATCCGCCAGCGGGTGCGCGAGCACCTCGAGCTGACGCTGGTCTCGACGGTGTTCGTGATCCTCATCGCCGTGCCGCTCGGTATCGCGCTGACCCGCCCGGCCCTACGCCGGGTGTCCCCGGTGTTCCTGGCGGTCGCCAACATCGGCCAGGCGGTGCCGTCCATCGGGATCCTGGTGCTGCTGGCCGTGACCGTCGGTATCGGCTTCGAGCAGGCGATCTGGGCGCTGGTCATCTACGCCATCCTCCCGGTCCTGCGGAACACCATGGTCGGGATCGACCAGGTCGACCCGGCGCTGATCGAGGCCGGCCGGGGGATGGGCCTGACGTCGTGGCAGGTGCTGCGGCGCATCGAGCTGCCCCTGGCCGTGCCGGTGATGCTGGCCGGCATCCGCACCGCGCTCGTGATCAACGTCGGCACGGCGACGCTCGCCACGTTCATCGGAGCCGGGGGCCTGGGGTGGATCATCAACCAGGGGAACGTCCACAACCGCACCCCCGTGCTGCTCACCGGCAGTGTGCTCACGGCCGTCGTCGCCCTCGCGCTCGACTGGATCGCCGGCGTCGTCGAGGACCTGCTGCGGCCGAAGGGCCTGTGATCGGCCACGTCCGGCGGGACGGCCGAGTCGGCCAGGCGCCGGCCACGAACGCCGGACGGGGCGGGCGGAACCCCGTCGACACGTAGGGAGAAGGAATCCGATGTCCACCAAGACAGCCACCCGGAAAGGGCTCGTCGTGGGCCTGTCCGCCCTGATGCTGCTCGCCGCAGCCTGCGGGGACGACGACGACGGCGGCACCGAGGCCGGGGGGTCGGTCGAGCCGTCGATCTGCGTCGGCGGCGAGTTCTCGACCCGCCCCGACGGCCTCCCCGGCCTCCAGGAGGCCTACGGCTTCGAGTTCCCCGCCGACCAGATCACCGCGCTCGACGAGGACAGCCTCGTCTACAACGAGGTCGACCAGGGCAACTGCACGTTCGGCTCGATCTTCGCCACCGACGGGCGCGTCGGTGCGCTGGGCCTGACGGTGCTGGAGGACGACGAGGGGTTCTTCCCGCCCTACAACGGCTCGCTCAACGTCCGGACCGAGGTCCTGGACGAGCACCCTGAGATCGAGGAGCTGTTCACGCCGATCGCCGAGCAGCTCGACGACGCCACGATGGTCGACCTGAACGCGCAGGTCGACGTCGAGGGCGAGGAGCCCGAGGACGTCGCCCGCGCCTGGCTCGACCAGGCCGACGTGCCCGAGGTCGACCTGTCCGGGGTGTCGCTGACCGTCGGCTCCAAGGAGTTCACCGAGCAGCTCATCCTGGGCCACATCACCCGGCTGGCGCTGGAGGACGCCGGGGCCGACGTGAGCGACCAGACCGGCCTGGTCGGCAGCACCGCGTCGCGCGAGGCCCTGACGTCCGGGGAGATCGACCTGTACTGGGAGTACCTGGGCACGGGCTGGATCACCTACCTGGAGAACACCGAGGCGATCCCCGATCCCCAGGAGCAGTACGAGGCCGTCCGCGACGCCGACGCCGAGAACGGCATCACCTGGCTGCCGCCGGCGCCGTTCAACAACACCTACGCCATCGCCACCACCAACGAGGTGGCCGAGGAGCACGGCATCACGCAGATCTCCGACATCGCCGAGCTGATCGGCTGAGGCCGGATCGGCTGAGCTGTGCTCGGCTGACACGGACCCGCGTGGCCCGCGCCCCGGCCGGGGCGCGGGCCACGTGTGCGTCCCGGCCGCCCTCGGCCCGGGTCCGGCGGCTGCGTCCCGGCCGCGTCCTCTCAGCCCGCCACGTACTCGGCCAGGTGCTGTCCCGTGAGCGTGGACCGGGCGGCGACGAGGTCGGCCGGCGTCCCCTCGAACACGATGCGGCCGCCGTCGTGGCCGGCGCCCGGCCCGAGGTCGATGATCCAGTCGGCGTGGGCCATGACCGCTTGGTGGTGCTCGATGACGATGACCGACTTGCCGCTGTCGACGAGCCGGTCGAGCAGCCCGAGCAGTTGCTCGACGTCGGCCAGGTGGAGGCCGGAGGTGGGCTCGTCGAGGATGTAGACGCCGCCCTTCTCGCCCATGTGGGTGGCGAGCTTCAGGCGCTGGCGCTCGCCGCCCGACAGCGTGGTGAGCGGCTGGCCCAGGCTCACGTAACCGAGGCCGACGTCCTCCAGCCGCTGGAGGATCTTGTGGGCGGCCGGCAGCTTGGCCTCGCCGGCGGAGAAGAAGTCCTCGGCCTCGGTGACCGGCATCTCCAGCACCTCGCTGATGTTCCGGCCGCCGAGATGGTGCTCGAGCACCGCCGCCTGGAAGCGCTTGCCCTCGCACTCCTCGCAGGTGGTGGCCACGCTGGCCATGATCCCGAGGTCGGTGTAGACGACGCCGGCGCCGTTGCAGGTGGGGCAGGCGCCGTCGGAGTTGGGGGAGAACAGGCCGGGCTTGACGCCGTTGGCCTTGGCGAACGCCTTGCGGATGGGGTCGAGCAGGCCCGTGTAGGTGGCCGGGTTGCTGCGCCGCGACCCCCGGATCGGGCTCTGGTCGATGGCCACGACCCCGTCCCGCCCCGCGACCGAGCCGTGGATGAGCGAGCTCTTCCCCGAGCCGGCCACGCCGGTGACGACGACCAGGACGCCGAGCGGGATGTCGACGTCGACGTCCTGCAGGTTGTGCGTGTTGGCGCCCCGGACCTCCAGCGCCCCGATGGGGGTGCGGACGCGGTCCTTGAGGCGGGCGCGGTCGTCGAGGTGCTTGCCGGTGAGCGTGCCGCTGGCGCGCAGCTCGTCCACCGACCCCTCGAAGCAGATCGTGCCACCGGCGGCGCCGGCGCCGGGCCCGAGGTCGACGACGTGGTCGGCGATGGCGATGACCTCGGGCTTGTGCTCGACCACCAGCACCGTGTTGCCCTTGTCGCGCAGCCGGAGCAGCAGCTCGTTCATCCGCTGGATGTCGTGGGGGTGGAGCCCCACGGTCGGCTCGTCGAACACGTAGGTGACGTCGGTGAGCGACGAGCCGAGGTGGCGGATCATCTTCACCCGCTGCGCCTCACCACCCGACAGCGTGCCCGAGGGCCGGTCGAGGCTCAGGTAGCCGAGCCCGATCTCCACGAACGAGTCCAGCGTCTCCTGGAGGCCCTGGAGCAGTGGTGCCACCGACGGCTCGTCCAGCTCGCGCACCCACTCGGCCAGGTCGCTGACCTGCATGGCGCAGACGTCGGCGATGCTCAGGCCCCGGATCTTCGACGACCGGGCCGCCTCGTTGAGCCGCGTCCCGCCGCAGTCGGGGCAGGCGATGAACGTGACCGCCCGCTCGACGAAGGCCCGGATGTGGGGCTGGAGGGCGTCCGGGTCCTTGGAGAGCATCGACCGCTGGATCGACGGGACCAAGCCCTCGTAGGTCACGTTGATGTTGTTGAGCTTGATCTTGGTCGGCTCTTTGTAGAGGAAGTCGTGGAGCTCGGTCTCGCTGTAGTCGCGGATCGGCTTGTCGGGATCGAGGAAGCCCGACTCGGCGTAGTACCGCACCGACCAGCCGCCGGCCTTGTAGCCGGGCACGGTGATGGCGCCCTCGTTGAGCGACTTGTCCGCGTCGTAGAGCTGGCCCACGTCGATGTCGGTGACGTTGCCCATGCCCTCGCAGCGCGGGCACATGCCGCCGGTGATGCTGAAGCTGGCCTTGGCGGCCTTGCCGTCGCCCTTCTCGACCGTGATCGCCCCCGAGCCCCGCGCCGACGCGACGTTGAACGAGAACGCCATCGGCGACCCGATGTGCGGCTCGCCCAGGCGGCTGAACAGGATCCGCAGCATGGCGTTGGCGTCGGTGACCGTGCCGACCGTCGAGCGGGCGTTGGCCCCCATCCGCTCCTGGTCGACGATGATCGCCGTCGTCAGCCCATCGAGGACGTCGACGTCCGGCCGCGCCAGGGTCGGCATGAACCCCTGGACGAACGCGCTGTAGGTCTCGTTGATCAGCCGCTGCGACTCGGCCGCGATCGTCCCGAACACCAGCGAGGACTTGCCCGAGCCCGACACCCCGGTGAACACCGTGAGGCGGCGCTTGGGGAGCGTGACGCTGACGTCCTTCAGGTTGTTCTCGCGTGCCCCCTGCACGCGGATCAGGTCGTGGCCGTCGGCGGGGTGGGCCGACTCGGGCTGGGGTGCAGGGGCCGTGCTCAAGGTTGCTCCTGGATGCGGATCTGGTTGCGGGCGGGGTCGCGGACCGCGCAGTCGCGCACGCCGTAGGGCTGGTCCATCGGCTCCTGGACGACCTCGGCCCCGCCGGCCTGCAGCCGCTCGAAGAGGGCGTCGACGTCCTTGGTGGCCAGGACGACGCCGGCGTAGGTGCCCTTGGCCATCATCTCGGTGATCATCTGGCGCTCCTCGTCGGTCACGCCCGGGTCCGACGCCGGCGGCTCGAGGACGATGTTGTTCATCTCGGGGTGGCCGACCGGGCCCACGGTGATCCAGCGCATCCCGTCGTAGCCGACGTCGTTGCGCACCTCGAAGCCCAGGGTGTCCCGGTAGAACCTGATGGCGGCGTCGCCGTCGTCGTGCGGGAGGAACGTGGCGTGGATGGTGCTGTCCATGCCGCTCACGCTACGAACGGCTCGCGGAGCAGGGCTTCTCGATTCCTGATCGGTCGCGTCACCCGCTTGGCGACGCACGCGGGGATGCCGGCCGTGGCCGGGGCCACCGTGCGCCGGTAGACGCTCGGGGGCACCCCGACCAGCTCGGTGAACCGGGTGCTGAACGTGCCCAACGACGAGCAGCCGACCGCGAAGCAGACCTCGGTGACGGTCATGTCGCCCCGGCGCAGCAGGGCCATGGCCCGCTCGATGCGCCGTGTCATCAGGTAGGAGTAGGGCGACTCGCCGTAGGCCCGCCGGAACTGGCGGCTCAGGTGGCCGGCCGACATGTTGGCGCCCCGCGCCAGCGCCTGGACGTCCAGGGGCTGGGCGTACTCCCGGTCGATCCGGTCGCGGACCCGCCGCAGCCACACGAGGTCGCGGGGGTCGGGGCGGCCTTGGCGGCCTCGCCGCTGCGGGCCGCGTTGCCGGTCCGGCCGGCCTTGGCGGCCTTCCCGTTCCGGGCGCCCCCGCCGCTCCGTTGCGGCCCTCCTCGTCATGGGCGTGATCGTGCCACGGGGTGGGGAGGAGCGCCACGCGGCGCTCGGGGCCGGGCCGCGATGACTTTCCTCCCGATGCGCCGTCCAACCCTCAGATCACATCGGCGACGAGAAGGAACGCGACATGGCCGAGCTCATGGTCGACTTCATCACCTCCCTGGACGGGTACGCATCGGGCGAGGGCTGGCCCGGGTTCTGGGGGCTCGAGGGGCCCGAGTACCTGGGGTGGCTCGGCGAGCAGCCCGAGGTGACCTATCTGATGGGGGCGAACACGTACCGGCTCATGTCGGGCTTCGCCGCCGGCCAGACCCCGGAGGGGACCGACGAGTTCCGCCCCGAGGAGGAGGACTCCCTCGACGGGCTCACCAAGGCCACCAAGGTGGTGTTCTCCTCGACCCTCGAGGAGCCGCTGGCATGGGCCAACTCGACGCTCGTGCGCGGCGACGCCGTGGAGGCGGTCCGCGAGCTGAAGGAGAGCAGCGCGAACACCCTGTCCACGCTCGGCAGCCTCAGCCTGGCCCGGTCGCTGCTGAAGGCCGGGGTGGTCGACCGGTTCCGGGTCGTCATGTTCCCCGTGATCACGGGCGTGACGGGGTCGGAGCGCATCTACGACGGCTACCCCGACCTCGCCCTCGAGATGATCGACCACCGCACGTTCGACGGCCGGCTGCAGATGGTCGAGTACCGGCCCCGGGTCATCGACGGGCCGCCGATCACGCCGGTCCCGTGACCGCTTGCCCAGGCTGCGGCTTCCCGCTGCGGGCCGGCGCCGAGGCGGGGCCGGCGGCGGGGAGCCCGCTCGCCTGGGACTACGACGAGTCCCGCTGCGGGCCGGCGCCGGCCCGCGCATCCGGGAGCTGGCCGGCGCCGTCGCCGCCCACCTGCGTCTCACCCCGCCCGACCGGCTGCGCCGCCGCCAGGCCCCCGGCGTCTGGTCGCCGCTGGAGCACGCCTGCCACGTCCGCGACGTCCTGCTCGTCCAGCGGGAGCGGGTGCTGGTCGTGCGTCGGGGGTTCGGCGGCCCGGTCGAGCCCATGGGGCGGGACGAGCGGGTCGAGCACGACGGGTACGCCGACCAGCGCCCGGCTGACGTGGCCGTGCAGGTGGAGCAGGCCGCGCTGCTGTTCGCCGGCGTGCTCGCCCGGCTCGGGCCGGGGGACTGGGACCGCACGGTCGGCTACGGGTTCCCGGAGCCGGCCCGGCGGAGCCTGCGGTGGGTGGCGGTCCACACCGAGCACGAGGTGGCGCACCACCTGGCCGACATCCGGGCCCAGCCGGGCGCCGGGCCGCCCTCCTGACCCTGCGTCGGGTGGCCGACCAGGCCCGGCCGCGTCCGGTCACCCCGCGGGCGGTGGGGCGGCGAGGGCACGGCGCACCCAGTCGGCCACGGCCGGCACGTCGACCGGGGCGGTGGTGTCGACCTCCAGCACCGGGCCGAGGCCCATCGGCTCCTGGTACTCGGCGAGCCGGGCCAGGGGGAGCGAGGGCAGGACGTGGACCGGGTGGTGGCCGGGCTCGGCGTGGCGCCGGGCGTAGCGCTCGGCTGCCAGCTCGGCGGGGAGGCGGCAGTGCACCTCGACCGGGCGGCGCGACAGCTCGCGGAGCCGCCGGCGCTCGTAGGGGCTGCGGCTCCGGAAGTTGGCCTCGATCACCACGGCCGGGCAGTCGCCGGCCAGGCGCCACAGCACGTCCATGGCGGCGGCGCCGAGCTTGCGGGACGACGCCGCCTCGTCCACGTCGACGTGTCCGAGCGCGTCGAACAGCGTCTCCTTGATGGCGTCCTTGCGCACGAGCGGGAGCCCGAGGGCGGCCGCCAGCGGCACGGCCAGCGTCGTCTTCCCGGCCCCCGGCATGCCCGACACGACCACGACCCTCCGCACGCCCTCACCCTCGCACGGCCGTCGGGTCGCATCGCGGTCGAGTGCGCCGGCGGTCGGGTGCGCCGGCGGTCGGGTGCGCCGGCGGTCGGGTCGCATCGGGCCGTTGATGGCGCCGGTGCCGCCCGGCCTCCGCCGGCGGCCCGCCGCGTGTCAGCGCAGCCCGAGGGCGGCGCCGACGGCGGCGCGGGGCGCCGGTCCCGCCAGCGCGTGGACGTGGGCGACGAGCCCGTCCTCGATGGTGAGCAGGACGAGCGCCACCACCCGGCGGCCGCGCAGGGCGACGATGCCGGCCCGGTCGCCCACTGGGAGGTGCAGGAGGGTGGGGGCGTCCGGCGGGCCGAGGTAGCGCAGGATCCCCGCCGCCACCTCGCGGGGGCCGGTCACGACGTCGGGGCGGAGGTCGGAGGCCCCCTCCACGGCCGGATCGAGCACGGCGATCAGGGCGTCGAGGTCGCCGCCCGCCGCCGCCTCGACGAAGCGCTCGCTGACCCGGCGGTGGAGCTCGACGTCGACGGGGAACCGCCCGGCGGCCGACTCGGCCCGCAGGGCCTGGCGGGCCCGGCGAGCGAGCTGGCGGCACGCGGCCGGCGTGCGCCCGACGATCGCCGCCACCTGGTCGAAGGGGTAGCGGAACACGTCGTGGAGCACGAACGAGGTCCGCTCGGCCGGGGTCAGGCGCTCGAGGACGGCGTGCAGCGCCAGGGTGACGTCGTCGGCGAGCGTGACCTGGTCGGCCGGGTCTACGGCGCCGGCGTCGAAGGGATCGCCGGTGTCGTCCTCACGGCGGTCGAGGTGGCGGTCGAGCCCGCCGGTCGGGTGCCGGCGCCGGGCGCGCAGCCGGTCGATGGCCAGCCGGCTGGTCACGACGACCAGCCAGCCCTCGGGGTCGTCGAGGGCGGCGACGTCGGTGCGGGACAGGCGCACGAACGCCTCCTGCACCACGTCCTCGGCCTCGCCCACGTCCAGCAGCATGCGGAACGCGATGTCGAGCAGGCGCCGCCGGTGCGCCGTCCACAGGGCGTCGACATCCGCATCGGAGGCGATGCCCGGGGCACCGCTGCCCATCGGCGTGCCCGTCGGCGGGCGGCCGTCGTCTGTCGGCATCGCTCATCCCTTCTTCCGGATGCCCTCTTGCCAGATGAGCTTCAGCATGGACGGGCTGGCGCTCGTCGTCGCCACCGCGATCGCCGTGCGCACGTAGGTGGTGTCGAGGGCCTGGCGCAGCAGGCAGTCGGCCAGGTCGATCCGGGCGGTGAACCGGTGACCGATGTGGTCGACGGCGACCTCGTAGTCGGACACCGCCGGCGCCTCGAACAGCCCCGACGGGCGCACGATCGTCCACGCCAGGTCGCTGGCGGCCACGATCTCCTCCATGCGGCGCATGTCGTCGTACAGGGTCTTGCCCGCCTTGTTCACGATGTAGGGCTGGAGGATCCGCTCGAACACGAACCCGCCCAGCGGCTCGGGATGAGGGCTGACCGAGCTGGAGCTGACGACGGCCAGCCGCTTGACGCCCGCCGCGTGCATCCCGGCGACGATGTTGGCGGCGCCGTGCGAGTAGACGGTGATCGGATCCTTGGCGAAGGGCACGCCGAGCGTCGACAGCACGGCGTCGGTCCCGTCGATGGCCTCGGCCACGGCCGCGGCGTCGTGGACGTCGCCGGCCACGACCTCGAGGCGCGGGTGCTCGATCGGGAACCTGTCGGGGTGGCGGGTGAAGGCGACGACGTCGTGGGCCTCGTCCAGCGCCAGCCGGGTGAGGAGCCGTCCGGTCGGGCCGTTGGCGCCGAACACTGCGATCTTCATGAGCCTCGTCCTTTCGCGTCCGTCGTGGCGCCTGGGCCGGGGGTGCCCGGAGCACGACATGGGACAAGGACGGCGGCCCCACCACCGATGTGACATCGCCGCCCGGGCCGGGCCCGGGCCCGGCTGGCCGAAACCCGTGGGCGGGCGGAACCCGTGGGCGGGCGGAACCCGTGGGCGGGCGCCGGCGGGGTGGCGGACACTGGCGGGATGGCGATCGACCCCCGGGTGCGGCCGCGTTACGGGCGGCGCGACGAGGACGCCCGGCTGTGGGCGCGCCCGGCCGGGGCGAGCTGACGCGTCTGCGGAGCTGGGACGTCGTCTCCCGGTTCGTGCCCGGCTCGGGTCGTCGACGTCGGGGCGGCGCCGGCACTTGCGCGGCCCACCTGGCCGGGCGGGGCTACGCGGTCGGACGCACGTCATCCGGGTCGGCGTGCGGCCCTGACGGCGCCGGCCGATGAGCGGCGGACCCGCGGGACGTCCCACACTGCGACGCGCGGGGCGCCGGGTCCGCTGCCGGCGGCCGCCGGGTTGGGCTCGACGAACAGCGTCGCCCCGGGCCGGACGTCCACACGATCTCGTCGCCGACCACCAGCTCAGGCCACGTCACGTTCGGCGTGACCGGGCTCGACGGGCTGCTCGACCGGCTGCGCGCCGCGGGCATCGCCCACGAGCCGGTCGAGACCTACGACGTCGGTGTGCGCCACGTGTCCATCCTCGCCCCTGACGGCAACCGGATCGCCGACGCCGAGGCACCCCCGCCCGGGCGAGCACGCCCGCTCCCGCTGGCCCCGCCGGCCGCCGACGTCAGGACGAGCGGGACGACAGCACGCAGAACTCGTTGCCTTCGGGGTCGGCGAGCACCACCCAGGTCTGCTCGCCCTGCCCGATGTCGACCTTGGTGGCGCCGAGCTTCAGGAGCCGCTCGACCTCGGCGTCCTGGTCGTCGGGCCGGAAGTCGAGGTGGAGCCGGTTCTTGACGGTCTTCTCGTCGGGCACCGGCACGAACAGCAGTCCCGGTGGCCGGTCCTCGGCGGGCCGGATCTCGAACTCCTCGGGGTCGTCGTTGGTGACGACCCAGCCCAGGGCGTCCCGCCACCACTGCCCCAGGCCCCGGGGATCACGGGCGTCGACGATCACTTG
The DNA here is from genome assembly GCA_036563805.1 of Acidimicrobiales bacterium. GTDB lineage: Bacteria > Actinomycetota > Acidimicrobiia > Acidimicrobiales > VFJN01 > DATCLS01. The sequence goes on along the minus strand of DATCLS010000101.1, from coordinate 34 downwards.
TTCCCATGCGAGTGCCACGCCCGCCGATCGTAGA
>DATCLS010000048.1:0-3183 GCA_036563805.1 Acidimicrobiales bacterium | reverse complement strand
CGTCGCGGTCCCGGAAGTGGTACTGGAGCGCGGACGCGTTCTTGGCGCCGGCCGCCCGGTTGATCTCGCGCAGGCTGACGCCGTCGATGCCGTGCTCGGCGAAGAGGCGCTCGGCCGCGCTGATCAACCTGTCAGTCGTCGGCGCGCTGTCATGCATGTGCATTAGACCCTAGTCCGCCCGCATTCCCGATTGCAGCTGCACTGCAGACAGTCTCGCCGGTCGCCGTCCGGTGCGCCGCACCGGCGCCCGCCCGCCGCGCCGAGCCGCACCGCCTGCCGCCGGACACGACCGACGGCGCCGGCGATCGCCGCCGAGGTGTGACCTCGGACCGGAGCGACCCGGGCACCGTGCGCGGCAGCGCCGCGGCGGGTCCCGGCTCGGTCCTACCCTCGTGCCCCATGGCGGCAACGGGCCGGGCCAGCGTGACAGCGGACCAGGCGATCGCGTACCGGGTCGCCGCCCACAACCTCCACGAGCCGCTGCCCCCCGACCGCCTCGTCGACGCCGCCGCCGTGGCCGGCGTGCAGGACACGCCGCCGGGCAACGCCGGGGTCGCCCTGGCGGCCCGGGTCCGGGGGCTGCGCCCCGAGGACCTCGAGTCCGCGCTGCTCGACGAGCGCTCGCTGCTGCGCATGCTCAGCCTGCGGGGCGCGGCCCACGTCGTGCCCCGGCGGGACGGCATGGTCTTCGGCCCCGGGGCGCTGGCGGCCGACGAGGCCTCGCTGCGCGAGCAGCTGGGCCCGGCCGTCGAGGCCGTCGACGCCGCCGGCATGTCGGCGCGGGAGGCGCTCGGCACGGTCGTCGGTGTCGTGGCCGCGGTGCTCGCCGACGCCGAGCCCCGCACCAAGGGGCAGCTCAGCGAGGCGCTGCACGACCGGCTGCCCGCCGAGCTGCTGCCCTGGTGCGACGTCTGCGACGTCCACCACGTCCCCGAGCAGCTGCTCCGCTTGGCCGGCACGGCGGGAGCCTTCGTCTACGGCTGGCCGCAGGGCGGCCGCCAGACGCTCATGGCCACCGACATCTGGCTGGGGTCGCCGCTGGGCGGCGGCCTCGCCGCGGCCCGGCTGGAGCTGGTGCGGCGGTTCGTCCACGCCTACGGCCCGGTGACCGCCCGCCACTTCGCGGCCTGGACCGGCATCTCCCCCGACGAGGCCCGCGAGCGGTTCCTCGAGCTCGGCGACGAGCTGGTGGACGTGAAGCTCGACGGCGCCAACGCCGTCGTGCTGGCCGCCGACCGCGAGCTGCTCGCCGACCCGCCCTTCGCCGTCGGGGCCCGGCTGCTGCCCGCCGGCGACCCGTTCCTCGCCCAGCGGGACCGGTCGACCCTGCTGCCCGACAAGGCGCACCAGCGGGCGCTGTGGCGGCCGGCGGGCAGCCCTGGCCTCGTGCTCATGACCGGGCGGCCGGTCGGCATCTGGCGGGCCCGGCAGGCCGGGGCGCGCCTGCGGGTGACGGTCGAGCCCTTCGGGGAGCTGAACCCCCGCAAGCGCCAGGCGATCGAGGAGGCGGCCGCGGTGGTGGCGCCCTTCCGGGGGCGGGACGACGTGGAGGTCACCTTCGCCTGAGCCGGGCCGCCTTGTCGCGGACCGTGGTCGGCGCGGCATGCTGCGTGGCGTGACCGAGCCGACGACGCCGGAGGAGTTCTTCGCCGGGCAACCCCTGGGGCTCGCGACCTACGAGTGGATCCGGTCCCGGGTCGCCGAGCTGGGCGGCGCCGAGGTCCGGGTGACCGCGAGCCAGGTCGCCTTCCGCCGCCGCCAGGGGTTCGCCTTCCTGTGGCGGCCCGACCAGTACCTCGCCGACCCCGACGCCGAGGTCGTCCTCACCCTCGTGCTCGACCGCCACGACCCCTCGCCCCGCTTCACGGAGGTCGTCCACCCGGGCCGGCAGTGGGCCCACCACCTCGCGGTCCGGGACGTCGCCGACCTCGACGACGAGGTCGACGGCTGGCTGCGGGAGGCCTACGAGGACGCCGGGTGACGCTGGGCACACCCCGCGGCCGCGGGGGATGATGGGCCCATGACCGCCATCGACATCCCCCGGGCCCTCCATCGGGGCGAGGACGAGCTGCCCTTCGTCGACCTGGGCGACGGGTCGGAGCTGCAGCTGCTGCAGTGCGACGTCGAGGCCGGCCTGTGGGTGATCCGCACCCGGTTCCCGGCCGGCTACGTCGTGCAGACGCACAAGCACACCGGCGAGGTGTTCGCCTTCACCATCACGGGGCGGTGGCGCTACGCCGAGTACCCGGAGGTGAACACCGCCGGGTCGTACCTCTACGAGCCGGCGGGCTCGGTGCACACGCTCGTCGTCCCCGAGGACGACGAGGGCGTGACCGACGTCTGGTTCGCCATCCGTGGCGCCAACCTGAACCTCGACGCCGACGGCAACGTCACCAGCGTCATCGACGCCGGGGTGGTGCGGGACTTCTACCTCGCCGCCTGCGAGAGCGCGGGGCACCCCCGGCCGGCCGTCATCGGCCTCTGACCCGCGGCGTCAGCGGGGCCCGAGCAGCGCGGCCGCGAGGTCGCGCCCGAGCTCGTCGCCGATCGGGGCCCCGGTGACGAGCTGCTCGAGGACGGCCGACAGCAGCGCCCGCCGCACGATCCGGGCCGCGACCGGCGGGGGCGTGGCCGGGCCGAGCTCGGGGAAGCCGGCCTCGAGCCACGCCTCGATGGCGCCGTCGAGCGCCCGCACGAGGGCCCGGGCCGTGCCCCGGGCGGTGTCGTTGCCGTGCAGGCCCTCGGCAACGAGGAGGCGCAGGGTGGTCCGCTCGTCGAGGGCCTGCTCCACGAGCCAGGCCATGAGCTCCTCGAAGCGCTCGTGCGGTGCCAGCTCGGCCCGCATCGGCGGGTCCTCGGACGCCATGCGCTCGCCGTAGCGCCGCTCCTCGATGATGGCCCGCAGCAGGTCGGCCTTCGACGGGAAGTAGTGGTAGATCGTGGCGACGTTCAGGTCGCAGGCGGCCGCCAGCTGGCGCATCGAGGTGGCGGCGGCGCCGCGCTCGCTGACGAGCCGGACGGCGGCGTCGAGGATCCGGGCCTGCGCCCCGGCGGCCCCGGCCCCGGCGTCGTCCCGTCCCGCCCGACGCCGGGCACCGGTGACCGGGCTCACGTCCACTTGGCCGGGTTGAAGCGGCTCTCCGGCGTGAACACGGCGGGCAGGTGCTTGATGGACAGGACGAG
>DATCLS010000099.1:0-23376 GCA_036563805.1 Acidimicrobiales bacterium | reverse complement strand
GGTGTGTGCGTGAGCCTGGCGGCCGAGCCGACGTTGACGTTCGATCCCGGGGAGCCGGGGTCGTCGCCGATCGAATGCGACCCGCCGGGGACGCGGTTCGACCCCAACGGGCCCGACCCCGAGGTCCAGGCGGCGGCGCCCGGGGCGTGCGCGTACGTGTACCGGTACCGCACCGGCACCGACGATCGGCCCGACGCCTGGCCGGCCACGGTCAACGTGACGTGGGACATCTCCTGGACGGCCGCCGGTGCGGAGGGGACGTTCCCGGCCCAGACGCTGTCCACCGGCGTCCCCCGGGAGGTCGACGAGGTCCAGACCGTCGTCAGGGACGGCTCGAGCCGGTGAGGTACCGATGACCGAACCGAACGGAAGCTCCGACCGGGGCACGGTCGCCACCGCCGGACCGCGGCTTGCCCGCGTGCGCCGGGCCGCCCTGCCGGCGGCGTCGTCGGCCGAGGGCCTGCCCGCCCGCCGCCGCTGGGGCCGGGTGGCGGCCGGCGCCGTGCTCGCCCTGCTGGGCGGTTGGATCTTCGCCTCCCTGTACGTCTCCGCCGGCGAGCGGGTCGAGGTCCTGGCGGTGGCGTCCGACGTCGACCGGTTCGAGCAGATCGAGCGCGACGACCTCCGCACGGTGCGGGTCGCCGCCGACCCCGGCGTCGACACGATCGACGCCGACGAGGCCGACGACCTCGTCGGACGTTACGCCGCCGTCGACCTGCGCCGCGGCTCGCTGCTGTCGCCCAGCCAGCTCCTCGCCGAGGACGCCCGCGTGGTCGCCGACGACGAGGCGGTCGTCGGGGCGATGCTCGCCCCCGGCGACGTCCCCCAGGGCGCCCTGGCTGGGGGCATCGACGTCATGGTCGTGATCCGGCCACCCAACACCGCCCCCGACGCCGAGGTCGAGCAGGTGCCCGGCTGGCTCCTCGCCTTCGGCGACGCCGACGAGAACACGGGCGACCGGGAGGTGTCGCTGGTCGTCCCCGAGACCGCCGCGCCCGACGTGGCCGCCGCGGCCTCGGACGAGCGGGTCGCCGTCGTGGCGCTGGAGGGTTGACGGGGTGCCGGTCCTGACCCTCGTGTCGGCCAAGGGCTCGCCCGGCGTCACCACCGCCGCGGCCGCCATCGCCGCGGCTGCGGCGGCCGCGGGCGAGGCGGCGCTGCTGGTCGAGCTCGACCCGGCCGGCGGTGACGTCCGCATCCTCACGGGAGTCACGGACGACGACGGCGTCGTGGGCGCGGCCGGCGAGCTGCGCCGCGACGTCTCCCCGGAGGCGATCAGCCGCCACGTCGCCGTCGCCCCGCCCGGCGTGCCGGCGCTGCTGGCTCCGACGGCGGGGCTCATGGCGACCTCGGTGATCGGTTCGGTCCTCGACCGCTGGGGCCCGGCGCTGCACCAGCACGGCGGCACGGTCGTCGTCGACGGCGGACGCTGGGACTCGAGCCAGCCGACCGCCCGCCGCGCCGGCCTCGGCGACCTCGTCGCCCTCGTGTGCCGGCCGACCGTCGGCGGGGTGGAGCACGCCCGCCAGACCGTGGACCGCCTCCGCGAGGTCGCCCGCTGTCCGGTCGTCACGGTCGTGATCGGCGACCGGCCGTACGCCCCGGCGGAGGTGGCCGCCGAGCTGGACCTCCCGCTGGCCGGGGCCATCGCCTGGGATCCCCGGGGGACGTCGGCCCTCTGGACCAAGGGCGTCACCAAGTCGTGGGGACGGACGTGGCTGGCGGCGTCGGCCGCCGCCACCCTCGAGGGGCTTATCGGGCTCGCGGCGAAGGCGCGGCCGCGGGTGCCGCGGACCCGGCCGGGATCGGGGTCCGGATCGTCGCCGGCGGCCGGGCCGACCACCGCGCCGCGCCCGTCGGCGCCGGCGTCGGACCGGCCCGAAGGACCGAACCCGCCACCGTCGGCCTCGGCCTCGGCAGCGTCACCTGCGTCGTCGTCTGGATCGGCCGTCGGGCGCGAGCGGCCTCCGGCACCCCGGGTGGTGCGGCCGGCGTCCCCAGCGTCGCCCCCGGAGGCCGAGCGGCCGGACGGGACCGTGCCACCACCCACGCCCCCGGTGGCCGGCCCGCCGGCGCCGCCCCGGACGGAGGGGCCTCGCCCGGACACGAGCGCGCCCCCGTCGGGGCCGCTGGCCTCGGAGGCCCGGACGGATGCGGGTGCGGCACCGCAGGAGAGGCCGAGCCTGCCGGAGCCTCCGGCGGCGCCGGCCGGACCGCCGCGGCCGCAGGCGGGACGCGCCGATGGCGGCGCACAGTCGTCGCCGTCGGCGCCCGGCTCGCGGTCGGCGCCCGGCTCGCCGCCGGCGTCGGGACAGGCGCGCTCGCCGGAGTCGGCGGCCGCGTCGTCGGGGCTGCGGGCGCCGGAGGCCGGTGGGTCGTCGGTTGGGGCGGTGACGGAGCGGCCGGTGGATGCCGGGGGCGCGCGGGCGGCGCCGACCGCCGGGGCCGAGCGTGCGCCGGTGGCGGGTCCGCCGGCGCCCGGGGCGCCGCGGGTCCCCGAACGGCCGGTCGATCGCACCGCGGCGTCGCGCCGTGCTGCCGGGGCCGAGCGGCCGGTCGACCGGGGTGCGGCGGCCGGGCGTCCGGCGGGGGTGGAGCGACCGGTCGATCGCGTCGATCGCGGCGCGGCGCAGGAGCGGCCGCAGGGGCAGGCGCCGGCACGGCGGGTGCCGCCGGTGCGGGGGACGGGCGTGCCGACCGGGGGAGCGGAGGCCCGGGCGGCGTACGGCGCCCGGGCGGGCCGGTCGTCCGGCCAGTCGGCCGGGGCGCCGTCGGGCCGCGCCTCCGGGGCGGCCGCGGGCCGCGCCTCCGGGCCGGTGTACGGGCCGCCGGCGCCGGGCCCGGGCTCGAAGCGCCGGAGCTCGTCCCCGGTGCCGCTGTACGGGGCCGAGCGGACGCAGGTGCGGCAGTCCGCCCTGTCGGTCCGGCCGATCCCGCCGGCGCCGTTCGCCAAGCCGGGCTCGACGTCCGGCGCGAAGGCGGGCTCGACGTCCAGCGCCAAGCCTGGCTCGACGCCCGGACCAAGCCGGGCCCGGCCGGCGTCCCCGCCGGCGCCGCAGCCCCACGGGCCCGCGCTCGTGTCGGGGGAGCACCCGGCCGTGCGACCGCCGGCGCCCCAGCCGCGCGACCCGGCGGGCGGGCACGGCCCGGCGTCCCAGCCGCGCGACCCGGCGGGCGGAGCACGGCTCCCCGTCGCGCCGCAGGGCCCCGGCGCCACCGACACCGACACCGACGACGAACACGAAGACCGAAAGGACCACGACCACGATCCCCACGTGACCGCGAGGGCGGAACGATGACCGAGAGGCTCGAGGTCAGCTTGCGCCGCATCGTCGCCGCGGAGATCGGCGAGCAGGCGGCGCGCCGTGAGCAGGAGGGGCTCCCCCCGCTCGACTATCTCGACCGCCGGCAGCTGGCCCGCTCGATCCTCCGGCGGGAGCTGGACAACCAGTGGCGGGCGGCCCAGCAGCGCGGGGAGATGACCCTCACGCCCGAGGAGGAGGACCGGGTCATCGAGTCGGTCCTGGCCAGCGTGTTCTCGCAGCTGCCGGGGCTCGACACCTACCTGGCCCGGGCCGACGTGACCGACATCTTCGCCGTGGGCTGCGACAACGTGCGGATCCGCACGATCGACGGCCAGGAGCACAAGGTTGACCCGATCGCCCAGTCGGACGAGGACCTGATCCTCCAGATCCAGGCGCTGGCCCGCAAGGGCGGCCGCCTGGGCCTCGACAGCAACGGCACCCAGATCGAGAAGGAGTTCAGTCCGGCCCGCCCGCTGCTCGACCTCCAGCTCAGCGACGGGTCCCGGCTGGCGGCCAGCGCCTGGGTGAGCGCCCGGCCGGTCGTGACCGTGCGGCGCCACCCGCTGGTCGACGCCGACCAGTCGGTGCTGGTCCAGTCGTGGAAGATGTACGACGAGGGCATCGCCAGCCTGCTGAGCGCGGCGATGAAGGCCCGCCTCAACATCCTCATCGCCGGCGGCATGGGCCGGGGCAAGACGACGCTGATGCGGGCGCTGCTCCACGAGTGCCCCCGCGACGAGCGGCTGATCGTGCTCGAGCAGGAGCCCGAGCTCCAGCTGTCGATCGATCCCGAGCGCCACGACCACGTGGTCGAGTTCGTGGAGCGCCCGGCCAACATGGAGGGGCAGGGCGCGATCACGCTCGCCGACCTGACCCACGCCGTGAAGCGGCACGCGCCCGACCGGATCGTGGTGGGCGAGGTCCGGGGGCCCGAAGTCATGTTCATGCTCGAGGCCGCGTCCGACGGCATCGCCGGGACGATGTGCACGCTGCACGCCCAGTCCTCGCGGCAGACCTTCGAGAAGCTGGTCAACTACGCCCGCCGGGGCGGGGCGATGTTCGACAGAGCCGACGTCCTGCAGACCGCGGCGTTCGCTCTCGACCTGATCGTCTACCTCGACCTGACGCCCGACAAGCGCCGGGTGATCTCCGAGATCACCCAGGTGTGCGACTACGACATCGAGCACAAGCAGGTCGTGACCAACGAGTGGTTCGTGGCGGGGCCCGACAAGGCCGCGGTCCGCAACCCGGACGCCCCGATCCCGATCGACATGCTCGACCGCCTGATCGAGCACGGTTACGACCCCGACCTCCACATCGAGGCCTGGTAGGAGGACCGCCGTGACGCCGCTCGCCGCCGCCGCCGGAGTCGCCGTCCTCGCCGGGCTGGTGCTGGCCGTCTCCGGGCTGGTCCGCCGCCCGGTGCCGGTGCGCGAGCGCGTCCCCAAGCCGCCCCGCCGCAAGAGCGAGGTGCCGTCGCCCGAGCGGATCGCCCTGGTCGGGGCGGCGGCGCTGGTCGTGCTCGTCCTCACCCGGTGGCCGGTGGCGGCGCTGGGCGCCGGGGTCGGCGCCTGGTACCTCTCCCGCCCCAAGGCCCGGGTGGGCGACGCCGCCAAGGCCGAGGCGCTCACCGCCTGGACCGAGATGCTGCGCGACGCCACCGGCACGCCCCGGGGCATCGAGGGCGTGCTGATGGCGACGGCCGACGGGGCGCCGGCGCTCATCCGCCCCCACGTGCTGCGGATGGCGCGGCGGCTGGCCTACGAGCCGCTCGACGACGCCCTCGACGACCTGGCCGACGACCTCGACCACCCGCTCGGTGACCTGGTGGTGACGTCGCTGCGGCTGGCGGCCCGGTCGGGCGGCCGGCAGATCCGGGCGGTGCTGGACGACCTGGCGGCCGCCGCCCGGGAGGAAGCCCGGATGCACCGGCGCATCGAGGTCGCCCGCGAGCGCCCCCGGTCGGACATGCGGTCGGTGATCGTGATCATGGCCGTCTTCGTGGCGCTGCTCACGGTCGTGGCCCGCAGCTACCTCGAGCCCTACGACACGGCGGTCGGCCAGTTGGTCCTGCTGGGCGTGGCGGCCACGTGGGCCGGGGGCATCGCCGCCATGGTCCGCATGGGCCGCACGCAGCCGGTGGAGCGGTTCCTGGCCCGGAGGCTAGAACGATGACCGTCGCGCTGATCGCCGGGATGGTGGCCGGCGCCGGCCTGTGGCTGGCCTGGACCGGCCTGCGCCCCGCCCCCGAGCCGCTGTCGGTGGCGCTGGCCCGGCTCGACCGCCGCCCGCCCCGCGACGCCGCCGCGCGGGCGGCCACCGAGGACCGCGACATGCGGTTCGGCGGCTTCCTGCTCCGCCACCTCCCGGCGCTGGCCCGGTCCATCGACCGGATGCGGGCCGACCTGCGGGTCGTGGGCCGCTCGCCCGAGGAGCACGCGGCCCGGGTCGGCTCGTACGTCCTGTGGTCGCTGGTCCTCGGCCCGTGGGTGGCCGTGGTCGCCTGGCTGGCCGGGGCCAACCTGCCCCCGATCGTCCCGCTCGTCATCACCGTGGGCGGGGCGTCGTGGGGCCTGGTCGTGCCGTTCGTGACGCTCCGCCAGCTCGCCACCGCCCGGCGCAAGGCCTTCGCCCACGCCCTGTCGGCCTACTGCAACGTCACCGTGATGTCGCTGGCGGCCGGGCGGGGCGTCGAGCAGGCCCTGGAGACGGCGTCGACGGCCGGCCAGGGCTGGGCGTTCGCCGAGATCCGGGGCGCCCTGACCGCCGGCTACGTCCGGGGCGAGCCGCCGTGGGAGAGCCTGGGCCGCCTCGGCACCGAGCTGGGCATCGACGACCTGACCGAGCTGTCGAGCACGATCTCGATGGCGGGGGAGGAGGGCGCCGCGGTCCGCGAGACCGTCAGCGCCAAGGCCCGGACGATCCGCGAGCGCATCACCGCCGACACCGAGCAGGCGGCCGCGGCCGTGACCGAGCGGATGAGCCTGCCGACCGTGCTCATGGTCATGGGCTTCCTGGTGTTCCTCGCCTACCCGGCGGTGACCGTGCTGTTCAGCTTCGGGGAGTGAGGACCGGCACCGACAGACGCCGACACCGACACGACACCGAGATCGAGACGACCGAGACCCGAGAGGCGATACCGGAACCGACGAGCAGAAGTCAGACACACCGGAACACCGAGCACACGACGATCCGACCAGAGACTTCCGAGACACCGGACAGGAGACGGAGGACATGAGCAAGGCCACCGAGAGACTCAGAGCCTGGTGCGTGATGCTGGCGACCGCGTGGCGTGAGCGCCGCGACGAGGTCGGCGGCATCACCGACGACACCGCCATGATGGGCCTGCTCGCCGTGGCCGCCGTGGCCGTGGGCGGGATCATCTTCGCCCTGGTCACGAACGCCGCCAGCAGCATCGACCTGGGCTTCTAGCCACCGGACGGTCGGCGGACCATCCGGCGAACGGGGACGGAGAGCGATCCCATGGCCCGCGCACCTCGCGACGACCGCGGGGCGGTGACCGCGTCGGTCGCCGTGCTACCGGCCGTGCTGGTGCTGTTCTTCGCCGTGGTCCAGATCAGCCTGTGGTTCTACGGGCGGTCGGTGGCCACGACGGCGGCCCGGCACGGGCTGGACGCCGCCCGCGTCGAGAACGGGAGCAGCGGCGAGGGGGCCGCCACGATCGAGCAGTTCCTCGGCCAGGTCGGGGGCTTCCAGGCCGACTCGGTCGACGTCCAGCGGGGCGAGGCCGAGGCGTCGGTCACCGTGACCGGCCAGGCCGTCTCCGTCCTGCCGTTCTTCGACGTGCCCATCACGGTCACCATCGACGGGCCGGTCGAGAGGATCGTCGAGTGAGCGTCGCCCGCCGCCGGACCGGTCCGGCCAGCGTGCGCCGCCCGCTCGGTCGGGTGCCCGCCGGGGCCCGGGGGCATCCCGGCGGCCGGGGGCGGCCCGGCGCGCCGTTCCGCCGGCTACTCGCCCGCCTGCCCGAGCGGGACGACCGCGGCTCGGCCCCCGTCGAGCTGGCCGTGCTGGCCATCGTCTCGTTCCTGTTCATCGTGTTCATCGTGTTCGCCGGCCGGCTCAACGTCGGCTCGGCCCACACCGAGGCCGCCGCCCGGTCCGCCGCCCGGACCATCAGCGCCGCCCGCGACCCCCAGAGCGCGGTGGGCGACGCCGAGGCCGACGCCCGCAACACGGTGAACGAGGGCTCGGCCATGTGCAGGTCGATGGGCTTCCATCCCGAGATCAGCGCCGACCGGGTGGAGGTCACGATCTCGTGCGAGGTCGACCTGTCCGAGGCCACGCTGCTCGAGGTGCCGGGCTCCATGACCGTCTCGGCCACGGCCGCCGAGGTCATCGACCGGTATCGGGAGACCGAGTCGCGGGAGGCGGCGCCGTGACGGCGGCCACCGTGTTTCGGCCCGTCCTGTGCCGGGCCGCCCTGCGTCTGCCGCCCGCCCGGCGCGCGGGCCCAGGTCGGCACGCCGCGTCCGCCCGACCGTACGCCCCGCCGCCCGTCCGGCGCCCCCGGCCCGCCGCGGCCCGGCGCCCGGAGGACGGCGGGTTCGTCACCGTGTGGACGGTCGCCCTCGCCTTCGCCTGCATCGCCCTGATCGGGCTCGTCCACGACGCCGGCCGCGCCCTGCGGGCCCAGAGCGACGCCTTCGGGACGGCGGCCGCGGCCGCCCGCGCCGGCGCCCAGGAGATCGACCGCGTCGCCGCCATCACCGGCACGACCCGACTCGACCAGGACCGCGCCCGCCAGGCCGCCGCCGCCTACCTCGCCGACCGGGGGGTCGACGGGACGGTGACCGTCGCCGACATGGACGTCACCGTCACCGTCACCGACCCCGTCGACCTCCAGATCCTGCCCGGCACCATCACCGTCGACGCCACCGCGACCGCGCACGCCGCCCAAGGACCAACGCCGCCATGATCAGACACGACCATCCCGCCCGACGGCTCGACGCCGCCGGAGACGCCCTTCGGGGGTTCCTCGCTCTGGTCGCGCTCGCGGCCCTGCTCGTGGGGTTGCCCATCGCGCTCCTGACGTGGGGCGACTGGCCGATCACGGGCATCCCGACCTGGGAGCAGATCCGCGAGCTGCCCACCACGCTCGTCTCCGACAGCACCGTGCTCGCCATCTTCACGCTGGCCCTGTGGCTGGCGTGGGCCGTGTTCGCGGCGTCGGTGGTGGCCGAGGTCGTGGTGCAGATCCGGGGCCGGCGCCGGGGGACCGCGCTGCTCGGCGGCCCGGTCCAGCGCCTGGCCGCCCACCTCGTGGCGTCGGTGGCCGTGGCGCTCAGCTCGGTCGCGTCGCTGGCCGGGTCGGCCGGTCCGGCGCACGCCGTCGGGACCCACGCCGTGGCCGCCGCCACCCCGGTGTCGGGGGTGTCGGGGCCCGGCCCGGCGGCCGCCGACGGCGACCGCCCGGTCGAGACCTCGGTGCCGCAGCGGGTCCGCGACGTGCCGACGGCGGAGACGTTGGCCGACGACGGGTCGGAGGCACCGGTCGCCGCGGCCGTGGCGTTCGTGGCGCCGGCCGACGACCCGGCCGGGGTCGGCAGGCTCGACGCCGGCGACGACGCCCTGGTCGCGCCCGACGTCGGCGAGGACGACAAGGACGTGGTCGCCGAGTGGCGGATCACCGTCCGGCACGGCGACAGCCCCTGGAGCCTGGCCGAGACCTACCTCGGCGACGGCATGCGCTGGCGCGAGATCTGGGAGCTCAACCGTGCCCGCCCCCAGCCGGACGGCGGGATGTGGACCAACCCCGACGACACGATCCGCCCCGGGTGGGAGGTCGTGCTGCCCGGCCCTGCGCCCGAGTCCGGCGGGACGGTGACGGGCACGTCGGTGGCGGCGCCCGCCGACGCCCCCCGGGTCGTGATGGCGGGGATGCGGACCTCGGCGGCCGGGGGCGCCGGCACGACATCGGCCCCGGCCGCGACGCCGGGACCCGGCCGCGCCGCGGCCGTGCAGGGTGCCCGGGCCCAGGAGCCCGCAAGCCCCACCCCGGTCGTCGTGGAGCCCGGCGACCACTTCTGGCGGCTGGCCGAGGAGCGGCTGACCGAAGCCTGGGGACGGACGCCCACCGACGCAGAGATCGCCCCGTACTGGCGGGCCACGGTCGAGGCCAACCGGGCCCGGCTCTCGCCGCCCGGCGACCCCGACCTCATCCACCCCGGCGAGCAGTTCGTGCTGCCGGTCACGCCCGCCGACCCGCGGGGGACGCCGCCCTCGCCGTCGCCGTCCCCGCCGCCGGAGCCGCCGGCCGAGCCCCCGCCGGGCGGGGAGGACCGGGCCGGCGACGCCGGCCAGCAGGCCGGGGACGACCGGGCCGCCGAGGCGCCGGCCGAGGACCGGGCGGACCGGGCCGAGGCCCCGGGGGACGCCGACGAGCGGGCGGCGGAGGAGCCGGCCGCCGGGGCGCCCGGCGCCGGCGACCAGGAGGCGGCGGCCGCCGGCCCCGTGGCGGGCGACGAGGTGCGGGAGCGCATCCCGGTGCCGCCCGCCGGCGAGTCGGGCGCCGGCGATCGGGCCGAGCGGGCCGACGCGGCCGAGGCCCCGGCGGCCGGCGAGGAGCGCGCCGAGGGCGGCGACCAGCAGGCCGGCGCGGCTCGGGAGTTGCCGTCCGAGGACGCCCAGCAGGCCGGCGACGAGCGGTCGGGTGCAGGCGCAGCGCCCGCCGAGGACGAGCGGGCCGACGACCAGGCCGGTACGAGCCAGGAGCCCGGCGCCGGCCGGGAGGGCGCGACCGAGGAGCGGGCGGCGGAGGCGCCGGCCGCCGCATCGCCCGGCGCCGACGAGCAGGGGGCGGCAGTCGCCGGCCCCGTGGCGGGGGACGACGTGCGCGAGCGCATCCCGGCGCCGCCCGCCGGCGCCGCGGGCCGCGACACGGGCGAGCGCCCCGCCGGTTCAGGCGAGGACGTCGCGGCGCCCCCAGGCCCCGTGGCGGGGGACGACGTGCGGGAGCGCATCCCGGCGCCGGAGGAGGGCCCGGCGGTCGAGCCCCGCGCCGACGCCGGCGAGCAGGCCGCGCCCCCGGCCCCGGCGGAGGCGCCCACGACCACCGCCCCGCCGCAGCGCGAGACGCAGCCGGCGACCGAGGCCCCGACCACGACGGCCCCGCCGCGGGCCGAAGCCCCCGAGGCCGAGGCCCCGCCGGCGACGGAGGCCCCGACCACCCCCGCCCCGCCGGCGACGACCGCCCCACCGCCGGCTGAGGCCCCCGGGGCCACGCGAGAGACCACCGAGACGACGGCGTCGCCCGAGGCGACGGAGCCCCGCGCCGAGCCGGCCCCGGTGCCGGTGCCCGAGGTGGCCGCCGACGAGGCAGAGGACCCCGGCTTTCCCATCGGCCTGATCGGTGGCGGCGTCGCCACTGCCGGCCTGGTCCTGCTGCTGGACCGCCGGCGCCGGGCCCAGCACCGACGCCGCGCCGCCGGCCGCCGGGTGGCCATGCCCGAGCCGCCGCTCGACGAGGCCGAGCGCCAGCTGCGGGCCGGCGCCGACACCGAGGCGGCGCGCCTCGTCGACGCCGCCCTCCGGGCCGCGGCCGCCGGCTCCGGCGTGGGCGGCCCGCCCGAGCTCCGGTGGGTGGAGGCCACGTCCGAGCACGTCACGCTCGTGCTGCGCGAGCCAGCGCCGGCCCCGGCCGGGTTCGTCGCCGAGGCCGCCGACCGGTGGCGGACGAGCGCCCCCGCCCGCGAGCTGGTCGAGCTGGGGTCGCGGGCGGCGTCGCTGGCGCCGGCCCTGGTCCCGATCGGCACGACTGAGTCGGGGGCCGAAGTCCTGGTCGACCTCGAAGCGAGCGGCGTGGTCAGCGTCGCCGGCCCGCCGCACCGGGTCGTGCCGTTCCTGCGGGCGGTGGCGGTGGCCGCCGCCACCGCGCCCTGGACCGAGCAGCCCCGCGTCCTGCTCGTCGGCATGAGCGGCGAGCTGACCGCCCTGCCCTGGGTCGAGGTGGCCGACACGCTGGGCATCGCCCTGGTCGACGCCGAGAATCGGGCGGCCGAGGCCGTGGGGGCGCTGCGCTCGCTGCGGTGCGCCTCCACCGCGCAGGCCCGGGCCGCGGGGGCGACGCCCGACGCCTGGGAGCCGCTGGTCGTGGTCAGCTCCGACCCGCCGGGCCCCGAGCGCTACCGCCTGGCGGCGCTGGCCGCCCGCCCCGGCCACGCGGTGGCGGTCGTGTGCCCGCCGGGCGACTCGCCGCACGGCCGGTTCCTGACGATCGACGACGACGGCTGGCTGCGGTTCGACGGGGCGGACGCCCCGGTCCGGGCCCGGCAGCTGGCCGACGACGACCTGCGGGTCGTGGCCGACCTGCTGGAGGTCGCCGCCCGCACCGACGACGTGGCCATCGAGGAGGCCGGCGAGCCGGCGGTCCGCACGCCGGCCGCCCCCGCCGCCCGCGTCGAGGCCCGGCCCGGCGGGCCCGGGCCCGACGCCGCGCCGGCCGCCGGCGCCGCCGGGACCGAGGCCGCCGAGGCCGCGAGCAGCGCCTCCGGCGCGCCCGAGGCTGGCGCCGCCGGGATCGAGGCCGCCCAGGCAGCCCAGGCCGCGAGCAGCGCCTCTGGCGCGCCCGGCGAGCCCGAGGCCGGCGCCGGCCAGCGCGCGTCCGAGGCCGAGACCGAGCGCGAGACCGTCCCGGCCCCCACCGCCCTCACCCCGACCCGCCGGCTCGACGACCTGCTGGCCGACGTCGACGTGCTGGTCCGGGTTCTGGGCGACGTGGAAGCCGTCCGGCGCCGGCCCGACGGCTCGGAGGAGCGCCTGGTGCCGGCCCGGCAGAAGGCGCTCGAGGCCATCACCTACCTGTCGCTGCGGGAGGTGCCGGTCGACCGCGAGGACCTGGAGATCGTCCTGTTCCCGAGCGGCGCCAACGCCACCAAGACGTTCCACAACACCGTGGCCGCCGCCCGCAAGACCGTCGGCGAGGACCTGTTCCCGCCGCCGTCGGGCGGCCGCTACGAGCTGTCCGACCGGGTGGTCACCGACTACGGCCTGTTCTGCGAGCTCACGGCCATCGCCGAGGAGATCGAGGACGCCGAGGAGGCCGCCGAGGTCCTGTCGGAGGCCCTCACGCTGGTGATGGGCGAGCCGTTCACCGGCGCCGGCCGGGGCTACGGCTGGGTCTCGCCGCACCGGGGCATGATCGTGGCCCAGGTGGTGGACGTCGCCGAGGAGGTGGCGGAGATCCGCCTCGCCACGGGCGACTGGCGGGCCGCCGAGTGGGCGGCGCGCCGGGGCCTGCGGGCGTTCCCGTGCGACGAGCGGATGTACCGCCTGCTCATGCGGGCCGCCCACGCGGCCGGCAACCTGCCCGGCGTCCAGCGGGTCTTCCGCGAGCTGTGCGAGGCGGTCGCCGACCCCGACGACGGCGTGGAGCCGGAGGACACCATCCACCCCGAGACCGTGGCCCTGCTCGAGGAGCTGACCGGCGGAACGGCGCGCTCCTCGGGTCATCTGAGCGCGTAGCCTGCCCCGCTCCCGACCTCTGCGAGTCATGGCTTCCATCGACCCCCACGACAGGCTCTCGACCCCGCCGCCCGGCCGCCGCGTTGCGTTTTCCGCCGGTGACGGGCGCATCACCCGGTTGTGAGGCTCATCGCGCGGCGGCCGACGCGCCCCGGCCCCGCCACCGGCACCGGCACGAACTGCAACGGCAACGGGTCGGCGCGGCGCGCCCACCCGCGCCGGCGCCTCGGCCGCGACCGCGCCGGCAACGGCCACGACCCCCAGCGCCTGATCCCGGCCCGGCCCCAGGCCCAGGTGGCGGCGCGCATCGGCCTGTGGTGCCTGGTGGCGCTGGGCGCGATCGGGGGGCTGGTCGGCCTGCTGCGCCCGGCGGCCCGGCCGGCGGTCGAGAGCGCGGCGTCGAGCGCCGAGGAGACGGTCCCGCCGGAGATGTCCGGCTTCGCCGAGCTGGCCGTGACGACCTGGCTCGAGGCGTCGGGCGACGAGGACGACGCCGCGGTCGAGAGCCTGTTCGCTGCCAACCCGAGCACCGCGGTCGGCGACAGCGGCCGCCGGCGGGTGACGGCCACCTACACCGTGGGCGCCCGCCCGGTCGACGACGGCGATGCCAGCGGCGGGGGCGACGAGGGCCGGGACTACTGGGCCGTCACCGTGGCGGCCGCCGTGGACGAGCTGGGCGGCGACAGGCGGTGGCACGACGCCGGCACCTGGTACGTCGAGGTCGGCGTCGTGCGCGACGCGGACGGCGCCCTGGTGGCGGCGAGCGAGCCGGCGCTGGTCCCGGCACCGCGCAGGCCGGCGGACGAGCCGCGGCCGGCGGGTGGTGGCCTGGGCGTCCCGTCGAGCGACGACGAGGAGCTGGCGACCACGGTCGAGGGCTTCCTCGCCGCCCTGGTGGCCGGCGACGGCGACGTGTCCCGCTACCTGTCGCCCGACTACGAGATCGATCCGGTCACGCCGGCACCGTTCGAGCAGATCACGCTGCAGCGGTGGTCGGTGACCGAGCTGGCCGACGACCGGGTGCGCGTGCGCCTGGTCGCCCGGGGCACGTCAGCGGCGGGCGTGCCCCGGACCGTGTCCTACGAGCTGGAGCTGGAGGAGCGGGCCGGGCGGTGGGAGGTCACCGCCCTGTCCGGCGCCCCGACCCTGCACGACGACGAGGAGGACGACGCCGAGGCCGACGACCCGACGACGACCACGACCGAGCCCATCAGCACGACGACGGTGTCCATCGCCGCGTCGCCGGGCGCCTGACCACGTGCGCCTGATCGCCCTGGATCCACCGCACTCCCCACACCGCCGCTTCACAAGGAGCCCAAGGTGATTGACCTGTTCCACAACCTGATCGGCGAGGCCCAGGACCTCGTCACGGCCGCCGTGGTGCTCATGGCCATCGTGATGGTCGTGTCGACCTGGGCCCGCACCAAGTCCTTCGTCCCCACGATCGGGGCCCTGCTGTTCGGGGCGCTCGTGATCTGGGGCGTCCGCAACGTCGACTTCCTCGAGGAGCGGATCGGCGAGGACATCGTGGACGAGTCGGGCGCGCCCGCTGCGTCCCCGGCGTCGCTGACGATCGATGGCTGACCCGCCTTCGGGCGTCATCCAGTGCGCCTCGTACACGCACGCCCGGCGCCACCCCATGGTGCTGGGCCGGATCGCCGGCTGGACGCCGCCGTTCCAGCTCAGCCTGGTCCAGATCGGGGTGCTGCTCGTCAGCTTCTTCGTGATGGTCCAGACGTGGTCGCTGTGGGCCGAGCCGCTGCCCAACAGCCTGGCCCTGGTGGTCGGCGCCGGCGTGCCGATCGGGCTCACGTGGGCGGTGCGGCGGGTGCGGATCGAGGGCCGCAGCCTGCCCCGGGCCGCGGTCGGGTGGATCACGCTGTGGTGCACCCCGCACCGGGGGACGCTCCGGGGCCGGCCCTACCGCGACCCGCCGGCCGTGGCGCTCGGGTCGGTCCGGATGAACGTGGCCGGCGAGCCGCCGGAGCCCCCGGAGCCGCTCGACGCGACCCCGGAGCCCGAGGCGGTCGGCGCAGCCGACGCCGCCCCCGCCCGCGCCCTGCCGTGGCCGGGCGGGCTGGCCCGCGTGGCCAGACGGGGTGGTGAGCGGTCGTGAAGCCCCCCGCCCGGGCCATCGTCGGCAACCTGATCTGGTCGACCGACGGCGGGGTGTGGGCGCTGTGGCGGGTCTCCCCGTTCGCCCACGCCCACACGTCGACGGCCGACAAGCTGGCCGTGCACAGCCGGCTCAAGGGCATGCTCATCGGGCTCCCGCCCGAGTCGATGCTGCTGTCGGTGTGCGAGCGCCTCGACGCCTGGGACGTCGTGGCCAACATGCTCGACGACGTCGACGTCGAGAACCGCCCGGCCTGGGCCGACGTGTGCCGGGCGACGGCCGACGCGCTGGCCGAGACGCCGCTCCACCGCCGGCTCTACTACGTGGCCGCCGCCCTCGACGGCCAGGGCCGCCGCGGCGCCGCCGCCTGGCGCGACGCCATCCGCGCCGCGGCCGAGGACGTCGCGGCCACGTTCGGCCTGTCGCCGATGGCCGTGCCCGCCCACGAGCTCGACGTCCGCCGCAGCCACGCCCGGGCCATCGAGACCCGGCTGTCCGCCCACGTGAAGCTGACCCGGGCCACGGCGGGCGAGATCCGGTGGCTGTACGCCCGGGCGCTGCGCCGGGGCCCCAACGAGCCGGTCCTCGACGAGGGGTGGGAGCCGCCGGCCCGGTCGACCGAGCCCGGCGCCGAGCGGGTGAACGTGCTCGCCCCGCTCAGCGATGCCGTGATCAAGGAGGGCGGCTACCGCGACGACCCTGACCGGCCCCGCCACCGGCGCTACGTGCGGGTCGACTCCGGCGGCGTCACCTCGTACCAGGCGTTCTTCGCGGTGGCGGACATGCCGCACGAGTTCACGTTCCCCGGCGGGGGCGGGGAGTGGCTGTTCCACGTCGACGACCTGGGGTTCCCCATCGACTGGTGCGTGCGCCTGCGCTCGATCCCCAACGCCGAGTCGCAGATCAAGGTCCGCCGGCAGCACCGCCAGCTGATCGGCCAGGTGGACGAGTACGACGGCGAGCTGACCGGCGCCCCGCCGTCGCTGGCCGAGGCCATCGCCGCCGTGGACGGCCAGCGCTCGAAGCTGGCCGCCAACCCCACCGAGCCCGAGCTGCAGGCCACGATGATCTTCGGGATCGCCGCCCCCGACCTCGTCGAGCTCGAGGACCGGGCGGCGGCCATCACCGCGCTGTTCGAGCCGCACGAGTACGGGGTGTTCCGGCCGACCGGCGGCCAGGCGGCGCTGCTGCGGTCGATGATGCCGGGCACGGCGGCGGCCCCCGTGTGCAAGGACTACACGCAGTTCCTCATGCCCGGCGACCTGGCCGCCGGTGCGCCGTTCTGCGGGCCCGAGGTCGGCGACCCCAAGGGCCTCCTGCTGGGCGTGGCGCTCGACGGGGGCGGCGGCGCCCCCGTGCTCATGGACCCGACCTACGGGCCCCGGGTGGGGCGGACCGCCTCGCTGGCCGCGGTCGGGGCGCTGGGGTCGGGCAAGTCGTTCTTCCTGAAACGCCTGTGCTGGGACACGATCGCCCGTGGCGGCCAGATCGTCACCATCGACCGCACCTCGATCGGCGAGTACGTGGCGTTCGCCAACGTGGTGCCGGGGCGGGCCCAGGTGGTGCGGCTGTCGACCGACACCAACGTCTGCCTCGACCCGCTGCGGACCTTCACCGGCGACGACCGCGCCACCGTCACGCTGGGGTTCCTGTCGCTGCTGGCCGGCTGCTCGGCCCACTCCGACGAGGGCGCGGCGCTGGCCGAGGCCGTCCACACCGTGGCCGACCGGCCCGACGCCCGGCTGAGCGACGTCGTGGACGAGCTCCACCGGCTGGGGACGGACCCGGAGCGGCCCGACGAGGCCGCCCGCAGCCTGGCCCGTCGGCTCGGCCACTACCGGCGCCTCGGGGTCGGGCGGCTGGCGTTCGGCGACGGCGACCCGGTGTCGCTGGACGCCGACTGCATCGTGTTCTGGGCGCCCAACATGGCGCTGCCCGACCGCGACACGCTGGTCAACGAGCACCTGGCCCGGCAGATGCTGCCCGAGCAGATCCTGGGCCACGCGCTGCTGTACCTGGTGGCGGCCGTGGGCCGGAAGGTCGTGTTCCGCGACCCGTCCCGGTTCGGCGCCGCCCTCTACGACGAGGCGTGGGCGCTCCTGGCCTCGCCCCACGGCCAGCGGCTGCTGCTGGAGGGCATCCGGGACGGCCGCAAGCACAACGGCGCCATCTGGCTGGCCTCCCAGCACCCCAACGACCTGGGCACCGGCGAGCTGGTCGACCTCGTGGGGTCGCGGTTCGTGTTCCGGCAGTCGCCGGGCGCCATCGAGGCGGCCACCCGGTTCCTCGGGGCCGAGGACAGCGCCGAGGCGGCCCACGTGCTGAGCCAGGGGCTGGCCACCGGCCAGTGCCTCTACCGCGACGTGCGCGACCGCATCGGGCTGATCCAGGTGCTCGAGCCCGTGCTCGAGGACCTGCGCGACGCGTTCGACACCACGCCCCACGCCCAGGGCGGGGCGCACACCACCGCGGCCCGGGCCCGGCGCCTGGTGGCCCGGACGGTGGAGGCGCTCCCGTCCAGGGGCGGGGACGAGCTCGGCGGGGACGCGGCCGACCTCGTGGACGGCGAGGCCGTGGCCGGCGAGATCGGCCCCGTGCCCGGACCGGACCGCGAGCCCGACCTCGGGCCGGCCGGCGAGCCCGAGCCGGCCCGCGACCGGCCGGCGGCCGCCGGGCCGGCCCGCGACCGGCCGGCGGCCGCCGGGCCGGCGCCCGGGGGCGGGGACGACGCCGGGCGCGTCCGCCCGGCGCCCGTGCCCGGGTCGGAGCCCGAGCCCGTGCGGGCGCGGCCGGAGCCGGTGCCGACGGCCGTGCCCGGACCCGAGCCGGCCGCGGCCGGGCCCGGCAACCCCGCGCCGGGCGCCCGTCCCGTGCCCGCCCCGGCGGCGACGGCGGACGCGCCGGATGGGGACGGGCGCCCGGCTGCGCCCCCGCCCGGCCGCGACCAGCGCCGGGCGGCGGTGGCGGCCGCCGCGCGCGAGCGGGCCCGCCGCCGGCGCCGCACGCCGCTCGGCGACGCCCTGGGTCGAAGGAGCCGGTAGCGATGGCCAGACCGGGAAGCGGGCGCCCCGGGCGGGGCGGCCGCCATCCGACCACGGCGGACGGTCGCCCGCGTCGGGGGGCGGGTCCCCGGTCGCGCCCCCGCACGCGCCTCGGGCGCGCCGCCCGGGTGCTGTGGTGGGTGAGCCCGGTCCTGGTCGTGCTTTGCTCGATCGTGGGCTCGGCCCCGGCCTCGGGCGCCCAGCCGGCGCCCGAGCCCCCGCCCTCGACGACCACGACCGAGCCGACGGCGCAGTCCCCGGCCCGGCCGGTCGACCCGTTCGACCCCGACATCCTCCGCGACATGGAGATGTCGCGCCTCGAGCGCGAGGTCATGGAGCGGCTGCTCAGCAACGCTGCGGTCGAGAACCCGTGCGCCCCCTCCGACGGCTCCGAGGGCGGCGGGGACCCCTCGTCGATCGTCCCCGACGACTGCTGGGGCCGGTTCCCCAGCTCGCACTACGACATCGGCTGCGACGAGGGCGCCTGGAACAACATCGGCCGCAAGGTGTACTGCACGCTCACCGACCTGGCCTACCAGGGCGGGCGCAGCACCACGGCGCTGGCGCTGTGGATGGTCGAGTGGGCCTACGGCTTCGGCGTCTACGACCGGTTCGGCGGGCCGGCCATCTCGATCGCCGACACCTACGAGACCCAGCTGATCGGCCCGCTGGGCCTGTCCCACCTCGCCTGGTTCTACGCCATCGCCTGGGCCGCCTTCGCCATGCTGCGGGGGCGGGTGGCGCTGGCCGGCGGCGAGCTGCTGCTGTCGTTCCTCATGGCCGGGCTGGCGGCCATCCTGCTGGCCAACCCGTCCGGTTACCTCCAGGGGGCGTTCCGCACGATGGGCACCGTGTCGGGGGCGGTGCTGTCCACCGGCACGGGCCAGCCCCCGCCCGACGACGCCCTCGACGCCGACGCCGTGCTCCGGCCCCTGCAGGCCCAGCTCCACCGGGCGTTCGTCGAGGACCCCTACGACTACCTGAACTGGGGCAGCACCGACATGCCCCAGCAGTGCCTGGCCATGCGCGACCGGATCCTGGCGCTCGGCCCCCACGGCAACAGCGATGGGCCCCGCGAGGCCATGGAGGACGCCGGCTGCCAGGAGCAGGCCGACTTCAACGAGAAACCCAGCGCCCAGCGCTTGTTCGGCGCCATCCTGACGCTCTCCGCGGCCTCGGTCATGGCCGTGCTGGTGGGCATGGTGTCGCTCACCATCGTGGTCGCCCAGATCATCGCGGTCGTCCTGTTCGCGGTCGCGCCCTTCGCCGCGCTCGGCGCCATCCTGCCCGGCGGGGGGCGGGTGCTGGCGCTGAACTGGCTGTCGGGCCTGATACGGGTGGCCCTGGTCGTGGTGGGCATGAGCTTCGTGCTGTCCCTGCTGCTGCTCACGATCCAGGGCCTACTGTCGGCCAGCAACGACTCCGGGCTCGTCGAGCGGTTCGCCCTGGTCAACATCGTCGTGCTCGCCATGTTCGCCGCCCGCCGCCGGATCCTCAGCGCCGGCGCCAACATGGCCGCCGGCATCGGCGGGCGCCTGGCCCCGTCCGCCCCCGACGGTTGGCTGGCGGCCGGCGCGGTCGGCGGGATCACCGGCTTCGCCATCGCCGCCAGCGGCGACGGGCCCGGCCGGATGCGGCGGTACGCGGCCTCGACCGTGGCCAGCAACCGGGGCAGCCGCAAGGCGCTGCGGACGGCGCTGACCGCCGAGGCCCGCGCGCTGCAGCCGGTCCCGCGCGAGACGACGACGTTCACGGTCGACGAGCAGGGCAACGTCACCGAGTCCCGGTCGGTGGCGATCAGCGGCGGCCAGCCCACCACCCGCCGGGCCCGGGCCGCCCGCGCCCGCCTCGAGCAGCAGAGCAAGGCGCGCGCGGCCCGGGCCATGGGGGCCGAGCCGCCGCGGCGGCGGGGCTTCCCGCGGCCGCGCCGCCGCGGTCGGGACGGGGGCGACGGGGGCGGGTCGTCGTCTGACGGCGGCTGACCATGGCGGTGCCGGCGGGGCTGACCCTCGCCTTCCGGCGGGCCGCGGTCCGCAGGGTCATCCGGGCGCGCCAGGTCCTCCGGTTCCGGCGTCGGGTCGAGCGCGAGGGGCCGAGCCGCCGGCGGGTGATCGTCACTGTCGCCGGCTTCGTCGCCCTCGTCGTGCTCCTGCCGATGCTCGCCATCATCGTGGCGGTCGCCGGCACCCGCGCGCCGGCCAGCCGGAGCGGCGTCTCGGCGTACGCGGCGGCCGACATCCCGGCCGAGGCGCTGGCCGCCTATCAGGACGCGGCGGCCGTCTGGCGGATGGACTGGTCGATCCTGGCTGCGGTGGGCAAGGTCGAGTGCGACCACGGCCGGTCCCAGCTGGCGGGGTGCAACCCGCCCGAGACCATGAACCGGGCCGGGGCCCGGGGCTACATGCAGTTCCTGGGCTCGACGTGGCGGCGGGGCCTCGGCCAGCACGAGATGGAGCCCCGGTCGTCCCCGCCGGCGGCCAACGGCCAGGGCTACGCCACCGACGGGGACGGCGACGGCGACGCGGATCCCTGGTCGTGGCCCGACGCCGCCCACTCGGCCGCCCGCTACCTGGTGGCGCTGGGCGTCAACCAGGACCCCGAGCGGGCTCTGTACGGCTACAACCACTCGCAGGCGTACGTGACCGAGGTGCTGAGCATCGCGCTGAGCTACCGGGCCTCGGGCGGTCAGGGTGGGGCCGCCTACGAGGGGGCGCCCGGGAACGTGCCGGTGACGACCGTCGAGGGCATCACCGTGCACCAGCAGATCGCCGACCAGGTGGCGGCGCTGGTGCGGGCGGCCCGAGCCGACGGCTTCGAGCTGTCCGGCGGCGGCTACCGGTCGCCCCAGCGCCAGATCGAGCTGCGCCGCCAGAACTGCGGGACGTCGCAGTACGCCATCTACGAGATGCCGTCGTCGCAGTGCAACCCGCCGACGGCCCGGCCGGGCTCGTCCAACCACGAGATGGGCCTGGCCATCGACTTCGACTGCAACGGCTCGCTCATCCGCAGCCGCTCCAGCGCCTGCTTCGCCTGGATGGCGGCCAACGCACCCCGCTTCGGCCTCCACAACCTGCCCTCCGAGCCCTGGCACTGGTCCGTGGACGGCCAGTGACGGCCGCTACGGGCCGGGGCGCGACGGCGGCGAGCCGGGGAGTCGGGCGGCGATGCCGTCGAGCACGGTGTCGAGGGCGAGGGCGAAGCCGGCGTCGAAGTCGTCGTCGCCGAGGCGGGCGTGGTCGGCGAGGGTGGGGTAGAGGTCGGCGCGCTCGGCCAGGAAGACCTCGGCCTGGCGGCGGAGGTCGGCCTCGTCGGCCTCGTCGGGCAGCTGGGTGCGCCACGTGCTCTCGGTCGCCACGAAGCCGTGGACGAAGCTGTACAGCGCGCTGATGGCGGCGACCAGCGCCGGCCCCGCCAGCCCCGCCCGGTGGAGGGCGGCGTAGGCCCGCTCGGAGCGGGCCAGGGAGGCCGGGCCGAGCAGGGGGCGGGTGCCGACCAGGCCGGGCACCCACGGGTGGCGGAGCATCACCCGCCGCGTCTCGGTCGCCTGCTCGGCGAGGACGTCCCGCCACGGCGCCGTCGTCGGCTGGCGCAGCTCGATCTCGCCCAGGGCGGCGTCGAGGGCCAGGTCGAGGACGTCCTCCCGCGACGGCACGTACTCGTACAGCGACATCGTGCCGGCCTGCAGCCGCGCCGCCAGCCGGCGCATCGAGAAGCCGTCGACGCCCTCGGCGTCGAGCAGGTCGACGGCGGCGGCCACGATCCGCTCGCGGGACAGCCGGGGCTTACGGGGCCGGTCGTCGTCACGTAGCCACAGCGCCCGGCGGGTGCGCTGGGGGGACACGGGCTTGGGGCTCATCGTCGCGGTCGGTGAGGTGCGTCGGTTCGGTTCATATGGGCTTCCGTGCAGTGTACGGAAACCCGTACAGTTAGCGTCGCCCGCATGAGCAGTCCGACCCTGAGCGATCCCACCGTCGAGCACGCCGAGCAGGAGTGGCTGGCCGCCTACGTCCGCCTCGCCCTGCGGGTCGCCCGGCAGGCGACCGCGGGGGCGGGCGGCGGGTTCGCCCTGCTCGACTACCGCGGCCCCGCCGCCTGGCGGGACGAGGTGACGGCCGAGGAGCCGCCCCCGCCCGGCCGGCTGGTCGAGGAGGTCGACCGGCTGGCCGAGGGGCTCGCCGGCGTCGGGTTCGCGCCGGCGCGGGCCGCGTTCCTGGCCGCCCACGTCCGCAGCCTGGCCACCGTGGCCTGGCGGCTGGCCGGCGAGCGGCTCCCGTTGCCCGACTACGCCCGGGGGTGCCTCGGCATCGCGGTCGAGCCCGTCCCGGTGGACGAGCTCGAGGCCGCCCACGACCGCCTCGCCGCCGCCCTACCCGGCACCCGGGGGTCGGTGGCCGAGCGGCTGCACGCCTGGCGGGACGCCCACCGGGTCCCGCCCGCCCACCTCGACCGGCTGCCGGACCTGGTGCTGCGGGCCGACGCCGAGGCCCGGGCCCGCACGTCCGCCCTGGTCCCGCTGCCCGACGACGAGACCGTCGACTGCCAGCTGGTCAGCGGCGTCGCCTTCCACGCCGCCGGCGCCCACCACGGCGGGACCCGCTCGACGATCTACGTGAACCGCGACGTCCCACTGAACGCGGCCGACCTGCTCTACGTCGTGGCTCACGAGGGCCACCCGGGCCACATCGCCGAGTCGGTGCTGAAGGAGCTCCACCTGGCCGGCGGGCGGTCCGGCGCCGAGCCCGGCGGCCCCGCGCCCGCCGTCCACGAGACCCAGGCCCGGTTCCTGGTGTCGCCCCAGTTCGTGATCAGCGAGGGGCTGGGCCTGGCCGCCGAGGCGCTGGCCTTCCCGGGCGACGAGGCCCAGGCCTGGCTGGCCGACAACGTGCTCGGTGAGCTGGGCCTGCCGCCCGACGACAGCGACCTCGCCGCGGTCCACGAGGCCCGGAACGTCCTGTACGGGGCCTGGGCCAACGCCGTGCTCCTGCTCGGCGACGGGGCCCCGACGGACGAGGTCCGCGCCTACCTGGCCCGGTGGGCGCTGCTGCGCGACGACGAGCTAGCGCTGCTCGGTCCCGACCTCGACCTGTTCCGGGCGCCGTACGCCGAGCCCTACGTGCTCGCCTACTACCACGGCTGGCGCATCGTCCAGCGGCTGCTGGCCGCCGGCGACCGGCGCACCGCCGCCCGCCGGCTGCTGACCGAGCAGGTCCTCCCGGCCTGAGCGGCCCCCGGTCGCGGTCGGGTCGGGCCCTAGGGTCGGACGTTGGGGTTCAGGCGGAAGAGGTTGGCGTGCAGGAAGGAGTCCCCGTTGGGGAGACCGTCGAAGTACCCGTTGGAGTTCCGCCGGGAGGCGGCCCAGCTGGTCCTGACCTCTGATCGGTCGATGGCCGACATCGCCCGCGAGTTGGGTGTGCATCACAAGACGCTGGGC
>DATCLS010000045.1:0-93823 GCA_036563805.1 Acidimicrobiales bacterium | reverse complement strand
CCGGCACCCCGGGGCGACAGCCGCCGCCGGCTCGCTACCGCCGCCCGGCGAGGCCACGCTGAGCCCACCGCGCCTACCCCGCTCGACGCCGCGCCCCTGGCCGGGGGCCTCCTCCCGCTCCCCGACCCCGAGGCGCCCAGCCCCGGTCGCTTGGCACCGGGGTCTTGGGCGTTCCCGTCCCGGTGCGCTGGCGGCCCCGGTGTCGCCGCGGTGCGCGTCAGTCGACGTCCTGGCCTCCTACCGCCCCGTTCCCCGGGGCGGCCGAGCCGCCCGGCGCCCGCGGCCCGGCGCTCGACCGCCGCGTTCCGGTCGGCGTGCCGCGGCGGTGCCCGCCCTGGTCGACGCCCCGGCCCCCTGGCCGGGCCAGGCAGTCTCGGCTGCGGGCGTTCCGGCCGTCGGCCGTCCGGGGGTCGTCCCGGCCGGGCGGTGGTTGGGGGCGGAGCGGCGGGGTAGCCGGGAGTTGGGGCGGTGGGTGGGGTGCCCCATCGGCGAGGGTTGGCGGTAGCCTATTTGTGAAGATCTTCACGAGCAGTCCGAACAGCCACTCGAGCAGGAGGTCCGGGCCATGGGGGTCCGACCGCAGGTCGTCATCGTGGGCGCCGGGTTCGGCGGGCTGGCCGCGGCCCGGGGCCTCGCCAAGGCGCCCGTCGAGGTCACGCTCGTCGACCGCCACAACTTCACGACGTTCCAGCCGTTGCTCTATCAGGTGGCCACCGCCGGCCTGAACGCGGCCGACGTGGCCCACCCGGTGCGCGGCCTGTTCCACCGACAGCACAACGTGAGCTTCCGCCAGGGGACCGTGACCGGCGTCGATTGGGAGGCCCGGCGGGTGCTGCTCGCCGGCCCCAACGACGGCCCGGCCGACGCTCCCCACGGCCCGGACGGCGCCACGGGCGGCCCCAGTGACGCCAGCACCCTCGCCAGCGCGGCCGGCAGCATCGGCGGCACCGACCGCGCCGCCACCGACCGGAACGGCGCCACCGAACCGGCCGACCCGGCCGACGGGCCCGCCAGCCTCCCCTTCGACCACCTGATCGTGGCCCCCGGGGCGGTGGCGTCGTGGTTCGGCGTGCCGGGGGCGGCCGAGCACGCCCTGCCGCTGTACACGCTCGAGGACGCCGTGTCGGTTCGCAACGAGGTCGTGCGCCGCTTCGAGGAGGCCGACGCCGCCGGCGCCCACCGCCACCCGGGGGCGCTCACGTTCGTGGTCGTCGGCGGCGGACCGACCGGGGTCGAGATGGCCGGCGCCCTGGCCGAGCTGTTCGCGGTCGTGTTCCGGCGCGATTACCCGCACCTCGACGTCGCCCGGGCCCGGGTCGTCCTGGTCGAGACCCGCGACGCCCTGCTGGGCCCGTTCCACCCCTCGTCGCAGCGGCACGCCGCGGCCACGCTCGGGGCCCGGGGCGTGGAGGTCCGGGTCGGGGAGACGGTCGCCGAGGTCACGCCCGACCACGTCCGCTTCGCCTCGGGCGAGATCCTGCCGACCCGCACGGTTGTGTGGGCGGCCGGCGTGCGGCCCCACCCGCTGGTGGAGGCGCTCGGGCTCGAGACCGACCGGTCGGGCCGCATCGTCGTCGACCCTGACCTGTCGGTCGCCGGCCGCCCCGGTGTGTGGGCGATCGGCGACGCGGCCGCCGCCCCCGACCACCGCACCGGCGGGCCGCTGCCCCAGCTGGCCCCGGTGGCCATGCAGGCGGGGGCGCACGTCGCCCGCCAGATCACCCGGCTGACGGAGAGCAAGCCGACCCAGGCGTTCCGGTTCCGGGACAAGGGCACGATGGCCACGATCGGGCGGCGGGCGGCGATCACCGAGCTGCCGGGCCGCATCCGCCTGCACGGGACGCTGGCCTGGCTGGCGTGGCTGGGCCTCCACCTGCTGTACCTGGCCGGCCTGCGCAACCGGGTGTCGGTGGTGCTGAACTGGGCTTGGGGCTACATCACCTGGGACCGCGGTCCGCGGATCATCCTGCGCAGCGGCGGCCGGCGCACCCGGGAGCGGGAGCCCCAGCCGACCTGACATGACGTCAGGTACGGTCTGGCGCCATGGCCGACCGTGCGTCCATCCAGAAGACCATCGACAGCTACCTGGCCGCCTTCACCGCCAACGACAAAGAAGCCTGGCTCGACTGCTTCGCGGACGACGCCT
The DNA here is from genome assembly GCA_036563805.1 of Acidimicrobiales bacterium. Classification (GTDB taxonomy): domain Bacteria; phylum Actinomycetota; class Acidimicrobiia; order Acidimicrobiales; family VFJN01; genus DATCLS01. The sequence continues at coordinate 91,677 of DATCLS010000045.1, read as the reverse complement.
GGATCGAGGACCCGGTCGGGACGCCCCGCCGCACCGGCCGCGACGCGATCGCCGCCTTCTGGGACGACGCCCACCGCGTGCCCGACAGCATCGAGCTGCGGGCCATGGGACTCACGGTGATCGTCGACTCGGAGGCGGCGTTCACGATGCAGGCCCGGCCCAACCTGGGCGGCGAGACCTACGCCATCGACATCATCGACGTGATGACGTTCAACGAGGACGCCAAGATCACCACGATGCGGGCGTTCTTCGACCCGGCGGCGATGCGCCCGGTCTCCGACTGATCGGGCGGGGGCCCGGCGCCGGCCGCCGGCCGCCCGGGCGGGCCCGACCACGGGCGGGGCGCCCGGTCAGACTCGGTCGATCACCTGGTCGATGGCGATCTCGATGACGGTCAGACTCGGTCGATCACCCGGTCGATGGCGATCTCGATGACGACCCGGTCGGGCCGGGGCTTGGGCGGCCGGTAGCGCTCGGTGTAGCGGCGGACGGCCTCCGCCACCCGGTCGGGGTCGTCGGACAGCGTGGCCGGCCCCTCCAGGGTCAGCCACCGGCCGCCGTCCAGCTGGCACAGGACCGCCCGGCCACCGGGTCGGGCGGCGACGTTGCGGGCCTTGCGGGCGGCGGAGAAGGTGATGACCCGGGCCAGCCCCCGCTCGGCGTCCCAGGTGAAGCCGACCGGGGTCACGTGGGGGCTGCCGTCGGGGCGCAGGGTGGTCAGCGAGGCGTACTGGCGCTCGGCGACGAAGGCCAGCGCCGCCTCGCTCAGCGTGATGGGCGAGCTCACCCCCCGAGTGTGGCCCGCCGGGCCGGCCCCGCCGCTCCCCCGGCCGCCAGCGGCGCTCAGTCTGAGAGAGGACCACACCCCAGTGACTGGCTCCTCCAGAACGGTGCCCGCCCGCCAAACGGCGCCACAGGCCGGCGGGGTCAGGAGCGCAGGCGGGGGAGGTCGGCGCCGTCGCCGCCGGTATCGCCGCCCGCCGCACCGCCGGCCCCGTCGGGCACGCCGCCGGCCCCGTTGGCGGCCGGGTCGGCGGCCTCGGGCACCTCGGCCGTATCCGGGCCCGCCGCCCCCTCGCCGCCGGCGCCCGCCCCCGGGGCCCCCTCCCGCCGCGACACCCGCACCTCGGTGATCGCCCGCGACGTCACCTCGGTGACCGTGAACCGCCAGGGCCCGGCGTCGACGACGTCGCCCGGCATCTCCGGCAGCCGGCCGAGCCGGTCGAGCAGGAAGCCGGCCACGGTGGCGTAGTGCCCCTCGGGGGCCTCGACGCCGATGTCGGACAGGTCGTGCACCGGGAACCGCCCGGGCAGCACCAGCGACCCGTCGGGCTCGCGCCGCACCGACAACACGTCGCGGTCGGCCTCGTCGTAGATCTCGCCGACGATCTCCTCGACCAGGTCTTCGACCGTGATGATGCCCTCGGCGCCGCCGTGCTCGTTGATGACGATGGCCATCTGGGTCCGGCCGACCTGCATGTCGCGCAGCGCCCGGAGCACGGTCACCGACTCGGGGAAGAGCATGGCCGGCTGGACGTGCCGCCCCACCACGCAGTCGCGGTCGTCGTGCAGGAGGTCGCGCAGGTGCACGATGCCGATGGCGTCGTCGAGGCTGCGGTCGTGGCCGACCGGCGCCCGCGACCGGCCGTGGGCGACGAGCGTGTCGCGGCCCTGGGCGCACGTGTCGTCGGGGTCGAGGACCAGCACGTCGGGCCGGGGTCGGAGCACGTCGTGCAGCGTGCGGTCGCCGACGTCGAACGCTCCGGCGATGATCGTCCGCTGCTGGGGCGTGAAGCTGGCCTGCGTCGACACCATGTCGCGCAGCTCCTCCTCGGTGACCTCCTCCCGCTCGCGGTTGGGGTCGCCGCCGAGCAGCCGCACCGCCAGGTCGGTGGACACCGACAGGAGCCACACGGCCGGGCGGGTCAGCGTGGCCACGAACGAGAGCGGCCGGGCGGCCAGGAGCGCCCAGCGTTCGGCCCGCTGCATGGCGATGCGCTTGGGGGCCAGCTCGCCGAGGACGAGCGTGACGTACGACAGGATCAGCGTCACCACCACGATCGAGGCCGGCTCGGCGGCGCTGCCCATGAAGCCGAGCGGGTCCTCGAGCGGCTTGGCCAGCGACACGGCGGCCGAGGCCGAGGCCAGGAAGCCGGCCAGGGTGATGCCGATCTGGATGGTGGCCAGGAACTGGTTGGGTTGGCGGGCCAGCCGGGCCAGCAGCGCCCCGGTGGCGGAGCGGCGTTCGAGCCGCTGGAGCTGGCCCTCGCGCAGGGACACGAGCGCCAGCTCGGTGCCGGCGAACGCGGCGTTGAGCAGGACGAGGGCGCCGACGAGGGCGAGCTGTGGAAGGGCGCCACTCACAGCGCCGGCCCCCTGGGCGGGAACGGAACGGAGAGGCCCGCGGAGGGCGCTGGAGGGTCGCTGCTGGCTTCCACGATCAGGTGTACAAGCGTATCGCTCCACCCCTCGCCGCCACTCGCCATCGAAGCGTTCGCCGGCCCCTGCGCTCCGGCCGCGCCGGACGGCCCCGCCCCCGGCGTGAGCCCGCCCCTACTCGTTGGCGATCGCCTCCAGCACGTTGCGCCGACCGGCCAGGATGGCCGGGATCACCGACGCCAGCAGCGTGAGCGCCAGCATGGCGGCGGTCACGGCGGCCAGCTGCCCGACCGGCACCGTGAAGACGGTGAACCCCTGGTCCGACAGCGTGCGGACCAGCACCCAGCCGAGCACGATCCCGACCCCCACGGCGGCGGCCATGCCGAAGGTCGAGATGAGCAGCGCCTCCCACCGGATCGAGGCCCGCACCTGCCCGCGAAGCGCCCCGACCGCCCGGACCAGCCCGATCTCCCGCCGGCGCTCGACGATGGACAGGACCAGCGTGTTGACGATGCCGACCATGGCGACGAGCACGGTGAGCGCCAGCAGCACGTTGATGAGGACGAGGATGGGGTCGAACTGGGCCTTGGTCGACGCCTTGAACTCGTCGAGGTCCTGGACCTCGGCGGTCGGGAAGGCGGTGATGGTCTGCTCGATGGCGACCTGGGCCTCGGCCGGGTCGGCGCCGGGCACGAGCCGCACCCACACCTGGATATCGGTGGTGCCCGGGAAGTTGGCCTCGAACGTCTCCATGTCGAGCACGTAGTCGCCGGTGAGGTCGCCGCTGCCCAGCAGCGCCACGATCCGCAGCGGCTGGGGCCCGGTGTCGGTGAACGTGAGGTCGATCGTGTCGCCGACCCGCCAGCCCTTGTCCTCGGCGATCTCGTCGAACACGGCGACCGTGCTCGGCCCCAGCTCGCGGGGGTCGCCGGCGGTCACGTCCACGTCGAACACGTCGAAGGCGGCATCGGCGTTGAGCCCGCCCACCGTGACCACCCCGCCGTCGGTCTGGGCGAAGTTGAACCGGATGCCGGTGGCGGCGTCGACCGCCGGCAGCGACCGGATCTCCCGCGCCACCGACGACGGCAGCCCGCCGGTGCCGAACACCGCCCCGCTGTCCACGACGAAGTCGCCGCCGAACTGGTCGTCGACCAGGTCGTCGATCGAGGCCCGCACCGAGGCGTTGGCCACCAGGACCAGCGTGACGATGCCGAGGCCGATCATCAGAGCCGAGGCGGTGGACGCCGTCCGCTTAGGGTTGCGGGCCGCGTTCTGCTGGGCGAGCCGGCCGATGACGCCCCGCACGGCCGGCAGCGGGAATCCGATGGCCACAGAGGTGGGTCGGGCCACCACCGGGCCCAGGATCACGAGGGCGGTGAAGGCGACCAGCGCGCCGCCGCCGGCCCACGCCAGGTGCTGGTTGGTCGCGCCCCGCACCAGCGCGTACACGCCCGGCCCCAGTGTCAGCAGCCCGACCAGCAGCCGCGCCCGGGACCGGTGGCTGCGGTCGATGGCGACGTCGCGCAGGGCGGCGACCGGCGGCACCTGCGCCGCCCGCCACGACGGCACGAAGGCCGAGCCGAGCGTCACCGTCACGCCCACGGCCACGGCGATGACCATCGACCGGGGCTCGAGCACGAGCGTCGTCGAGCTCGTGCCCGGCAGGATCTCGGTCAGCGCGGTGGCCAGGCCGACGCCGCCGGCGTAGCCGACCCCGGAGGCCAGCAGGCCGACCATCAGCGCCTCGACCGAGATCGACAGCAGGACCTGGAGGTGGCTGGCCCCCAGCGCACGGAGGAGGGCGACCTGGCGCTGGCGCTGGGCCATGATGAACGAGAAGCTCGTGTAGATCACGAAGGCGCCGACGGCCACCGAGATCAGGGCGAACACGAGCAGGAAGATCCGCAGGTACTCGAGGTTCTGCCGGGCGGCCTCCTCGTTCTCCTCGGTGAGCTGCTCGCCGGTGATCACCTCGACGCCCGGGCCCAGCGCGGTCGCCACCGCGTCGCGCACCTCCTCGGGCGTGTGGCCCTCCTCGACCACGACGCCGATGCCGGTCAGGCCCCGGGTCGTCGGCGCCAGCAGCTCGAGGGCGGCGTCGTCGTCGAACATGACGAAGCTGACGCCGGCCGGGCTGCCGGCGTCGCCGAACGTGGCGATGCCGACGATGGTGACGTCGCTCACGCCGGTCGTCGTCTGGACCTGGGCGGCGTCGCCGATCTCGTAGCCGGTGCCCTCGGCCGAGTCGCGGTCGATCACGATCTCGTCCGGGGCGTCGGGCGCCTCCGACCCCTCGGTCAGGTCGAACGGGTTGAGCTGGTCGTTGTCGATCCAGTTTCGCCCGACCGTCGTCTCGAAGCTGCCGCCGCCCCACGGCTCGCCGTCCGGCTGGATCAGGCGGGCGTAGCCCTCGATCTGCCCGGCCGCCTCGGCCACGCCGTCGACGGCCTCGACCTGCTCGACCAGCGCCGGGTCGATCTGCGGGCGGGGGAGCGTGCCGCCGAGCTGGGCCGAGCTCTCGTCGAACTGGCTCACGCCCCGGACCCACACGTCGATGCCGGCGTTGGCGTCGGCGAACAGCTGGTCGAACGTGCGGGTGATCGTGTCGGTCAGCGTGTTGACGCCGCTGATGAAGGCCACGCCGATCGCCACGGCCAGGAAGGTCAGCGTGTAGCGCGCGGCGTGGGCGCGGAGGTCTCGGAGCGAGAGCTTCAGCACGGCGGTCCCCAGTCCCCCGGCATCCGCCCGCCTGTCTAGCTCAGCCTCATGAGCCGGTCGAGCACGCGCTCCGGGGTTGGCTGGAAGACCTCGTCGACGATCCGCCCGTCGGCCAGGAACAGGGCGTGGTGGGCGTAGCTGGCCGCCACCGGGTCGTGGGTCACCATGACGATGGTCTGGCCCAGGCGCTCCACGGCCTGGCGCATGAACGCCAGCACCTCCTGGCCGCTGCGGCTGTCGAGGTTGCCGGTGGGCTCGTCGGCGAAGATGATCGCCGGCCGGCTGGCCAGCGCCCGGGCGACGGCCACCCGCTGCTGCTGGCCGCCCGACAGCTGGGCGGGCCGGTGGTCGAGCCGGCGGTGGAGGCCGACCGCGTCGACGACCGCCTCGATCCAGGCGTCGTCGCGCCGGCGCCGGGCCAGCGACATGGGCAGCGTGATGTTCTCGTAGGCGGTGAGCGTGGGGACCAGGTTGAAGGCCTGGAACACGAAGCCGATGCGGTCGCGGCGCAGCTTGGTCAGCTTGCGCTCCGACAGCGCGGACAGCTCGATGCCGTCGACGTAGACCTTGCCGGACGTGAGCTTGTCCAGCCCGGCGAGACAGTGCATCAAGGTCGACTTGCCCGAGCCCGACGGGCCCATGATGGCGGTGAAGCGCCGGGCGGGGAGCTGCACGCTCACGTCGTCGAGGGCGCGGACCGCGGTCTGGCCCTCGCCGTAGACCTTGACGGCGTGGATGGCCGCCGCCGCCACGGGGGGACGGGTCGGCGGCCGCCGACCTCGGGCCGCCGGTGCCGGGCCGGTGTCGCCGAGCCGGACCCGGCCGGTCGCCCCGGTGCCGGGCGGCGGATACGACTGGCGTGCCCGGGGTGGCGGCTGGGGAGGCCGGGCGGTGTAGGGGGCGTAGCCCGGATCCCAGCCGGCGTCGAGCGGCGGATCGTAGGGCACGTCCGCCGGATAGGTCGGGTAGACGGCCGGGCGGCCTCCGCCGTGACCAGACGGGCTCACGGCGGAAAACCTAGGGGATGGCCACGGCCGCGGGCCGAGGCCATCCCCGAATGGTCGTTCAGACCGGCTGCTTGGTGACCCGGAGGTACGGCTTCTTGGCCTCCCACCCGTCGGGGAACTTGGCCTTGGCCTCCTCGTCGCTGACGGCTGGGGCGATGATCACGTCCTCGCCGTGCTTCCAGTCGGCCGGCGTGGCCACCTGGTGCTTGGCCGTGAGCTGGAGCGAGTCGATCACCCGCAGCAGCTCGTCGAAGTTGCGGCCGGTGGAGGCCGGGTAGGTGAGCGTCAGCTTGACCTTGTTGTCCGGGCCGATGACGAACACCGACCGGACCGTGTTGGTGTCGCTGGCGTTGGGGTGGATGAGGTCGTACAGCTCGGACACCTTGCGGTCGGGGTCGGCGATGAGCGGGAAGTTCAGCTCGCTGCCGGTCACCTCGGCGATGTCCTTCGACCAGCCGGTGTGGCTGTCGAGCGGGTCGACGGACAGGCCGATGACCTTGACCCCGCGCTTGTCGAACTCGGGCTTCAGCGCGGCCACCCGGCCCAGCTCGGTGGTGCAGACCGGCGTGTAGTCCTTGGGATGCGAGAACAGCACGGCCCAGCTGTCGCCCTTCCAGTCATGGAAGTTGATCGTGCCCTCGGTGGTCTCTGCCGTGAAGTTCGGGGCGTCGTCGCCCAGTCGAATGCTCATCGCTACCTCTCCAGTGGTGCCGGTTTTGCCGCGTGATCCTAGCGACGCGTAGAGCGAAAGTCGACCTAGGGGATCGGGTTTTGCGTCGTGAAACGGCCCACGTCGCGGACGGGAAGGTTGGGGCTCCAAGCGTTGCTAGATATAGTTAGCGCTCATGAGCGCCACCACCTTCTCCGACATCACCTCTACCGTCAGCTCCACCGTGCGCGAGGCCGAGGCCAAGGTCGTCGAGACCGTCCGCAACCTGCGCGAGCCCGTCGCCCACTTCGTCGGCCAGCAGGTCGAGATCGTCTCGTCGCTGGTCGACGCCGAGCGCGAGGCCGTGAAGGGCCTCGTCGAGACGGTCGCCCCGCAGTCCAAGCCGGGGGCGACGAAGCCGGCGGCGTCGAAGTCGGGCTCGAAGTCCGCGTCGAAGTAGTCCCGAGAGATCCCGGCCGCCGGCGGCGCGGTCGTCACACCGAGCTCCGCATCGTTCCGAGATCGCGGCGGCGTGGCCCACATCCCGCCATGGGCCGCGCCGCCGTGCTGGGGGCTTCCGTGGAGCCTGTCAGCCCTCAGTCGTCGTTGGCCTCGACGTAGCTGCGGTACACCGCCAGCAGCGCCGCCTTCTGGTCGGCCGTCAGGCGGGGGTCGGCCTCGACGGCCGCCTCCACGCCCGCCGGCCGCTCGTCGGCCCCGTCCCCGTCGTCGCCGTCCAGCAGCCCTGCCTGGGCCAGCAGCGTCTCGGCCGAGACGTTGAGGGCCCGGGCGATCGAGCGCAGCACCCGCACCGACGGCTCGTGCAGCCCCCGCTCGATCTGCGACAGGTAGGGGTTGGACACGTTGGCCCGGGCCGCCAGCTCGCGCAGCGACAGCTCGGCCTGCCGCCGGTGGGCTCGGATCATGCGGCCGAGGCGTTGCAGCTGGGCCCGCCCGACCTCGCGGACCCGGTCGGCGCCGTCGTCCGCCATGCGCTCAGCCGGCGCTGGCGCCGGTCTCCCCGGACTTGCCGGCCGTGGCGGTGACGTGCTCGCCGGCCCCGCCGGCCTCGTGGGCGGGCGCGCCCGCCGGTTCGGTCACGTCGGCTGTCGCCTCGGCCGCCCCCTCGGCCGGCTCGGCGGCCACGTTGGAGTCGTCGGGCGCCGGCGGCATGGCCGTCCGGAACACGTCGGGCTCGAGGTAGAGGATCCGGGCGATGGGCACGGCCCGGCGCACGCTCGCCTCCACCCGGTTGACGACGTCGGCCACCTCGTGCACGGCCAGGCCGGGCACGAGCTCGATCTTTGCCCCCACCAGCAGCTCGTCGGGCCCGAGGTGCTGGGTCCGCATGTGCAGGAGGCGGGTCACGGCCGGGTCGACCTCGATGGCGGCCGCAATGGCCTGCTGGTCGGACTCGGTCGCCGCCTCGCCGATCAGGAGCCCCTTCATCTCGATCGAGAGGAAGACGGCGATGACCACGAGCAGGATGCCGATGGCCAGCGTGCCGTAGCCGTCCCACATCGGGTCGCCGGTGACGTGGGCGGTCAGGACGGCGGCGAAGGCCAGCACGAGGCCGATCTGGGCGCCGAAGTCCTCGAGCAGGACGACCGGCAGCTCGGGCTCCTTGGCGTGCCGCAGGTACCGCCACCAGCTCAGGTCGGCGCCCTTGATCTTGCTCGCCTCGCCGACCGCCGTGCGGAACGAGAAGCCCTCGAGCACGATGCCGACGCCCAGGATGACGAGCGCGATCGCGACCGAGTCGAGCTCGTGGGGGTGGCGGATCTTCTCGATGCCCTCGTAGATGGCGAACATGCCGCCGAGGCTGAACAGGATCAGCGCCACGACGAACGACCAGAAGTACCGCTCGCGCCCGTAGCCGAACGGGTGCGTGGGGGTGGCCGGCTTCTTGGCCCGGCGACCGCCGAGGAGCAGCAGCGCCTGGTTGCCCGTGTCGGCTACCGAGTGCATGCCCTCGGCCAGCATCGATCCGGAGCGGGTCAAGGCGAAGCCGACGAACTTCGCGATCGCGATGCCCAGGTTGGCGAGCATCGCCGCGATGACGGCTCGGGTGCCTCCTCCTGCTGCCATGCGGCCCACCGTAGCTGGGCGGACGCGTCCGGCCGCGGCGCCTCGGGCGGCGGCCACCGGCTGCGGCCTCAGCCGGTGGCGCGGGCGTGGGCGTCGAGCAGGTGGGCGACCGCGGTCGTGACCTTCCGGGCCGTCGGCAGGTGCAGGAACTCGTTCGGGCCGTGGGCGTTGCTGCCCGGGCCGAGCACCCCGGTGATCACGAACTGGGCGGCCGGGAACTGGCGGCCGAGCATGCCCATGAACGGGATCGTGCCACCCTCGCCGAGCGCCCGGGGCGGTGCGCCGAACGCGGCTTGCGAGGCGGCCTCGATCGCCTCGGCGAGCCAGGGCGCCTCGGGGGGAGCGTGCCAGCCGGGCTCGGCCGCGCCCGGGCTGACGGCCACCCGCGCCCCGTACGGCGGGTCGGCGGTGAGCGCCTCGACCAGGGCGGCCCGCGCCGCCTCCGGATCGGCGGTGGGGGGCAGGCGGACCGACAGCTTCACCGAGGTCGAGGGTCGCAGGACGTTGCCGGCCTCGGCCGGCGTCGGCGCCCCCGCCAGGCCGACGACCTCGAGCGCCGGCCGCCAGGTGCGGTTCAGCAGCAGCTCCTCGACGGACTCGGCCTGCAGCCGGGCGCCGGGGACGAGCGGGAAGCGGCTCGGGAAGTCGGCCAGCTCGGGGGCGGTGGCTGCGATCTGGCGCCGCCGGTGGTCGGGGACCTCGACGTGGAGCTCGGGTAGGAGCAGGTCGCCGGTCTCCTCGTCCTCGATGCGGCTGAGCAGCTGGCGCAGGATCCGGAACGTCGACGGCACCACCGCCCCCGCCGAGCCCGAGTGGACGCCCTCGGTGAGGATCTCGACGTCCACGGTCATGTCGACGAGGCCGCGCAGCGATGTGGTGATCCACAGGTGGTCCCAGTCGCCGCACCACGAGTCCAGCGCCACCACCAGGGAGGGCTCGCCCAGCCGGGGCCCGAGGGCCTCGAGGTGGGCGGGCAGGTGGGGGCTGCCCGACTCCTCGCTGGCCTCGATCAGCACGACGCAGCGGTCGTGCGCCCCGCCGCCGGCCCGCACGGCCTCCAGCGCGGCCAGGGCGGCGAACGTGGCGTAGCCGTCGTCGGCGCTGCCCCGGCCGTAGAGCCGGTCGCCGTCCATCACCGGCTCCCACGGGCCCAGGCCGGGCCGCCAGCCCTCGAACGGCGGCTGCTTGTCGAGGTGGCCGTAGAGCAGGACGGTGCGGTCGGGGGAGCCGCCGCCGGTCGGCGGCACGTCGACGAGCAGCACCGGGGTCAGGCCCGCGATCTCGTGGACCTCCACGGTGGCGCCCGCCAGCCCGTCGGCCGCCCGGGCCGCGCACCAGTCGCGCAGCAGCTGGGTGGCGCGGGCCATGTGGTCGGCCTCGTACCAGCCCGGGTCGTAGGCGACCGAGACGTTGGGGATGCGGATGTAGTCGTGCAGCAGGGGGACGATGTCGGCGTCCCACACGGCGTCGACGTGTGCGGCCGCCGCGGTGCGGTCGAGCGGGGGGTGGGTGCTCACGCCCGCGATTCAACCAGGCCCGCCGGGCCGCGCCGTCAGTCCGTGCCCGAGACCGGGGCGCTGGGCGTGAACGTCACCGGCATGCGCTCGTACCCGGTGATGAAGTTGGCGACCCGCCAGTTCAGCTGCGACTCGTCGGTGATGCCCTCGCCCAGGGCGATGTCGGGCAGGCGCTCCGCCAGCCGGTCGAACATCACCTTCAGCTCGAGCCGGGCCAGGCTGTTGCCCAGGCAGAAGTGGGGGCCGAAGCCGAAGGCCACGTGCTCGTTGGGCTCGCGCTCGATGTCGAACCGGAACGGGTCGGGGAACACGTCCTCGTCGCGATTGGCCGACGGGTAGACGAGCAGCACCTTGTCGCCCTCGGCCATGGTCTGCCCCCGCAGCTCGACGTCGCGGGTCACCGTGCGGGCCATGTTCTTGATCGGCGACACCCAGCGCAGGACCTCCTCGACCGCGCCGTCGAGCTTGGAGCGGTCGTCGATCAGCGCCTTCCACTGCTCGGGGTGGGTCATGAGCTGGAACATCCCGCCGGTGAGCACGTGGCGGGTCGTCTCGTCGCCGCCGATGAGGATGAGCAGCGACTCGTGCACGAGGCTGTCGTGGTCGAGCCGGTCGCCGTCGACCTCGGCGTGGACGAGCACGCTCATCAGGTCGTCGCGGGGGTTGGCCCGCCGGTCCTCGATCACCCGGCTGGCGTAGGCCGTGTACTCGCCGAACGCCTCGGCCGCCTTGACCATGGCCGGGTCGTCCTCGCCCATGCCGGTGACGCCCCGCAGCATGTCGTCCGACCAGCGCATGAGGTCGTCGCGGTCCTCGGGGGCGACGCCGAGGGCGTCGCCGATCATGATCAGCGGCAGCGGGGCGGCGATGTCCCACACGAAGTCGCACTCGCCCCGCTCGCAGACCTTGTCGAGGATGAGGTCGCAGACCTCGCGGACCTTGGCCTCCTGGTCGCGCACCCGGCGCGGCGTGAACCCCCGGTTCACCAGCTTGCGCCGCTGGAAGTGCTCGGGATCGTCCATGTCGATCATCATCGGCAGCGGTCCCGTGTCGGGCCGGATGCCGCCGGCGCTCGACCACACCTCGGGCGTGCGCGACACGTGCTTGATGTCGTCGTACTTGGTGATCGCCCACACGCCGCTGCGCTCGTCGAAGTAGACGGGCGCGTGGGCGCGCATCCAGGTCAGCTCGTCGTGGGGGTTCCGCGCCCAGAACGCCCCGCTGACCAGGTCGACGTCGGGATGCTGGGGATGATCAACCTTCCGCGGCATCGGCTCAGCCTGACACACCGACAGCCGTTGTTACCGCGGGTCGTGGCCACGCTGGGCCGATCCGTTCGGCCCGGCCGTTTGGCCCCGCCGTCTCCCGCTGCGAAACTGCGGGGCACCGACTCGGGGCCCCTCAGGCCCCGCGGCACCCGCCCCCGTAGCTCAGCTGGATAGAGCATTCGCCTCCTAAGCGAAGGGTCGCAGGTTCGAATCCTGCCGGGGGCGCCACCCGCCGTGGCCGGGGCGACGTCGATCGGGTCGTAGTGCGCACCGTTCGGCGCGCGATGGGACGTTCGGCCGCTCCCTCAGGGGCTATCGGGAACGGCGGCCGTTTCCAGCGGAACGGATGCCGCGGTTCGCAGCGCCCGTCTTCGATCTCGCCACCGCGGTCACGCTCGTCTCCGTGGTGTCCTGGTGGGTCTCGGGGTCGGACGACGCGGCCACCGCCGGCTTCGTCGCCGCGCCGCTGCTCGTCGTGCTGTGGGAGGCGCTTTGGCTGCGGCTCACCGGTGGGACGGTGCGCCCTGGCTCGCCGGCATCGGGCTGACGTGGGCCGAGGCGCCGCCGCCTCGTCGGTGCAGCCGCCGACATGTCGCGTGGCGCGGGCGTTCATCGAGGAGGAAGGAGGCGTGACGCACGGGTGGTGGGAGGAGCTCGAGGTGCCACCCAAAGCCCGTCAGGAACCGGCGCCGTCGAAGGCGGCGCCCTTGGCGGAGCTCGACGAGGGTGATGCCGTTGCCGTCGGGGTCGACGACGGTGGCGAACACGACCCGGTCGGACGACACGTCGTCGACCTCGACCGCCGGCCCGCCCCGGGCGGCGACCTCGGCCAGCGCCCCGCGGGCGTCGGGGACCTCGAGCGTGACGAGCGACCCGCCGGCCCGCTGGCCGTCGGCCACGAGCTGGACGGCCCCGCCGGGCGTGTGCCACTCGGCCAGCCCCGGCATCGGCTCCGCGTCGGGCGGGCGGCCGAAGAACGCCTGGTACCAGGGCTTGGCCCGGTCCAGGTCCGACACGGCGAGCGCGGAGAGCACCTTGGTGACCTGCATGGGGATCCTCCGATCGTCGAGCCGCCCCCAGGGGTCGACGAGCCGGAAGCCCGCCGATCATCGGCCGCCGGGGGCGAAATCTCCGGGACGGTCCCGGATGCGGGGGCGGGCGCCGGGGCCGAACGATCGGCGCCATGAGCGTGACGCACGATGCCGAGGTCCGGGCCGACGCCCGGCCCAGCCCGCCCACCCCGCCCGGCCGGGACCGGCTGAGCCGCCGCGAGGCCGAGGTCGCGGACCTGGTGGCGGAGGGCCTGACCAACCGCGAGGTGGCCGCCGAGCTGTACATCTCGCCCCGGACCGTCGAGTCGCACGTTGAGCACATCAAGCGGAAGCTCGGCCTCACCAGCCGCTACCAGATCGTGGTGTGGGTGCTGCGGAACGGCACCGGCACCCCTGACCGGGCTTCGTCCCGATGACGAGGTGCTTGTCACGGCTCGACCGGCGGACCTCGGTCCCGGCGAAGCCGGCCTCCGCCAGCATCGCCCGGTACTCGGCGCCGGTGCGGTGCCGCCCCCGGGTCTCGACCTGCATCTCCAGGTTCATCACCGCGGTCGAGATCGGGCCCCGGCGCCCGTCGTCGAACAGCCGCTCCATGACCAGCACCCGCCCGCCGGGGGCGCAGGCGGCGTGGGCCTTCCGCAGCAGTGCCAGGCGCTCGGCGTCGGGCCAGTTCGACAGCACGTAGCCGAGGGCGATCAGGTCCCCCTCGGGCAGGTCGTCGACGAAGAAGTCGCCGGCCTGGAAGGCGAGCCGGTCGGCCAGCCCGTGCCGCCGCCGGGTCTCCTCCAGGTGGGGCGCCACCTCGGGGAGGTCGAAGACCACGGCCGTCAGCCCCGGCGCCCATTCGAGCGCGGCCACGGCGAACGGGCCGTTGGCCCCGCCCACGTCGACCAGGTGGCGGTGGCCGTCGAGCGCCGCCAGCTCGGCGAGCTCCTGGGAGACGCCGTAGCTCAGGTCCCACATGGCCTGCAGGAAGGCCCCGGTCGACGCCTCGTCCCGGTAGAAGCGGTCGTAGGGCGCGGGGCGGTCGGCGTCCACCGCGTCGGATCCCCGGCGCAGGAGGTCCTCCAGCGCCGCCAGCCGCCCGGCGCTCTCGTCCACCATGTGCTGGACGAACCCGCCGATGTGGTCCGGGCCGGCCCCGTCCAGGAACGGCGCCATCTCGCCGGGGACCGCGAACTCCCCGCCGTCGGCCCGCTCCACGATCCCGAAGGCGGTGAGCACGAGCAGCATCCGCTCGACGGTGTCGTGGTCGGTGCCCGTGCGCTCGGCAGCCGCCCGGGCCGTCAGCGGTCCCTCGGCCAGCAGCGCGGCGAGGATCCCGTGCTCGTCGGCCAGGTGCAGGACCGGTGCGGCGACCAGCCCGTAGACCGCCAGCTCCAACCGTGGAGGGACCATGTCCTCGGCCTCCCTTCGGCCTCGTCGGTCCCGTCCAGCGTCGCCGACGTGGGCGGACGGGGCATCCGGAAAGGCCCGGATTCCGGACGCGTTCTGGACACGGCGAGCCGCCGGCCGCGGCGAGCGCCCACCCTGTGTACAACTATGTTCAGGCCATGGACGAACGTGCGGCCCGTGCGTGGGGCTGGTTCCTCGCCGCCCTGGGCGCCGTCGGCTTGGTGTTGCTGGTGCTCTTCCTGGCGGGGGTGGGGGAGGAAGAGGGGTGCGACCCCGCCGATCGGCTCCCGATCAGTTGCCAACCCGGGGACGGGGGTGGCGCCTTCTCCCAGCCCGAGGAGGGGCATCCCGACCCGACGGAGCCCCGGGACGGAACGCTGGCCGTCATCGGCGTGCTGCTCATGGCCGTCGGCGGGATCGGCGCCGTCGTCGCCTTCCGCAGGGCCAGCCAGCTTGGCGCGGTGGGGGTCGGGCCCCAGCCGTTCCCGGCCCCGTCGGCGTTCGCCGGGACCCCCTCGCCGGGCGCCGGACCGCAGGCCCCGGTTGCCGGGGCCCGGGCCCCGGGCGTCGGTCCCCAGGGCTCGGGCCCCGGCTCCCCGGCGGCGGACGCCATCGCTGCCGGCCAGCTCACCAACCTCGGGGTGGCGTCGGTGGCGGGCGTGCCCATCGGCGTGATGCTGGGGCGGACAGGCCTGGTGACGACCGCCACCGACGGCACGTTCCAGCCGGCCTACTGGTGCGTGCGCGACGGCCAGGTCCAGGTGTCGATGGTCGCCAACGGCCAGCCCGGGCCGCTCGCGCTGTCCGTGCCCGCCGGCGAGGCCGAGGCGCTGCTGCGCCAGTGGGCTCCCAACCAGGAGCTCCCACCCCAGCGCTCCCCGGCCTGACGCCGATCCGGCGGTCGGTCCGGCGCCGACCCCGGCGCAGGCGAACTCGGCATCGCTGCCGGCGCAGGCGAACGCGGCGTCGGCGGGGGTGCAGGCGACGGCCCGGCCTCCCCCGGGGGCGGGCCGCCCCCCGTACCGCGGTACGGGGCGAGTCCCGACCGGGGGACGATGTGTCGGCGGTCACGGCGGGGCGACGATGCCGGCATGAGCGAGACCTGCGGCACGACGTACGACGAGACCGACGACACGACCTCCCGCCCGGCGAGCCGCGCGGCGGCCGACCCGACCGCCGACGCCTCGTGGATGGCCTGGACCGCCGGGGGCCTCGGCGCCGTCTGGGTGGCGGTGGCGCTGACCAGCGCGCTGGCGCCGGACATGGTGACCGGCAGCGAGCAGCAGCACATGCCCGTGGCGGCCTTCGGCACCTGGCTGTGGGGGCTGGCGGCCACCGCCGTGTTCCTGTGGTCCATGGGTCGGCTGCGGGGCAGCGCCGAGCGGCGCCCGGTCTGGACCGGGACGGCGGCGGCCACCGCGGCCGTGTGGCTGGCTGCCACCGTGGTCAGCGTGGCGACGCCCGTGGTCGAGACGGGGTCGGACCCGACCCGCCTGCCCGTTGGGGCGATGGTGGCCCCGGTGGCGGCGCTGGTGCTGACGTTCCTGGTGGGGACGGTGGCCGCCGTCTTCGCCCGGGGTCCGCAGGGCCCGGGCCAGTGACGACGGGGCGGCGAGGCCGGCGGGGCCTGCGGGTCGGCGAGCCTGCGGGGTGCGGCAGCCTCGGCGCCGGGCGGGCCTACGCGGTCGACGTCAGGACGTCCCGGAACGGGACGTCCTTGTCGATTCGGGGCTCGCTCGGCAGGCCGAGCACCCGCTCGCCCAGCGCGTTGCGCTGGATGTTGTCGGTCCCGCCCCCGATCCGCGACGCCCACTGGCCCAGGAAGACCTGCTGCCAGGCCCCGCCGTCGACGGCGCTCTCGTGGTGGAGCGTCCCGTCGGCGCCGGCGATCTCGAGGACGAGGTCGCCCGTGTGGGCCAGGTGCTGGGACAGGAACAGCTTGGTCGTCGCCGCCTCCGGGCCCGGCTGGCGGCCCTGAGACAGCGCCGTCTGCACCCGGTAGTTCATGAACTGGAGCAGCCGGGTGCGGGTGTGGAAGGCGGCGATCTTCTGGCGGATCGTGGGGTCCTGGTCGCGGCCGAAGCGGCGGGCCAGGTCGATGATCCGGTCGGACGTCACGGCCTGGTTGGTGCCGCCGATGAACGTCCGCTCGTTGGCGAGCGTCGTGTGGGTCGGCCCCCAGCCCCGGTCGACCTCGCCGACCACGTTCTCGGCCGGGATCCGGACGTCGGTCAGGAACACCTCGTTGAAGTGGGCGTGTCCGGTGATCTGGCGAAGCGGCCGCACTTCGATGCCCGGCGTCCGCATGTCGACGAGGAAATAGGTGATGCCCTTGTGCTTGGGCACGTCGAAGTTGGTGCGGGCCAGCAGGATGCCCCAGTCGCTGTGGTGGGCGCCCGAGCTCCACACCTTCTGCCCGTTGACGACGAAGTGGTCGCCGTCGCGCTCGGCCCGGGTCCGCAGGCTGGCGAGGTCGGAGCCGGCCTCGGGCTCCGAGAACAGCTGGCACCACACCTCCTCGCCCTGGAGCATCGCCGGCAGGAACCGCTGCTTCTGGGCCTCGGTGCCGTGGGCGATCAGGGTCGGGCCGACCATGCCGATGCCGACGGCGAACACGCCGACCGACACGTCGTAGCGGGCCGCCTCCTGGTTGAAGATCGCCTGGTGCCAGGCGGTGTCGCCCCGGCCGCCGTACTCGGTGGGCCAGGTGATGGCCCCCCAGCCGCCCTCGTACAGCGTGTGCTGCCATTCCTTGCATCGCTTGGGGTAGTCGGGGTGCTGGTGGTCGCGCGACCAGTTGTAGCCGTCGCTCAGGGGCTGGGCGTTTTCGCTGAGCCAGGCCCGCACCTCGGCGCGGAAGGCGGCGTCTTCCGGGGAGTCCTCGAAGTCCATAGGCACCGGTAGATCTACTACAGCTGGAGGTATATAAGATATTCTCGACGGTCCGCCGGCGTCGGCCGTCGCGGGAGGGGACGTGTTGAGCGGTGCGAGCGCCGACCAGCCGGTCATCATCGAGGCGGCCATCAACGGGGCGACCCGCAAGGACCAGAACCCGCACGTCCCCATCACCGCCGAGGAGATCGCCGAGGACGCCCTGGCGTGCCTGGAGGCCGGCGCCGCCATCGTCCACGCCCACTGCGACCCGATCGGCGGGCCCGACGACGAGGTGGCCGAGCGCTACCTGGCCGCCTTCCGCCCGGTGTGGGAGGCCCGGCCCGACGCCCTCCTCTATCCGACCGTCAACATCACCCCCGACGGGCTCAGCTTCGGCCACCTGCCGCGGCTCCGGGTCCACGGCCTGCGCATCGGCCTGCTCGACCCCGGGTCGGTCAACCTGGGCGGGCTCGGCCCCGACGGGTTGCCCGCCGGCGCCTTCGTGTACGCCAACCCGCTCGACCGCATCGCCGAGGTGTTCGCCCTGCACGACGAGCACGGCCTGGGGCCGAGCCTGGCCATCTACGAGCCCGGCTTCCTGCGGACGACGATGGCCTACTGGCGGGCCGGCCGCCTGCCAGCGGGGACGATGATCAAGCTCTATTTGGCCGAGGACCGGGGCTACCGCGGGGCGCCGTTCGGGCTGCCGGTCACGCCGACGGCCCTCGACGCCTACCTGGAGATCCTCGGCGACTGCCCGGTGCCCTGGGCCGTGTCCGCCGTCGGCGGCGACCTGGGGCGTTCCTCGGTGGTGGAGCCGGCGCTGGCCCGGGGCGGGCACCTCCACCTCGGGCTGGAGTTCTACGGCGGCGACCGGTCCCCGACCAACGTCGAGCTCGTCCGCGAGGCGGTGGCCGCCTGCGAGCGCGCCGGCCGCCCGGTCGCCACCTGCGCCCAGGCCGCCGACATCCTCGGCCTTCCCCCGGCCCCCTGACCCTCCCGCCCCCTCGGGGGCCGGGCCGGGTCGTGGCGGTCGGGGCCGCGGCGGGGGCGAGGGGAGCGGCCGGTACGGTGGCGGCGTGGACGCGCCCGGCCGGGGCGGAACGGGCGGGCCCGCCTCCCGTTGGCGCTGGCCATCGACCACGTCCGCGTCGAGCGGTCGGTCGCGGTCGACGACGTGGCGGTCCACGACGTCGCCGCAGCGACCACCGGGCGCTCGTCGCCGGCCTCCGCCTGCCGGCGGCCCCGCAGCCCGCGGCCACCCCGCACGCCCCACCGCCGCAGGCGGCCCCGCAGCCCGCGGCCGCTCCCGACCTCCCGGCGGCCGCGCCGAACCCCTCGCCGCCCGACTCGTAGAGTCGGCGCCGTGCGACGACGTTGGGCTGCGCTGACCCGGGCCCCGGGAGACGACCGGGTGACCCTGGTCCTCGGCGTGATCCTCGTCGGGCTGTTCGTCCTGGCCGCCAAGGAGCCGCCCAGCGAGAACGCCCAGCCGCTCGACGCCTGGGCCGCCGCGCTGTTCGTGGCCGCGGTCGGCGTCCTCGTCGCCGCCGGCCGCCGCTACCCGGCCACGGTCACGCTGGTGGTGCTGGGCCTGAGCGTGCTCTGGTACACGCGCTACACGAACCGGCTGATGGACATCCCGGCGACCGTCGGGTTCTACCTGCTGGGCACGACCGGCGACCGGGCCCGCCAGTTCGGGGTCGGCGGGTTCGCCGTCCTGCTGCTGCTCGTGGCCGCAGCCACCTCCGACGTCGAGCTGGCGGCGCAGAGCGTGGGCTGGACGGTGGCCGCCATCCTGGCCGGCGAGCTGGTCCGCAGCCGCCGCCTGCTCCTGGAGGAGTACGCGGCCCGGGCCGCCCACGCCGAGGCCGAGCGCGACGCCGAGGCCCGGCGGCAAGTGGCCCAGGAGCGGCTGCGCATCGCCCGCGACGTCCACGACGTGCTGGCCCACACGGTGTCGGTCATGACCGTGCAGGCCGGCGTGGCCGCCGACGCCGTCGACCGTGACCCCGGCGCCGTCCGGTCGGCGCTGGCCACGCTCCGCTCGGCCGGCAAGGACGCCATGGCCGAGGTGCGGGCCATCGTCGCCGTCTTGCGGGGCCAGGACGGCCCGGCGGCCATGGCGCCCGCCCCCGGCCTGGCCGGGGTGGCCGACCTGGCCGAGGCGGCCCGGGCCCAGGGCCTGGACGTCGAGGTTGACCTGGACCTCGACGGCGTCGAGCTCGAGGGCCTGGTCGAGCTGACCGCCTATCGGGTCGTGCAGGAGGCGCTGACCAACGTGATCCGCCACGCCGAGGCGGGCCGGGCGGCCGTGCGGATCCGCCCCGGGCCGGTGGGTCTGCTCGTGGAGGTGACCGACGACGGCCGCGGCGCCGTGGGCACCGGCCCCGGCTTCGGGCTGCGGGGCATGACCGAGCGGGTGGAGTCGGTGGGCGGGACGCTGACGTTCGGGCCCCGCACCGGGCAGGGGTGGACGGTGTCGGCCACGCTGCCCACCCGGGACTCGCCGGCCGGCGGCGCGGGCGACCGGGACGACACCCACGACGACAACGACACCGGCGACCGCGGCGCCGACACCGGCGCCCGGGACGCCGACACCGGCGACCACGACAACGACACCGGCGACCGCGGCGCCGGGTCCGGAAAGGAGTCGGAGGCCCGCCCGTGACCATCCGCGTCGTGATCGCCGACGACCAGGCGCTGGTGCGGGCCGGCTTCGCCTCCCTGTTGGCCGCGGCCGACGACATCACGCTGGTGGGCGAGGCCTCTGACGGCGCAGAAGCCGTCGAGCTGGTCCGCCGGGCCCGGCCCGACGTCGTGCTCATGGACGTCCGCATGCCGGGGACCGACGGCCTGGCCGCCACCCGTGAGATCACCGGCGACCCCGACCTGGCGGGGACCCGCGTCGTCGTCCTCACCACCTACGAGCTGGACGAGTACGTGTTCGAGTCGCTGCGGGCCGGCGCCAGCGGGTTCCTGACCAAGGACGTCGACCCCGACGACCTGCGGGACGCGGTCCGGGTGGTGGCGAGCGGCCAGGCGCTGCTGGCGCCGTCGGTGACCCGCCGGGTCGTGGACGCGTTCGCCTCGGCGGTGCCCCGGCCCAAGGCGCCCGAGCGCCTCGACGTGCTCACCGAGCGCGAGCGCGAGGTGCTGGCGCTGGTGGCCCGGGGCCTGTCCAACGACGAGCTGGCCGAGCGGCTCGTCATGAGCCCGCTGACGGCCAAGACCCACGTCAGCCGCATCCTCACCAAGCTGGGTGCCCGCGACCGGGCTCAGCTGGTGGTCATCGCCTACGAGACCGGCCTGGCCGGCCGCTGATCCGGCCGGCCGCCGCCCCCGGGCCCGCCAGTCCGCTCGGGCCCCGCCTCAGCCGGAGCACGCTCCCTGTCCGGCCCGGAGCACGCCCCCGGCCGGCCCCTACCGCGCCAGGAGTACGCGTCCGACTTCCCGGGGCGGACGACCCGGCGGCCGTCCGGGCGCACGGTGTCTCCACCGATCGACGAGCGCAGAGAGCGCACCCGAGCGCAGAACGAGGAGCCCGACGATGAGCACCGATGCGACACACGCCCCCTGGATGGGAGGCGAGGCCCTGCGGATGGAGTCGGTCCGCAAGGTCTACGGCCCGGCCGGCAACCAGGTCGTGGCGCTGGACGACGTGAGCGTCCGCATCCCCTCGGGGACCTTCACCGCGGTGATGGGCCCGTCGGGGTCGGGCAAGAGCACGTTCCTCCAGTGCGCGGCGGGCCTGGACCGGCCCACGTCCGGGCGGGTCTACATCGACGGGACCGAGCTGACCGGCGAGAGCGAGGCCGAGCTCACCCGGTTCCGCCGCCAGCGGGTCGGCTTCGTGTTCCAACAGTTCAACCTGCTGCCCACGCTGACCGTCCGCCAGAACGTCACGTTCCCGCTGCGGCTGGCCCGCCGCAAGGTCGAAAAGGGCCTCGCCGAGCGGGTGCTCGAGCGGGTGGGGCTGGGCGACCGGCTCGACCACCGGCCGGCCGAGCTGTCCGGCGGCCAGCAGCAGCGGGTGGCCATCGCCCGGGCGTTGGTGGCGGCCCCGAGCGTGCTGTTCGCCGACGAGCCGACGGGGGCCCTCGACTCCAAGAGCGCCCGCCAGGTCCTCGGCCTGCTGGTCGAGGCCGTGCGGGACTTCGGCCAGACCGTGGTCATGGTGACCCACGACCCGGTGGCCGCCGCCCACGCCCACGCCGTGCTGTTCCTGGCCGACGGCCGGATCGTGGGCCACCTCGACCGGCCCACGCCCGAGGCGGTGGCCGAGCGGATGACCCACCTGGGCGCCGAGCCGACCGGCCCCGGCGTCCCCGCACCCGCGGCGGCCCGCCGCGCCGCCCCCGGAACCCGCGAGGTGGTGGCGTGATGGGCGCCTACACGCTCCGCTCGCTGCGCCAGCAGCCCCAGCGCCTGGTGGCCAGCTTCGTCTCGCTGTTCCTGGGGGCGACGATGGTCATGGCGTTCGCCTCGATGTTCGACACCCTGGTCGGGAACGACGGCCTGTCCTCCACCGACACGGAGGCGCTGGTCACGCTCGGCGCGGTGGTCGGCGGGTGGGGCCTGATCATCGTGGTGTTCGCCGTGGCCTCGACGCTGACCCTGTCGGTCCGGCAGCGCAGCCGGGAAATGGCGCTGCTCAAGAGCGTGGGCGCCACGCCCGCCCAGGTCGGGCGCATGATCGTCGGCGAAGCCGCCGTCGTCGCCGTGGTCGCCGCCCTGGCGGCCGTGGCCCCGGCGGCGCTGGTCGGCCGTCTGGTTTTCGACCTGGTCCGGGACTCGGGGCAGGTGTCCGCCGCCGTCGAGCACCGCTTCGGGGCGGTCGCCCTGGCCGTGGGGTTCGGCGTCACGTTCCTGGGGGCGACGGTCGCCGCCCTCGTCACCGCCCGGCGGACCGCCCGCCTGCGGGCCCGCGACGCGCTGGCCGACGCCGAGCTCGACGACGGCGGGTCGCGCCTGTCCCGCAAGCGCACGGTGGCGGCGGTGGTGTTCCTCGCCCTCGGCGCCCAGACCGGCACCCTCACCGCCACCCTCATGAAGGACAAGGGATCGGACGCCATGCAGACCGGCGGCCAGGCCTCGATCTGGGCCGGCATCGGGCTCGCCCTGCTGGCCCCGGCGCTGGTCCGGGGCGGGGCCCGGCTCTTCGGCGGGCTGCTGGAGCGGGTCGGCGGCGCCAGCGGCTACCTGGCGGCGCACAACCTGCGCCGGCGGGCGCCGCAGATGGCCCGGGCCGTCATGCCCGTGATCGTGTTCACGGCCATCGCCACCGGGGCGATCGTCATGCAGGCCATCGAGAACCAGGCGACCGAGGCCGCCGGGCTCGCCGAGACGGCCAGCGAGAAGACGATCGAGACGCTCAACTTCGTGGTCGTCGGCATGATCGCCGTGTTCGCCGCCATCATGGTCATCAACACGCTGGTGACCGCCACCACCGGGCGGCGCCGGGAGCTGGCCCAGCAGCGGCTGGCCGGGGCCACGCCGGCGGGGGCGCTGGCCACCGTGGGCCTCGAGTCGGTCGTCGTGCTGGTGGTCGGCGTGGCGGCCGGCTCGCTGGCCTCGCTGGCGACGATCGTGCCCTACAGCATCGCCCGGACCGACTCGCCGGTCCCCGACACCGGGCTCGGGATCTGGCTGGTGGTGGTCGGCACGGCCGTCGCGCTGACCCTCGGCTCCACGCTGGGCGCCGCCCGCCGAGCGCTGCGGACCCCGGCGGTCGAGGCCGCCGGGGCCACGGCCGCCTGAACGACCCGATCGGAAGCCACGAGCGACGGGGGACGAGAGCCGTCTCGTCCCCCGCGGCTCGTGCCCGGTCGACCCCTTTCGGCACACCGGCATGGCTCCCCGGCGGCCCCGGCCCCGCTCGGGTGTTCTCCAACGAGGCCCGCCGTGCGGCGCACGGGAGGCGGCCGTCCATTTGCGCGTCCGCCCCTCATGGCTCCTACCTGCTCATCGACACATTTCGGGACGACATTTCGTTTAGAGGGCCTCAGGTGGTACACCAATAGATCCCGTGGAGCGCAGGCAGTTTCTGAAACGAGCTGGCGCTGTCGCCGGAGGCCTGACGGTCGGAGCTGGTGCAATCGTCGTCCAGGGCGGACGCGAGGGCGACGACCAGGCAACGGCTCCACCCGAAGAGGACGCGTCGTCCGAGGCCGACGACGAGGTTGCCGACCCCCGCCGGGGGATCCAGGAGATCATCTGGTCCGTCACGACGGGCGCGCCCCTCGTGGCGCTGACCTTCGACGACGGACCGCATCCGGAGCTGACGCCCCGGATCCTCGACATCCTCGACCTTTATCAGGTCAAGAGCACGTTCATGATGATGGGCTATGCCGCTGAGCGGCATCCCGACATCGTGGCCGAGGTCGTCCGCCGGGGGCACGAGATCGGCAACCACACGTGGCGTCATCTGCACATCACGCAGACGAGCGCCGAGACCGCCCGCCGCGAGATCGAGCGGGGCACTCAGATCATCGAAGACGTGGCCGGCGTGCCGGTGCGGCTGTTCCGGCCGCCGCAGGGGCGCCTGAGCGAGGCCGTGGTCCGGCTCGTCACCCAGATGAACCAGGACATCGTCCTGTGGTCGGTGACCCGGGGCCGGAAGGCGTGGCGCACGCCGGAGTCCGTGGCCGAGCACGTGGTCGGCGAGGCCGGGCCCGGCGACATCGTCGACTTCCACGACGGCATCGGCCGCGGCCTGTTCGCCCCGGGCAGCGACCTGGCCGACACGCTGATGAGCCGGCGTCAGGTCGAGGTCGAGGCGCTGCCGGCCATCATCGAGCAGCTGCAGGACCGCGGCATGCACCTGGGGACCGTGTCCGCCCTGCGCCTCGCCCGCTACCAGGGTCTGACCACGACATGAGCTCCGGCGCGGTCACCGCCGACGCCCGGGCCGACCGCGTCGCCCGGGCCGACACGGGCGCCCCGGTCGGTGCCGGCGCCCCGGTCGGTGCCGGCGCCCCGGCCCCCGAGGCTCGCCCGCGCCCGGCCCGCCTCCAGGCGCTCGACGCCGCGCGGGGGCTGGCCATCGTCGTGATGCTCGTGGTCATGAACCCGGGGCCGAGCCACCACCTGCCCGCCCAGCTCCACCACCCGGAGTGGCACGGCCTGACGTTCGCCGACCTGTTCTTCCCGCTGTTCCTGTTCGCGATGGGCGTGAGCATGACGCTCTCGTCCCGGGGCCTCGAGGTGCGCCACGTCCTGTACCGGGCGGGCGTGCTGTTCGTGCTGGGCGTCGCCCTGGCCTCGCTGCGGCACGAGACGTTCGGCCGCACCGGCGTCCTCCAGCACATCGCCGTGTCGTCGCTGGTGGCGCTCGCCGTGCTGAAGCTGCCCCGGCGCGCCCAGCCGGTGGCGGCGGCCGCCCTGGTGCTGGCCTACTGGGCGGCGTTCGAGCTCCTGGCCCCCGGCAGCGACGCCTGGTCGCAGTCGGGGACCTTGGCCCACCGGGTCGACCGGGTCCTGCTCGACGGCTTCACCACCGAGGGCTCGCTCCAGTCGCTGGTGAGCGGCGTGACGGTGGTGGCGGGGGCGTTCGTCGGCCGCCTGATCAAGGCGGTGCCCGACCGCCGCCGGCTGGCCGGCCGCCTCGCCGCCTGGGCCGTGGGCCTGATCGCGTTCGGCGCCCTGTTCGCCACGGTCGTGCCGCTGAACAAGCGGCTGTGGTCGCCGTCGTTCAACGTCCTCACCATCGGCACGTCGGTGGCGTGGCTGGCCCTCGGGATCTGGCTCATCGACGTGTGGGGCGCCCGGCGGGTCACGGCCCCGCTGGTCCACCTCGGCACCAACCCCATCGCCATCTACATCGGGTTCTTCACCGGGTGGGCGATCCTCGGCAACCACGGGGGGTCGTCGCTGCCCGACCTCGCCCTGTTCGGCCACCCGGCGGTCGGGGCCTACCTGTGGGCCTTCGGATGGACCGCCCTGTGGTGGCTCGTCGCCTACGCCCTCTACCGCCGCCGCATCTTCATCAAGCTCTGACCGCCACTACGGTTCGATCCCGAACGTGGAGGTCAGTCGTGGGGATCGTCGCTAGCGCCGCCTCGGGCCCGGCCCCCGGTGCGGTCGCCTCGGGCCCGACCCCGGGCCCCGCCGGCTCAGGCCCGGTCCAGCCAGGCGAGCCCCAGCACCCCGCGCCCGGTGTGGATCGTCATGGCCGGGCTGCACACGGCCGGCTCCCGGCTCGAGCCGGTGAGGGCGGCCAGGCGCGCCGCCATGGCCCGGACGTCCGGCCCGGCCCCCGCCCCCGTGAACGCCACCGGGTCGCCGGCGCGGCGCTCGCGGGCGTACAGGGCGGCCAGGGCGTCCACCGGGTCCTCGCCGTCGAGCACCCTCAGCGGCTCGATCTGCCCATGCCGGGCCTCGAACACGGTGGGCCGCAGCCCGTCGCGGCGGCCCCGGCGGGGCCCGCCGCACGCCTCGACCTGCTCGCGCTCCACCACGCCCGCCGCCAGGAGCGGCTCGGCCGTGCCCACCGCCCCGATCACCCGGGCCCGGGCGGCGGCGTCGTGGGCGACGCCCACCACGTCGGCCAGCGAGTTGCCCGCCGCCGCAGCCTGGGCCGCGGCCTCGACCACCAGGGCCTGCCCCGCCGCCGCCGTGCGGGAGTCGACGACCGCCACCGGCCGGTCGGCCAGCCACGGCGTGTGGCAGGCGTGGCGCCACATGGCGGTGACCTCGGCGGCCGGGGTGACGATCACCGCCGCCTGGGCGTCGCGGGACTCGACCGCGTCGAGGTAGTCCACGACCGACGGCGCCCGGGTCTTGACCGGCTCGCCCCGGGCGATGGCGGTGTCGACGACGGCCGGGTCGATCTCGTCGTCGCGCACCTGGCGGTCGGCCAGCAGGATGATGATCGGGACCACCGCCACGGCGGCAGGGGGCGCGGCACCGGGCTCCGGGCACCCGCTCGAATCGGTGACGACCACGGTTCTCATGGTGCGCGACCTCCTGGGCGGCCACCGTCGGGGTCCGGGTGCGCCACCGCCGCGCGGAAGGTACCCGCATGACGGGCGACGCGCGGTACACCCTCGGTGAGCTGGTGGAGAAGACCGGCGTACCGGCGACGACCATCCACCACTACCGCAACCGGGGCCTGTTGCCGCCGCCCGAACGGGTCGGATCGCAACGGTTCCGCTACACCGACCGGCACGTCCAGGCGGTGCGCCTCGTCCGGCTGCTGCGGGAGCGGCGGGGCCTGCCGCTCGAGGCCATCCGCGACGTGCTCCCCGAGCTGCTGGCCAGCGGCGACGAGGAGGCGTTCCACAGCGACACCTGGGACGCGGTCGTCGCCGGCGGGACCGCCGCCGCGGACGTCACCCGCGACCGGATCGTCGTCGCCGCCGTCGAGCTGTTCGCCCTGCGGGGCTACGCCGGCGTGACCGTCGCCGACGTCGCCGCCAAGGCCGGGACGGCCAAGGGCAGCCTGTACCGCCACTTCGAGTCCAAGGAGGACCTGTTCGCGGCGGCGGTCGAGTCGGTCGTGGAGGGGGTGGTCTGCGCCGTGGCGAGGGCGGCCGACTCGGGCGGGGCGGTGGGCGACGGGACGGAGCACGGCGCGGCGGGGGAGGGGGGCGACGGCGGCCGCGTCACGCCGGACGCCGCCATCCCGGTCCTGCTGGCCGCCGCCTGGCCCGGCGTGCTGGTGCTGCTCGACCTGGCCGCCGGCAGCCTCCGCGACCAGCCGGGGCACCGGGCCCTGGCCGACCGGGCCCTCACCCGGTTCGTCGACGGGGTCGGGCCGCGGCTCACCGGGGAGGGCTCGCCCCGGGACCGGGCGGTCGCGCTCATCGTCCAGCTCGCCCAGCGGGCGATGGGCGCCGTCCTCGGCGGCTGACCGGGCGCGCCTCGGTCGGCCCGGGCTGGGGGCGGCGCATCGCCCCAGGTCGGCGCGCACACGCTTGCCAGCGGCGCGCCCATGCGCTTAGTTACGTACAAGTCCCGTGACCGCTGGGTCAGATCCCTTGTACGACCGCGCCAACGGAGGCGATCGGCGTGACCCTCGCTGCCCCCCAGACGCACGCCCCCGTGCTCCCGCCGCGGGACGTTTTCGAGCGGGCGCGGCACGAGAACTTCCCGGTGGCCATCCGGCTGCTGCCCGCGGCCGTGCGCGAGCAGCTGATGGCCGTGTACGGCTTCGCCCGCCTGGCCGACGACCTCGGCGACGAGTACGCAGGCGACCGGCTGGCCGCCCTCGACTGGCTGGAGGGCGAGCTGCGGCGGGCGCTCGACGGCGGCGCTGCGGCCGGGGAGGCTTCCGCCGGTCGGGCCGGGGCCGTGCACCCGGTGGCGGCGCGCTTGGCCCGGGTGATCGCCACCACCGACGTGACCGCGGCGCCGTTCCTCGACCTGATCGAGGCCAACCGGATGGACCAGCGGGTCCGCCGGTACGCCGACTGGGACGACCTGCTCGGCTACTGCCGCCTGTCGGCCAATCCGGTGGGCCGGGCCGTGCTCGCTCTGGCCGGGGCGGCGACGCCCGAGCGGATGGCGTGGTCCGACCAGGTCTGCACCGGGCTACAGGTGGTCGAACACCTGCAGGACGTGGGGGAGGACGCCCGGGCCGGCCGGGTGTACCTGCCCGCCGACGACCTCGCCCGGTTCGGCGTCGGCGACGCCGACCTGACGGCCCGCTCGGCGACGCCCGGGCTGCGGGCCGCCGTGGCCTACGAGCTGGCCCGGGCCCGGGAGCTGCTCGGCGCCGGGGCGCCGCTGGTGCGGTCGCTGCGAGGCTGGGCGCGGGTGGCCGTGGCCGGGTACGTGGCGGGCGGCCTGGCGGCGGCCGACGCCATCGCCGCCGCCGGCTACGACACCCTGGCCCACCGGGCCCGCCCGGCGCCGGCCCGCGTCGCCCGCCATGCCGCCGCCCTCCTCGCCGCGCGCCCTTCCCCGCGTCGGCCCCCCTCCCGCCGTCCGGAGGACGGCGCCGACGGCGGGGCGGAGGGGGCCGGGGGGCTCGACCTCGAGGCCGCCTACCGGGCGTGCGCCGCCATCACCCGGCGGGAGGCCAAGAACTTCGCCTACGGCATCGCCCTGCTCCGGCCGCCGGAGCGGGCGGCCATGAACGTCGTGTACGCCCTGGCCCGCCGCATCGACGACATCGTCGACGAGCCGGGCGAGCCCGCCGCCAAGCTGGCCGAGCTGGCGGCGCTGCGCCGCCGGGTCGAGGCCACAGTGGCGACCGGAACCGCCGCCGAGCCGTCCGACCCGATCCTCGTGGGCCTGGCCGGCGTCCTCGCCCGCTACCCGCTCCCGCTCGACGCGCTCGGCGACCTGTTCGACGGCTGCCGCTGCGATGTCGAGGCCGACGCCCGCACCGCCCACGCCCACGCCGCCCACGCCGGCGCCCCCGCCGACGGGGTGTCCACCAACGGTGCGAGCGATGCCGGCGCGCCCGCGCTCGTGCCCCGCTTCGCGACCTTCGACGAGCTGGTCGTCTACTGCCGCCAGGTGGCCGGCTCGATCGGCCGGCTGTCGCTCGCCATCTTCGGCGCCGCCCGGCCCGCCGAGGCCGCACCCCTGGCCGACGACCTGGGGGTGGCGCTCCAGCTCACCAACGTCCTGCGCGACGTGCTCGAGGACCGCGACGCCCTCGGGCGCGTCTACCTTCCCGCCGCCGACCTGGCCCGGTTCGGCTGCGCCCCCGACGCCTCGGGGCCCCGCGACCGGCTGGCCGCGCTCGTCACGTTCGAGGCCGAGCGGGCCCGCCAGTGGTACGACCGGGGCCTGCGGCTCCTCCCGCACCTCGACCACCGCTCCCGCGCCTGCGTGGGGGCGATGGCGGGCATCTACCGCGGCCTGCTCGACGCCATCGAGCGCGACCCGGCGGCGGTGCTGCGCGGTCGGGTCTCGCTGCCCACCGCCCGCAAGCTGACGGTCGCCCTCGGCTCGCTCGTCCCGCGCCGCGGGGAGGGCGGGTGAGCCGGGGGCGGATCTGCGTCGTCGGCGGCGGGCTCGCCGGGATGGCCGCGGCGCTGGCGGCCGCGGACGCCGGCGCCCGGGTGACCCTCGTCGAGCGCCGGCGGCGCCTGGGCGGCGCCACCTGGTCGTTCCGCCACAACGGGCTGTGGTTCGACAACGGCCAGCACGTGTTCCTGCGCTGCTGCACGGCCTACACGGCGTTCCTCGAGCGGCTGGGCGTCGCCGGCCAGGTCGACCTCCAGCCCCGGCTCGACGTGCCCGTCCTCGGGCCGGACGGCCGGGTCGCCCGGCTCCGGCGGAGCGGCTTGCCGGCGCCCGCCCACCTGGGCCGCTCGCTGCTCGCCTACCGCCACCTGCGGCTCCGCGACCGGCTCCGGCTGCTGCCGGCCGCGCTGGCCCTCCGCGGCGTCGACCCCGACGCCGAGGCCAGCGACCAGCAGACGTTCGGCGAGTGGCTCGCCCGCCGCGGGCAGTCGCCCGAGGCCCAGCGGGCGTTGTGGGACCTGATCTGCCGGCCAACCGTCAACCTCCCGGCCCGGGAGGCGTCGCTCGCCCTGGCCGCCATGGTGTTCCGGACCGGCCTGCTGACCGACGCCGCGGCCGCCGACATCGGCTGGTCCCGGGTGCCGCTCGGCCAGCTCCACGGCGAGGCCGGGCGCCGGGCTCTGGAGGCCGCCGGCGTCGAGGTCGTGACCGGCGCCCCGGTCGGAGCCATCCGCTACGCGGATCCGTCGATCGGGTCGGCCGGCCCGTCCACCGGCCTGCCCGCCGACAGCGCCGACCCGGCCGGCGCCCGTTTCACCGTGGCCGCCGGCGGCACCGAGCACCCGGCCGACGCCGTGATCGTCGCGGTCCCCCACTCCGCCCTGGCCGACGTCGCCGGGCTGCCCGTACCGGCCGACGCCGGCACCCGGCTCGGCGTGTCGCCGATCGTCAACGTCCACGTGATCTACGACCGGCCGGTCACCGACCTGCCGATGGCGGCGTCGATCGACCCCGACGTCCAGTTCGTGTTCGACCGCACGGCCGGCGCCGGGCTCGACCCCTGCGACGGCCAGTACCTGGCCGTGTCGCTCAGCGCGGCCGACGCCGAGATGGGCCTGGCCGGCGACGCCCTCAAGGCCCGCACGCTCGCCGCGCTGGCGCGGGTGTTCCCTCGGGCGCGGGAGGCCCGGGTGGTCGACTGCCTGGTTTCCCGCGAGCCGGCGGCGACGTTCCGGGGCGGGCCCGGGTGCCGCTCGGCCCGGCTGCCGTGCCTGACCGCGGTTCCCGGCCTGGTGCTGGCCGGGGCGTGGACCGACACCGGGTGGCCGGCGACCATGGAGGGGGCGGTGCGCAGCGGCCGCACGGCCGCCCACCATGCCCTGGTGGCGGCCGGCCACACCCGCAACCTGCCCGAGCCGTTCGGCCCGCCCGCACCGGCCACGCCCGTCGCGCCGTCCCCGCAGCCCCCGGCTTCGGCCGCACCCGGCGCGCCGGCCGCACGCCGCCCGTCGCGCCCGCCCATCCCACCCGACGGCCCCGACGAGCCCGAGGAGGTCGCCCTATGAGCACCGTCACGTCCGTGCCCGGCGTGCTGGGCCGCGCCCGCGACCTGGTCCACCCGGCACTGGTGGCCGCGGTCGAGCGGCTCGATCCCGAGATGCGGCCGGTCGCCGCCTACCACCTCGGCTGGCGCGACGAGCACGGCGCGCCGACGCCCGGGGGCGGGGGCAAGGGGGTCCGCCCGGCGCTCGCCGTCCTGGCGGCCGAGGCGGCCGGCGCCGACGCGGGCACGGCCGTGCCCGGCGCCGTCGCCATCGAGCTGGTCCACAACTTCTCGCTGCTCCACGACGACGTGATGGACGGCGACCGCGAGCGCCGCCACCGCCCCACGGTCTGGGCCCTGTACGGGGTGGCCAGCGCCGTGCTGGTGGGCGACGCCCTCAACACGCTGGCCCTCCAGGTGCTCCAGGACGCCGACGTCGACGCCGCTCGCCGGGCGGCCGCCACCGCCGAGCTGACCGACGCCACCGCGGCCATGATCGGCGGCCAGGCGCAGGACATGGCGTTCGAGAGCCGGTCCGACGTCTCGGTGGACGACTGCCTGGCCATGGTGGCCGGCAAGACCGGCGCCCTGCTGGCCGGCGCCGCGGTGGTCGGGGCCTGCCTGGCCGGGGCGCCGCCGGACGCGGTCGAGGCCTTGCGGCGGTACGGAGCCGAGCTGGGCGTCGCTTTCCAGGCGGCCGACGACCTGCTCGGTATCTGGGGCGACCCCGAGCGGACGGGCAAGCCCCGGGGCAGCGACCTGGCCGCCCGCAAGAAGTCGCTCCCGGTGGTCCACGCCCTGGCGGCGGGCGGCCCCGAGGCCGCCGAGCTGCGCCGGCTGCTCGCCAACGGCCCGCTCGACGAGGCCGCCGTCGCCCGCGGCACCGAGCTGGTCGAGCGGACCGGCGCCCGCCGCGCCACCGAGCAGCTGGCCCGGCGGCGCCTCGACGCCGCCTGCCGGGCGCTGGAGGAGGCCCCGCTCGTCCCGGCCGCCCGGGACGAGCTGATCGACCTGGCCCGCTTCGTCGTCGAGAGGGAGTTCTGATGGTGCTCGAAGTCCCCCGCTCCGCCACCGCGACCGGAACCGACGCGGAACCCGACGCCGGCTCCGGGCCGGACGTCCCCGGTGCGGCCGAGGCCCTGGCCCGGGCCCGCGACCACCTCCTCGGCCTCCAGTCGCCCGAGGGCTGGTGGAAGGGCGAGCTCGAGACGAACGTGACGATGGACGCCGAGGACCTGCTGCTGCGCCACGTGCTCGGCATCCTCGACCCCGAGACGACCGCGGCGGCGGCCACCTGGATCCGGAACCAGCAGCGCGAGGACGGCACGTGGGCGACGTTCCACGGCGGCCCCGGCGACCTGTCCACCACGATCGAGGCCTACGTGGCGCTGCGCCTGGCCGGCGACGACCCCGCCGCGCCCCACATGGACCGCGCTCGCCGGTTCGTCGTGGACGCCGGCGGCGTCGAGGCCAGCCGGGTGTTCACCCGCATCTGGCTGGCGCTCGTCGGCCGATGGGACTGGGACGACCTGCCGGCGCTGCCCCCCGAGGTCATGCTGCTGCCCCCCCGGGTCCCGCTGAACATCTACGACTTCGCCTGCTGGGCCCGGCAGACGATCGTGCCGCTCACGGTGGTCTTCGCCCACCGGACCCAGCTCACCCGCCCGCTGCCGTTCCTCATCGACGAGCTGTTCAGCGGACGCCCGCCCGAGCGCCCGCCCGCCACCCCCACCGAGCGCCGCTTCCAGGCGCTGGACCGGGTGCTGTGGCGCTACGAGCGGCTGCCCGGCTGGGCGCCGCCCAAGGTGCTGCTCCGCCGGCTGGCCCTGCGCCTCGCCGAGCAGTGGATCGTGCGCCGCCAGGAGGCCGACGGCTCGTGGGGCGGGATCCAGCCGCCCTGGGTGTACTCGCTGCTGGCCCTGCGGGCGCTGGGGTACCCGCTCGACCACCCCGTGATGAAGGTGGGGCTGGAGGGCCTCGACCGGTTCACGATCCACGACGAGCGGGGGCGCCGGTTGGAGGCCTGCCAGTCCCCGGTGTGGGACACGGCGCTCGCCACCGTGGCCCTGGCCGACGCCGGGGTGGCGCCCGGCGACCCCGCGCTCGAGCGGGCGGTCCGGTGGCTGCTCGACCAGGAGGTCACGGTCGCCGGCGACTGGGCGGTCCGCCGGCCGCAGCTGCCCCCGGGCGGCTGGGCGTTCGAGTTCGCCAACGTCAACTACCCGGACGTTGACGACACGGCCGAGGTGGTCATGGCGCTGCGGCGGGCCACCCGCGGCGTCGACGGCCTGGCCGACGCCGTCGCCGGCCCCATCGACCGGGCAGTCCGCTGGGTCGAGGGCATGCAGAGCCGGGGCGGCGGCTGGGGCGCCTTCGACGCCGACAACACGAGCCGGCTGTGCGCTGCGCTGCCGTTCTGCGACTTCGGCGAGGTCACCGACCCGCCGTCGGCCGACGTCACCGCCCACATCGTCGAGATGCTGGCCGACGAGCCGGCCGCCGACCGGCGCCGGCTGCAGGAGGCCGTGGCGTGGCTGCGGTCGGAGCAGGAGGCCGACGGCTCGTGGTTCGGGCGGTGGGGCGCCAACCACGTCTACG
The DNA here is from genome assembly GCA_036563805.1 of Acidimicrobiales bacterium. Classification (GTDB taxonomy): domain Bacteria; phylum Actinomycetota; class Acidimicrobiia; order Acidimicrobiales; family VFJN01; genus DATCLS01. The sequence continues at coordinate 58,667 of DATCLS010000045.1, read as the reverse complement.
GGACGGGCGCCGCGGTCCCCGCCCTGGTGGCGGCCGGGGCGACGCCCGATGACCCGGCCATCAACCGGGCCGTCGCCTGGCTCGAGCGCCACCAGAACGACGACGGCGGCTGGGGCGAGGACCTGCGCTCCTACGACGATCCCGCCTGGATCGCCCGGGGCGCCTCGACCGCCTCGCAGACGGCCTGGGCGCTGCTCGCCCTGCTGGCGGCCGGCCGCCGGTCGTCGGAGGCCGTGCGTCGCGGTGTCACCTTCCTGGTCGAGACCCAGCGGCCCGACGGCACGTGGGACGAGGACCCGTTCACCGGCACCGGGTTCCCCGGCGACTTCTACATCAATTACCACCTGTACCGGCTGACGTTCCCGGTCATGGCGCTCGGCCGCTACCTCGCCGCCGGGAGGGGGACGTGAGCCGGGCGGGCATCGTCCTTACGCCGACCCGGCCGGCGGCCCGGGCGGTGGCCGGCGGCGCCCCCGGGCTCGAGACCATCGTCACCGGCGCCGGCCCCGAGCGGGCCCGACGTGCCGCCATCAACCTGTCCGCCCGCTGCCGCGGCGCCCCGGCCGTCGCCGTCGTGACGGCCGGCCCGGCGCCGGCCGCGGGCCCGGACCCGCTGGGGGGTCCGGGCCCCGAGCCCGGCGACGTGGTGGTGGCGTCCGCCGTGCCGGGACCGCACGGCCCCGTGCCCGTGCCGGGGGCGTCGCTGCTGGCCGCGGCGCTGGCCCGGGCCGGGCTGCGGGTCCACGGGCCGGCCGCGGCCGGCCCGTGGGGTCCCGGCGCCTCCGCCGGGGCGAACGGATCGAACGGAACGAACGGCGCGCACGGCCACGGCCCCGGCGCCGGCCCGGCTGACGCCCCCGGTGACGGCGACGGCCGGGCCGCCGACCGCGTCGGCTTCGGCGACCCCGAGGCCGACGCCGAGGCCGGCTGGCTGGCGGCCGCGGCCGGTGACCGCCCGCTGGCCGCCGTCCGGGTCGTGACGCCGCCGGTCCCGCCGCCCGGCGGCGGCACCGTCGCCCCCGCCGGCCTCGGCCTCGCCGCCTACCGGTCGCTGCGCCGGGTCGGCCGGGTCCTCGCCGCCTGGGCGACGGCGGTCGGCCCCCGCCGGGTGCTGCTGGCCGAGCCCCGCTCGTTCTGCGCCGGTGTCGAGCGGGCCATCGAGGTGGTCGAGCGGGCCCTCGACCGCTACGGGCCGCCCGTCTACGTCCGGCGCCAGATCATCCACAACCGGCACGTGGTGGCCGACCTCGAGGCTCGCGGCGCCGTCTTCGTCGACGAGGTCGACGAGGCCCCCGAGGGCGCCCGCCTCGTGTTCTCGGCCCACGGCGTGGCGCCGGCGGTCGAGGCGGCGGCCGCCGCCCGGGGCCAGACCGTCATCGACGCCACCTGCCCGCTGGTGGCCAAGGTCCACCGCGAGGTGCGGCGCTTCGCCCGTCGGGGCTACGGCGTCGTGCTGGTCGGCCACGCCCACCACGACGAGGTCGAGGGCACGATGGGCGAGGACGCCGACATCCGGCTGGTGTCCACACCGGCCGACGCCGCCGCCGTCGAGGTTCCCGACCCCGAGCGGGTGGCCTACGTCACCCAGACCACGCTGGCGCTCGACGAGGTGGAGGAGGTGGTCGGCGTGCTGCGCGACCGGTTCCCGACGCTCGTCGGGCCGTCGGCCGCCGACATCTGTTATGCCACCCAGAACCGGCAGGACGCGGTCCGCGCCATCGCCGACGAATGCGACCTGGTGCTGGTGGCCGGGTCGCAGAACTCGTCCAACAGCCACCGGCTGGTCGAGGTGGCCGGCCGGTCGGGGTCGGTTGCGCACCTGGTCGACGACGAGCGCGACATCGAGCTGGCGTGGCTGGCCGGCGCCCGGACCGTCGGGGTGACGGCCGGGGCGTCGGCCCCGCCCTGGGTGGTCGAGCGCCTGGTGGAGGCGCTGGCCAGCCTGGGCCCGATCGAGGTGGAGACACGGGCGGTGACGGCCGAGACCGTCCGCTTCCCGCTCCCGGAAGCCGTCTGCTGAAGGAGGTCGGACGATGGTGCCGTTCCGGCAGAGCCTGCACGTGGCGCTCTATCTGGCGCGCCAGAAGCTCGCCCGGCGGGACAAGTTCCCGCTGGTCCTCGAGCTGGAGCCGCTGTTCGCCTGCAACCTGGCCTGCGCCGGGTGCGGGAAGATCCAGCACCCGACCGAGGTCCTGCGCCAGCGGGTCTCGGTCGACGAGGCTGTGGCCGCGGTCGAGGAGTGCGGGGCGCCGATCGTGTCGATCGCCGGGGGCGAGCCGCTCCTGCACCCCGACATCGCCGAGATGGTCGAGGCGCTGATCGACCGGAAGCGTTTCGTCTACCTGTGCACCAACGCCGTGCTCATGCGGCGCAAGCTCGACAAGTTCACCCCGTCGCCCTACTTCGCCTGGACCGTGCACATCGACGGCCTGCGGGAGCGCCACGACGAGTCGGTGTGCCGCGAGGGCGTGTTCGATGAGGCCATCGCCGCCATCCGGGAGGCGAAGCGCCGCGGCTTCCGGGTCACGACCAACACGACGTTCTTCTCGACCGACTCGCCGGCCACCGTGCGCGAGGTGCTCGACTTCCTCAACGACGAGGTGGGCGTCGACAGCATGATGGTGTCGCCGGGCTACGCCTACGAGAAGGCGCCCGACCAGGTCCACTTCCTGGGCGTGCAGCAGACGCAGAAGCTGTTCCGCGAGGCGTTCGCCGGCAAGCGGCGGAAGTGGCGGCTCAACCACACGCCGCTGTTCCTCGACTTCCTGGAGGGCCGGGTCGACTTCCCGTGCACCGCCTGGGGCATCCCCAGCTACTCGGTGTTCGGCTGGCAGCGGCCCTGCTACCTGATGGGCGACGGCTACGCCTCCAGCTACCAGGAGCTGATCGAGACCACCGACTGGGACCGCTACGGCCGCGGCAAGGACCCGCGGTGCCGCAACTGCATGGCCCACTGCGGCTACGAGCCCTCGGCGGTGATCGCCACCACCACGTCGCTGCGGCAGTCGCTCCGGGCCGCGCTGTCGGCATGAGCGCGCCCCTGGGGGAGCGGGGCCCCTCGGCCGACCGGCGCCCGGCCGAGGGGCCGGCCGAGCGGCCAGCCGAGCGGGCGGCGCGGCGCGGCCTGCTCGAGCGGATCGGCGGGCCGGCCGACCTGCGGGCGCTGGGCCCGGACGAGATCGACGCCCTCGCCGCCGAGATCCGCGACGTGCTGATCACCACGGTGGCCACCACCGGCGGGCACCTGGGGTCCAACCTGGGGGCGGTCGAGCTGACGATCGCCCTGCACCGGGCGCTCGACTCGCCCACCGACGTCATCATCTGGGACACCGGCCACCAGGCGTACACGCACAAGCTGCTCACCGGCCGGCAGGACCGGTTCGCCACGCTGCGGCAGCCGGGCGGCCTGTCCGGCTACCCCAACCGGCGCGAGTCGCCCCACGACTGGGTCGAGAACAGCCATGCCTCGACCGCCCTGTCGTACGCGTTCGGGCTGGCCGCGGCGCGGCCGCCGGGGCGGGTGGTCGCGGTGATCGGCGACGGCGCCCTCACCGGGGGCCTGGCCTACGAGGGGCTCAACAACCTCGGGTGCCAGGGCCTGCCCGTGGTCGTCGTGCTCAACGACAACGGGCGCTCGTACGCCCCCACCGTGTCCCGGCTGACCGAGACGCTGAGCCCGCTCGCCGCCGGGCCCGGCGGGGAGCCGTGCGGCCCGGCGTTCTTCCAGGCCCTCGGCGTCGACTACCGCGGGCCGGTCGACGGCCACGACGTCGCCGCCGTCGAGGCCGCCCTGGGCGAGGCGCTGGCCACCGGCCGGCCCACGGTCGTGCACGTGCTCACCCGCAAGGGCCGGGGCTTCGCCCCCGCCGAGGACGACGACGACAAGTGCCTGCACGATGTCGCCCCGTTCCGGCCCCGGCGCTACGCCCCGCCGGCCCGGACCGCGCCCCGCTACACCGACGTGTTCGCCCGGGCCCTGGTGCGGGCGGGGGAGCGCGACCCGCGGGTCGTCGCCGTCACCGCCGCCATGCCCAGCTCCACCGGTCTGCGGCCGTTCGCCGAGGTGTTCCCCGACCGGTTCTACGACGTCGGCATCGCCGAGCAGCATGCGGTGACGGCCGCCGCCGGCATGGCCATGGGCGGGCTCCGCCCGGTGGTGGCCATCTACTCGACGTTCCTGACCCGGGCGCTCGACCAGGTCAACCTCGACGTCGGGCTGCACCGGCTGCCGGTCGTCTTCTGCCTCGACCGGGCCGGCATCACCGGGCCCGACGGGCCATCGCACCACGGCGTGCTCGACCTGGCCCTGCTCGGGCGGGTGCCGGGCCTGACGATCCTGACGCCGTCGTCGGGCGCCGACCTCGAGGCCATGCTCGACGAGGCGCTGACCGCCGACGGGCCCGTGGCGCTGCGCTGGCCGAACGGCACGGCCCGCCCCGGCGCGGCCGGCCACGGCCGCCGCGCCCGGCAGACCCGGGTGGGGCGCGATGTCTGCCTGCTGGCGGTCGGCCCGCTGGTGGGCGAGGCCGAAGCGGCCGCCGAGCTGCTCGAGGGCGAGGGCGTGTCGGCCACGGTGTGGGACGTGCGGGCGGTCAAGCCGCTCGACCCCGACATGGTGGCCGACGCTGCCCGGCACCGGGCGGTCGTCACCGTGGAGGACGGGGTCCGGGAGGGCGGGGCCGGCGCCCGGGTGGTCGACGCCCTCGCCGCCCTGGCCGGGACCGGCGGCGACGGGTCCGGCAGCGGGTCCCCCGGCGTCGGGATCGGCGGCGACGGGACCGGTGACGGGTCCGCCCCCGCTCCGCCGCCCACCGTCGTGCTCGGCGTCCCCGACGCCTACATCTCCCACGGCGACCCGGCGGCCATCCGGTCCCAATTGGGCCTCGACGCCGCCGGCATCGCCGCCGCCGCCCGCAGGGCGCTCAGCCGGGCGCCCGCCCGGCCGTCCACCACGGCGTCGTCATCTCCTCGTCCGTGACCTTGACCCGCTCGTAGAGCTCCTCGGCCGGCAGGCCGTGGCGGGTCGCGGCCTGCTCGAACAGCTCCCACGGGCGGTGCGGGGCCGGGCGCCGGGGCCGCGACCAGAACACCTCGCCCAGCCCGCTGGCCCGGCGGACGGCCTCGGGGAGGTCGAGCAGCAGCGCCCCCACGGCCCGGAGCGGGTCGCCCCCGGTGCCGTGGACGGCGAAGACGTTGACGCCTGCCCGCAGGATGGCGGCCAGCTCGTTCGGGTTGCGCAGGATCTTGTCGTTGTCGGTGGCCAGCCAGTCGTACCCCTCCTGGCGCAGGGCCAGGGCGAGAACACGGTCGTCGACTTCGGCGAGCCGGCGGTCGATGCGGTGCAGCGGGGTCAGGGCGATGTCGGTCATGAAGGCGTCGAGCGCGGCGAGGAGCGGCTCGGGGACCGCGATGTCGAGCGGCACCACCAGCCGCTCGCCCCGCTCGGGCTCGACCTCGGCGTCGGCCTCGGCCACGGTCAGGCCGCCAGCCGGCGCTCGAGCTCGACCGCCTCGCGCAGGCCGTCGGCGTCCTCGTCGGGGTACAGGCGGGCGAGGTCGTCGAGCGTGTGGCCCCGGTCGGCCAGCGCCGCCACCGCCCGGGTCGTGACCCGGGAGCCGGCCAGGTGGGGTTCGCCGCTGAGCTTGCCGGGCACGATGCGCAGGTGGGGCAGGGGCCGGCGGAGGTCGGGGCCCCAGCCGCCCGCTTCGCCGTCGAACGGACCCAGCAGGTCGAGCGTGTCGGGCAGCACGCCCTGGCCCCGGTCGCCCTGGACCCCGTCGGGGTGCCGGACGTAGACGTTGCCCGACCGGTCGACGGCGAGCGGCGAGGCCGGCGTCGCCGGCCCGTCGGGTGCGGCGGCCCCGTCGGGCGGCGCCGCCCACGGGTCGAGCCCCAGCCGGTCGAGCTCGTCGAGCGCCCGGCGCACGGCCGCCATCGGGCTGGCCGGCACCACCGCGCCCGCCGCCCGCTTGGGGTGGCGGAGCCAACCCACGATCCGCAGCACCACGAGGTCGGCGTACGACCAGAGCATGGGCCGGGCGGGCGACAGCGACGGGACGACGAGGCCCGCCCGCGCCCACTCGTAGAGCGTGGAGACGGGCACGCCCGCCAGCGCCGCGGCGCGCTCCGCCTCGTAACAGCCCTCAAAGGCGTCGGCTACGCGCCGCATGTACCGAAGGATATGGCGGATCGGCCGCACCGGGCCCGGGCGGGCCCGGCGGCTCAGTCGACAGGCGGCATGGCGTCGGCCATCTCCCGGAGCTTGTGCTTGGCCACCTTCTCCAGCGTGGCGGTCGGGAACTCGTCGACGAAGTAGACCGCCCGGGGCACCTTGAAGTCGGCCAGGTTCTCCCGGCAGCGCTCGATGACGGCCGCCGCCAGGGCGTCGTCCTCGGGGGCGTCGGGCGCCTTGATGACGAACGCCACCGCCACCATGCTCAGCATCTCGTGCGACTTGGCCACGACGGCCACGTCGGCGACGCCGGGCACCTGGCGGCAGACGTCCTCGACCTCGCGGGCCGACACGTTCTCGCCGCCGACCTTGAGGGCGTCCTTGTCCCGCTCCGAGTAGAAGAGGTTGCCGTTCTCGCCCAAGCGGACGAGGTCGCCGGTCCGGAACCAGCCGTCCTCGGTGAAGGCGGCGGCGTTGGCCTCCGGGTTGTCGTAGTACTCGAGGAAAAGCTGGATGCCCCGGGTCCCCCGCAGCCACAGTTCACCGACCCGCCCGTCGGTGCAGACCTCGCCGGTCTCCTGGTCGACGATCAGCACCTCGTAGCCGGCGGTGGGGCGGCCCATCGTCCCCCGGGGGAACTCCTCGAACTTGTTGGCGTGGATGGCGTGGATGACGGTCTCGGTCATGCCGTAGGCCGGCACGACCCGCATCTTCAGCCAGTCCTCCAGCTCGGGCATGATCAGGCCGAACACGCCCACCTTGACCGTGTGCTCGGGGATGGGCTGGCCGGCGATCGCCTTGAACACGAACGGGATCAGCGAGATGTGCGTGACCCGGTGCTTGGCGATGACCTCCCAGAACCGGCTGGCCGAGAACTTGGGCTGGAGCACCACGGTCCCGCCCACGCCGAGCGTCGTCCAGATGCTCCAGCTCTGGGCGTTGACGTGGAAGAACGGCAGGTAGACGAGGTAGGTGTCGTCGCCGGTCATGTCGATGGCCAGCGGGCCCTGCCGGGCGGCCCACAGGGCGTTGCCGTGGGTGTGCACGACCGCCTTGGGGCGTGACGTCGTGCCCGAGGTGTAGAGGATGCCGGCCGGCAGCAGCGGGTCCGGCTCGCGTCGCGGGGCGTCGTCGGGGTCGCCGTACAGGGCCGAGAACGGCTCGTGCCCGTGGTCGCGGTGCTCGGGGGCGGGCGGCTCGCCCGAGTCGTCCTCGGTCACCGCGATCCACCGCAGGTCGGGGGCGGCCTTGGCCACCAGGGCCGCGTAGCGGGGCTGGGTGACGGCGGCCACGCACCGGGCGTGGGAGGCGAAGTACGAGACCTCGGCGGCGACGCTGCGGGTGTTGGTGGTGACGGCCACGGCGCCCACTCGGGCGCAGGCGTACCAGGCCAGCACGGCCTCGGGGCAGTTGTCGGCGTGGATGAGGACCTTGTCGCCGACGCCGATGCCCCGGTCGGTCAGGCCGGCGGCGATGCGCGACACGTCGTCGGCGAACTGGCGGTACGTCCAGGTGCGGTCTTCGCCCGACCGGGGTTCCCACACGAGGAACGGGTGGTCGGGCCGGGTGCGGGCCCAGCGGTCCACCATCCACCAGATGTCCTGGCCCGCGAGCTGGAAGGCGGCGACTGCGGTCTCGTCCATGGGACCCCCCGGTCCGGCAACTGGAACCCAATTCTGAACGAGAACGTGTTCTAGCAGCAACCGGCGGGCGGCTCCCGTGGGGCTCGGCCCGCCGTCCGTCGGCCTACGTGCCCGGCCGCTCGTCCTGGTCGGGTTGCTCGTTCTCGCTGTCCGGCCGCCCGTCCTCGTCGAGCCGCTCGTCCGGGTCCAGACCGAAGTGGGTGAGCACGAACCGCTCGAGCGGCTCCCGCAGCTCGGGCAGCTCGCGCGCCCGGCCGGCGGCCACCCGGTTGGTGGCCAGGGCGCTGATGGCCCCGACGATCGCCTCGAAGTCGAAGTCGTCGAGCGGGCGGACCGGCTCGCCGGCCTTGGCCAGCCCGGCGTGCATGGCCCGCAGCCGGGCGGCGAAGTCGAGCTGGATGCGGTGGCGCTGCTCCGCGGCCTCGGGGCCGACCGCGTACATCTCCACCAGGCACACCCGGGCGCCTTCGGGGAAGGCGGCCAGCCCGCTCAGGTAGGCGTCGAGGAAGGCGCCCAGGCGGGCGCGCGGCGGCAGGCTCCGGGGCGCCCGCTCGCGCAGCGTGCGCGTCAGCTGGTCGGTGCAGGCTTGGAGGGCGGCGACGAAGCAGTCGGCCTTGTCGCGGAACTGCTCGTAGAACGTGGCCCGCGAGACGCGGGCCCGCGACACGACGTCGGCGACCGCCACGTCGACGTAGCCCTTCTCAGCCACGGCCGCCACCATGGCGGCCAGCATGCGCCGCCGCTGGGACGCGGCGACGTCCGCGCCCGACATGCGGGCCGGGCCCTCGTCCAGCGCCGCCAGCAGCTCGCGGCCCGTGGTCGCCATGACCGCACGTTATCCACGGTGTACGGGCGGGTACACGCCGGCGGCCCGGGCGCCGGCGGCCGGGCGACAAGATAGGCCCATGACCGACAACGATGACGGCCCGTTCACGCTCGCGTTCGTGGGGTACACCGGGCCCGAGCCCGGGGCTGCCGAGCGCGCGAGCGCGTACGAGGACGCCATCCTGCCCCTCCTGGCCGACCACGGCGCCGAGCTGGTGTTCCGGGGCCGGCGGTCCGGCGGGCAGGACCCGGAGCTGCCGGTCGAGTTCCAGCTCCTGCGCTTCCCCAGCCGCCGGGCCCTGGCCTCCTACCTCAAGGACGAGCGGCGGGAGGCGGCGATCCGGGAGTTCGGCGAGGTGTTCGCCACGACCCATGTCGTCGAGGTGGACGAGGTGGTCAAGCTGGGCGACGGAGCGGCCCGGTCGGCGCCGGCGTCGGGATCGGCGACCGAGTCGACCGAGTCACCGCCCGCCTCGGCTTCGGCGGCCCCGTCTCCGCCCGCAGTCGTCTCGGCGGTGATGCCCGGTGACGACCGCGCCACGCCGCCCCTCGTCGGCGACGAGCGGGAGATCCTGTGCGCCTACCTCGACTGGCAACGCCGGACGGTGGAGCTGAAGTGCGCCGGGGTGCCGCCCGAGCGGCTGTCGGAGAAGGTGGTGCCTCCGTCGGGCCTCAGCCTCCACGGCCTGCTGCGCCACCTGGCCGGGGTCGAGCGGTGGTGGTTCCGCATCCAGTTCGCGGGCGAGCAGATCCCGCACCTGTACTACTCCGACGACGACCCCAACCAGGACTTCGACGACCTGGAGGGCGACCCCGCCGAGGCGCTGGCGGTGTGGCGGGAGGAGTGCGAGCGGTCGCGGGCCATCGTGGCCGCCACCCCGTCCCTCGACGCCACCGGCACCCACGCGATGACGGGCGAGCCGGTGTCGCTGCGGCGCGTGCTCGTCCACCTCATCGCCGAGTACGCCCGCCACAACGGCCACGCCGACCTGCTGCGCGAGCGCATCGACAACACGACCGGCCTGTGAGGCGGCGGCCCAGCCACCGGCGGCTCGAGGTGGTGTGCGAGTCGGCCTGCGGCGTCCGCGGCCGGGCCCCGGGCCGACGCCTGCGGGCGCCGGCCGGCGGGCCGTCAGCCGGAGGCCGGCCCGGCGCCGCCGGACAGCGGCTCGGTCCCCTCAGCCTCGCCGGTCTCGCGGGCGTCGCCTCTCGTGTCGCCCTGGGCGTCGCCGCCCCGGCCCGTCACGCCGGCGCGGGCGGCGGCCGTCAGCCGGGCGGGCCGGTGATACACGGCGGTGAGGCCCTCTCCCCACCAGCACCGGTCGGGCTTGCGGGGCAGGCCGAGCGACCGGAGCGTGTCGGCGAACCAGCCGGTCCCGATCGAGAGGTCGACGTCGGCCGGGTCGACGGCGGCGGCCGGCATGTCGATCTCCAGGCGGGTGACGTAGGGCTCGCCGTCGAGGCAGCTGTAGCCGGCGATGTCGAGCCGGTGGCGCTCGCGGGCCCCGGACACCCGGGGCAGGCGCAGCGTCAGCGCCCGCTCGTCGCCGCACGACACTCGGAACCTGACGTCGGCGTCGGTCGTGTCGACCTCGACCGTCTCCAGCCGTTTCGAGGTCCCCATGGCCCGGCTGGCGACCTCGCTGGCGAACCGCTGGCTGATCGGTCCGTCGCACAGAAAGATGCCGGTGGCGCTCGGCGGGGCGCCCACCGGGCGGGCGGTCAGCATCGTCTCGACGGCGGCGGCCGGGCCCCACGCGCCCCGTCGGTAGTCGAGCGCCGCAACGTTGACCTGGGCCAGGCCCGGCTCGGTCTCGACCAGCTCGAAGGCGTCACCGGGCAGCAGCCGCCTGGCCGCCTCGACCGGCACGACGAACTCGATGAGCGCCGTGTTGAGCTCGTGCACGGGAACAGGGAAGACGACGGGCTGCGCGTCGATCATCCCCCACAGGGACCCCTCCTCCACGTCCACGCATTGAACGGCACGAGCGCAACGAGCACAAGGGTTATCGGCAGTCGCCTGATAGCACCGTCATGACTCCGGTGTCATCCGGCGTCGGGATCGGCCCCGGTCGAGGGCCACGACGGGGGCCCGATCGCGGGGGCGTCGCCACCGTCGCCGGCGTCGTCGAGGTCGACGGTTCCCGCGAGGTCGGCGGCGTCCTCCAGGTCCTCGAGGCCGATGGCGAGCACGGTGTGCTCGTCGGCGCGGTTCCGGAGCTCGTTCTCGACGTAGTCGTCGACGGCCTCCAGCGTGTCGACGTCGCCGCCGCGCTGCTCGGCCAGGTACCAACGGTGCTCGAGGATCTCGTGGAACAACTCGGCGGGGTGCAGCTTGGCCCGCAGGTCGGCCGGCACCCGGTTCAGCGCCGGCTCGTACACCTCGGACAGCCAGCGGTAGGCGGCCACCGCGTCGGGCACCTCCCGGCCCTCCCGGCCGGCCAGCCAGGCGCGGTATTCAGCGATGTCGTTCAGCAGCCGCCGGGCCTGGTTCTCCTGCACCTCGATGCCGGTGAGGTCGCGCAGGCGCCGCGCGTGGTGGCCCTCCTCCAGCACCCGGGCCACCACCCGCACCTCCTGGCCGTCGGCCGTGCGGACCAGCTCGAACTCCTCGACGTCGAACCCCAGCTCGTTGAGCCGCCGCAGCCGGGCCTCGATGCGGTGCCGTTCGCCCGGCTGGATCACCTCTTCGCGGGTCAGCTCGTCCCACAGGTCGGTGTAGCGGCGCCCGAGCTCGTCGGCCGTCTCCAGCGGGTCGACGTCGGACGGCAGCCGGCTGGCCGAGCACAGGTCGAGCAGTTCGCCGGCCACGTTCTCGGTGGCGATGGTCAGGTCGTGGAGCCGCTGGCCGTCGGACAGGGCCGGATGCCACTCGCCGGTCTCGGCGTCGACCAGGTAGGCGGCGAGCGCCCCGGCGTCGCGCCGGAACAGCACGTTGGACAGCGAGCAGTCGCCCCAGAAGAAGCCGGCCAGGTGCAGGCGCACCAGCAGGACGGCCAAGGCGTCGATCAGCCGCCGGCGCAGGTCGGGGACGCCCCGGCCGCTGAACAGCATCCGGTAGGGGAGCGAGAACTCCAGGTGCTGGGTGATGAGCACCGAGTCGAGCCGCTCGCCGTCGGCCCCGAGCCGCTCGCTGACGACGCCCACCGCCTCGACCGCGGGCAGCGGCTCCTCGTTCAACCGCCGGAGCATCCCGTACTCCCGCTCGGCCAGGGCGAGCGAGGTCTCCTTCAGCGCGTAGGCGCGTCCCCCCTCGGTGACGAACCGGACCACGTGGCGGGAGACGCCCTTGGCGTAGTCGACGATCCGCGGGTCGTCCCACCGGGCCAGCGGCCGGTCCCAGGGAAAGTCGAGGAAGTCGGGGTGGCCCGTGCGGGCGACGAGGTGGAAGGACGGGGTGTCGTCCACCCGCTCAGGGGTGCGACGGGGCGGGCGGGGCGCCCGGCACGTCGAACGACAGTTGATCCTCGTAGCACCACCACCAGTCCTCTCCCGGCTCGTAGGAGCGGACGACGGGGTGGTGGCTGGCCGCGAAGTGCGCGGTGGCGTGGCGGTTGGGTGAGCTGTCGCAGCAGCCCACGTGCCCGCACGTCATGCACGTCCGCAGGTGGACCCACTGGTCGCCGGTGCGCAGGCAGTCCTCGCAGCCGGAGGACGACGGCGTCACGTCCTGCACCGTGTCGAGATGGCTGCAGGTCTGGCTCATGGCCCCACGCTACGGCGCCGGCCGGGCGAAGGGGGCGGAACGGAGTCGGGCGCCGGCCGACGGCCGGCCCGCGCGGCCGGCCCTCGGGATCGTCGGCGGGCCCGCGGCGGGGGCGTGGGGCGAAACGGCCGCGCCGGCGGTCAGCCGGTGGCCTCGACGATGAAGTCCTGGACGCTGCGGGCCCCCTCGGCCTTGACCCGGTTGGCGATCGGCTCGCGCAGCGTGCGCTTGGTCTGAGCGTACGGCCCGGCGCTGTAGGCGCCGAGCCGCCGAGCCTCGGCGATCGCCGCCTCCTCCACCGCGTCGGCCGCCACCACCCGGTCGAGGTAGCCGACCTCCACGGCGCCGGCCGGGTCGTAGATCTCGGCGGCCAGCGTGGCCCGCACCCGGGCCCGGGGATCGAGCCGGTCCTGCGCCAGCTCGAGGGCGAACAGCGGCAGCGGCATACCGATCGACGTCTCGTTGAGACCGATCTTGGCCGGCACGTCGGCGCCGATGCGGATGTCGCAGGCCAGCACGAGCAGGGCCCCGGCGGCCAGGGCGTGCCCGGTCACCGCCGCCACCACCGGCTGGGGGTGCATGTAGAGGCGCATGATGAGCCGGCCGCCGGCCGCCAGCAGGTCGCGGGCCTGGTCGGGCCCGGCGGACATCACGCTCAGGTCGAACCCGGCGGAGAACTTGCCCTCGCGGCCCACCAGGCACACGGCTCGGGCCTCGGCCTCGGCGGTGTCGAGGCCGGCCTCCAGGGCCTCGATGGCGGCGTGGGACAGGGCGTTGACCTTGCCGTCGTCGAACCGCAGGACGGCCACCCCGTCCTCGACGGTCGTCACGACGGGACCAGGAGCAGCATCAGCCATGGGGCGACCCTAAGCGGGTGCGCGACCGGTCCGCCATCCGGTCCGGGTGCGCCCAGGGCGCTCGGGGTCCGTCTCGCTGTCACACGGCCTCACTAGCGTCGTGTCGCATGGACGGCGCTGTCCCCCACTCCGACCTGTCCCTCGAGTCGCCGGTGGTCGGCCGGGTCATCGGCACCGAGCCCGCCACGCCGCTCGAGTTCTGGGTGGGCGTGGGCGAGGGCTCCTACCTCCAGCTCGACGACGTGGTGGTGGTCGACCGCACCCTGCCCGACGGCGAGCGCCTGCGCATCTCGGGTGTCGTGTCCCAGGTGCGGGCCCGGCACGAGGGCGCCCGGATGGACTCCGACGTGTTCCTCGTGGCCGACGGCGTGCTGCCCGCCCAGGTCAGCGAGGCCGCCCAGGTGCTGGCCACCCGGTTCGAGCCCGAGATCTTCGTGCCGCCGCTGCCGGGCGAGGAGGTCCGCAAGGCCACCGGCGCCGACCGCGACGAGGCGCTGCTGTTCTCGCAGATGCGCAGCAAGCTGCCGGCGGGCCTGTCCCGCGACGACGAGCCGTTCTTCCTCGACCTCGAGTTCCTCGACGGCACGCGGGGCGCCCACGTCAACATCAGCGGCGTCTCGGGCGTGGCCACCAAGACCACCTACGCCACGTTCCTGCTCTACAGCCTGTTCCACTCGGGCGTGCTGGGGGCCGAGGCGGCCAACACCAAGGCGCTGATCTTCAACGTCAAGGGCGAGGACCTGCTGTTCCTCGACCACACCAACGTCGAGCTGGGCGACGAGGAGCCGGCCCGCTACGCGGCGCTGGGCCTGCCGGCCGGGGCGTTCGGGTCGGTGGCCATCTTCGCCCCGCCCGTGCGAGACGACCCCAACGCCTGCCCCGACGTGGCCTCCCGCCAGCGCGACGTCACGTCCTTCTTCTGGACGATCGAGCAGTTCTGCGCCGAGGAGCTGCTGCCCTTCCTGTTCGCCGACGCCGAGGACGACCGCCAGCAGTACACGATGGTCGTCCACAACGTGACGGCCAAGCTGCGGGCCGCCGCCGAGCCGGTGGGCGACGGGGCGGTGAGCATCGACGGCCAGGTCGTGCGCACGTTCGACGACCTGGTCGAGCTGATCGAAGAGAAGGTCGACATCGACGGCCACGACCTGTGGGGTGGCCGGGCCATCGGCGCCGGCACGATCAACGCCTTCCTGCGGCGGCTGCACGGGGCCCGCCGCTACGTGCGCCACCTGATCCGGGCCGACGTGCCCCGGCCCGAGACCCACCAGGTCCAGCTCGACCGGGCGCAGGTCACGGTCGTCGACCTCCACAACCTCAACGACCGGGCCAAGCGGTTCGTGGTCGGCGTGGTGCTGCGCCGGGCGTTCGAGCGCAAGGAGCGCTCGGGCCAGGCCCGCCCGCTGCAGTTCGTCGTGCTCGACGAGCTCAACAAGTACGCGCCCCGCGACGGGTCGAGCCCCATCAAGGAGATCCTGCTCGACGTCGCCGAGCGGGGCCGGTCGCTGGGCATCGTGCTCATCGGCGCCCAGCAGACCGCCAGCGAGGTCGAGCGGCGGGTGGTGGCCAACTCGGCCATCCGGGTGGTGGGCCGGCTCGACTCGGCCGAGGCCACCCGCGGCGAGTACGGGTTCCTGCCGCCCGTCCAGCGCCAGCGGGCCACCATCGTCAAGCCTGGCACCATGCTCGTCAGCCAGCCCGAGCTGCCCGTGCCGCTGGTCGTGCAGTTCCCGTTCCCGGCCTGGGCGACCCGGGCCAGCGAGGCGGCGCTGCCCGAGGCGGGCGCCGCCGGGGGCGGGGCCTCGGGGGCCAACGGCTCGGCGAAGGGCTCGGGGGCGGAGGGTGCCGCCGCGCCCGGCGCCGAGGCCAACGGCGCGGGCGCCCGGGCCAACGGGCATGCGGCCGGAGCCACCGATCCGTTCGCGGGGTTCCCGTCGTGAGCGGGGTGCGGGCCGTGGGACGCGGGGCGCGCGCCGGGCGGAGCCGGGTGCGGCTCGAGACCCGGCTTCCCTGCGGGCGGGGCGGGCCGGCCGTCGAGACCGGGCTTCCCGGCGGGGCGGGCCGGGCGCCGGCCGCGACCGGGCTTCCCGGAGGGAGGGGCCGGCCGTGAGGCTGCTGCACACGTCCGACTGGCACGTCGGCAAGGCGATCCGGGGCCGGTCCCGGTCCGCCGAGCACCAGGCCGTGCTGGCCGAGATCGCCGGCATCGCCGAGTCCCAGTCCGTCGACCTCGTCGTCGTGGCCGGCGACCTGTTCGACACGGCCACCCCGACCGCCGAGTCCGAGCGCATCGTCTACCGCGCCCTGCTCGACCTGGCGGCCGGCGGCCGGCCGGTCGTGGTCGTGGCCGGCAACCACGACTCGGCCCAGCGGCTGGCGGCGGTGGCCCCGCTGTCCGAGGCCAGCGGCATCCACGTCGCTGCGGCCATCCGCCCGCCCACCGATGGCGGCGTGCTCGAGCTCGACGTCGACGGCGAGACGGCGCTCCTGGCGCTGCTGCCGTTCCCCTCCCAGCGCTACGTGGTCACGGCCGACCTGCTCCTGTCGGGCGACGCCGCCGACGCCCACGCCGCCTACGCAGACCGCGTCGTCCGCATCCTCGGCGCCCTGACCGCCGGCTTCCGGGCCGACACGGTCAACCTGGTCGTCGCCCACCTCATGGTCATGGGCGGCGTGATGGGCGGGGGCGAGCGCGGCGCCCACACCGTGTTCGACTACTGGGTGCCGGCCACCGCCTTCCCGGCCGCCGCTCAGTACGTGGCGCTCGGCCACCTGCACCGGCCCCAGACGGTGGCCGGGCCGGCGCCGCTCCACTATTGCGGGTCGCCGCTGCAGCTCGACTTCGGCGAGTCGGCCAACGACCCGGTGGTCCACGTCGTCGACGTGCGGCCGGGCCTGCCGGCGCAGGTGCGGGCCGTGCCGCTCACGGCCGGGCGCCGGCTGCGCACGCTGCGGGGCCCGCTGGCCGACGTGCTGGCCCGGGCGGCCGAGGCCGGCGACGACCACCTCAGGGTCGTGCTCGACGAGCGGGCCCGGGTCGGCTTGGCCGACGAGGTGCGCGCCGCCGCTCCCCACGTGGTCGAGGTGGCGCTGGCCCCCCGGGACGACGACGAGGGCGAGCGCCGGCGGGTCGCCGACCCCGACCGGCTCCGGCGCACGCCCCGCGACCTGCTGGCCGAGTACCTCGAGGCGCAGGACGCGCTCGACGAGCGGGTCCTACGGCTGTTCGACGAGCTGGTCGAGGCCGACGAGGCGGCGGGGTCGGGTTCGGGCTCGACGGAGCCCGGCGAGCCCGGTGGGCCCGACGGGTCCGGTGGCGCCGTCGGTGTCGGCGGGCCCGCGGGGTCCGGCGCGGCCGTCGCGGCCGCCGGGGCCGGGGTCGGGGAGGGGGCACGGTGAGGCCGGCCCGGCTCGAGGTCGAGGGCTTCACGGCCTTCCGGCAGCCGACGGTCGTCGACTTCGCCGGCGCCGACCTGTTCGCCCTGGTCGGCCCGACCGGCGCCGGCAAGACCAGCGTCATCGACGCCCTCACGTTCGCCCTGTACGGCACGGTGCCCCGGCTCGACGACCGCCGGGCCGTGGCCCCGGTCATCAGCCAGAACCTCAACGAGGCCCGGGTCCGGCTCGATTTCACGGTCGACGGCGAGCCCTACACGGCCGTGCGGGTCGTGCGTGCCACCAAGGCCGGGGCCACCACCAAGGAGGCCCGGCTCGAGCGGGCGGGCGAGGTGCTGGCCGGCACGGCCGACGAGCTGACCGCCGCGGTCACCGACCTTCTGGGGCTGACGTTCGAGCACTTCACGACGTGCGTGTCGCTGCCCCAGGGCCAGTTCGCCCGGTTCCTGCACGACAAGCCCCGCTCCCGGCAGGACCTGCTGGTGCGCCTGCTCGACCTCGGTCTCTACGAGCGGGTGGCCAGCGCCGCCCGCCAGCGCGCCGCCCTGGCCCGCCAGCGGGCCGAGCTGGTGGCGTCCCAGATCGAGGGCCTGGCCGGCGCCACGCCCGAGGCCCGGGCCGCGGCCGCCGCCCGGGTCGACGAGCTGGCCGCGCTGTGCGACCGGCTCGCCGCCGAGCGGCCCGCGCTCGAGAATCTGGTGGCCGACGCCGACGCCCGCGAGGCCCAAGCCGCCGAGGTGGCGGTGCAGATCGAGCGCCTCGCCCGGCTCGCCGCCCCCGCCGGGGTCGACGAGCTGGCCGCCGAGCTGGCCGAGGCCGACGAGGCCCGGCGCCGGGCCGCCGAGCACGAGGACGAGGCTGCGGCGGCCGTGGCCGAGGCCGAGGAGCGGCTGGCCGCCCTGCCCGCCCGTGCCGCGCTCGAGGCGACGGCGGCCGACCACCGCCGGCGCGCCGAGCGGCTGGCCGAGGCCGAGCGGGGCGAGGCCGCCCAAGCAGCGGCCGCCGCCCGGCTGGAGGAGGCGGTGGCCGCCGAGGAGGCGGCGACCGCCGCGCGGGCCGCCCGATCCGCCGAGCTCGAGCGGGTCCGGGTCGAGCTGCGGGCGCGGGCGCTGGTGCCCGAGCTGGCCGTGGGGGAACCGTGCCCGGTCTGCGGGCAGGAGGTGTCCGAGCTGCCCGACGCCGAGCACGTCCCCGACCTCGAGCGGGCCGAGCAGGCCCTGGCCGAGGCCGAGCGGGCCGTGGCCGCCGCCCACCGCGAGCGGGCGGAGGCCGAGCGCCACCAGGTGCGGGTCGACGAGAAGCTGGCTCGCGTCCGCGACGAGCTGGCCGAGGTCGAGGCCCGGCTCGACGGTGGCCTCGACCCCGACGCCGTCGAGGAGCAGCTGGCGTTGGTGGCCGAAGCCGAGGCCGGGCTGGCCGAGGCGCGCCAGGCCGAGCGCGACGCCCGGCGCGCCCTGCTCGACGCCGGCCGAAGCCACGAGGCCCTGGTCGAGCGCGAGCGCGAGGCCCGGCGGGCGTTCGACGCCGCCCGCGACGCCGTGGCCGCCCTGGGGGCGCCGGCGGCCGAGCGGCGCGACCTGGCGGCCGACTGGCGGGCGCTGCTCGAGTGGGCGGCCGGCCGCCGCCCTGAGCTCGAGGCCCAGCTCGACGAGCACCGCCAGGCGGCCGAGCGGGCCCGCACCGAGGCGGTGACCCGGCTGGGCGAGCTGGTCGCGGTGTGCGAGGAGGCGGGCGTCGAGGTGCCTCGGCCCGGCGCGGCCGGGTCGGGCCGGGCGGGTGGCGCCCGGGGCGCCGGTCGGGCCGGAGCCGGTGGGGCGGGTGCCGGTGGCGTGGCTGCCGGTGGGGCCGGTGCGGGTCGGGCCGGTGCCGGCGGCGGGTCGGGCGGCGCGGTCGGCCTCCTGGCCGCCTGGCCGGGCGAGGCCGTGGCCGCCGCCCGGGCCCGGGCCGAAGAGGCCGTCGCCCGCATCGACGCCCAGCTGGCCGACGCCGAGCGCCTGCGGGCCGACCAGCGGGCCGCCACCGAGGAGCAGCAGGTGGCCGAGGCCCTGGCCGGGCACCTGGCCGCCAACCGGTTCGAGAAGTGGCTGCTCGACGAGGCCGTCCACCAGCTGGTCGGCGGGGCGTCCCAGATCCTCGACGGGCTGAGCGGCGGCGCCTACGCCCTCGCCGTCGACGGCCGCTCGGGGGCGTTCCAGGTCATCGACCACACCAACGCCTCCCAGGCCCGCCCGGCCCGCACGCTGTCGGGCGGCGAGACGTTCCTGGCCTCGCTGGCCCTGGCCCTCGCTCTGGCCGACCAGGTGGCCGGCCTGGCCACCGGGGGCACGGCCCGACTCGAAGCCCTGTTCCTCGACGAGGGGTTCGGCACGCTCGACGCCGAGACGCTCGACGTCGTGGCCGGCGCGCTCGACGAGCTGGGGGCCGGCGGCCGCATGGTCGGCGTCGTGACCCACGTGCGCGAGCTGGCCGACCGGCTGCCGGTGCGGTTCGAGGTCAGCAAGGTCGGCGGCTCGTCGTCGGTCGAGCGGGTCGAGGGGTGAGGGGGCGAATCGTGGACTTCGCCGTCGAGACCTGGGCCCCCGACTACGGCGCGCCGGTCGGCGCCGCCGTCCTCGACGACTCCGACGCCACCGTCGACCTGGCCGTCGAGCGCGACCCGGGCGACTGGGCCCCGATCGGCCCCGAGGGCGTGGCGCCGGCCCCGACCGTGCTGTTCGTCGACGGCGTCCAGCGCATCGACGCCCGGGTGTGGATCACCGAGGGCGGCCTCACCCGGTCGGGGGTGTGCGCCAGCTGGGCGGCCGGCGTGGTGCGGTGCGACGGCCGGGCCGAGGTGGTGGCGGCCGAGGTGCGCCGGGGCGTCCTGTGCCCGGGCGGCGCCGGCGGCGACATCGCCACCGAGCGGGGCGACTACCGGGCCTACCCGGTCCCCGACACGGGCACCGGCGACCCGGTCGAGCAGGCGCTCGGCCGCGCCCGCGGCGACCTCGAGGGACGGGTGGCGGCGGCCGCCGGGCGGAGCCCGGCCGGCGGCGAGCTGCTGGTGGTCGACGGGCCCCTCGGCGACCGGCGCCACATCGCCGGCGCCGTCGGCTACATCAAGGCCCACCACGTGTCCTACCTGCCGGCGGCCCTGCAGCACGCCGTCACCGGCCTGCGGCCGGGTCAGCGCACTCCGCTGTTCGCGGTGGGCGACCGGCGGTTCCGGTACTCGTGGTACCTGCGGCTCCCCGGCCCGGCGACCCACCCCTGGTGGGGCATCGTCCGCTGCGAGGCGTCGGGCGACCTGAGCCGCGTGGACGCCGCCGCCGTGGCCGACCGGGTGGGGGCGACGCTGCCCCGGTTCGCCAGCCAGCCCCACAACGACCACCGGGCCCCGCAGAACCTCCACCCCATCGCCGGCCTCGAGCGTGAGCTGCGGCGCCGCCTCGGCGACCCGCTCCTTCTCGAGCGGGCCCTCCGCCGCGCCGCCTCGCCCCCGGTCCCGGCCTGACCCTGCCCGGACCCACCCCTGTTGGCCGGGCCGCGGCCCGGCCCGACCCTTCCGCGGCTCGCCCGGCGGCGCCCGCCCGGCCTGGCGGGCGCCCCGTCTCGGCCGGCCCGGGCTGACCGCCGGGCGCGACGCCCCGTCCGTCTGACGAGCGACTCGGCGATCGGGGGGCCAGGCGCCGCCGGCGGCCGGCTCCGACCCCCGCCCGCCGCCCCTCCTCGTGGGCGGGCGGCGCGGCGCAGCCGACGCCGAGTGGGGCGGCCCGGGCCACCGGTCGGCGGCCGGTCGCTCCCGCGCGGCCGAGGCGGCCCGGGGCTGCGTCGGTCCGGGCGCGTTGGTCCTGCTCGCCACCGGCTGGCGGGCGCACCGGAGGGCGGCCCGGCGGGGGCTACGGGTCGGCGAACTCCGGGTCGGTCACGAAGTCGATGAGCTGCTCGACCGCTCCCACCAGGGCGGGATCGAGGTCGGCGTACGATCGCACCCGCCCCACCAGGTGCCGCCAGAACTCGCCGGGGGTGCTGCGCACGCCCAGGGCGGCCAGCACGCCCTCCTTCCACGGCTGGCCCGGCGGGATCTCCGGCCAGGCCTCGATGCCGGCGGCCTTGGGCCGGACCGCCTGCCACACGTCCACGAACGGCGTGCCGGTCACCAGCACGTGGGGGTGGCGGACGGCGGCCGCCACCCGGGCCTCCTTCGACCCGTCGACCAGGTGGTCGAGCAGGATGCCCAGGCGCCGGCCCGGCCCCGGTCGCATGTCGGCCACGACCTGCGGCAGGTGGTCCATGCCGTCGAGCCGCTCGACGACGACGCCCTCCACCCGCAGGTCGTCGCCCCACACCTTCTCCACCAGCTCGGCGTCGTGGACGCCTTCGACCAGGATGCGGCTGGCCCGGGCCACCCGGGCCCGGTGGCCCCGCACCGCGGTGGAGCCCGACGCGGTGCGGGCCGGCGTGCGCGGGGGCGCCGCCTTGGCCGGCACCAGCGTCACGTAGCGGCCGCCGACCTCGAAGCCACCGGGGTCGAGGCGGAGCAGGCGCCGCGCCCCCGAGTGGCGGTCGCGCACCGCCACACCGCCGTGTTCGAAGCCGAGGATGGTGCCCTCGACGCCGGTGGTCCGGTGCCGGACCTCCAGGCCGGGCCGGCCCTCGACGGTGGGGAAGGTTCGGGGCTTGCGGCGGGGGCCGTCGATGTCCAGCGGACCGGAGAGGATGCCGTCGCCACGCATCCCCTGGACGCTAACCGCGCCGCCACCCCACCCCCGGGAACCCGCCGGGCGGGGGTCGGCGGAGCCCGCCGGCCTCCCGGGCGGCGGTTCGGGTCCCTGCCCGTCGGGGCCCAGAGCGGCCTGCCGGGCTCGGCCCGCCGCCCGTCCCCGGCCCGCCGGGTGGCATGAGGAGACCGCGCCGACGCCGGTACCGTCGCTCGCCGTGATCCTCGTCGATGCCGCCGGCCTGTCCGCGAGCCGGCCCGGGAAGCCGCTGTTCACCGACCTGTCGGTCACCGTGTCGAGCGGTGACCGACTGGCCGTCGTCGGCCTCAACGGGACCGGCAAGTCGACGCTCCTCGGCGTGCTGGCCGGGACGGTCGAGCCCGACGCCGGCACGATCCGCCGGGGCCGGGGCGCCCGCGTGGTGGTGCTCGACCAGAACGCGGCGCTGCCGCCCGGCACGGTGCGCGAGGCGGTCGGCGGCGGGTGGGAGTCCGAGGCCATCCTCGACCGCCTCGGCATGGGGTCGGAGCTGGACGCGGACGTTGGCCAGCTGTCCGGCGGCCAGGCCAAGCGGGTGGCGCTGGCCCGGGCCCTCGCCGCGGTCGGCGCCGGGGGCGACAGCAGCGAGTCCGACCTGCTGATCCTCGACGAGCCGACCAACCACCTCGACCTCGACGCCATCGCCTGGCTGGAGGAGCGGCTGGCCGCCTTCAAGGGCGGGCTCGTCCTCGTCACCCACGACCGGCACGTGCTCGACCGGGTGACGACCCGGATCCTCGAGCTCGACCGGGGGACCGCCTACGTCCACGAGGGCGGCTACGCCTCCTACCTGGAGGCCCGGGCCGAGCGGGCGTTGCGGGCGGCGGAGGCCGAGACCAAGCGCCGCAACCTCGCCCGCCAGGAGTTGGCGTGGTTGCGCCGGGGCGCCCCCGCCCGCACCCGCAAGCCCAAGGCCCGCCTCGCCGCCGCCCGGGCCGTTGTCGACGGGCGCCCGCCGTCGCCGGACCGGGCCGACGACCTGCCTCTCCACGAGCTCGTCCGCATGCCCCGGCTGGGCGACACGGTCGTCGAGCTGCACGGCGTGAGCGACGGCTATGGCGATCGGCTCCTGTTCACCGGCGTCGACCTGGCCCTGAGCCCCGGGGAGCGGCTCGGGGTCGTGGGCGTGAACGGCAGCGGGAAGTCCACGCTGCTCGAAGTCATGGCCGGGCGCCGCCGGCCCCGGGAGGGACGGGTCGTCCACGGCTCGACGGTCCGCATCGGCCTCTACGACCAGCGGGGCGCCGAGCTGCCGCTCGACACCCGGGTGCGCGACGCCGTGGCCGGACCGACCCGGCAGGCCGACTGGAGCGACGCTGCCCTGCTGGAGCGGTTCTGGTTCGACGACGACGCCCAGTGGGCGCCGATCCGGCTGCTGTCGGGCGGGGAGCGGCGCCGGCTCCAGCTCGTCCTCCTGCTGCGCCAGGGCCCCAACGTGCTGCTGCTCGACGAGCCGACCAACGACCTCGACCTCGACACGCTGCGGGCGCTGGAGGACATGCTGGAGTCCTGGCCCGGGGCGCTGGTCGTCGTCAGCCACGACCGGGCGTTCCTGGAGCGCACGGTCGAGGACGTCATCGTGCTCGACGGCGCCGGCCACGCCGGCCGGGTGCCCGGCGGGTACGCCGCCTACGAGGAGCAGCGGCGGGCGGTCCGGGCGCGGGGGCGGGCCGGGGCCGGGTCGTCGGGGGCGCCGGGGGAGTCGGGGTCGTCGTCCCGGCGCGGCGGCTCCCGTGGCGGTGGGGCCGGCCGGGCGGGCCGGGGCGACGGGTCGGGCAAGGCGGGTCGGGCGGGCCGATCGGGTCGGTCGCCGAGCACGCTGCGGCACCTGATGAAGCGGGCCGAGGCCGACATGGAGCGGCTGCAGAAGCGCCAGGAGGAGCTGACGGCCGAGGTGCAGGCCGCCGCCGACGACCACGTGGCGCTCGCCCGCCTCGGCGAGGAGCTGTCGGCCGTCACCGCCGAGCTGGAGGCCGCCGAGGAGCGGTGGCTGGCCCTGGCCGAGGAGGCGGAGGCGGCCCGCCAGGTGTGATCGGAACGCGCCGGTGGCCCCCTGCTCGGTGGCCGGCCGTGATCGGGGGCTGGGCGGCGGGAGGTGGGCGATAGCCTGGTCCCATGGTCCTGACCGTCACCGAGCCTGCGCAGGAGAAGATCCTCGAGCTGCGGGCCCAAGAGGACGACGCCGAGTCGCTCGGGCTCCGGATCGAGGTCACGGGCGTGCGGGGCCCGGAGTACACGTACGACCTCACCTTCGACCCGGTGGCCGACGCCGACATCGAGGCCGGCGACGTGGTCGAGCAGCAGGGCGACCTGGCCGTCATCATCC
Source organism: Acidimicrobiales bacterium (assembly GCA_036563805.1). Classification (GTDB taxonomy): domain Bacteria; phylum Actinomycetota; class Acidimicrobiia; order Acidimicrobiales; family VFJN01; genus DATCLS01. The sequence goes on along the minus strand of DATCLS010000045.1, from coordinate 35,003 downwards.
CGGCCGGCAGCCGCGACGCCCTGCAGGGCGCCACGCTCGACCTGCCGTCGACCCCGGGGCAGGCGGGGCTCGTCCTCCGCAACCCCAACCGGCCCGACCCGCTGTCCGGCGCCCACATCGAGCTGACGGGCACGGTCGAGGAGAAGGTCCAGCAGCTGCTGGAGAAGCAGATCAACCCGTCGCTCGCCATGCACGGCGGCTACGCCGCGCTCGACCGGGTCGAAGGCGACACCGTGTACGTCACGATGGGCGGCGGCTGCCAGGGCTGCGCTGTGTCGGCCATGACCCTGCGCGAGGGCATCGCCCGGGCGATCCGCGAGGCCATCCCCGAGGTGGCCGACGTCGTCGACGTGACGGATCACGCGCTGGGGGAGAACCCCTTCTACACATAAACTCGTGCCGAGCCGTTACCTTTCCGTCGCCCTTGTCGATATCTACGTGTGACAGGCGACACCAGCGAGAGGTAAGGTGGCGCTAGAACCGCTGGGGGCGACCAGGGGGAGAGGCCCGGGCCGGAGAAATCCGGTCCGGGCCTTGTCGCGTCTTCCCCCAGCCCCCCTGCCCACCACCCCAACCCACGTAAATCCCCAGCTCAGCCCCGCCTCTAACCCCCCGACCGAGCCCGCCTGGCACCGGCCGCCCTTGCCCGCAGCCCGTGGCGAACCCAACATCCACGTGTGTCCGGGGCGCCCCGCCCCCCCTCGGCCGGCCACCGTCCGCCCTGGCTGAGCCGCGCCCGCCTCGCTCGCTATGGGCCGGCGGCGGCCAGCCCATGTGCCTCCCCGGTCCGTTGCGGCCGCGGCGTTCGCCGCGGCAACGCTTCGTCGCTCGCTATGGGCCGGCGGCGGCCAGCCCTCGTACCTGCCCGGCACCCCGCCCGTCACGGCCGCGGCGTCCGCCCCTGGCGACGCCTCGTCGCCCGCCACCGGCACCCGTGCGCCGCCCGGTCGCCCGGCGGCGAAGTTGCCCGGCGGCGACCCGTGCGCCGCGACCGTCCCACTGCCTGGCTTGTCGCCCAGCCAGCGTCCTGGTGACGCCGGCCAACTGCCCGTCCGGCTCGTGTCGACCGGCCGCCGTGCCACCCCGCCGGCGCTCCCACCCGGCGGGTGCCGTGCGCCCCGCGGCGACCGCCGATACGCCGTCCGCTGCCGAGTCGTTCTACCGCCCCGGCCGGCGCCCCTGCGGTGCGGTTGATGCGGGCGTGCGTTGGTCGGGCGGTCAGCTGACCTGTCCGCCGGCACCGGCGCCACCGGCTCCCGCTTCCCGTCCGTTGTGGGGCTCGAGGGTGCTTGGCGTGCCGTCCAGCCAGTGGTCTGGTGGGCGTCGGTCGGCCGCTGGCGAGCGGGGTCCGTGGGGATGGAGTGGCCGGCCTGGCGCCCGGTCGGCGTCGCCCTCGGCGGGCCGCTGGGCGCCCAGTGCCGCCGGTGGTGGTCCTGGCGCGGGGTGCTGCCCGGGGGCGTTTGGCTTGGCGTCCAGCCGGTGGGTGGTTGCTCGGTCCGCTGCGCTCCGGTCGGGGCGGCCAAGCCGCCGGCTGCTGTGGCGCCCGAGCGGCGGCCTCCGCGGCGGTCGCCGCCGGCCGTACCGTCGGCGACCTGGCCGCCTCGGCTGAAAGCGCGACGCGATTGGCGACCCTGGATGTGGTCGAGCGCGGCGAGAACGTCGGGCTGGCGCGTTCTCGGCGCGTTTGTGGACCGTGGGGGTACACAAACGCGCCGAGAAACTCGGCACGCCGGGCCCCGCCGGGCCGGTCCCCGCTCGGCCCGCCGGGCCGGCGTGCCGGGCCCCGACGGGCCCCGCCGGCAGGCCGGCCGCAGACCGAGCCCCTAGCGCAGCACGTCCAACGGCGCGTCGGCGAGGAGGCGCCGCACCTCGGTGGCGATGCCCGGGGCGTCGAGGCCGAAGGCGGCGAGGATGTCGTCGGGCTGCCCGTGGGGGATGAACTGCACGGGCACGCCCAGGTTGGCGACCCGGGGTCCGGGCCGGTCACCGGCGATCTCGGACAGCCGGCTGGCGACGAGCGAGCCGGCGCCGCCCTCGCGGTACCCGTCCTCGACGGTGACGACGACGGGGTGGCGGGCGGCGTCGGCCAGCATCTCCTCGTCGAGCGGCTTCACGACCCGGACGTCCCACACCGTGGTCGACACGCCCTCTTCGGCCAGCGCCGCGGCGGCGGCCCGGGCCGGGGCCAGCATCTTGCCGACAGCGAGGATGCAGACGTCCTCGCCGGTCCGCACCTTCCGCCCCTTCAGCCCGGAGCCGACCTCGCCGGGCGGCACGTCGGGTGGGGCCGTGCGGGGCCAGCGGATGGCGGCCGGGCCGTCGGTGCACAGCTCGAGGGCGTCGTGCAGCATCACGCCCAGCTCCTCATAGCAGGAGGGGGCGAAGATCGTCATGCCCGGCACCTTGGTGAGCAGGACCATGTCGAGCACGCCGTGGTGGCTGGCCCCGTCGGGCCCGGTGATGCCGGCGCGGTCGAGGCAGAACACGACCGGCTGGCCGTGCAGGGCGACGTCGAGGTTGACCTGGTCGAACGCCCGGGTCAGGAACGTCGAGTAGATGGCGACCACGGGCCGCAGCCCGCCCATGGCCATGCCGGCCGCCGCGGTCACGGCGTGCTGCTCGGCGATGCCCACGTCGAACAGACGGTCGGGGAACCGCTCCTTGAACGGCAGCAGCCCGGTCGAGTCGGGCATGGCGGCGGTGATGGCGACCAGCTCGGGCCGGGCCTCGGCCTCCTTGATGATGGCCTCGGTGAAGGCGGCGGTGTACGTGCCCGGCTTGACCCCGCCGAGGTCGTGGAGGCGCTTGATCGGGTCGTTCTCGGCGGGCGCGTAGCCCCGGCCCTTCTGGGTCATGACGTGCACGACGATGGGCCCGTCGTACTCGGCCGCCATGCGCAGGGCCGACTCGAGCTCGGCCACGTCGTGCCCGTCGAACGGCCCCGTGTACCGGACCCCGAGCATCTCGAAGAACGCCGGCGGCTCGAACATCTCGCGCACGGCGGACAGCGCGCTGTCGACGCCGCGCTCGAGGTGCTCGCCGACCAGCGGCACCTCGTGGAGCATCTTGTCGAGCCGGGCCCGGTTGCGGACGTAGGACGGGTTGAGGCGCAGCCGGCTGAGGCTGCGGCCCAGCTTCGAGACCGTCGGCGCGTACGAGCGACCGTTGTCGTTGAGGATGATGACGGCCCGGCTGTCGGAGTGGCCGAGGTTGTTCAGCCCCTCGAACGCCATGCCGCCGGTCAGCGACCCGTCGCCGAGCACGGCCACGATCCGGCGGTCGTGCTCGCCCCGGACCTTGAGCGCCGTGGCCAGGCCGTGCGTGTAGCTGACGATCGTGGAGGCGTGGCTGTTCTCGACCCAGTCGTGCTCGGACTCGGCCCGCGACGGGTAGCCGGACAGCCCGCCCGCCTGGCGCAGCGTGGCGAAATCGGCCGCCCGGCCCGTCACGATCTTGTGGACGTAGGCCTGGTGGCCCGTGTCCCACAGCACGATGTCGCGGGGCGACTCGAACACCCGGTGGATGGCCAGGGTGAGCTCGACCACCCCGAGGTTCGAGCCGAGGTGGCCGCTGTTGGCGGTCGCCGCTTCGATGATCAGCTGGCGGATCTCGCCCGCCAGCTCGTCGAGCTCCTCATAGGTGAGCGCACGCAGATCGGACGGTTGGGAGATCGAGTCGAGGAGCATGCAGGCCGCTCCGGCAGAGGTGGACGACAGCGGACCGCGACCGGTCCCGAGCGGTCTCACGGTACCCCTCGGGCCGGGAACCGGCACGTCGCGGCGGCACTGTCAAGGTCGGGCGGGGCTCGCCTCCGTCGAGGCGGTGGAGGTGGCCGAGCCAGCCGCCCCGTCGGCCGAGGCGGTCGACGCCGACCCCGGGCCCGGCCCCGAGCCCGTTCCCTTCCGGGCCTCCCACCACGCCGTCCCCCACCGGGCCAGCAGGAAGCCGGTCCCCAGGCAGAGCAGCCCACCGATCCCGTCGATCCAGTAGTGGTTGGCGGTGAGGATGATGTCGAACAGCGTGAACACCGGGTAGGCGCCGACCAGCACCTTCAGCCACCGCCGGCGGACCAGCGGCACCATCACGAGAGCGCACCACATCGACCAGCCGATGTGCATGCTCGGCATGGCCGCGTACTGGTTGGAGACCGACTCCATCTCCTCGCTGCCGAACGACGCCCAGCCGCCGTAGACGGCCACCGTGTCGACGTAGCCGTAGCGGTCGCAGGGCGGGTCGCCGGCTTCGTCGACCGTCTCCAGCACCTCCTCGCCGGCGTACACCTGGCAGCCGCCGTACTTGCCGGGGTCGTCGAGCAGGCGGGGTGGCATGAGCGAGAAGGCGGCGAAGCCGATCAGCGCCAGGAGCGTGGTGATCGCCAGCGTGTTGCGCCACAGCCGGTAGCGGGCGGGGGCGGCGACGTACAGCCAGATCAGGGCCCCGGCGGCCACCACGAAGTGGAACAGCCCGTAGTAGACGTTCCAGAACCGGATCAGGCCGTGGCCCGGCAGGTCGAGGTACCACTGGTGCAGGGACCGCTCGAAGTACAGGCCGAGGTTCCGCTCGAGCTGGATGATCGCCTTGGCGTGGTTGAAGGCCGGGCCCGGGTCGACCTCGGTGCCGGCGCCCGAGCCGAACTGGTTCCGGACGAGCGTGTAGGCGATGTAGATGAGGACGATGTAGAGGATCTCGCGCCACCACCGCAGCCCGCTGCGGCGGCGGGCCGGGTCCGGCGCGTCGGGCGTCGCCGACGCCTCCGTGGGCGGGACGGGGGCGGCGGTCACGCGGCGAGGGGTTGGCGGGTCTGGTCGGCCGGCCCGGTGGGGCCGCCGGCGGCGAAGGCGGGCGCCCCGAGGAGGCCCACCGCCACGTTCAACAGGTACAGCAGCAGGCCGAGGGCGATCGCGTCCTCCTTGGCGATGCCCAGGGGGCCCAGGAACAGCACGAACGCCCCCTCGCGCACGCCGAGGCCCGCCATCGAGATGGGGAGGACCTGGGCGATGAGCACGGCCGGGAAGAAGGCCAGGAGGGCGGTGAGCCCGGCCGCCCGCAGGCCGAGCGACTGGGCGGCGGCGACGGCCGCCAGCACGAGCGTGATCTGGTAGGCGAAGCCGGCCAGCAGCACGTTGGCCGCGGCCGCGGGGTGGTCGCGCAGCTGGCGGACGCCGAGGTGGACGGCCCCGGCGAACCGGCGCCAGTCGGCCCGAGCCGCGAACCGCCCGCCGAGGCGGCTGCTCGCTGCCGCGGCCAGGACGGCGATCAGCAGGACCAGCGTGCAGAACGCCAGCGCCAGCGCGACCCGGGTGGCGGTGCCCAGGTGCCGCAGGCCGGGGTTGACGCTGAACCCGACGATCGTGATGACCGGCAGGACCAGCCAGCCGGTGAGCCGCTCGAGCACCACCGAGGCGAACGTGCCGGGCGTCTCGCCGGTGTCCTTGGACAGCCGGCTCACCCGAAGCACGTCGCCGCCGATCGTCGTGGGCAGCACGTTGGACACGAACTGCCCGGCCAGGTTGTAGGACACGAGCCGGGGCAGGCGGGAGCGGATGTCGAGGGCGTCGAGCACCTTCTGCCACCGCACCGCCGACAGCACGATCCCGAACAGCGTGAACAGGGCGGCGACGATCAGCCACAGCGTCGTGCCGAGCGTCCAGCGCGGGAACAGGTCGGCGAGCGAGAACGACGGGACCTGGGCGATGAGGACGCCCAGCATGGCCACGCTCACGACCAGGCGCGCGGCGAGCGACAGCGCTTGTTTACGCCTCACCGCACCTCCTGTCGTCGCTCGTGTCACGGGACCACCACAACCGCCCCCGCACCTGAACCGGGCTCATCCTACGACCGCCGCTATCCGGATGGTTTCCGCCCCCGTCACCTGCCGTCCACTGGTCTGATGGAAAAGGTCTGTAACATCATGAGATGACACGTGCCTGGGTTGGCCTGCCGATCGGGGTGGCGATCACCGTCATGATGGTGGCCATGGTCTCGAGCGGCACTGGCTCCGACGGCGGCGAGGACCGTCCCGACCCCGCGGCCGGCGGCGCCCCGCCCGGCGCCGTCGCCGTGCACCGCGCGGTCGAGGCGACGGCCGCGGTCGAGCGCGCCTGCGTCGAGCTCCAAACCGTCTACACCGGCCTCGACCGGCTGCGCGATGTGCCGCCCGGCGTCGACCGCGTGCGCACGGTCCAACGGGCCGCGTTCGACCGGCCGGCCCGGCGGGCCCGGGCCGAGTCCGACATGTCCGAGCTGGCCACCGTGCTCGAGACGGCCGACGCCGCCGTGCCGGGCGACTACTCGCTGCCGACACGGTTCGTGGTCGACGGCGAGACCGTGTACGCCCAGATCGGGCCCATGGCCCGGGCGATCGGCCTCGAGCCCACCAGCTGGATCCGGCGCGACCTGGCGGGCTTCGCCGACCAGAGCGTCGACAACGAGACGGCAGCGCTGCTGCTCGACCCGCTCGGCATGGTGGGGCTCCTGGCCCGTCCGGTGCGGGCCGTCGAGACGGTGGGCGCCGAGGAGGTGCGGGGCGTGGCCACCGAGCGGCTGACCGTCACGGTCGACCTCCGCCCGGTCGTCGCGCCCGGCGGCGCCGGTACCACCGGCGACGGTGGCCCCGACGGGGGCGACGACGGGGGCGAACGCCGAGCCGGGGCGGTCGAGCCCGCCGAGCGGTCCGAGCGGTCCGAGCCCGCCGTCGGCTCCGGCCCGTCGGCCAACGGCCGGGCGCCCGCCGACAGGGCGCCGGCCGACGACCGGGTGTCCGACGGCCCCGTGGCCGCCAACGGCTCGGCGCCGCCGGCGCCCGCCGACCCCGACGAGCTGGGGGCCCGCTTCCAGGCCATCGGCGTCGACGAGCTGCCGGTCGACGTGTGGATCGACGGCCACGGCGTCGTGCGGCGCATCGAGTTCCACCTGGCCGCCGGCGGAGCCGCCGCCGGCCGGGGCGGGGTGACGACCACGTTCGAGCTGTACGACGTGGGCGACCCCGGCGAGATCGCCGTCCCCGACGCGGCCGACGTGGTCGACCAGGCCGAGCTGCCGACGCGGCTCGAGGAGGGGTAGGCGCGGGCGCGCCGGCCGGGCCCGGCGCGACCGTCGGCGTCGTCGGTCTCGTCGGCCGGCCCTACCCGGTCACGAGCACTTGTCGAGGAAGCGCTCGATGTCGACGACGACGCGCGTGACCTTCCCCGCCGCCACCAGGCCCCGCTCGTCGGTGGCCGAGACCGTGAACGTGAGCCGGCGGCCCTCGATCTTCTCGAGCGTCGCCTCGGCGGTCACGCGCGACCCGACGGCGGAGGGCACGAGGTGGTCGAGCTGCACGCGCATGCCGACCGTCGTGTGGCCGTCGGGCACGGTGTCCTCCACCGCGCGCAGGGTGGCTTCTTCACACAACGCGATGAGGCGGGGAGTGGCCAGAACGGGAACCTCGCCCGATCGCATGGCGACCGCTGTGTCGCCTTCCCCCACACTCAGTGAGACGGCGGCCGTCAAGCCGGGTTCCAGGGGCACGCGGGTACAGTACGCAGCCACGTCACCGACGGGCGAAACTGCGCCGGCGCCCGTCGGATGCGGCACTTCGGCCGCCGATTCGAATCGAGGTCCCGTGCTCGACGAGTCCGTCATCCAACGCACGCTCGCCGCCGCCCTCCGCACCGGGGGCGACTTCGCCGAGGTGTTCGTCGAGGACAAGAAGTCGTCGTCGGCGATGCTCGACGACGGCCGGGTCGAGGAGCTGTCCTCGGGCCGGGCCCGGGGCGCCGGGCTGCGGGTCGTCGTCGGCGACACCACGGGCTTCGCCCACACGGCCGACCTGACGCCCGAGGGTCTGGCGGCCGCGGCCGAGGCGGCGGCCGCCGCGGCCCGCTCCGGCGGGGGCGGCGTCCGGACGGTCGAGCTGACCCGCCGGCCCACCGCGCCGTCCAACCCGGTGGCGGTCATGCCCGACTCGGTGGGCAAGGGCGCCAAGGTCGAGCTGCTGCGGCGGGCCGACGACGCCGCCCGGTCGGAGGGCGGCGCCATCCGCCAGGTGCGGGCCCGCTACGGCGACTCCCGCCGCCAGATCCTGGTGGCCAACAGCGACGGCCTGCTGGCCAGCGACGACCAGGTGCGCACGCTGTTCGTCGTGTCGTCGGTGGCCTTCGGCGACTCGGGCATGCAGACCGGCTACGAGTCGGTGGGGCGCACGATCGGCTTCGAGCTGTTCGACCGCTACGAGGTCGAGGACATCGCCCGCACGTCCGCCCGCCGGGCCCTCACCAAGCTGAAGGCCCGCCCGGCGCCGTCCGGCACCATGCCCGTGGTCATCGGGCCGGGCGGGGGCGGCGTGCTGTTCCACGAGGCGTGCGGCCACGGGCTGGAGAAGGACCTGGTCGACAAGGGCGCCTCGGCGTTCACCGGCCGGCTCGGCGAGCAGGTGGCGTCGCCGCTGGTCACGCTGGTCGACGACGGCACGGTGGCCGAGGAGTGGGGCTGCTTCGGCATCGACGACGAGGGCACGCCGGCCCAGCGCAACGTGCTGATCGAGGACGGCGTGCTCACCGACTACATGTGGGACTTCCTGCGGGCCCGGCGCGCGGGCCGGCCGCTGTCCGGCAACGGCCGCCGGCAGAGCTACCAGCACCTGCCCATGGTGCGGATGACCAACACCTACCTGCTGGCCGGCGAGACCGATCCCGACGACATCGTGGCGTCGACCGAGCGGGGCGTGTACGTGGCCTCGCTGGGCGGCGGGCAGGTCAACACCGCCAGCGGCGACTTCGTGTTCGGCATGACCGAGGCCTACCTGATCGAGGACGGGCGGATCACCGAGCCGATCCGCGAGGGCAACCTGATCGGCAACGGCCCCAAGGTGCTCACCGAGATCGACGCGGTGGGCAACGACTTCGCCATGGGCAAGCCCGGCACCTGCGGCAAGGACGGCCAGGGCGTGCCGGTGGGCGACGGCGTCCCCACCCTGCGGGTCAAGGCCCTCACCATCGGCGGGACGGCGGCGTGACGCCGGTCGAGACCCACCTGGCGGCCGGGGCCGAGGCGCCGGTCGAGACCCACCGGGCGGTCCGGGCCCGGGCGAACGGGGCCCGGGCGAGGAGCCGGAGCGGCGAGCGATGAGCGTGGTCGATTCGAGCCGGGCGGGCCGCGCCGCCGACGAGGACGAGCTGCTGGCGTTGGCCCAGCGGGTGGCCGAGCAGGCCGCGCCGGGCGAGCAGGTCGAGGCGTTCGTGTCGCGGGGCAGCTCGACGTCGGTCAAGGTCCACGGGGGCGAGATCGAGTCGCTGACCCAGGCCACGTCCGCCGGCATCGGCGTCCGGGTCGTGCGCGACGGGCGCCAGGGGTTCGCGTGGGCCGGCTCGCTGGACGACGCCGTGATCGGCGAGGTCCTGGCCGAGGCCCGCGACAACGCGGCCTACGCCGAGCCCGAGGCGTGGATCGGGCTGGCCGAGCCCGACGGCGTGACCCCGCCCGACGTCGACCTGTGGCGCGACGGGCTGGCCGAGCTGCCCACCGACCGCAAGGTCGCCTTGGCGCTCGAGCTCGAGCGGGCGGTGCGCGCCCGCGACCCCCGCATCGTCGGCGTCCGCACCGCCCAGTGGGGTGACGGCACCGGCGTGGGGGCCGTGGCCACGTCGACCGGCATCGCCGTGACCGGGCGGTCGACGATGTGCCACCTGTCCGTGCAGGCGCTGGCCGAGGACGGCGGCGAGACCCAGACCGGCTACGGGCTGTCGGTCGGGCGCGAGCCGGCTGATGTCGAGGTCGAGGAGGCGGCGGCCGACGCCGCCGAGCGGGCCACGCGGCTGCTGGGAGCGGTGCAGCCGGCGAGCGGTACGGTCACGCTGGTGCTCGAGCCCCGTATGGCGGCCACGCTGCTCGGCGTCGTCGGGGGGACGCTCGACGGCGAGTCGGTCCTCAAGGGCCGGTCGCCGTTCGCCGACCGGGTCGGCGAGCAGATCGCTTCGCCGCTGATCACGCTCGTCGACGACCCCACCGACCCGGCCTCGCTGGGCGCCGACAGCCACGACGGCGAGGGGCTCGCCACCCGGCGGGTCCCGCTGATCGAGGGCGGGGTCCTGCAGGGCTTCCTCCACAACACGATGACCGGCCGGCGGGCCGGCGTCCCGTCCACCGCCTCGGCGGTGCGCAGCTACCGGTCGACGCCCGGCGTGGGCCCGCAGGCGCTGGCGCTGGCGCTCGGGTCCGGGACCCTCGACGACCTGGTGGTCGGCGTCGACCACGGCGTGCTCGTCCAGTCGATGACCGGCCTGCACTCCGGGGTCAACCCGGTGTCCGGCGACTTCTCCGTCGGCGTCGAGGGCCTGATGATCCGCAACGGCGCCCTGGCCGAGCCGGTGCGGGAGGCGACGGTGGCCTCCACGCTCCAGCGCCTGCTGCTGGACGTGAGCGCCGTGGGCGGCGAGCGCGAGTGGACGCCGGGCGGGACCGGGGCGGCGGCGCTGGTGATCCCGAACGTCACGCTCAGCGGCAGCTGAGGCCCGGGCGCCTGGACTAGGGTGCTCCGCACGGTTGCGCGGGCCGGGGCCACCCCTCGGGGGCGAGCGGGCAACTACGCCGTGAGCGTCGGCACTCCTGCGCACGCAGCCGAGATAGCTGGTCGTCGCAACTCCCGGGACCGTGTCGATACTCCACGCCATCGTCCTCGGCATCGCCCAGGGGCTCGCCGAGTATCTGCCTATCTCGTCGTCGGGACACCTGATCCTCGTGCCCTGGCTGTTCGGCTGGGACGACTTCGCCGGCAACGCCTCGCTGGAGAAGGCGTTCGACGTGGCCCTGCACCTCGGCACGCTGGTCGGCGCCGTGGCCTACTTCCGCCACGACCTCGTGACACTGGTGCGAGCCTCGGTGCTCGACCCCAAGTCGAAGGACGGGCGCCTGGCTTGGCTGATCGCCCTGTCGGCCGTGCCGGCCGCGGTCATCGGGGCGCTGCTGGCCGATCCGATCGAGCGCAACACCGACCAGATCTGGCTGATCGCGGTCATGCTGATCGTCGGCGCCCTGGCCCTGGCCTGGGCCGACGGGGTGCGGGGCAAGCGCACGATCGACGAGGTCGGCCTGACCGACGCGCTGGCCATGGGCGTCGGCCAGGCGGTGGCGCTGCAGCCGGGCGTGTCGCGCTCGGGCGTCACGATCACGCTCGGACGCTTCGTCGGGCTGAGCCGCGACGCCGCCGCCCGGTTCGCGTTCCTCATGAGCATCCCGATCACGGCCGGGGCGCTGCTGTACAAGTTCGTCGACATCCAGGGCGAGGGCGGTGTGCCGTCGGACTTCGTGGCGCCGTTCATCTGGGGGATCCTGGCCTCGGGCGTCACCGGGTACGTCGCCGTTTGGGGCACGCTCCGCCTGGTGCGCAGCCAGTCGTTCCTGCCGTTCGTGCTCTACCGGCTGGCCGTGGGGTTCGGCGTGCTGCTCCTGCTGGCGACGCCGTTCCGCTGAGCGGTCGGCTGTCCGGTGGGCGGCCAAACCGGCCGCCGGAAGCGGCGCCCGCTCACCCGCCCGCCAGCGTGACGACCACCGCCCCCTGGGCCAGGGCGTAGGCCACCCGGGGCACGTCGGCCTCGGGCACCGCCACCGACGCCGTCGCGTCGCCCACGTCGACCACGGGCGCCCCCTCGGCCAGCGGGAACGCCGGCTCGGGCCCGCCGCTCTCGAACCCGCCGCCCTCGGGCAGGACACCCACCAGGTCGACCAGGTCGCCCACCGCCAACGGCGGGGCGGCCACCGGCGCCAGCGGCACGGCCACGGCCCGCGACCCGGCGGGGACGAGCGCCGCCGCCCCGGTGAGCCCGTCGGGGGCGAGGTGGGCCGGCACCAGCGGCTCGCCGGTCGCCACCGGGTGGCGGGCCACCGCACCGGCGGGCGGCCGGGCCAGGGCGGCGGGCGGCACCAACGCCGCCGGCCACCGGCGCACCGCCACCGCGCCGGCCACCGCCTCGCCGGCGGCCAGGTCGCGCGTCGCCACCGCCACGGGGCGGGTGGCGCCCCACCGCTGGCGGGCGGCGGCGGCCGAGCCGACCAGCGCGGCCACGGCGGCCGCAGTGGCCAGGGCCAGGAGCCCGACCAGCGCGCGGCGGGCCTGCGGCCGGGCGAGCGCGCGCCGGATGGGCGCGTCGAGGGTGGGAGAGGGGGACATGGCTTCCTCCGCGTCGACGGGACGGCTGCGGGGGAAGTCGGGCGGTGAGGTTAGCGCCGGCCGGGGCCCCGCCCGGCGCGCCGAGGACCGCGTCCCGGTCGGCCAGGAGCTAGTCGGCCAGGAGGTGGTCGGGGAGCAGCTCGATCGCCTTGAACAGCACGCCCCGGACGACCTCGGCGTTGCGCTCGAGGGTGGCGAACACCTCCTCCATCGTGACCGGCTCGATGCCGGGCATCCCCTCGAGCCCGACGTCGTAGTCGGTGATGAGGGCGATGGCGGCGTACGGCACGCCCGCCTCGGTGGCGAGGACCGCCTCGGGCATCTGGGTCATGTTGATGACGTGCCAGCCCTGGGCGGCGTACCAGCGCGACTCGGCCCGGGTCGAGAACCGGGGGCCATCGATGACGACGACGGTGCCGCCGTCGTGGACGGTGACCCCCTCGCTCCGGCAGGCCTCGACGGCGACCTTGCGCAGGTCGGCGTCGTAGGGGTCGGCGAAGCTGACGTGGTCGACCGGGGCGAGGCCCGGGGGCGTGTCGGGGCCGTCGTGGAACGTCGACGGCCGGCCCGCGGTCCGGTCGATGATCTGGTCGACCACCACGAACTCGCCCGGGTGGATGTCGGGCTGCAGCGAGCCCGAGGCGCACGGCCCGAAGATCGCCCGCACGCCCAGCTCGCGCAGCGCCCAGGCGTTGGCCCGGTACGGCACCCGGTGGGGCGGGAGCGTGTGGCCGATGCCGTGGCGGGGCAGGAACGCCACCCGCCGGTCGGCCACGGTGCCGATCGTGACGGGCGCCGAGGGCGGCCCGAACGGCGTGTCGAGCGCGACCTCCTCGACGTCGTCGAGCAATGAGTACAGGCCCGAGCCGCCGAAAACGCCGACGTCGGCCCGGCGCCCGCCGTCGTCCCCAGCTGCGGCGGTCACGCGGCGCTCGTGCTGGACCCGGAGTCGGACGAGCTGGAGCTCGACGAAGAGTCGGACGAGCTCTTCGATTCGGACGAGCTGGACGAGTCGGAGCTCTTCGACCCGGACGAACCCGACCGGCTGTCGGTCTTGTAGAAGCCCGAGCCCTTGAAGGCGATCCCGATCGGCTGGAAGACCTTCTTCAGGAGGCCCTTGCAGTTGGGGCACTCCGTCAGCGGATCGTCGCGGAACGACTGCACGACCTCGAGGTGCTGACCGCAGTCCCGACAGCGGTATTCGTACGTGGGCATCACTGCTCCATTGGATCCGCGCCGACCGTCCCGCTGGCGGCCGGTCGCACCGGTCTCCTTGCATTTAGCACTCGCGCCGAGCGACTGCTAATCGTATCGCCGTACGGGCTCCCGACGCCATCGCCGGGAGCAGTAGGGTGCCTCGACGTGAGTCTCGGCGTGATTGGAGACCGACGATGACGCGCGCGGTCCGCAAGGCGGTCATTCCCGCCGCCGGGCTGGGGACACGCTTCCTGCCGGCCACCAAGGCCCAGCCCAAGGAGATGCTGCCGGTCGTCGACCGGCCGGCGATCCAGTACGTCGTCGAGGAGGCCGTCCGGGCCGGCATCGACGACATCCTCATCATCACCGGGCGGGGCAAGCGCAGCCTCGAGGACCACTTCGACCGGTCCATCGAGCTCGAGGTGTCGCTCGAGGCGGCCGGCAAGCACGACCTGCTGGCCGAGATCCGGGGGCTGGCCGACCTGGCCGACATCCACTACGTCCGCCAGGGCGAGGCGCTCGGGCTGGGCCACGCCGTGTCGGTCGCCCGCAAGCACGTCGGCAACGAGCCGTTCGCGGTGATGCTGGGCGACGACATCATGGACGAGCGCTCGACCGTGCTCGAGGACATGATCGCCGCCCACGAGCGCACCGGCGGCTCGGTCGTGGCTTTCAAGTCGTTCCCGCCCGAGGAGATCTCGTCCTACGGCTGCGCGGACGCCGAGCCGCCCGACGAGCACGGGCTGGTCCGGCTGCGCGGCATCGTCGAGAAGCCGGCGCCGGAGGACGCCCCCTCCGACCTGGCGGTCATGGGCCGCTACGTGTTCACGCCCGAGATCTTCCGGGCGATCGACCGGACGAAGCCGGGCGTGGGCGGCGAGATCCAGCTCACCGACGCCATCGCCATCCTGCTCCGCGAGCAGCCCGTGTACGGGTACGTGTTCGAGGACGGGCGCTTCGACATCGGCAAGAAGCTCGACTACCTGCGGGCCACCGTCGAGCTGGCGCTCGACCGCGAGGACCTGGGGGCCGAGTTCGGGGCCTTTCTGGCCGACGTCGTCCGGCGGCGCGGGCTGGCGTAGGCCCGGCGGGCGGGCGTCGGCCCGTCCCGCCGGTCAGAGCTTCGGCAGCTCCTGCTCGATCTCGAGCAGCGGGGCGAACGGGTCGCCGACCTCCTCCAACCGGTCGAGCACGGTCCGGATCGTCCACCGGTCGGGCGTGAGGTCGGGGTCGTCGAGCTCGTCCCACTCGAGCGGCACCGACACCGGCGCCCCCGGCCGGGGCCGGGCGCTGTACGGCGCCACCAGCGTCTTGTTGATGACGTTCTGGGTGTAGTCGAGGCGAGCCTTGCCCTTGCGGTCCTCCTTGCGCCACGCCCAGCTGACCATGTCGGGCACGGTCCGGCCGATCGCCTTCGACACGGTCTCCACCCACTGCCGGGTCTCGGCGTAGGTGTACGTGGGCACGATCGGCACCCAGATCTGGATGCCCCGCTGCCCCGACACCTTGGGCCGGGCCTCGACGCCGAGGTGGTCGAGGGCGGTGCGGTGGAGGCGGGCCAGCACCAGGATGTCGTCGAACGTCGTCTCGGTGCCCGGGTCGATGTCGAACAGCGCCCAGGTGGGGTTGCGGAACTCGGGGATGCGGGACGTCCAGGCGTGGAGCTCGACGGCGCCGTAGTTGGCCAGCCAGGCCATCGTCGGGACGCTGTCCGGCACGATGTACCACTGGGTCTCGTCGGGCTCGGCGTCCTCGTACCGCCAGCGCCGGATCCAGTCGGGGGCGTGACTGGGCACCTCCTTGTGCCAGAACCCCGGCTTGTCCACCCCGTTGGGGAAGCGCTGGGTGTTGAGGGGCCGGTCGGCCAGGTACGGGAGCATCGTGGGGGCGATCACCGCGTGGTAGCGGATGAGGTCGCGCTTGGTGACCGGCTCCTCGCCGTCCCGGCCGGGGAACAGCACCTTGTCGAGGTTGGTGAGCGCCAGCTCCCGGCCCTGGAGGCGCCACTTCCCCTTGGTGCCCAGCTCGTCGAGGGCGGCCAGCTCCTCGTCGGTGGGCGGGTCCCAGGTGGGGAGCGGCTCGCGCCGGCGCCGTCGGGACGCGCCCTCGACCGGCACCTCGGCCTGGTCGGCGGGGAGATCGCTGCGCCACATGGCCTCGGGCGCCTCGGCCACCTCGTCGTTGGTCCGGCCGCTCTTGACCGAGTGGGGGTGGTCCTCGGGGTCCCAGCCCGGCTCGGCGAACTCGTCGTCCTTGTGGAGGAGCAGCCACTGCTCCTTGCCGCCCGACCCGTCCCGCCCCCGGCGGATCAGCACGAACCGGCCCTTCAGCTTCTCGCCGTGCAGGTCGAAGTGCAGGTCGCCCTTCTCGACCGCCGCCGCGGGGTCGCCCGAGCCGGCGAACTCCCAGGTACCCCGGTCCCACACGATCACGTCGCCGCCGCCGTACTCGCCGGCGGGGATCACGCCCTCGAACTCGGCGTACTCGATCGGGTGGTCCTCGACGTGGACGGCCAGGTGGCGGGCCTTGGGGTCGAGCGTCGGGCCCTTGGGGACCGCCCAGCTGGCCAGCACCCCGTCGATCTCGAGCCGCAGGTCGTAGTGGCGGCGCCGGGCCCGGTGGCGCTGGACGACGAACAGGGGGCCGTCGGGTCGCTCGGCGTCGCGCCGGCCGTCGTCGCCCCCGGCCGGCTCGGCCGTGCGGGAGAAGTCGCGCTTCTCCTGGTACCTGGCCAGGCGCTCGGCCTGGTCGTTGGCCTTCTCGGCCTTGGCGGGCGTGCCCGTCTTCGTGCCCTTGCCCGCTTTCTCGGCCCTGCTGGCCTTCGTGGTCCTGTTCGCCTTCATGGCCGGCACCCTCCCTGCGTACCCGGTCCGCCGCCGGCCTACCAACCCCCGAACGGGAGTTTGGCGTCCGGCCCCCGGGGAAGCCCGCGCCGACCAGGTGGGCGATCCCAAGGAGATCACCATGGCCCAAATCCCGGCATCCCGGCGCCGGATGATCGGCGTGCGGCCCGCGACGACGGCGCAGCTCTTCGCGACCGTCGTCGGCGCCGTGTTCCTGATCGTCGGCATCGTCGGGTTCATCCCCGGCTTCACCACCAACGTCGGCGACATGACGTTCGCCGGCACCGACTCCGACGCCGAGCTGTTCGGCGTCTTCCAGGTCTCGATCCTCCACAACCTGGTCCACGTCGCCTTCGGCGTGCTCGGGCTGTGGGCGGCGAAGACCGCCGCCGCGTCCCGGCTGTTCCTGGTCGGCGGCGGCCTCGTCTACCTCGTGCTGACGCTGTACGGCGCGCTGGTCGACAAGGCGTCCGACGCCAACTTCGTCCCGCTCAACACCGCCGACGACTGGCTGCACCTCGGCCTCGGCGTCGGCATGATCCTGCTCGGCGTCGTCGCCGGCGCCACGCTCGACGACCTGCGGGGCGGGCGCCGCACGGCGCGGGACAACCGGACCTGAGCGGTCGGCCAGGGGGCCAGTAGCGTGACCCCGTGATCACGCTCGAGGAGGCCACCGCCCACGTCCTGGCTGGGTGCGCCCCCCGACCCGCTCGGCGGGTCGCCCGGCCGGACGCCGTGGGCTGCGTGCTGGCGGCCGACGTCCGGGCCGGGGAGGACGTCCCCCCGTTCGCCAACACGGCCATGGACGGCTACGCGGTCCGGGCCGCCGACGTCGCGTCCGCCCCCGTGACCCTGCCGGTCGTCGCCGAGGTGGCGGCCGGCCACCCCGCGCCCCGGGCGCTCCAGCCCGGCGAGGCCATGCGCATCTTCACCGGGGCGCCGATGCCGGAGGGAGCCGACGCCGTCGTCATGGTCGAGTGGACCGAGCGGCTCGACGGCGGCGACCGGGTCGCCATCCAGCGGCCGGTGGCGCCCGGCACCCACATCCGGCCGGCGGGCGACGACCTCCGGGCCGGCGAGCCCGTGTTCGCGGCCGGCGACCACCTCACCCCCGCCCACGTCGGCGTGCTCGCCTCGCTCGGCATCGACGAGGTCGCGGTCCACCCCCGGCCCCGGGTCGGCGTGCTGTCCACCGGCGACGAGCTGGTCGAGGGCCCCCGCCCGCTGAGGCCCGGCGAGATCCGCGACAGCAACCGGCCAACGCTGCTGGCCCTGGTGGCCCGGTCGGGGTTCGAGGCCGTCGACCTGGGCACCGCCCCCGACGACGAGGGGGCCATCACCGCCGCGCTTCGGCGGGGCGTCGAGACCTGCGACGCCGTGCTGTCGAGCGGCGGCGTGTCGATGGGCGACGCCGACCTGGTCAAGGTCGTGCTCGACCGGATGGGCGACATGCGCTGGATGCAGGTCGCCATCCGGCCCGCCAAGCCGCTGGCGTTCGGCACGGTCCGGCCGCCCGAGGGGCCGCCCGTCCCGGTGTTCGGGCTGCCGGGGAACCCCGTGTCATCGATGGTGAGCTTCGAGCTGTTCGCCCGGCCCGGCATCCGCCGGCTGGCCGGCCACCCCGACCATCGGCTCCACCGGGCCCGGCTGGCGGCCGTGGCCGACGAGCCGCTGACCCGCAAGCCCGACGGCAAGGTGCACTTCGCCCGGGTCACGGTGGCCGTCGACGGCGACGGCGTCCTGCGCGTCCGCCCCTCGGGCGGGCAGGGGTCGCACCAGCTCGGGGCCATGGCCAAGGCCGACGGCTTGGCCGTGCTCCCCGACGGCGAGGGGGTGCCCGCCGGCGGCCGGGTGCGGGTCATCCTGCTGGACGAGGTGCTGGGTTCGTCCGCCGCCCCCTAGCCTGGGTTCGTGGGGGTAGATTCCGGCACCGGCACCGACGTCCTGGTCGACGGCTACGGACGGGTCCACCGCGACCTGCGGATCTCTGTCACCGACCGGTGCAACTTCCGCTGCACCTACTGCATGCCCGCCGAGGGCATGCAGTGGCTGCCCCGGTCCGAGGTGCTCACGTTCGAGGAGATCGAGCGTGTCGCCCGGGTGTGCGTCGAGCGGTTCGGCGTCGACGGCATCCGCCTGACCGGCGGCGAGCCCACGGTCCGCGCCCACCTGCCCGTGCTGGTCCGCAAGCTGGCCGCCCTGCGGGTCGGGGGCGGCGGCCCGCCCATCGACCTGGCCCTGACGACCAACGGCGCCACGCTCCGGGGCCTGGCGGCCGACCTGGCCGGCGCCGGCCTGCGGCGGGTCAACGTCTCGCTCGACACGCTGCGGCGCGACCGCTTCGAGGCCCTCACCCGCCGCGACCAGCTCGACCAGGTGCTCGACGGCATCGACGCCGCGGTCGAGGCCGGGCTCGCCCCGGTGAAGGTGAACGTGGTCGTCATGCGGGGCGTCAACGACGACGAGGTCGTCGACCTGGCCGCCTTCGGACGCGAGCGGGGCGTGACCGTGCGGTTCATCGAGTGGATGCCGCTCGACGCGGAGGAGCGCTGGGACGCGGACGCCGTCGTGAGCCAGGACGAGATCGTGGCGGCCATCGACGCCGTGTTCCCGCTCGAGCCCGTGCCCACCCGGGGGAGCGAGCCGGCCGAGCGGTTCACGTACCGCGACGGCCGGGGCGAGGTCGGGGTGATCCCGTCGGTGACCCGGCCCTTCTGCGGCTCGTGCGACCGGATCCGGCTGACCGCCGACGGCCAACTGCGCTCCTGCCTGTTCGCCGTGGACGAGGTCGACCTGCGGCAGCTGCTGCGGTCGGGGGCGTCCGACCGCGAGGTCGGCGACGCCGTCGCCCGGTGCGTGGCCGGGAAGTGGGCCGGGCACATGATCGGCCAGGTGCAGTTCATCCGCCCCCGGCGGAGCATGAGCCAGATCGGGGGGTAGGGGCCGGGGCGAGGCTGATCCGGCGTCGCAGCCCGGGGCGGGGGCCGGGCCCGGGCCCCGGTCGTCGGCCCGTCGGCCCCGCCCGGGACGCGATGTGTGCGTCGGTAACAGGCCGGGTCGCGCCAGCGTCTAGGCTTGTCCGCATGTCCGACCGCGGGCTCACTCATCTCGACCCACTCGGCCGCGCCCGCATGGTCGACGTCACGCCGAAAGAGCCGTCGCACCGCCGGGCCATCGTCCGAGGCCGGGTCCACATGAAGCCCGAGACGGCCTCGCTGGTCGCCCGGGGTGCGATCAGCAAGGGCGACGTCTTGGCCGTGGCCCGGGTGGCCGGCATCCAGGCCGCCAAACGGGCGCCCGAGCTCATCCCCCTGTGTCACCCGCTGCTGGTCGGCTCGGTGCTCGTCAACTTCCGCATCGAGGACGACTTCGTCGAGGTCGAGGCCCAGGTCGACACCGTCGACCGCACCGGCGTCGAGATGGAGGCCATGACGGCCTGCTCGGTCGCCTGCCTGACCATCTACGACATGTGCAAGTCGGTCGACCGGGGCATGACGATCGGCGAGATCGCCCTGTGGGAGAAGACCGGCGGTCGGAGCGGCACCTACCGGCGCACCGAGGCGCTGGCCAGCTCGGCGTCGGCGACCGAGGGCGCCGACGGGGCCGACGCGCTCGACGGCGAGCTCGGGCTCTAGGGCCTCTCGGGCTCTCAGGTCTGCGCGGCCCCGGGCCTGTCGGCCCGGGGCCGTTTCGTTCGCGCAAGATCCACCCGCGCGACGGCCGGGCGTTGTACGGTCCCCCAAGAGAGACCGGAGTGTGGATGCCGTGATCGTGTTGTTGCTCCTCGGGGTGATCTGGGCGGCGGTGCTGCTCCCCCCGTGGCTGCAGAACCGGCGCGAGCGGCGCCCGATCGCCTCGATGGCCTCGTTCCATCGCCAGCTGTGGCTGCTCGAGCGGACGTCGCCGGGGTACCCGGCCGCGCCCACCGGCACCTACCGCAGCGTCACGGTCTACGGGGCCGACGACGACGGCTACGCCTACGACGAGGCCTACGACGACGTCGAGGGTTACGGCGACGACGGCGACTACGCCGACTACTACGACGACGAGTACGTCGAGGCCGAGGCTGTCGAGGGCGGCGACGGCGGGTACGCCGATGGCGCGCACGGCGACCCGTACGCCGCCTACTCCGACGAGTACGACGACTACGACTACGACGACGATGGCTACGGCGACGACGAGGCCGGGGGCCACGGTGAGCAGGGGGTTCCTGGCGTGCTGGGGGTCGAGGATCGCGAGGCCGGCGACGTCCGGGTGAGGGCACGGGGTCCGCGCCCGGCAGGTGTGGCGCGCGGCGGTCGCCGGGTGGCGGCGCCGGCGGCGTACGCTGCGCCGGCCCGGGGCCTGCGCTACGGCGGCGAGCCGTGGGTCAGCGGCGAGGTGCCGGCCCGCTCGGCGGGTGCGGCCGCCTCGGCGGTCTCGGCCGTGTCGCCGGCGTCGGCGTCCAACGGATCGCAGGGGGCGCGCCGGTCGGTCGTGGTCGACGACCGGTGGGCCGAGCTGGCCGAGGCCCGGCGCCGATCGGCCGAAGCGCGCTCCGCCGAAGCCCGGGGGCGGCTCGCCGGCTACCGGCGCCGCCGGCGGGTGCTGGCCACGCTGCTGGTCGCGGCCGTGGTGACGGCGCTGCCGGCGGCCCTGATCGGCGGGCTCGGCTGGTGGGTGGCCCACGCCGTGGCCGACCTTCTGCTCGTCACCTACGTCGTGCTCCTGGTGCAGCGCCAGCGTCGCACGCTCGAGCGCGAGGAGAAGGTGCACTACCTGGCGCCGATCCGTGCGCCTCGCCCGCCCGTCGTCGTGCTCAACGGCGGCGCGGCCCAGTAGGCCCGCATCCGGTCCATGGTCCCGGGCCTGAGCGAGACGGTCGCCGCCGTCGTCGGCGAGCTCGATGCGCTCAACCAGGCCCGGGAGGCGGCGCTTCCGGCGTGCCGGCGGGTCATCCGGGCCTCGGGGTCGAGCATCCGGGCCGTCCATCGGCTCGACGTGTCGGGCGCGGCGGTGATCGCCGCCGAGGCGGAGGAGGCGCTGCGCGAGGCCCAGCGGGTGCTGGCGCCGTACCCGGCGGTGGCCCACGCCGGGTTCCTGCACGACGCCGAGAAGGAGTACGCCGAGGCGCGGGCGGTGGCCGCCCTGGTGGCCGGCGACCCGGTCCCGTCGCCCGGCGACCTCGGGGTGTCGCCCACGGCCTGGATGCGGGGCCTGGCCGAGGCGGCCAGCGAGCTGCGCCGCCACCTGCTCGACCGGCTGCGCGAGGGTCAGCTGGAGCGGGCCGAGTCGCTGCTCGCCGCCATGGACGACGTGTACGACGCCCTCGTCGTGATCGACTATCCCGACGCCGTCACCAACGGGCTGCGGCGCACGCTCGACTCCCTGCGGGCCGTCCTCGAGCGCAGCCGGGGCGACGTGACGACGACCGTCCTCCAGACCCGCCTCCAACAGGCCATCGAGCGCCACGCCCCGGGCTGACCCGCGGCCGGGTGGGCCAGGCGGGGCGGGCCGTCGGGCGTGACGCCCCGGGGTGGCCTGGGGCGACCGGGTGGCTTTCGGGGGTTGGCGGTCGCGGCGAGTCGGCTATCCTGACGGTTCCAGTGGGGGTGTAGCTCAGTTGGCTAGAGCGCTTCGGTCGCATCGAAGAGGCCGTGGGTTCGAGTCCCATCACCTCCACCACGAAGGTGAGGCCGCCAGTTCGCTGGCGGCCTTTCCGCGTCCGGGGTTCCGAGTGCGAACCAGCGGCGTCCAACCGCCCGACCCGGCGCCCGGCGGCCGCGGCGTCGACGCAGCCACAGGGCACGCAGCGGCCACGCCGACAGCAGCGTGAGGAGGTACAGGAGCCTGGGCGCCCGGTGTCCTCCACGTCGGCGTGGCGCCGCCGTGCCGCCGACGGCCATGCCGGGACCGGACCTGGTCCGGCCGGATCGGCCTGGCCTCCTCGGGGGCCAGGTAGCGAGGCCCGCCCTCGAGGCGGGGCTCTGCGCGTTCACGCCCTTCTTCGAGCGCCGCATCCGGGCCCATCGACGCCGGGGCGGGGGTCAGTCGGCGGGGGAGCGCGGGCGGCGGAAGCACCAGGCGGTCTCGTCGCCGTCGCGGACCTCGCCGTCGAAGGTGAAGCCGAGCTTCTCGAGGATGTGGTTCGAGGCGTTGCGCTCCGGCAGCGTGTGGGCGATCACCGCCGTGACGGACTCGTCCGCCAAGGCCTCGGCGAGCATCGCCCGGGCCGCGGCGGTGGCGAGCCCGCGGCCCCGGTGGCTCTCGGCGATCTCGTAGCCGAGCTCGACGACTCCGTCGTCCGGCGGGCCCTTGAAGCCGCCCCAGCCGACGAGCTGGGGCGGGTCGCCGGCGACGAAGAATCGGGTGCCCCACGCCGTCCCATCGGGACTGGCGGCGAGGGCGTCGCGTGCCGGCCCGAGCGCTTCGGTGAAGGTCGCCCAGCCGGGCACGACACCGCAGCCGAGCGCCTCGGCGAGCGCATCGTCGCCCCGCAGCGCGGCGTCCATCTGCTCCACGTCGGGCCGGACCAGTCGCACCATGGCAGCAGCCTGCCAGAGCCGCCGCCGTCCGGCCCGCCGATCAGGAGCGCCGATCAGGAGCGCCGATCAGAACCGGTGGCGGGTGTGGGTGTACGGCGCCTTGCCGAAGGCGAGCACCTTGGTCGGGATCACGGAGAAGACGAGGGCGGCGCCGCCCTCGTGGTGGAAGGCGCCGTCGCGGACCTCGTAGTCCCAGCGCCCGTCCCACTTCGTCCGCCACCGCTCGGCGAGGCGCCGCAGCGTCGGCTCGTCGGTGGTGGGCACGGCCTCGCCCTCGACGACCACGTCGAGGCCCCGGTCCCAGTCGTTGCCGCCCGTCGCCAGCAGGACGTGCGGGTTGGTGCGCAGGTTGACGGCCTTCTGCTCCTCGGCGCCGGTGGAGAAGTGGAGGGCGCCGTCGAGCCACACCGCCACGAGCGGGCTCATGTGGGGGCGGCCGTCGGCGCGGACGGTGGTGATCCAGAACAGCTCGGCCGTCTCGAGCGCTCGGAGGGTGTCGTCCCAGGAGGTCGGCGCCACGCCCGGCTCGCTGAAGCGGGCGTCGAGGGTGGTGGAGGGCTCGGTCACGAGGGGTTCGGTCACGTCAGCTCGTCCTCGATCAGTCGGTCGATCCGCTCGACGGTGGAGAAGTCGGCGGCGAAGCGGTTGCGCAGCACGACGGCTGCGACGCCGCAGTCGATGTCCGCCCAGACGGCCGCGCCGTTCGTGCCGACCATGCCGAAGGCGGACCCGGGGACGCCCCGGACGCTCGGCCGGGCCGGGGCGTAGCCGTAGGCCCACGAGATGGGGAAGCCCATCACCTGGTCCAGCCCGGTGAACGCCACCGCCGCCATCGCCGTCCGCCGAGCCGGCGACACCAGCCCGACGCCGTCGACGTGCCCGAGCAGCGCCGAGAACAGGCGGGCGGCGCCGCGGGCGGTCATCGTGCCCTCGGAGGGGATGTCGCTGGTGAGGAGGTCGGGGCGGTTGGGGGCCCGGCGGTCAGGTGCCCTGGCGCTCGGCGCGCTGCTGGAGGAGCTCCTCGACCGGGGTCGGGAGGGTCGTCTCGAAGTCGATGAGCTTCGCCCAGGTCGGGGTCACGACGATGCGGACCATGCTCTGGTACAGCGACCGCACCTCGACCTCCCACTCGGCCCGCTGCTCGGGGGTCATCTGGTAGCTCCCGTTCATCTGCATGTACTCGTCCGGGATGCCGTCGACGACGTCGAGCTCGACCCGACCGCGGATGAGCAGGATCTTGGGCGGGTGCACCTCGGTGTCGATCGTCAGGGCGACGTTCGGGTTGGCCCGCAGCGCCTTCAGCTTCGGGGCGTTGGTCGGGGTGCACATGACGACCTCCGACCCGTTCCAGGTGAACCCGATCGGCACGGTGCGCGGCGTGCCGTCCTGCGCCACGTAGGCCAGCCGGGTGATGTCGCGGGCCAACAGCTCTTGGCTGCCCGGCCGGCCGAGGACCTCGGCGATCTCGTCCGTTCGCATGGCGCTGCCTCCAGGGGTTCGGCGCTCGGTCTACAGCAAGAGACGCAGCCGCCCGGCCGTTCTCATCGGGCGGCGACGATCGGGCCGGCGGCGACGATCGGGCGGGCGGCTACGACCGTCCATCCAGCGCCCGCAACCGGGGCAGCACCTCGGTCGCCAGGCGGTCGATCTGGTCGAGGTGGGCGTCGCCGTGGTCGGCGGGCGTGAGGACCAGCTCGGTGCAGCCGGCCCGCCGGTAGGCGTCGAGCTCGGCGACAACCTGGTCGGGAGGGCCGGCCACGAACAGGCGCTCGGGCAGCGGCGCGGACGTGGCGGTGAGGCGGGCCCAGGCGGCGGCCGCCTCGGCCCGAGGCCGGGCCTGCCCGTCCGGACGATCGGTGACGAGGACCGGCAGCAGCATCCCGGTGGCGAACGGCTCGCACGCCCGCCCCTGCGAGGCCCGGAGCCGCGAGAGCCGGTCCACCCGGCGGGCCACGCTCTCGGGCCCGAGCAGGTAGCCGATCCACCCGTCGGCCCGCTCGACGGCCCGCCGCAGCGCCGGCTCCCGGGACCCGCCGACGAAGACCGGCACCTCACCCAGCTCGGCGCGTAGCCGGTCGAGGGCGGCGTCGGTCCGGGCCCCGCGCTCGGCCAGCGGGACGCCGGCGGCGGCGAACTCGGCCGGGTACTCGCCGCCCACGCCGACCCCGATGCGCAGCCGGCCGGGGGCGAACGTCGCCAGGGTCCGGAGTTGGTTGGCGGCCAGCACGGGGTGGCGGAGCGCCAGCAGCAGCACGCAGGGACCGAGCGCGATGCGCTCGGTGGAGGCGGCGATGGCCCCGAGCGTGACCAGCGACTCGAGCATCGGGCGGGGGTGCACGAGGTGGTCGCCGACGTAGACGACGTCGAACCCGGCCGCCTCGGCCCGACGGGCGGCCTCGACGACGCGGCCGGCGTCCACGGCCCCGGTGTCGGTGTTGGCCGTGGTGGCGACCGTGAGGCCGACCCGCAGCGGCTCGTCCGCCCACGGCCGCTCCGGCTCCGGCACCGCCGCCCCCGGCCCGGCCGGCTCCGACCCGGCGGCTCCCGCCGCCGGCGAGGAGCCGCCTATGACAGGACCTCCTCGCGCACGGCGACGAAGCTGTGGGCCCCGACCAGGTCGTCCTCGGCGCCGGTGGCCAGCGCCTCGTCCATCCACCGGATGCGGGTCCGCAGGGCCTCCGCGTCGTCGAACCACACCTCGTTCACGGCGTCGTAGAGCCAGCCGCCCGACCCGCCGCCCCCATCTCCGCCCCCATCCCGGAGCAGCGGGTGGTTCTGCACGTAGGCGCAGCCCCGGGCCACGTCGGGGATGGGCGTGGCGCCGACCTTCCCGGCCCGGTTCTGCCACCGGGCCGAGAACTCGGCGGGCGTCAACCCCGCGGCCCGCCGGGCGACCGCCATGTGCTTCAGCCGGGGCCCGCCGTCCGCCCACCGGGCCGCCAGCCAGTCGGCGCCCCGCCCGACGTGCTCCTCGGCGACGACCAGGCCGAACCCGGCGGACGGCCCGCTCCCGGTCGCCCCGAGGGAGGCCCCCGCCCCGGACGCCTCCATCCACTCCTCGAACCGCCGGTGGTGCGCCCCGTCCGCGAACCATGAGATCCCGATGGCGTCGTGCACGGGGTCGGGGATGAGCTCGGGCAGGGCGACGCACAGCGCCACCCGCACGGGCCGGACGCCGTCGGGCGCGCCCAGCCCGGCGGCCACCCGGTCCCGCAGGCCGTCCGACCCCGCCCCGGCAAGGGTGAAGGCGATCCGCTTGATCATCCGAGTCACCGACGGTCCTCCACCAGGGCCAGGATGTCGGCCGGCCCGAGCGGCAGCGAGGTGATCGTGACCCCGAACGGGCTGAGGGCGTCGGCCACGGCGTTGACGACGGCGGCGGGCGCCCCGATGGCCCCGCCCTCGCCGACGCCCTTGTAGCCGCCGGCCCCGGGCCCCGGCGTCTCGACGTGGCCGTGCTCGATGACCGGCACCTCGGTCGAGGTCGGCAGCAGGTAGTCCATCAACGTCGAGGTCAGCGGGTTCCCCTCGCCGTCGTAGGCCAGGTGTTCGTAGAGCACGCCGCCGATGCCCTGCACGGTCCCGCCGGCGATCTGGCCCTCGACCACGTTGGGGTTGATCATCGGGCCGCAGTCCTCGGCCACGATGTAGCGCAGCAGCGTGACCTGGCCGGTCTCGACGTCGACCTCGCACGTGCACACGTGGGTGGCGTTGGCCCACACGAACGGGCTCGGCGTCGTGTACCGCCCGCTCGCCTCGAGCCCGGCCGGCATGCCCGGTGGCAGCTGATCGGGCTGGTGGTAGGCGAGGGCGGCGATCTCGCCGTAGGTCAGGGCCCGCGCCGGCACGCCCCGCACGTGGGCGCGCCCGCCGGACAGCTCGATGTCCTCGACGGCGGCCTCGAGGCGGTGGGCGGCGATGCGGGCCAGCTTGTCGCGCAGGACCGCCGCCGTCTCGGTGACGGCGCCGGCGACCATCGCGCCGCTGCGGCTCCCGCCGGTGCCGGCGCCGTAGGGGGTGACGGCCGTGTCGCCCTGGATCGTGTGGACGTCGGCCACGTCCACCCCCAGCGCGTCGGCGGCCAGCTGCACGGCCGTGGTCTCGACACTGTTGCCGGCCGACCCGCCGGCCACGTAGAGGTTGATGGCACCGGACGGCTCGATGCGGATGGTGGCGCCCTCGGTGGCGTACATGCCGAAGCCCCCGGTCGTCGGCTCGGCGTAGGTGGACGTCCCGACGCCGAGGTAGCGGCCCTCGGCCCGGGCCGCGGCCTGCTCCTTCCGGAACGCCTCGTAGTCGAGCAGCTCGATGGCGTGCTCGAACGTTTCGAGCGGCGTGATCCGGTCGTAGGTCATGCCGTTGGGGTTGGTGAACGGCAGCTCGTCCCGGCGCAGGAGGTTGCGGCGGCGCAGCTCGACCGGGTCGATCCCCAGCTGGCGGGCGGCGATGTCGAGGAGCACCTCGCGGGCCAGCGTCTCGAACTCCCACGGGCCCCGGTAGGCGCTGCGGCCGACCGTGTTGGAGCAGACCGAGCGGGACGTGAACGTGCCGGCCGGCACCCGGTAGGGGCCGGGGAACAGCCGGCCGATGAGCGCGGCCGAGTTGATCGGCGCCGGGGTGGGGTAGGCGCCGACGTCCTGGACGACGTCGAGGCGAGCGGCCAGGATCCGGCCGTCGTCGTCGAACGCCAGGCGGGCGTCGCCGTGCTCGCGGCGGGACTGGCCGGCGGCCAGCAGGTTCTCGCGTCGGTCCTCGATCCAGGTGACCGGCGCCGGGACCTTCCGGGCCGCCAGCACGATCGCCATGTCCTCGCGCTGCACGAAGATCTTCTGCCCGAACGCCCCGCCGGTGTCCCGCATGATCACCCGGACCCGGTGCTCGGGCACGCCCAGCAGCCGGGCGAAGAAGCTGCGGAACTCGTGCGGCGACTGGGTGGCGGCGTGGACGGTCAGCTCGCCCCGCTGCCAGTGGGCCACCAGCCCCCGGGTCTCCATGGGCGCGGGGACGTGGGCGTGCTGGCGGATGGTCGCGGCCACGACGTGGGGGGCGGCGGCGAAGGCGGCGTCGACCTCGTCCTGCCCCTCGCCCGTGACCCCGCCCATCACGTTGTCGGGGAAGGCGGCGTGGACGGTCGCCTCTGGGGCCTCCGCAGCGTCCGCGGCGTTTGCGGCCGCCGTGTAGTCGACCGCCGGCGGCTGCGGCTCGTAGTCGACGTAGACCAGCTCGGTGGCGTCCTCGGCCAGGTAGGGGTTCTCGGCCAGGACCAGCGCCACCGGGTCGCCGACGAATCGGACCTCACCGTCGGCCAGCGGCGGACGGGGCGCCTCCACCGCGTCGGGGCCCGTGAGCGTGTGCCACTGCTCGTGGACGTCGGGCAGCAGGTCGGCGGCCACGAACACGGCGTGGACGCCCGGCAGCGCCCGGGCCTCGTCGGCGTCGACGCCCAGGATGCGGGCCCGGGCGTACGGGCTGCGGACGAAGCAGGCGTGGAGCGAGCCGGGCAGCTGCACGTCGGCCACGAACCGGCCTTGGCCGGTCAGGAGCCGCTCGTCCTCGACCCGGGGGACGCGGGCGCCGACGGCGCGGGCGGAGGTACGGGGCACGGTGCCGGCGCTCACCTCGGCTCCCGGGCGCCGGTGGCCGTGGCCGCCGCCCTGTCGGACGGGGCACCGGCCGGGGCGTCGGCGCCGGCCCCATCGTCGGTCCTGTCGCCGGCCCCGTCCCGCGACCGCGGCCGGTGGACCATCACGCCCATGCCCCCGTCGACCGTCAGCACCTGGCCGGTGACGTAGCCGGGCCGGGCCAGGAACAGGCAGGCTTCCGCGATCTCGTCCACGTGGCCGGCCCGCCGCAGCAGGGTCCGGGACCGGAGGTCGCGGCGTAGGTAGTCGGCGCCGTCGCCCCACATGGGCGTCTCGATGCCTCCGGGGGCGAGCGCGTTGACCCGGACCTCCGGGCCGAGCACGTTGGCCAACAGCTCGGTCAGTCGGTTCAGCGCCGCCTTGGACACGTGGTAGGCCATCGCCGTCCACGTCTCGGTCGTGCGGATGCCGCCCAGGCTCGTGACGTTGACGACCGCCCCGCCGCCGTCGGCCCGCAGCGCCGGCGCCGCCGCCCGGGTCAGGTGCCAGGGGCCGAGCAGGTTGACGGCCAGGGTCCGCTGCCAGATGTCGTCGGTCAGGCCGTCGAGATCGTGGTGGGGGACCATGGGGGCGATTGCCGCGTTGTTCACGACGACGTCGATCCGGCCCCACCGGTCGAGCGCCGCCTCGGCCAGCCGCTCGGCCTCGGCCCGCACGCCCACGTCGGCCCGGACGTAGACGGCGTCAGGCAGGTCGGCCGCCACCCGCTCGCCGGCCTCGGCCGACCGGGACGAGTTCACGACGACCCGCGCCCCCTCGGCCGCGAACCGGCGGGCGATCGCCTCGCCCATCCCGCTCGACGATCCGGTCACGATGGCCACCCGGCCGGCGAGCTCGCCCCGGGGGGTGTGCTCAGGCTGGGGGGTGTGCTCAGGCTCGGGGGTGTGCTCGGGCCGGTCCGCGCCCTGCTCGCCCGGCGTCGGCCCGGCGTCCGGCGTCTGGCGGCCTCCCGCCTCCCGAGCGCGTCCCGGCTCCGGCGGCACCTGCCCTGCGGGTCCGGTCACGTCGGCCCTCCCCTCCTCGCCGGATGCGTCCTCGACGGGTGCGGCGCCCGCCGCCCCGCCAGCGTGCCCCCTGCCGGGCGCGGCCCTCCCGTCGGGCGCGGTTGACACCAAATTCGTGTCAGAGGACTATGACACCAACTTGGGGTTCGGTCAACGGTGGCCGGCCGAGCGACGCGGAGGAGGCAAGGCCCATGGGGCTGCTGGAGGGGAAGGTCGCGGTCATCACGGGGGCGGGGTCGGGCATGGCCAAGGCCTCGGCGGCGGTGTTCGTGCGGGAGGGGGCCAAGGTCCTGGCCGCCGACATCAGCGGCAACGAGGAGAAGACGGCGGCCGAGCTGGGCGACGCCGTGGTG
Organism: Acidimicrobiales bacterium; assembly: GCA_036563805.1. GTDB lineage: Bacteria > Actinomycetota > Acidimicrobiia > Acidimicrobiales > VFJN01 > DATCLS01. The sequence continues at coordinate 5,295 of DATCLS010000045.1, read as the reverse complement.
CCGGTCCACTGCGACGTGACCGTGGAGTCCGACGTGGAGGCACTGATCGGCACGGCGGTCGACCGGTTCGGCCGGGTCGACGCCGTGCTGAACGTGGCCGGGATCGGCAACCCGCAGCCGCTCGTCGACCTGACGACCGATCACCTCGACCGGATCATGGGGGTGAACCTGCGGGGCGTCCTGCTCGGCATGAAGTACGGCATCCGGGCCATGAGGGAGACCGGGGGCGGCGCCATCGTGAACTGGTCGTCGGTGGGTGGCCTCAACGCCTCGTCCCGGGGCACGGTCTCGTACACGGCCAGCAAGTTCGGCGTGGTCGGCGTCACCAAGGTGGCGGCGGTCGAGTACGGCGCCGACAACATCCGGGTCAATGCCATCTGCCCGGGCTTCATCCTCTCCGAGACGATGGGGGCGGCCGGCGCGGCCCACTTCCCCGAGCTGCACGCCAAGGCGGCGCTCAACCGGGGCGGCGAGCCCCGGGAGGTGGCGGAGGTGGCGGCGTTCCTGGCGTCGGACCGGGCGTCGTTCGTGTCCGGCGCCATCATCCCGGTCGACGGCGGGTGGTCGGCCAAGCTCGCGTGACCACCGCGACAATGGGTCGTCATGGCTGACGGCCCGGACGACGGCTCGGATGTGGGTCGGGAGGGTGGTCCGGGCTCGGGCTCGGGTGACGGGCCGGGCCCGGGCGGGTCGGGCTCGGCGCCGGGCGGGGGCCGGGAGCCGGGCTCCGCCCGATCGGGCGGCTCGGGCTCGGGCTCGGGCTCGGGCGCCGGCTCTGGGGGCGTCCGGGCAGGTGAGTACGGCGGCCGGGTCGGCCAGGGCGGCGGCCAAGGGTCGGGCGGCCGGCGGCGTCGACCCGCGGACGAGCTGAAGGCGCCCCAGAAACCCAAGAAGTACGACAGCCCCGTCCGGCGCCGGCAGGTCGCCGAGACCCGCGAGCGGATCCTTGCCGCCGGCGCCGAGCTGCTCCATGGCTTCCCGATCTGGAACTGGAGCGGGCTCACCGTCCCGGCCGTCGCCGAGCGGGCCGGCGTCACCGAGCGGACGGTGTACCGCTACTTCTCGTCCGAGCGGGGCCTGCGGGACGCCGTGATGGTCCGGCTGCAGGAGGAGGCCGACGTCCAGATGGACGGCCTCCGCCTCGAGGACGTGGCCGAGGTGGCGGCCCGGATCATGAAGCAGTCGGCCACGTTCCCGATCGTGCCCCGCACGCCACCGCGCGACCCGACGGTCGCGGCCGCCACCGAGCGGCAGAACGCCGCCCTGCTGGCGGCGGTGGCGGCGGCCACCGAGGGCTGGTCCGACGAGGACCGCGCCATCGCTGCCGGCATGCTCGACCTGCTGTGGAGCAGCGCCTCCTACGAGCGGCTCGTCACGGACTGGCACCTCGACCTGACCCAGGCGATCCGCGGGATCACCTGGGTCATCAGGATGATCGAGGCGGCCATCCGGGCGGGGGAGCGGCCCGGCGGGTGACGGCCGTGGGTGCGGCAGTGCGGGGTGCGGCTGCTCCGGCTGCACGCATGTGAGCGTTCACTCTCCGGGGCTCGCTGTCAAGCGCCCCGTACCCTCTCCCCGGCTCCGCCCCGGCGCCGGGACCGGCTCCGGCGGGGAAGGGCCGGCGCCTCCTCGCGCGGCTGCCCATCGGCCCAGCCGGCGACCGGGCAGGACTGCGAGGCGGGCGGGCCCTGGCGCCGGCCGTCTTTGGGCCGCGGGCCCTGGGACACCGGCCCGGCTGGCGGTTCGATCCCGGGGCACGGCGGCCCCCGCCGGCCGTGCGACGGCCCAGGCCGCCCGGTCGAAGGCGGCCGAGGTTCGGGAGGGCCGGGGTCCGGGACTGGGCGCCGGCGGGGCGGGCTGGGTTCGGTCTGGTCGGGCTGGGTTCCGGCGGGTCGGGGGCTGGGCTCGGGTGGCCCGGCGGGTCCCGGGACCGGCCGGCGGGTCAGGGGCCGGGGAACGCCCGGTTGAAGTCGGCCGCCACCGGCAGGGAGCTGCGGCCGAGCAGCAGGGCGAGCAGCTCCCGGCTCGGGGCCTCGATGACGACGTCGGCGTCGGGGACCGGGGCGCCGGGCGGGACCGGCGTCGACGTCACGGTGGCGCCGTCCACGGCCAGCCGGGTGGTCGGCCCGGCGTCGGTCGCCGCCAGCAGCCACGACCGGCGGACGTCGCCGGGCACGGGCCGGTGGTTGCTGCGCCGGCTCGGGAGCCAGGCCAGCCGCATCGGGAGGGCGGCGCGCACGAACGTGTCGCTCCACGGTCCGAGCCCGAGGCCCAGGTCGGTGCCGTGCACCTCCACCTCGGTGAGGCGGAGGATCGCCAGCCGGCCCAGCGTGACCGGACCGAGGTGGGCCGCCCCGCCCGGCTCGACCACCGGGGCGTCCCAGTCGGTCACCGTCCGCCACCGGGCGGCGAGGGCGCCGGACGCCTCCCGCAGCGAGTCCACCACGGCGGCCGGCGACTCGGCGGCGCCGGGCTCGAGCGTGCCGGGCCGTTGGGCGTCCCGCCCCTCAGGGTAGAAGGACGGGGGCCGGCCGGCGGCGACGTCGTCGGTCATCCGCAGCAGCGCCTGCGCTCCGTAGCGCAGGTGGCAGGCGATCGTGAGGCGGCTCCAGCGGGGCAGGGCGCTCGGGGCCCGCAGCCCGACCTCGTCGAGGCCCTCGAGCGCGGCGACGACGGTCCCGGTGGTGCGGCCGATCTGCCGCACCACCTCGGCCGGTCCGACGGCCGTACCGGCCTCGCCCGTCACGGGGCGGCCCCGGCGGTCAACGGCGGATCTCCTGGCTGTAGTAGAAGGCCCGCTCGTTCGTCTCCGACCCGAAGCCGGAGAACCCGTGGCGCTCGTAGAAGCGCTGGGCGTCGACGTCGGCCTCGTCGACGTTGATCTCGATCAGGTCGACGCCCCGGTCGCGGGCCCAGGCCAGCAGCAGCTCGACGAGCGCCGAGCCGATGCCGCGGCTGCGCAGCTCGGGGACCGTGTACAGCTCGTCGAGTAGGGCGACCTCGCCGTCGTACCAGACGTTGGGCCGGAGCGTGACGAGCGCCACCGCCACCGGCGGGGTGCCGGCGACGAGCGCGACCGTCCGGTCGCCGGCGAGGAGCCGGCGCAGCCGGTCGGCCAGCACCGCTGGGCCGGGCGACGGCGTGGCGAACTCGACGTTGAAGTCGTGGAGCAGGCGGGCGATGTCGTCGGCGTCGTCGACGGTCGCCCGGCGCGGCGGCCACCGGTCCGGGCCCATGGCCGGGCACCCTACCGGCGGGGGCGGCCCTCGGGCCGTCGGGGCCACCGTCGGCGGCACCCCGGCCGGACGCCGGCGGGCCCGGCCGGGCGGCCGGCGTCGAGGCGGTCGGCATCGCGTTGACTGGGGGGTCGTCGTCCGCCCGTTGTGGGCGCTGGCCGCTTCGGTCTGGCGCTGGCCGGCAGCGGGCCGTTTGGTGCCGCTTCGGGTGGCCCGGCGGGCCGCGGCGGGCGCGTGACCGCCGGCCCGGCCGCGGCGGCCCCCGGCTCCGGGCCCCGGGGCCGGGTGGTCAACCGAGGCCCGAGACGATCACCACGTTGCAGTCGGCCGCCGCCTGCCGCAGCGGCACGGCCGCCTGGTAGGCGTCGGACTCGTACCAGGCCCGGGCGGCCTCGACCGACTCGAACTCGAGCACGATCGTCCGCCCCTCGGGCCACTCGCCCTCGAGGACCTGGACGTCGGGGTCCATGGCGAGCATGGACATACCGGGAGCGCTGGCGGCCGCCGCCTTCTCGGCGTAGGCCTTCATCCCCTCGGGGTCGTGGATGGTCTCGGTCAGGATGACGTAGGCCTTCGGCAACCTGCTCTCCTCACGCTTGGCGGTGGCTCGCTCCGCGGCCCTCAACCCCTGACTTCGACGTCGAGTTCGCGGAGGAACCCAGTGAACTCCTCCGGGGTCCGCCCGAACCAGTTGAGGAAGATCTCGTTCACCGCGCCGCCGTCGTCCCGCTCGGTCTCGGGACGGTCCGTTCGCAGCCAGCCGAAGTTCACGTCGTGGGCGCCGGGCAGGCGGCCCATCCCGGCCACGACCCGCCACCCCCGTGGGCAGACGACTACGAACGGGACGGGGTCGGGGACCGGCCGCCGGCAGGTGACCGTCGTCCCGGTCGCTACCCGCAGGCGCTTGTAGGCCGTGTCCCAGTGCAGCTCGGCCAGCGCCGTGGCCTCGTCGGGACCCTCGAACCGGAACCACACCGGTCCGATCCAGTACTCGGGGAGGTGGAAGACGAACGGCGGCCGGGTGCTGGTCGTCTCGATGTCCTCGACGCAGGTGGCGCCGTCGGCCCGGTAGGCGCGGTCGAGCCGCGAGCGGAGGAAGGCGGCCCGGGGGTTGGCGCCCCGCTCCAGCGAGCCGATCTGGTCGTCGGACACCGGGTCGCCGGGCAGCAGCTCGGTAACCAGGCGGGCGGCGTCGGCCCGGCTGAGGCCCCGCGCCTCGCGCAGGATCCGGTACCGGGCGCCGGTGAAGCGGGGGTCGGGGACGGCGGACTCGGCCGTCCCGGCGGCTCCGGCGGCGGACCCGGCCGTCCCGGCGGACTCGGCCGTCCCGGTGGCTCCGGCGGCGGACCCGGCCGTCCCGGTGGCGGCCCTGGCCGCGGCCAGGTCGAGCACCCGGTCGTAGCCCTCGGTAGTGCTGAACACCTGGCGGACCAGGTCCGGCCGGCTGCCGAAGAACTCGAGGACCCGCTCGGCGAACGCCGGGTCCGACACGAACCGGGCGACCAGCCGGGGCGCCACCAACCCGGCGGGCGAGTGGCCGTGGCGGGCCACCCGGGCGCCGGGCAGCGCCTCGTGCACCGGGATCCCCAGCTCCTCGGGGACCCGTCCCCGCCCGAAGTCGACCCAGCCCGGCTCCCGCAGGTGCACCCACACCGCCGGGTTGGGCATGGACACCGGGCTGGTCACGAACACGCCCCGGTCGTCGCACGGCTGGCGGCACTCGTACGCAAACGCGCCCCAGGTCAGCAGGCTGTCGACCCGGCCGGCGCCGGGCCGGGGCCGGATCCAGGCCCAGCGGGGCCCGCTCGGGCCCTGGGGGTTGTGGGCCCACGTCGTGTCGGGCGGGAGGCCGGCCGGCGTGCCGACGGCCAGCGCCAGGTCGGCGAGCGCGTGGCCGGCGCCGTAGCAGATGTCGAGCTCCTCGACCTGGCGGACGCCGGGGGTGCGGTGCCCGTTCTCCCACATGCTGAGCGTCGGCCGGCGGACGACGCCCTGCTCCTCCAGTTGACGGAGGCTGATCCGGGCGACCTCCGTACGCCACGTACGGAGGAGCCACGGA
>DATCLS010000043.1:0-32905 GCA_036563805.1 Acidimicrobiales bacterium | reverse complement strand
GAGGTGTGCTCCTGCCCGTCTTTACAGCGGGCCCGAGATGCCGCCGTCTTTGCGGACACGCCAGAAGTGGATCGCCATGAAGATCACGGTGACGAACGGCAGCAGCAACACGTGCAGCACGTACCAGCGCAACAACGTGTCGGTGCCGATCTCGTTGCCGCCGAGCAACACGAAGCGGACTTGGTCACCGAACACCGGTGTGTAGCCCATCATGTTCGTGCCGACGGTGACGGCCCACAGCGCGAGCTGGTCCCACGGCAGCAGGTAGCCGGTGAACGAGAGCAGCAGGGTGAGCGTCAACAGGATGACGCCGATCACCCAGTTGAACTCGCGCGGTGCCTTGTACGCGCCGTGGTAGAAGACCCGCGCCATGTGCAGGAACACCGAGAGCACCATGAGGTGCGCGCCCCATCGGTGCATGTTCCGCACGAGCAAGCCGAACGTCACCGACGTCTGCAGGGTGCGGATGTCGTCCCACGCCTGCGTGGCGGTCGGCCGGTAGAAGAACATCAGGAAGATGCCGGTGACCGTGAGCAGGATGAAGAGGAAGAAGCTCAGGCCACCCAGGCACAGCGTGTAGCTGACCTTCACCGCGTGCCGCTTCACCTTCACCGGGTGGAGGTGGTACAGCACGCTGTTCATGATCACGTAGGACCGGTTCCGGGGGCTGTCGTTGTAGCCCTTGCGGAAGATCGAGCCCGGCCGGAAGATCGAGTTCCACGCCTGGGAGCTCTGGATCTGGTCGGGCAGGCCCTTGAGCGCCGTCTCCATCCGCTCCCGCAGCGGGGGCTTCGATTCCATCGTCTTGGCCACTACAACTCCTCGTCAGCCCAACCGCATGCCGTAGCCGTAGCCGTGGGTGTTGGTCCGCTGGTGGGCGTCGCCGGTCGCAGCCGGATCGCCCACCTTGCCCAGGATGATCACGCCCGTCGGGCACCGGTCGACGCACAGGGCGCACCGGGTGCACACGTCGTCGTCGATCGTGAAGATGACGTGGTCGGACGGATCCTCACCCGGCCGCTCGACGCCCACCGTCTCGGCGATGGCGTCGGGCGTCACCATGTGGATGCACTTCCACGGGCAGATGTCGACACAGCCCTCGCACATGATGCACTCGGACTGGTCGATGTGGATGAACTGCTTCGGCTTGACGGCCTTCGACAGCCACGCGGCGTCGACCTCTTGCAGGACGTAGTCGTCCCGGAACTCGGGCATCGGGGGGTTGGCGTCGGTCTTCGCCATGCCTAGGGCTCCCTGACCAGCGGACGGCCGTAGCGCGAGGCCGGGACCTCGGCCGGCTTCGGCTTGCCCCGGTCCTGCCAGACGGCCCAGGCCGCGATGTGCAGCCCGAGGCCGATGCCGTAGATGACCAGGACGATGAGGTCGCCCAGGATCTCGTAGGAGATGGTGATCGGCCACCACGCGTTCGGCTCGATGAGGAGCCGCTGCGAGGTCCAGCCCCACTCGTTGCCCGCGAACGTGAGCCACTGGTGCGGGATGACCCCGTACCACCAGATGAAGAGGAAGAAGACGTAGGCCGCGGCCGCCATCGCCTGACCCCACGACAGGGGAGCGCCGACGGGTCGCCGCTTGGCCAGGGGCCAGACGGCTGCGACCCCCAGGATGCCGATGACGGAGACCGTGATGAAGGCGACCACTTAGCTCGCGACTCCTCGTGAAATCGCTCACATTCTAGTCACTGACCGCGGTTCGGTCGGCGACTCGGCTGGTTTAGCACGGTGCCTCCAGACGGTTCACATTGGGGTAGCAGCTTGGTACCGACGCGAGCGCGCTGCCTAGAGTGGCCGGCCGGAGTCACCCGCGGAGGCTGCGTTGACCGAGATCCCCGAGCATCTTCTCCGGCGTTCCCGCGAGCGCCGCGCCGCCCTTGGCCTGGGTGGCGGCGCGCCCGCGGGCGAGTCTGGCGAGTCCGGGGGCGCCGGCGGGTCCGAACCGGCCCCGGCCGCGGCCTCGGAGGCCCCAACCCCCGCCCCGGCCCCGACGCCCGCCGCACCGGCCGAGGAGCCGAAGCCGGAGCCCCCGAAGCCCGAGCCCGTCTACATCCAGGCGGCCAAGCGCCGGCGCCGGGTCCCCTACTGGGCCGCCAGCGTGCTGGCCGCCCTGCCGCTGTGGGCCTACGTCTACGTGCGGACGCTCGAGCCGCCGCCCGAGGGCGAGGACGACCCCGTGGCGCTCGGCCAGGCCGCGTACTCGCAGTGCTCGTCGTGCCACGGCGGCCAGGGCGAGGGCGGCGCCGGCCCGGCGTTCGCCGACGGCGCCGTGCAGGCGACCTGGCCCGACTGGCGCGACCACATGATGTGGGTGCGCCTCGGGTCCGAGGGCTGGCCCGGCTCGACCTACGGCGCCCAGGAGACCCCCAAGGGCGGCGGCATGCCGGCGTGGGCGCTCACCGACCAGGAGCTGGCCCAGGTCGTCATCTACGAGCGCATCCTCGGCGGCGAGGACATCACCGAGGACAACCCCGACTACGCCGACCTCTTCGCCATCGCCCGGGGCGAGCTGACGTTCGCGGACGTGGGCCTCGGCCCGCTGTCCGAGGAGGCCGGCGTCCCCGAGGACCGGCTGGCCGGCTGATCCCGGCCCGGCGGATCCCGGCTGCGCCGGTAGCGTGACCCGGATGGACCACCGCTACGACGTTCTCGTCATCGGGGGTGGTCCGGCGGGCGCCGCGGCCGGCTACTGGCTGGCCCGGGCCGGGCGGACCGTCTGCGTCGTCGAGCGCAAGGAGTTCCCGCGCGACAAGACCTGCGGCGACGGCCTCACCCCCCGGGCCGTGCACCAGGTGCGCGAGATGGGGCTCGAGGCACAGATCGCCGCGTCCCACCACCGCTACGGCGGCCTACGCACCGAGGCGCACGGCATCACGCTCGAGCTGCCCTGGCCCGAGCACCCCGTGTTCCCCGACTACGGGTACGTGGTGCGGCGCCGCGACCTCGACGCCCTCGTCGCCGACCACGCGGCGGCGGCCGGCGCCACCGTCCGCACCGCGACCGAGGCGCTGCGCCCCGTGCTGCGCGACGGCCTGGTGCGGGGCGCAGTGGTCAAGGACAAGCGGACCGGCGCCGTCGAGGAGCTCCGCGCCCGCTACGTGATCGTGGCCGACGGATCGCTGTCGCGCTTCGGGCGGGCGCTGGGCACGGCGCGCAACAAGTCCTACCCCCAGGGCATCGCCATCCGGGGCTACTTCGAGAGCCCGATCTCCACCGACCCGTGGATCGAGACCTGCCTCGACGTCCGCGACCGGACGGGGGCGTCGATGCCCGGCTACGGCTGGATCTTCCCGCTGGGCGACGGCACGGTGAACGTGGGCATCGGACTCCTGTCGACGTTCAAGGGCTACAAGGACGTCAACACCACCCACCTCATGGCCGAGTGGGCCGCGACCGCCCCCGAGCGCTGGGGCATCGACCCCGACGCCATGCTCGCCCCGCCGACTGGCGGCCGCCTGCCCATGGCCGGCTCCGTCAACCCCAAGGCCGGGCCCAACTGGCTGGTGGTGGGCGACGCAGCCGGGTCGATCAACCCCTTCAACGGCGAGGGCATCGACTACGCCTACGAGACCGCCCGCATGGCGGCCGGACTCGTCGACGAGGCGCTCGCCACCGGCTTGGCGCTACCGCTCCAGCGCTACCCGACGATGCTCGCCGATGAGTACGGCCTCTACTTCAAGGTGGCCCGGGCGTTCGCCAAGATCATCGGTCAGCCCGCGCTCATGCGCGAGCTGACCCGGGTGGGCATGCGGTCGCACACGCTCATGGAGTGGGTGCTACGGATCATGGCCAACCTGCTGCGCGAGGACGAGCTGGGGCCGGCCGAGGCGGCGTACCGCTCGGTGGCCCGCATCGCCCGCCTCGTGCCCGAGCGATCGGTGGCCTGACCATCGCCTGATCGTCGCCCGACGATCGCCCGAACCCGCCCCGCCCGGGCCGACGGCGCTACTCCACCGTGAGCGTCGCCTGCATCGACGGGTGGATCTCGCAGTGGAACGGGTACTCGCCCGGCTCGGCCGGGGCCTGGGCCGTGGCGGTGCCGTCGGCCGGCACGTCGACCGAGGCGAACGCGTCGTCGTCGGACGTGAACGTGTGGGGCGCGCCCGAGCTGTTCACGATCTCGACCGAGCCGCCGGCGCTGGCCGACACGTCGGTGTACTGCAGGCCAGTGACCTCCAGGGTCGCCCCGCCGCCGGCGTCGCCGTCCGTCGTCGTGCTGTCGCCCCCGCCGTAGGGGTCGTTGGCGGCCGCGGTCGTGGTCGCGCCGTCGCCGGCCGACGTGTCGTCATCGTCGTCGCCGCAGGCGGCGGCCCCGAGGGCGAGGCCAGCGACCGCGGCCAGGGCCAGCGCCCTGCGTCCTGTCGTCGTTGTTCGCATGCCCCTCTCTACGGGGCGACCTCCGCATCCGGTTTTTCCGGATCCGCCGACGCGTCCGCGCCCTCCTCCTCGGACTCCTCGCCCTCGGGCTCCTTCGCGGCGTCGGCCTCGTCCTCCGTCTTGCCCTCGGCGCCCTCGCCCTCGACGTCGGCCTCGGCCTTCTGGGCGGCGTCCTCGTCCTCCGCCTTCTCGCCGTCCGGCTTCTCCTCGCCGTCGGCCTCGGTGTCGAGGAGCCGGGCCACGGCCGGGCGGACCTTCCCGAGGATCCAGGCGCCGGCCGGCACGGTGGCCAGGCACATCCACTGGGCGCCGGTCATGTGCAGCACCCGCTCGTCGTTGACCCGGAGCGTGTCGCTCAGGAACCGGGTCACGCCGTAGCCGACCAGGAACAGCCCCACCAGCGTGCCCGGCCGCACCTCGCGCTCGCGGCGCCGGGCCCGCCAGGCGAGAGCGAAGAGGACGGTGAAGATGACGAGCAGGTAGGCGCACTCGTACAGCGACGTGTTGTGGAAGCTGGTGCCGGCCCTGAGCGGCACGTCGCCCAGGGCGGGCTCGCGGACCTCGCCGCCGTCGAGCCGGGTGGCCAGGGCGAACTCGCTGGGCCGGCCGAAGTGCTCGCCCACCGCGAAGCACCCGACCCGCCCCAGGGCCAAGCCGATGGCCAGCCCGAGCGAGAAGCCGTCGAGGACGCGCCAGCGCTGCAGCCGGGTCCAGCGGCGGAAGAAGGGCAGCCCGACGATCAGGGCGGCGATGAAGCCGCCCGAGAACTGGATGCCGCCCTCCCAGATGGCGATGACGTCGACCGGGTTCTCGATGGCCTCGGTGTGGGTGGCGGCCCAGGTCAGCCGAGAGCCGACGACCCCGGCCAGCACCATCCAGGTGGCGACCCGGTAGGTCTCGTCGCGGCTGACGCCGAGCCGCTCGCAGTAGCGGGCGGCCAGCCAGGCCCCGAGCAGCACGCCGAGCGCGACGCACAGCCCGAACGTGCGCAGCCGCAGCGGCCCCAGGTCGATGGTCGGGAACGTCGTATAGGGGATGACTCCCAGCACGCCTACAGGCTTAGCCGCTCAGCCCTCGGCCAGCGGTTCGACCCAGCCGCCGATGCCCGCGGCCAGGGTCTCCGCGCTGGGCGGCCCCCAGGTGCCGCGCCGGTAGAGCTCGACGGGGGGCGGCTCGTCGAGCACCCGCTGGACGATGCGCCACTGCTCCTCGACGCCGTCGGACCGGCCGAACCGGCGGTGGTCGCCGGCGATGGCGTCCTCGAGCAGGCGCTGGTAGGCCTCCTGGCGGTCGGGGAAGACCGACTCGTACGACACGTCGAGGTCGATCTGCCGGCTGACCAGCTCGTCGCCGGGGGCCTTGGCCTGGACCTGCAGGGTGACGCCGTCGTCGTGGCCCAGGCGGAAGCGGAGCCGATTGGGCTGGGGCCGGGGCGCGCCCTGCTTGCTGAACAGCAGGCGGGGCGGGCGCACGAACGTGACGACCGCCTCGGTGGCGGTCACCGGCAGGTACTTGCCGGCCCGCACGACCCATGGCACGCCGGCCCATCGCCACGACTCGATCTCGAGCTGGAGAGCCACGTACGTCTCGACGTCGCTGCCGGCGTCGACGCCCGGTTCGTCGGTGTAGCCCCGATACTGGCCCCGGACGACCCGCTCGGGGTCGATCTGGCGGATCTGCCGCCACAGCCGGACCCGCTCGTCGCTCAGCGCCCGGTCGTCGGCCGACACCGGCGGCTCCATGGCCAGGAGGGCCACGACCTGCAGCAGGTGGTTCTGGACGACGTCGCGCAGCGCCCCCACCGACTCGTAGAACTTGCCGCGGCCGTTGACGCCGAAGTCCTCGGCCATCGTGATCTGGACGCTGGCGATGTAGTTGCGGTTCCACAGCGGCTCGAGCATCGAGTTGGCGAACCGGAACACCAGCAGGTCCTCGACCGACTCCTTCCCGAGGAAGTGGTCGATGCGGTAGATGGCCTCCTCGGGGAAGGCCTTGTGGAGGACCTCGTTGAGCTGGGCCGCGGACTCCATGTCGCGCCCGAACGGCTTCTCGACCACCACCCGGGAGCCCTCGCGGTTGAGGCCGACCCGGGCCAGCCCCTGCACGACGTCGTCGAACAGGGCGGGCGGGATGGCCAGGTAGAACAGCGGCCGCTTCACGTCGGCCAGCCGCTCGGCCAGCACGTCGAACGTGGAGGCGTCGCGGTAGTCGCCGCTGACGTAGTTGAGCCGCCCGGCCAGGGCCTTCCAGACCGTCTCGTCGATCTCGCCCCGGGCGGCGGTGATCGACTCCTGGGCCCGCTGGCGCAGGTCGTCGTCCGACCACTCCGACGACGACACGCCGAGGACGGGCACGCCGCAGTGGCCGGCCCGCTCCATCTCGTAGACGGCCGGGAAGATCTTCTTGTAGGCCAGGTCGCCGGTCGCCCCGAACAGGACGAGGGCGTCGGCCGGGGCGCTCACGTCCCGCCTCCGCGGCCGTCGCCCCGCTCGGACTCGGCGAGGACGGCGTGGCCGCCGAACTGGTGGCGCAGGGCGGCGACCGCCTTCATGGCCACCGAGTCGGCCTGCTGCGACACGAACCGGGCGTGGAGCGCGGCGCTGATCACCGGCGTGGCCACGCCCCGGTCGATGGCGTGCTGGACGGTCCACCGGCCCTCGCCGGAGTCCTGGGCGACGCCAGCGATCCCCTCGAGGTCGGGCGTGGCGTCGAGCGCCCGCACCAGCAGGTCGAGCAGCCACGACCGCACGACCGAGCCGTGGCGCCAGGCGGCCAGCGTGCCCGGGACGTCGAGGTCGAGGCCCGAGCGGCTCAGCAGCTCGTAGCCCTCGGCGTAGGCCTGCATGAGGCCGTACTCGACGCCGTTGTGGACCATCTTGGCGAAGTGCCCGGCGCCCACCGGCCCGGCGTGGACGAACCCGCCCTCGGGCGGCCGCAGGGCGTCGAACAGCGGCTGGGCGGTCGCCACGGCCTCGGGGGACCCGCCGACCATGAGGCAGTAGCCCTCGGTGCGGCCCCACACGCCGCCGCTCGTCCCGCAGTCGACGAAGCCGATGCCCCGGGCGGCCAGCTCCTCGCCGCGGCGGACCGAGTCGGTCCAGCGCGAGTTGCCGCCGTCGACCACGACGTCGCCCGGCCCGAGCAGGCCGGCCAGCTCGGCGATCACCGAGGCGGTGGGCTCGCCGGCCGGGACCATGACCCACGCCACCCGGGGCGGGTCGCCCAGGCGCCCGACCAGCTCGGCCAGCGAGCCCACGTCGCTGGCGTCGCTGTGGGGGTCGTAGCCGACGACCTCGTGGCCGGCGTCACGCAGGCGGGCGGCCATGTTTCCGCCCATGCGGCCGAGGCCGACCATCCCGGCTCTCACGACGCCCCCACCGCCAACAGCTCGTCGAGGCGGACGCGCCCGGCCCGGCGGCCCCGCTCGCGCAGCGTGACGAGGTCGCCGTCGGCCTGGGCCCGGATCAGCCCGGCGAACCCGTAGGGCTGGCCGGGGATGGGCACGTCGACGCCGTCGTCGCCCACCACCTGGACGAACACGCCGGTGTTCGGCCCGCCCTTGTGCAGCTGCCCGGTCGAGTGCAGGAACCGGGGGCCGAGGCCCAGGGTCGTCGCCACCCGCAGGCGGTCGCGCAGCGCGACGCGGGCCGCCTCCAGCCGGTCGACCACCTCGGACCCGGGGTCGACGAACGCCTGGATGGCCACGTAGTCGCCCGGGCGCACCTGGCCGAGCAGGTCGTCGAGCGGGGTGACCGGCACCTCGGGCCGGCCCTCGGCCAGGACCTTGGCGGTGGCCGCCTTGGCCGCCGCCACGTCCGGCTGGTCGAACGGTTGGATGCCGAGCAGGGCCCCGGCCAGCGCGGTGGCCAGCTCCCACAGGAGGACCTGGCCCCCCAGCTCGGGGAGCTCGCCGTCGAAGTCCAACACCGTGACAGGGTGCCCCGCCTCGGCGAGCGCGTCGAGACCCGGTTGGGGCCCGAGCCCGACGAACACCCGGTCGTCGCCGTAGACCTCGGGCGGCCCCAGCGGCTCGCCCACGATCGGGACCACGCCGGTGCCGTCCTTGCCGGTCGACTCGGCCAGGAGCTGCTCGAGCCACAGCCCGAACGCCGCGGTCGGGCCGTCGGGGCCGACGATCGTCAGCTTGTCGCGCCCCTCCCGCACCCCGGCGGCCATGAGCGCGGCCAGCCGGCCGGCCGGATTGGCCTTGGGCGACGACCGCAGCCGCTCGGACATGGCCGACGCCGACCGGAGCAGGCCGGCGACGACCTCGCCGTCGGGCGCGGCCAGCAGCCCGGGGACGAGGCCGAACAGCGACAGTGCCGAGTAGCGGCCCCCGATGTCGGGGCGGTTCTCCCACACGGCGGCGAAACCCCGCTCGCGGGCCAGCTCGACCAGCTCGCTGCCCGGGTCGGTGATGACCCCGAAGCGGGCCGGGTCGGGATGCCGCGCCCAGGCCCAGGCCAGGTGGCTGCGGGTCTCGAGCGTGGTGCCCGACTTGGAGGCGGCGATGTGCAGGGTCCGCTCGGGCGAAAGCTGCTCGCCCGCGCGGGCGATGGCGGCCGGGTCGGTCGTGTCGACGACGTGGAGCGTGGGGCCGGACGGCTCGCCGGCGGCGCGCCCGGCCGCCAGCGCCCGGGCGATCACCTCGGGGAACAGGCTGGAGCCGCCCATGCCCATGAGCAGCACGTGGTCGATGTCGGCCGTCAGCCGGGCGGCGGTGGCCTTCAGGGCGTCGAGGCCGGTGACCATGTCGGGGACCACGGTCAACCAGCCCAACCGGTCGGCGATCTCGGTCGGGTCGTCGCGCCAGAGCGTGTGGTCAGCCGACCACGCTCGGGACACGGCGCCCCGCTGGTTGAGCTCGGTGATGGCGGCGCCGGCCGCGTCGCCCAGCGGCCCGAGGCGGTCGGGCGTGTCGTCGAGGATCACGCCCACCTTTGCTACCAGCCGGCGGCGCCGATCACGCACACCGACGCGCAGTACCTTGGCGGCCGATGGGGTCTCCCACGCACGCACCGGCCCCGGCCGGCGACGCTTCCGGCGCCGCGCCCGAGGACGCGCCCGGCGACCCGGCCGCCGACGCCGGCGACGGGCCGGACGCCGGCGTCGCCGCTGCCGAGGTCGCCACGGCCGAGGCCGCCACCGATGAGGCCGCCGACCGCGGCGGCGACCGGGGCGACCGGGGTTCGGCGACCGGGCCGGCGGGCCTGAGCGACCGGGTGCTGCTGGCGGTGACCGCGGCGGTGACCCTGCCCGTCCTGTGGATGGGCTACGGCACCGACCTCGACATCGGCGACGTCCGGGCCGTCGGCGAGCTCATCCGGGCCGGCGACTACCGCCCGTCCCGCAACCCGGGCGTGCCCGTGTTCGAGACGATCGTCGCCCTGCTCGACCCGGTCGGCGGCCACATCGCCATCAACCTGGCCGCTGCCGTCGCCGCTGGGGCGACCGTGGTCGGCGTGGCCCGCCTGGTCCGGGCGTGGGGCCGGCCCAACGGCGACCTCGTCGGCCTCGCCTTCCTCGCCTCGCCGATCACGCTGATCGCCGCCACGTCGACCACCGACTTCATCTTCGCCGTCGCTTTCTTCGTGTGGGGCGCGCTCGCCCACCTGCGCGACCGCAGCCTGGCGGCCAGCGTGCTGTTCGCGCTGGCCGTCGGCTCCCGGAGCTCGACGCTGATCCTCATCGGCGCCCTCCTCGTGGCCGACGGCTGGGAGGCGGCCCGCCGGCGCCGCTGCCTGCGCACGGCGGCCGTCCTGGTCCCGCTGGGGGTGGCCCTGTACGTGCCGGCCTGGCTGGCGTTCGACCGGACGTTCGGCTTCCTCGAGACCGAGAAGGGCT
Source organism: Acidimicrobiales bacterium (assembly GCA_036563805.1). GTDB lineage: Bacteria > Actinomycetota > Acidimicrobiia > Acidimicrobiales > VFJN01 > DATCLS01. The sequence continues at coordinate 22,673 of DATCLS010000043.1, read as the reverse complement.
GGCGGGGCCTGGCCAACAACCTCGGCCGGTTCACGTACAAGAACTACGCGGTGGCCGGCGTGGCGCTCGTGGTCGTGGCCGCGCTGGCGACGCCGGCGCTGGTCCGGGCGCTGCGGCGCTGGGGGTCCGACCCCATGGTGCGGTTCGCGGCGCTGGCCTTCGTGGCCACCGAGGCCCTGTTCCTGCAGCTGCCCTGGAAGCCGGCCCACCTGCTGCCGTCGCTGCTGGCGCTCGTGCTGTGGGTGGCGGCCAGCGACCGCAACCGCCGGCCGTTCCTGGCCCTGCTGGTGGGCGCCATCGCGCTCAACGGGCTGGTGGCGTTCCGGCCGCTGGCGCCCGACGACCCCGACGCCAGCACCTCGGCCCGGTTCGAGCCGGCGCTCACCCCGGGGCTCGTCGTCAACGACATCGACTGCCGGGCCGACTTCATGCACGAGGACCCGCACATCGGCTCCGGCTCCTGGGAGTGCGCGCTGAAGCCCATGCGGGGCTCGTCGGCCGACGACCCCACGCCGGTCGGCTGACCCGTCGAGATCGCCGACCCGCCGAACTCGCCGACCCGCCGAGATCGCTCACTGGTCGAGATCGCCGACCCGTCGAGGGGCCCGGCGGTCAGGCGATGGCCCGAGCGGCGGCGGTGGCGGCGTCGCCCACCGCGGCGAGGACGTCCTCGCCGTGGGCCAGGCCGGGAAACAGCACCTCGTAGGCGCCGGGGGCGATGGCCACGCCCCGGTCGAGCAGCCCGTGGAAGAGGGCGGCGTAGCGTTTCTCGTCTGTCGCCCGGGCGCCCTCGTAGTCGCGGGGCGCCTCGTCGCCGAGGTACAGCCCGACCAGCGTGGACAGCACGGGGACGTGGGCCGGGATGCCCGCCCCGTCGAGCGCCCCCCGCAGCTGGGCGGCGAGCGCCTCCGCCGTGCGCCGCAGGCGAGCGTAGGCGGCGTCGTCGAGCAGTTCGAGCACGGCGAGTCCGGCCGCGGTGGCCAGCGGGTTCCCCGACAGCGTGCCCGCCTGGTAGACGGGCCCGAGCGGCGCCACCGACGCCATCACGTCGGCCCGACCCCCGTAGGCGGCCATGTTCAGGCCCCCACCGATGACCTTGCCCAGGGTCGTGAGGTCGGGGGTGACGCCGAACAGCTCCTGCGCCCCGCCCCGGGCCACGCGGAAGCCGGTGATCACCTCGTCGAAGATCAGCAGCGCCCCGACCCGGTCGCACTCGGCCCGCAGCCCCTCCAGGAACCCGGGCTCGGGCGGCACCAGGCCCATGTTGGCGGCCACCGGCTCGACGATCACGCACGCCACCCGGTCGTCCAGCGTGGGGACCTCGTTGTAGGGGACGACGATCGTGTCGCGCACCGTCGCCTCGGTCACCCCGGCCGAGCCGGGCAGGCCCAGCGACGCCACCCCGCTGCCCGCCTCGGCGAGCAGCATGTCGCCGTGGCCGTGGTAGTTGCCCGCGAACTTCACGACGGCGGGCCGACCGGTGAAGCCCCGGGCGACGCGGATGGCCGACATCGTGGCCTCGGTGCCGCTCGACACCAGCCGCACCATGGCGCACGACGGCATCCGCTCGCGGATGGCCTCGGCCAGCAGCACCTCGCGCTCGGTCGGGGCGCCGTAGCTGGTGCCGTCGGCCGCCGCCCGCTGCACCGCCTCGACCACGGCCGGGTGGGCGTGGCCGGCGATGATGGCGCCGTAGGACTGGACGAGGTCGACGTAGCGCCGGCCCTCGACGTCCCACACGTAGGGGCCCTCGGCCCGGGCCACGAAGTACGGGGTGCCCCCGACGGACCCGAACGCCCGCACCGGGCTGTTCACGCCCCCCGGGATCACGTCGCGGGCGCGGGCGAACAACTCGTCGTTGGTCCGGTTGGTGGGCATGGCCCAGAGTGTGCCAGCCCCGGCGGGGCCGCCGGCGAGCCCGCTCGGCGGGCCCGAACGATGGCGGGAACGTGACGAGAATCCGGCGGAACCGGGGAGATACCCCGCCTGTGTGACGGTCTGATGACGTAAAGTCGGAAACGTGAGCACTTCGCTGGGGGGTCAGCGGTCGCTCGGCCGGGTGGCTGCCGGGGTGGTCGCCATGGCCGTGGCGGCTTGCACGGGCGCCGGCGAGGGCGGCGGCGGCGGCGGGGCCACGCCCACCCCCGATCCCGACGCGCCCCGGGGCGAGCTGTCGGTGCTCACCTACAACGTGGCCGGCCTGCCCCAGGAGATCTCCAGCGAGAACCCCGAGGAGCACATCCCGCTCATCAGCCCCCTGCTCGACGCGTACGACGTCGTGCTCACGCAGGAGGACTTCGACTGGTGGGTCCCGGCGCTCGACGGGTTCGACTTCGTCCACTACCACGAGCGGCTGCGGGCGGAGGCGACCCACGGGCACCGGTCGGGCCGGCACCCGGGTCCCGAGGCGGCCGGCCTCGACCCCGACACCCGGCCCACGCTCATGGTCGGCGACGGGCTGGGCATCATGGCCCGGTACCCGTTCGTGTCCCGCGCCCCCGAGCCCGACGTCGTCCGCCAGGCCTGGCCCGACTGCTTCGGCGGCTTCGACACCAGCGACGGCGGCGCCGGCGACTGCCTGGCCATGAAGGGCTTCGCCATGGTGCGCCTCGCCCTGCTCCCCGACGTCACGGTCGACGTGTACACGCTGCACGCCGAGGCCGGCGGCACCGAGCGCGACCAGGAGCTGCAGGCCGAGGACTTCGAGCTGCTCGCCGACTACATCGAGGAGCACAGCGAGGGCCACGCCGTGATCCTGGGCGGCGACACCAACCTCCACACCGACAGCGACCACCCCGACGCGGCCGCCGGCGCCGACACCGAGATCTGGACCACCTTCCTCGAGCGCACGGGCCTCACCGACACCTGCGCGGCCCTCGACTGCCCGGAGACCGACGCCATCGACAAGATCGCGGTGCGGGACGGCGCGAACCTCGACCTCACGCCGACCGCGCACGACTTCCCGCGCGAGCGGTTCCGCACCGAGGACGGCGAGGACCTGAGCGACCATCCCCCGCTCGTCGTGGAGATCGAGTGGGTCGTGACCGGCGACCGGGACGCCGGCGGGGACGAGCCCCGGAGCTGACCAGCCAGCAGGCAGGCACCGCCGGCCCGGCTGCCGGGCGGCCGGGGACTAGCGGAGCAGGTCGACGACGTCGCGGGCCGCGTACGTGAGGATCAGGTCGGCGCCCGCCCGGCGGATGGCGGTCAGGTGCTCGAGCAGCACGGCCGGCCCGTCGAGCCAGCCCTGCTCGGCCGCCGCCTTGACCATGGCGTACTCGCCGGACACGTGGTATGCGGCCAGCGGCACGTCGACCTCGGGCCGCACGGCGGCGATCACGTCGAGGTACGACAGGGCCGGCTTGACCATCACCATGTCGGCGCCCTCGGCCAGGTCGGCCCGGATCTCCTCACGGGCCTCGCGGGCGTTGCGCGGGTCCTGCTGGTAGTCGCGGCGGTCGCCGCCGCCCGCGATGGTCACGTCGACCGCGTCGCGGAACGGCCCGTACAGCGCCGAGGCGTACTTGGCTGCGTAGGCGAGGATCGGCGTGTGCTCGAACCCGGCCTCGTCGAGCCCCCGGCGGATGGCGGCCACCTGGCCGTCCATCATCCCGCTGGGAGCGACGACATCGGCGCCGGCGGTCGCCTGGGCGACCGCCACCCGGGCGTAGAGCTCGACGGTGGCGTCGTTGTCGACCCGGCCCTCGGCGTCGAGCACCCCGCAGTGCCCGTGGTCGGTGTACTCGTCGAGGCACAAGTCGGCCATGACCACGACGTCGCCGCCGAAGTCGCGGCGCAGGTCGCGCAGGGCCACCTGCACGACGCCCTCGGGGTCCCACGCCGCCGAGCCCTCCGGGTCCTTGGTGGCGGGGATGCCGAACAGCATGACGCTGCGGACGCCGAGCTCGGCGAGCTCGTGGACCTCCTTGCGCAGCGATTCGCCCGTGTGCTGCACCACCCCGGGCAGCGAGGCGATCGGGCGGGGCTCGGTGATCCCCTCGCACACGAACAGGGGCACGATCAGGTCGCCGACATGGACCCGGGTCTCGGCGACGAGGTCTCGGAGAGCGGGCGTCCGGCGCAGGCGCCGGAGCCTCCGCGTCGGGTAGGTCACACCCCGATGCTACGGGCCGGACACCCGCTCCCCGAAAACCGAGGACGAGCTGGGCGGGCGCCCTAGCCGCTGATCAGGTCCTCCGGCGTGAGATCGGCCGTCTGGCCCTCGTAGTCGGCGATATCGCCGACCGTCTCGAAGTAGTTGCGGGCGTCCGCGCCCTGGAAGTTGTACCGCACGAGCTGGAGCTGCTCGCCCATGTACGGGTCGTCGGGGCCGGTCCGCACGGTGACGCCCGGCAGCAGCAGCCCGACGTCGCTCACCTCCAGGTTGCGGAGCGACTCCATGAGCGCCAGGCGGGTCGGCTCCTCGGCGTTGGCCATGGCCTCGACGAGGATGGCGGCCTGCGTCCAGCCGTAGGCCACGATGCCGTTGTCGGGGTCGGCCTCGGGCTGGTACTGCGCCAGCGTGTCGCGGTACTCCTGCATCGCCTCATCGTCGTCCCACTGGGGATCGAGCGGGTCCTTGATGTTGGAGGCGCTGTAGACGCCCGCGCCGGCCTCGCCGGCGATGCCCATCAGGGTCTTGGAGATGCAGGTGCCCGACACCCAGGTGATCGGCTCCCAGTTGTTGGCCGCGGCCTGTGACAGGGCGTCGGGGCAGGCCAGCAGCGTGCCGCCGTTGAAGAAGGCGGTGGCGCCGCTGTTGGCCAGGCTCGTGATCTGGCTGGCCACCTCGCTGGCGCCGGTCGGGTACTCCTGGATGTCACCGATGGTGATGTCGGTGCCCTCGATGGCCTGCTCGAGGCCCTCGCGGTAGGCGGCGCCGAAGTCGTCGTTCTGGAGGAGCATGGCGACCTCGGCGTCGGGCTGCTCCTCCTCGAGCAGCTCCGCGAAGCGCTGGCTCTCGAGCGTGTAGGGCGGGAGCGTCGAGCCGATCAGCCACGGGTAGTCGGGGTTGCCCCAGGCCGGCGAGCCGGTGGCGGCGAAGATGTCGGGCACGCACAGCTCGCCCAGGAAGTCGCGGATGGCCAGGTTGTTGGCCGTGCCGACCACGCTGAACACCGCGAAGGCGCCCTCGCCGTCCTGACCGACCAGCTCCTCGATGTTGGCGCTGGTCCGGGCGGCGTTGTACTCGTCGTCGCGCTCGACCCAGTCGATCTGGAACGTCTCGCCGCCGAACTCGACGCCGCCCTGATCGTTCATCATCTCGAAGTAGGCCATCCAGCCGCGGGCGATCTCGGAGAACGCCGCGGTCAGCCCCGACTGGGGGTAACTGGACGCGAGCGTGATCGTGTCGCCCTCGACCGGCTCGGTCGGGTCGGCGACGCAGTCCTCGGTGGGGATGTCTGACGACGCGGCGCTGTCGCCTCCCCCTGCGCTGGTGTCGTCGTCATCGTCGTCGCGCTGACTGCACGCTCCTCCCGCCGCCACGAGGGTGAAGGCGAGTAGGACCGACAGGTAGCGCGCCATGCGGCGGATCCGCATCTAATGGTCCTCCTGGTTGCTCGGTGCTGCCGCCCACCGGGCCAGCAGGCGGCGGAAGCCGCCCACCACCCCGTCGGGCAGGACGAAGACGATGGCGATCAGGGCCGCCCCGTAGAGGGCCGGCGCCAGGACCTCCTTGCCTTCGATGAGGTCCTCGGTGTTGCGGCGCAGCGCCACCAGCAGGAGCGCGCCGACAACGGGCCCGAGGATGGTGGCCGAACCGCCGATGACGACGGCGACCAGGAACTCGATCGAGCGTTGGAAGTAGAGGATGGGGTTGGTGCCGTCGGCCAGGCGGTCGACCATGACCGACAGCGAGCCGGCGACACCGGCGTACGCCGCGCTGATGGCGAACGTCGTCACCTTGGTGGCCGCCAGGTTCACGCCCACGGTGGTGGCGGCGATCTCCTGGTCGCGCACCGCCACCAACGCCCGGCCCATCCGGCTGTGGACCAGGTTCCGGGCGAGGACCCCGAGCACGACGAGCGCGACCAGGCACAGCCCGTAGGCCCACTGGTCGTCGTCGAGGAACGTGAGCAGCGAGTCGAACTGGCTGCGGGCCGGTCGCAGCAGCGCCACGCCCCCGGTGCCGTCGACGTACTTCATCGTCAGCCGGGGGAAGAGCACGGCCAGTCCCAGCGTGATCAGCGCCAGGTACAGGCCCCGGACCCGCAGCGCCGGGAAGCCCACGGCCAGGCCCACCAGGGCCGACAGCGCGGCCGCCACCGGGATCGTCAGCTCGAACGTCCAGCCGTGGTCGACCATCAGGATCGCCGTGGTGAACGCGCCCACGCCGAAGAAGGCGCCGTGGCCGATCGACACCTGACCGTTGAAGCCGGTGAGCAGGTTCAGGCCCATGGCGGCGATGGCGATGTACAGCGCCTGCGACAGGAGCCGGTTGGTGGCGGGCTCGAAGTAGTAGGGCGCGTACAGCGCGGCCGCCGCCAGCACCACGCCGATCACCACCCGGACGGCGCGGACCCGGGCGGGCACGGGCGGCCACAGCGGGGGCGTGCCCGCGGGCGCCGTCCCGGCGCCGTCGCCCGCGGCCGGCGCCTCGACCGTCGTGTCGGACTTGTCCACCGGCGCGCTCATACCCGCTCCACCGTCCGCTTGCCGAACAGGCCGTTGGGCCGCACGAGCAGCACGACCAGGATCAGGCCGAGGGGCAGGACCACCTCGATGCCGTCGAGGGCCTCCACGTACTCGATCGTGAGCGCGTCGGCCACGCCGATGATCAGCCCCGACACCACGGCTCCGATCAGGCTGTCGAACCCGCCGAGGGCGGCGGCCGCGAACGCGTACACGAGGATCTGCTGCATGAGGCTGGCGTCGAAGCCGGTCCGCTCGGAGGCAACCAGGGAGCCGGCGATCGCCCCGATGGCGGCCGACAGCGCCCAGCCCAGCATCAGCACGGTGCCGGCGTTGATGCCGTGCAGCCGGCTGGACTCGGGGTTGGAGGCGACCGCCCGCAGCTTGAGGCCGATCCGGGTCTTCTGCAGCAGCAGCCACAGCAGCGCGCACTCGGCCAGCAGCACGACGATCAGGCCGATCGTGTCCTTGTCGATGCCGGCCACCTCGCCCGACGGGAAGGGCGACGGCATCAGCTGCGGGTCGGTGCCGAACACCAGCTGGGCGAGCGAGTTGAGCCCCAGGAACAGGCCCAGCGTCACGATCACGACGTTGAGCGGGCTGCGGGCCTCCTCGACCGGGCGGATCAGCAGCCGCTCGATCACCGCCCCGCCCACGAAGGCGATGGCGGCCGACAGGGCGATCGCCCCGACGACCGGAAGGCCCTCGGTCGTGAGCTTCCACGAGATGTAGGTCGAGAACAGGGCCATCTCGCCCTGGGCGAAGTTGAGGACGCTCGTGGTGCGGAAGATCAGCACCAGCGCCAACGCCACCGACCCGTAGACGACGCCGTTGCCGACTCCGTTGAGCACCTGCTCCGTGAAGAGATTCATGCGACGCCTCAGAAGCCGAGGTAGGCCTTGCGGACGGATTCGTCGTCGTGCAGCTGGGCGGCCGGGCCCTGCACGACGATGCGACCGCTCTCGAGCACGTAACCCCAGTGACCGACCTCGAGGGCGAGGTTGGCGTTCTGCTCGACCACGAGCACGGTCAGTCCCTCCTGCCGGTTGAGCTCGCCGAGGTGGGCGAACAGGTCGCGGGTCACGAGCGGGGCCAGGCCCAGCGAGGGCTCGTCGAGCAGCAGCAGCCGGGGCCGGGCCATCATCGCCCGGGCCAGCGCCAGCATCTGCTGCTCGCCGCCGCTCATGCTGCCGGCCAGCTGGTGGCGGCGCTCGCCCAGCCGGGGGAACACCTCGAACCACCGGGCCAGGTCGGACTCGATCTGGTCGTCGCGCCGGTTGACGGCGCCGACGCGCAGGTTGTCCTCGACCGTCAGCTCGGTGAACGTGCCCCGCCCCTGGGGGACGTGGGCGATGCCGAGCCGGGCCACGGCCTCGGGCCGCCGGCCGTTGATCGGCCGGCCGTCGAACAGGATCTCGCCCCGGGTCGGGATCACGCCGCTGATGGCCCGCAGCGTGGTCGTCTTGCCCGCCCCGTTGGCGCCGAGCACGACGGCGACGTGGCCCTCCTCGACGGCCAGGTCGATGCCGTGCAGCACCTGCACCGGCCCGTACCCGCCCGAGACGTTGGACAGCTGCAGCAGGCTCATGCGGGCGCCCCGAGGTAGGCCTCGATCACGGCCGGGTCGTTGCGGACGGCCTCGGGCGGCCCCTCGGCGATCTTGCGCCCGAAGTCGAGCACGACGATGTGGTCGGAGATGGACATGACCATGGCCATGTGGTGCTCGACCAGCAGGATCGTCAGGTCGAACTGGTCGCGGATGGAGCGGATCGTCCGGCCCAGCTCGTCGACCTCGCTGTGGGTCAGGCCGTTGGCCGGCTCGTCGAGCATGAGGAGGCGGGGCTGGGACGACAAGGCCCGGGCGAACTCGATGCGCTTCAGCGTGCCGAACGGCAGGCCGGCCACCGGCCGGTGGGCCAGGTGCGCCAGGTCGAGCCGCTCGAGCAGCTCGAGGCATCGGGCGCGCACCGTCCGCTCCTCGGCGCCCACGCCGATGCGCAGCAGGGCTCGCCCGAAGCCGACGCGGCCGAGCGAGTGGGCGCCGGCCACGACGTTGTCGAGGACCGACAGGGCGGGGAACAGCGCCACGTTCTGGAACGTGCGGGCCAGGCCCAGGCGGACGATGCGGTGGGCCGGCACCCGGAGCAGGTCGGTGCCGTCGAAGGTGACGCGGCCGCTCGTCGGCTCGTACAGCCGGCTGAGCACGTTGAACAGCGTCGTCTTGCCCGCGCCGTTGGGGCCGATGAGGGCGCAGATCCGGCCCGGCTCGACCGTGAACGACAGGCCGTCGAGAGCGACCACCCCGCCGAAGCGCACGCCCACGTCCTCGACCTTCAACAGCGACACGGTTCCCCTCTCACCCGGGTCACCCCCTCGAAACCGTGGCCAGTCAACCACACCGGCCGTCGGGGGACGGCGGCATCCTAGTCAGCAAGGCATCCTCCCGGGCCAGTCAGTGTCATCAATTGGACCACCGGCCGGGCGTGACGTTAGTCAACCGGTCGGCCGGGCCCGCAGGTGGCACAGGGCGGCCAGGTCGACGTCGGCCAGCGAGGTCACCTCGCGGTCGGCGGCCGAGAAGTCGAGGCCGGCCGTCATCGGCCCGGGGACGGCCACGACGGCGGCGCCGGCGGCGACCGCCGCGGCCACGCCGTTGGGCGAGTCCTCGAACACGACGCAGGCGCCGGGCGCCGCCCCCAGCCGCTCGGCCGCCAGCAGGTAGAGGTCGGGCGCCGGCTTCGTCCGGGCCTTGTCGCCGCCCACGTCGTCCCGGGTCACGATCGTCGTGAACCGGGCCCGCAGGCCCAAGCGCTCGAGGTGGGACACGACCCAGGCGGCCGACGACGACGACACGATGGCGGTCGGCACGCCGGCGGCCGCCGCCTCGTCCAGCAGATCGATCACGCCGGGGCGGACCGTCTCGGCCGCCACCGTCACCCGGTGCTGCTCCCGGTGCCGCACGATCAGCGCGTCGCGGTCGTCCAGCGGGCGGCCCAGCGCCCGCTCCAGCAGCTCGGTCCAGTGGGGGTGGTTGGCGGTGCCGATGATCCGCTGCCAGGCGGCGCGCTCCAGAGTGACGCCGTGCTCGGCGAAGATCAGCCCGACCGAGTGGAACTCCGACGACTCGGTGTCGACGATGAGCCCGTCGAAGTCGAACAGGAGGGCGGCGGGGAGCTGCCCGTCGGGCGCGGCCGGTCGCTCGGCGGCGGACGGCGCGCCGGCGGACGGCGTCCCGGCGGGTCGCTCGGCGCCGGGGCGGACGGCGCCGGCTCGCTCGCCGTCGAGCGCCCCACCCCCGGGTCGCAGCCGGTCAGGCGCCACGGCCCTCCGCCCAGGCCACGAGCGCGTCGACCAGGCCGGCGATCGTGTGGACCTCGGCCTCGATGTCGACGGTCAGGCCGTGCTCCCGGGCCGTGGCCGCGGTGACCGGCCCGATGGCGGCCACCACCGGTGGCACCGGGCGGTCGCCGATCGCCCGCAGGAAGTTGGTCACCGTCGACGACGACGTGAACGTCACGATGTCGGCCTCGGCCAGTGCCTCGGCCTGCTCGGGGCCGAGCGGCACGGGCTCGGTGCGGTAGGCCTCGACCACGTCGACGTCCCACCCCTTGGCGGCCAGGCCGGCCGGCAGGACGTCGCGGGCCACCGCCGCCCGGGCCAGCAGCACCCGCCCGGACCCGGCGGGGAACGCCTCGACCAGCGACTCGGCCACGAACCGCTCGGGCACCAGGTCGGGCACGAGGTTGCCGGCGGCCAGCGCCTCGGCGGTGCCGGGGCCGATGGCCGCCAGCCGGGCGCCGCCGAAGGCCCGGGCGTCGCGCCCGGCGGCGGCGACGGCGGCCAACAGGCGCCGCGCGCCGTTGGGCGACGTGACCACCACCCAGTCGTAGGCGCCCAGGCGCTCGACCGCCGCCGCCAGCGCCTCCCCGCCGTCGGCCGGGTCGCGCACGGCGATGGCCGGGATCTCGATGGCGGCCGCCCCCAGCGCGGTCAGCCGGTCGACCAGCTCGCTGGCCTGGTCGCGGGCCCGGGTGACCACGACCCGCCGGCCGAACAGCGGCCGGTTCTCGAACCAGGCGAGGTCGCAGGCCGCCACCTCGCCCACGACGATCGTCGACGGGGTGCCCAGGTCGCGGTCCGCGATCGTGCCCAGCGTGGCCCGGACGGTCCGTTGCTCGGGTCGGGTCCCCCACTGGACGGCGGCCACCGGCGTGTCGGCCGGGCGACCCCCGGCCATCAGCCGCTCGGCGATGCGGCCGATGCGGGCGACGCCCATGAGGATCACGATCGTGCCCCCGACCCGCGCCACCGCGTCCCAGTCGACCGTGCCCTCCTCGCCGGCCGCCGGGTCCTCGTGGCCGGTCACGATCGTGACGCTGGTGGACGAGTGGCGCAGCGTGACCGGGATGCCGGCGTAGGCCGGCACGGCCAGGGCCGAGGTCACGCCCGGCACCACCTCGAACGGCACCCCGGCCCGGGCCAGGGCGGCCGCCTCCTCGCCCCCGCGGGCGAACAGGAACGGGTCGCCGCCCTTGAGCCGCACGACCGTGGCGCCCGACTTGCCCCGCTCGACCAGCAGGGCGTTGATCTCCTCCTGGGTCAGGCGGACGTGGCCGGGGGCCTTGCCGACGTCGATGCGCTCGGCGTCGGCCGGGGCCAGGTCGAGCAGCGAGCGCTGCGACAGGCGGTCGTACACGACGACGTCGGCCCGGCGCAGCACGTCGAGGGCCCGGACGGTCAACAGCCCGGGGTCACCGGGCCCGGCGCCGACGAGGTGGACGGTCACGGCGGTCGAGGATACGGACCCGCGGCGGCGGTGCCCTCCTCGCGGTGGCTTCGTCGCCGCGCCCTCGTCGCGGCGCCTCCCGCACGGCGCCGACCCGCCCGGCCGACCGGGCTCGGCGGCTCCCGGTCAGCGCCCGAGGAGCTTGGCTGCGCCCTGGTCGTCGAGCAGGTGGCGGGCCAGGGCCTGCCCGAGCTTCGGCCCCTCGGCGGCGGGGCCGTCGAGCTCGTGGCGGACGACCAGCGCCCCGTCCTCGCTGGCCACCAGGCCGGCGACCCGCAGGTCGCCGCCGGACACGACGGCGTGCGCCGCCGCCGGCAGCGAACAGTCGCCGCCCAGCTCGGCCAGAAACCCGCGCTCGGCGTCGACCGCCCACCGGGACGGGCCGTGCTCGATGCGGGCCAGCCGCGCCCGGGTGGCGTCGTCGTCGGCCCGGCACTCGATGGCGAGCGCCGCCTGGGCCACCTGGGGGACGACGACGGTGGTGTCGAGCCGCTCGGCGATCCGGTCGGCCACGCCCAGCCGGTCGAGGGCGGTGGCCGCCACGACCACGGCGTCGACCCCGTCGCGGCCGGCGGCGGCGATGCGGGTGTCCATGTTCCCCCGCAGCCCCCGGAACCGCAGGTCGGGGCGCGCGTGGGCCAGCTGGGCCCGGCGCCGGAGCGAGCCGGTGGCGACGACCGCCCCCTCGGGCAGCGCGTCGAGCGGCGCGCCGACCAGGGCGTCGCGGGGGTCGCCCCGCTCGGGGACGGCGCCGATGATCAGCCCGTCGGGCGTGGCGGACGGCAGGTCCTTGGCGGAGTGGACGGCGATGTCGGCCCGGCCGTCGAGGAGCGCGGCCTGGACCTCCTTGGCGAACACCCCCTTGCCGCCCAGCTCCCAGATCGGCACGTCGCGGCGCTGGTCGCCCTGCGTGTGGACGATGACCAGCTCGGCCTCGAGCCCGGGCTCGACCGCCCGGAGCAGGGCCACGGCGTGCTCGGCCTGCCAGCGGGCCAGCGCCGAGCCGCGGGTCGCGACCCGGAGGGGGGCCACGGGTCAGGCCTCGGTCTCGAACAGCTCGCGCAGCGCCGCCACCAGGCGGTCGCCCCGGGCGGTGCCGGCCGCGTCCTTGAGGACGACCGTCGGCGAGTGCAGGAGCTTCGCCACCAGCCCCCGGGTCAGCGCCTCGACGGCCTCCATCTGGCGCGGCTCGAGGTCGTCGAGCCGGGGCCGGAACCGGGCGAGCTCGGCGGCCCGCACCTCCTCGGCCCGCTTGCGCAGCGCGACGATCGTGGGCGCCACCTCGCGGGCGGACGACGCCCCCAGGTAACGGTCGAGCTCCTCGTTGAGGATCTTCTCGACGCGGGCCACCTCGCGGCGCCGCCCCGCCAGGCCGGCGGCGGCGAACGCCCGCAGGTCGTCCATGTCGAGGAGGGTCACGCCGTCGATCTCGGCGACGGCAGCGTCGACGTCGCGCGGCATGGCGATGTCGACGATGAGCAGCGGCCGCTCGGGCCGGGTCGCCATGATCGGCGCCAAGTCGTCGCGCTCGACCATCGGCGTGCCGGCCCCGGTCGACGTCAGCAGCAGGTCGACCTCGGCCAGCTGGGCCGGCAGGTCGCTGATCGGCACGGCCCGGCCGCCCACCCGCTCGGCCAGCGCCTCGGCGCGGGACGGCGTGCGGTTGGCCACCCGGATCTCGCCGACGCCGGCGCCGGCCAGCGCCACCGCCATGCCCTCGCCCATCTCGCCGGCGCCGAGCACGAGCACGGTCCGGCCGGCGATGCCGTCGAGCCGGGCGCTGGCCATCGCCACCGCGGCCTGCGAGGCCGAGGCGATGTGGCGGCCGATGCCGGTCTCGGTGCGGGCCCGCTTGCCGGCCTCGAGGGCGTGGCGGACGAGCAGGTTGAGGACGGGGCCCGCGGCCCCCTCGTCGCGCGCCCGCTCCCAGGCCCGCTTGACCTGGCCCTGGATCTCGGCCTCGCCGAGCACCGCCGAGTCGAGCCCCGCCGTGACCGCCAGCAGGTGGGAAGCGGCGGCGGAGTCGTAGTGGACGTAGAGGTGGTCGGCGAAGTCCTCGGGCGGCAAGTACGACAGCTCGCCGAGGAAGTTGCGGATGTCGCTGTAGGCGCCGTGGAACCTCTCGGCGACCGCGTAGACCTCGGTGCGGTTGCACGTGGACAGCACCATCGCCTCGGTCACGTGCTCGCGGGAGCAGAGGCCGTGCAGCGCCTTGGGGAGCCGACCGTCGGGAACGGCCATCCGCTCGAGGAGATCGAGCGGAGCGGTGCGGTGGTTCAGTCCGATGACGACGACAGACACGCGCTCACGCGCTCCTTGGCATCTTCGAGCCGGCCGGCCCTGACAAGGTCCAATATCCCCGAATCGAGGGCCCGCCGCCAATCCAGTCCCTCGGTGCTGCGACCCTCGGCGCGGAGACCGTTCCGAACGTCTGCCAACACCCCGATGAGGGCGTCATATTCCTCCCCCAACTCCCCCGCCAGATGATCGCGCAGCCAGGCGGCGATCGCCGGGCTGTGGCCCGCGGTCGACACGGTCACGGTCAGGCGGCCCCGCCGCAGCAACGCCGGCAGCGTCACGCTGCACCGCTCGGGGTCGTCCGCGCTGTTCACCCAGACCCGGGCCGCCTCGCCGTCGTCGTACACCTGCTGGTTGACGGCGGGGTCGCCGGTGGCGGCGACGGCCAGCCAGTAGCCGGCCACCTCGCCCCGGCGGTAGGGCCGCCGCTCGACGGTGGCCAGCGCCTCGAGGGCCGGCTCGACCGCGGGGGCGACGACGGTCAGCTCGGCGCCGGCCTCGGCCAGGCCCCGTGCCTTCTGCAGCGCCACCCGCCCGCCGCCGACGACCAGGCATCGGCGCCCGGCGACCACCAGGTTGACCGGGTAGAGCGGCGCGTCGACCGGCATGCCGGGCCGCTCAGGGGGTCTGCGGGGCCGATGGCCCGGGTGGGGCGGTCTCGGGGGCGCGGCCGGCACCGTCGCCCTTGCGCTGCTGGTAGAAGCTGAGGATCTGCAGCTCGACCGCGAGGTCGACCTTGCGCAGCGACACGTGCTCGGGCACCGACAGCACGGTCGGGGCGAAGTTGAGGATCGACGTGACCCCGGCGTCGATCAGCCGGTTGGCGACCTCCTGGGCGGCGGCCGCCGGCGTGGCGATGATGCCGATGGCGATCGGGTTGTTGGCCGCCACCTCGGGCAGCTCGTCGAGGTGGCGGACCGTGATGCCGTTGATCTCGGTGCCCACCACCCGGGGATCGGTGTCGATGAGCGCCGCCACCGGGAAGCCCCGGTCGCGGAAGCCGGCGTAGTTGGCGAGCGCGTGGCCCAGGTTGCCGAGCCCGACGATGACGACCGGCCAGTCGTGGGTCAGGCCCAGCTCGCGGCTCATCTGGAACAGCAGGTACTCGACGTCGTAGCCCACGCCCCGGGTGCCGTAGCTGCCCAGGTAGCTCAGGTCCTTGCGGACCTTGGCCGCGTTCACGCCGGACAACTCGGCCAGCCGCTCGGACGAGATGGTCGGCGTGCCCTCGTCGGTGACCTCCAGGAGGCTGCGCAGGTACAGCGGAAGGCGGGCGACGGTGGCCTCGGGGATCTTGCGCGCCGGGCGTGAAGGGCGGTCGGGCATACGGGTGGGCATGCTATCCCCGCTTGTTCACACGGTCACAAAGTGAACGTCACCTGGCTTTCCCGTGCCGGAGCTCCCGACGCAGCAGCTTGCCCGCCACGCCGTGGGGGATGGCGTCCACGACCTCGATCGCGGCCGGCAGCTTGTAGCGCGGCAGGTGCTCGCGACAGTGGGCGAGGAGGGCGTCGGTGTCGATGGCGGCGGGCGACACGGCGCCGGCCCCGACGCCGCCCGCGGCCGCGGGCACGACGAAGGCGTGCAGCGCCTCGCCGGTGCGGGCGTCGGGCTCGCCGACCACGGCCGCCTCGACCACGTCCGGGTGGGCGGCCAGCACGGCCTCGACCTCGGCCGGGAACACGTTGAAGCCCGAGACGATGACCACGTCCTTGATGCGGTCGACCAGGTACAGGAACCCGTCGTCGTCGACGACCGCCACGTCGCCCGTGCGCAGCCAGCCGTCCCCGGTGAGGGCGGCGCCGGTGGCCTCGGGGTCGTCCCAGTAGCCGGGGAACACGTTGGGGCCCCGCACCCAGATCTCGCCGGGGTCGCCGACCAGCACGTCGCGGCCGTCGGCGTCGACCAGCCGGACCTCGACGCCCGGGAGCGGCCGGCCGATGCTGTCGGCGGGGGCGTCGGTCCCCAGGGCGCTGGTGACGACCGGCGCCGCCTCGGTCAGGCCGTACCCCTGCCGGAGGTCGACGCCCAGGCGGTCGGTCACGGCCCGGTGCACGACGGGATCGAGCGGGGCGGCGCCCGACAGGGCGACCCGCACGTTCGCCATCTCGTCACCGGCGGCCACCTCCGCCAGCGCCGCCCACATGGCCGGGGCGCCGGTCACCACCGTGACCCCGCGGTCGACGACGAGGTCGAGCACGGCCCGGGGCTCGAACCGGTCGACCAGGACCACGCTCCCGCCGGTGTGGAGCACGACGCCGAGCAGGGCGTTGAGACCGAACACGTGGAACAGGGGCTGGGCGCCGAGCGCCACGTCGTCGGGGGCCGCTGCGGGGGCGGCGGCGAGGATCTGCTCGACGTTGGCCAGCAAATTGCCGTGGGTGAGGACGGCGGGCCGGGGGGCACCGGCGGTGCCGCTGGTGAACAGCAGCACGGCGGGGTCGGACGGCTGGCGTTCGACCGGCTCGGGCTCGACGCCGCCCAGCAGGTCCTCGACGGAGGCGACCTGGGGCGCGGGCCCGTCGTCGGCCGGGCCGTCGCCGAGGGCGGCCGCGGCCTCCCGGCCCCCGGGGCCGACGACGACCAGGCGGGCGCCGACGACGTCCACCTCGTGCGCCACCATCCGGGCGGGGGCGGCGGGGTCGAGCGGCACCGCCAAGGCGCCGACGCCGAGGGCCGCCAGGTAGGTGGCCACCAGCTCGGCCGAGTTGGCGGCGACCAGCGCCACCCGGTCGCCCGGGCCGACGCCCCGCGCCGCCATCCCGCCCCGCAGCTCCCCGACCAGCCGCCGCAGCTCGCCGTACGACGTGACGTGGCCGTCGTCGACCAGCGCCGGACGGTCCGCCGGGTGCTGCTCGATGACGGCGGCGAGGTTCATCGGACCCTCCGGCTCAGCGGGCGACGAACAGCAGCTGGATAGCCGAGGCGCCCAGGATGAGCGCCAGGAGGATGGCGATGACGATCGTGGTGCCGGGTCTCATGCGCGCCCTCGGGGTCGGTGTTCGGATCGGGGTCCGAGGGTGACCGGGATCGACAGGCCCTCGCCAGTCGCCGGACGGGGCGCCTGGTCGGCGACCTGTCCGGCGGCCCGGTCGGCCGCCTCGTCGGGCGGGGCGCCCTCCTGGGTGCCGTCGTCCAGGCGGACCAGGCGGATCTCGTCGCCGGTGGCCAGGCCCAGGGTGTCGGCGGCCGAGGCTCGGGGGACGACGATGGCCAGCAGGCCGTAGCTGTCGACCGCCAGGCCCACCTGGCCCTCGGCCAGCTCGTCGTAGGCGCGCACCCGGCGGGCCGTGCGGCTGCCGGGCCGGGGCCTGCTCCAGCGGACCTGGATGCGGTCGCCCCAGCCGTCGACCTCCTCGGGCCCGATGTTGAGCTGGCAGTTGCCGAACCGGTCGACCCACAGGATCTCGCCGACCAGCCCGCCGTCCTCCTCCCGGGGCAGCGGCACGACGCCCGGCAGCAGCGCCGCCGGGTCGACGGGGTCGCCCAGCTCGCTCAGCGGCACGCCGGCGCACAGGTGGGCGGCGGCCGGGGCGAACACGTCGCGCCCGGCGAAGGTGGGCCCGGGCGCGGCCAGCTGGTACTCGGGGTTGGTCAGCTCGACGGCGGCCGTGGCGCCGCCCACCATGCCGACCGCCGCGGCCAGCAGCCCGTTGTCGGGGCCGACCAGGTACGACTGGCCGTCCCCCACCTCGATGGCCACGGCCCGGCGATCGGTGCCCACCCCGGGGTCGACGACCGCCAGCACCACGCCCGGGCACAGGTACTGGACGGCCCGGACCAGCGCCAGCGAGCCGGCCTTCACGTCGTGGGGCGGCACGTCGTGGGTGATGTCGATGACCGTGGCGCCCGGCTCGATGGCGCGGATGACCGACTTGACGACGCCGACGAACTCGTCGCTCGTGCCGTAGTCGGACAGGAAGGAGATCGTGTCGAAGCGCGGAGCCACCGCGGGCAGGCTAGGGCTGGTCAGCCCGCCTGCGTGAACCGGCCGGCCAAGTAGGCGTCGACGTCGTCTTCGAGCAGGCGGTAGGCCTTGCCGACCCGGACCGCGCGCAGCTCACCCGACTTGATCAGCCGGTAGACCGTCATGCTGGACACCCGCAGGAGATCGGCGACCTCCTGCGGAGTCAGGAACCGGGCGCGCGCGATGGCCATGTGGAAGACCCCTTCCAACTCCGCTGGAAGTGACTGTAGGCGCGCCGCGGGCCCGATGCCTACTGCGCGAGCGTGCGATGACGGGCTGCGCTCCGGCCCCGGCCGTGGGGCGAACGCCGGCTGGGGTCGCCGCCTACCGGCCGAGCTCGCGACTGCGGTCGGTCGCCGCCGTCACGGCGTCGAGGAAGGCGGCGCGGACGCCGGCGCGCTCCAGGGCCCGCAGGCCGGCCGCCGTCGTGCCGCCCGGCGAGGTGACCGCCGCCCGCAGCGCCTCCGGACCCTCCCCCGCCTCGTCGAGCATGCGGGCCGCGCCCAGCAGGGTCTGGACGGCCAGCGTGTGGGCCACCGGCCGGGGCAGGCCCGCCAGCACGCCACCCTCGATCAGCGCCTCGGCCACCAGGAACACGTAGGCCGGCCCCGACCCGGACAGGCCGGTCACCGCGTCGAGCAGCGGCTCGTCCAGCCGGACGACGGTGCCGCCCGCCCCCAGGATCGACTCGGCCCAGGCCAGGTCGTCCTCGCCGGCGGCGGCGCCGGCGGCGATGGCGGACGCCCCGGCGCCCACCAGCACCGGCGTGTTGGGCATGGCCCGCACGACGGGCGTGCCGGCCGGCAGGGCGGCCTCGAGCCGGGCCAGCGTCACGCCGGCGGCGATGGACAGGACGCGAGCGCCCGGCGGGTCGGTCGGCAGCGCCCGGCACGCGGCCTCGACGTCGCCGGGCTTGACCGCCACCAGGTGGCCCTCGGCGGGGCCGGGCTCGGCGGCGACCGCGACGCCGGGGTGGGCGGCGCGGAGGGCCTCGGCCCGGTCGGGCAGCTTCTCGACCACGCGCAGCGCCTCGGGCGGCGCCCAGCCGGCGGCCAGGAGCCCTGACAGCAGGGCCTCGCCCATCTTGCCGCCGCCGATGATCTGGAGCCTCGGGACCATGGGGCGACTATGCCAGGGGCCGGGGCAGCCGACCGACTTCCCCGATCAGGCAGCGCCCCGGCCCCTACTCGCTCAGGATAGCACGAGATGCACCGAGGGATCTCGTCAGGACTTGAAGCGCGAGGCGAAACCGATGCGGAGGGCGGGCCGGAAGAACTGTTCGGTCCAGGCGTAGAGCGAGCCCAGGATGCGGTCGAGCTCGTCCTCGTCGATGCACTGGTTGGCGATCTGGCCGGTCAGGAAGATGGCGTCCTCCTCGCCGATGGCGAAGGCGGCGCCGTAGAGCTTGAGGTTGCGGCGCAGCAGGTGCTCGTAGAAGGCGGCGTGGTTCTCCTCGGGCGCCGGCATCACGTAGGTCTCGTAGTGGAGCGTGCGCTGGCGCAGGTGGAACCAGATCGTGAACACGTCCTTGCTCTCGCCCCGCACTCGGACGAACCAGCGGCGCTCACCCGACTCCTCGTCGCGCACGACGGCGTCGACCACGGGGTTCTCGGTGCGCTGTCGCTCGAGCCAGGCCTCGATGCGGGCCTCGAGCTCGCGCAGCTCGGTCTCGGTCGAGGGGCGCTCGGGCATGGCTGGGACGCTAGCGAGCGGCGGCGCGCGCCACGCATCCGGGCCCGGGCTCGGCCCCGGTCGTGCCCGTCCTACCGGCGCCCGGCTACCGGCACTCGACGAGGCTGCGGGCGGTGAGGTCGGCGTAGACCCGGCGCAGCCGGCCGGCGGTGGTCGACCACGTGTAGCCGCGGGCGCGGGCGGCGGCCGCCTCCCCCAGCCGGTCCGCCAGCTCGCGGTCGCCCAGGATGCGCCGGACGTGGCCGGCGTAGGCGTCGGGGTCGCGGTCCTCGACCAGGAACCCGGTCCGGTCGTGCTCGACCAGCGTGCGGAGGCCGCCGACGGCGGCGGCCACGACCGGCGTCCCGCACGCGGCGGCCTCCAGCGCCACCAGGCCGAACGACTCGCTGCGGCTGGGCACCAGCACGACGTCGGCGGCCCGGTAGTAGGTGGACAGCAGGTGGTGGGGTTGGGGCTCGGCGAAGCGGATCTGCTCGGCGACGTCCAGCTCGGCGGCCAGGTCGACGATGCGCGCCAGCTCGGCGTCGCCCTGGGCGCCGCTGGCCCCGCCGACGACCACGAGCACCGCCGTCGGGTCGTCGAGGGCGGCCAGCGACCGGACGGCCACGTCCAGGCCCTTGAGCGGCTGGATGCGGCCCACGAACAGCAACACGGGCCCGTCGAGCCGGCCCAGGTGCGCCAGGGCGGCGCGGGCGCCGGTCCGGTCGCCCGGCGAGAAGAAGGCGTGGACCACGCCCGGCGGCACGATCTCGATGCGGGACGGCTCCGCGCCGTACAGCCGCTCCAGCTGGGCGGCCTCGGCGGCGCTGGAGGCCAGGATGGCGTCCGAGCAGCCGATGACCTCGGCCTCGGCCGCGACGCGGCGCTCGGGCTCCGGGTCGCCGGTCTCGGCCTTGACCCGGGCCAGCGTGTGGAACGTCGACACCAGCGGCAAGCCCAGCTCGTGCTTCAGCCGGTGACCGACCACCCCCGACAGCCAGTAGTTGGCGTGGAGGGCGTCGGCGTCACCGAGGCGGTCCAGCACCCCCTCGGTGAACTCGTCGACCACCGAGGGCAGCTTCTCCTTGGGGAGGTCGACCGGGCCGGCCGGCACGTGGACGACCCGGAACCCGGGCTCGACGTCGACGACGTCGGGCAGCTCGTCGGCCCAGCGGCGGGTGTACACGTCGCTGGCCACGCCCGCCTGCGCCAGAGCGGAGACCAGCTCACGGACGTAGACGTTCATGCCCCCGCTGTCGCCCGCACCGGGCTGCGCGAGGGGGGACGTGTGCAGGGAGAGCACGGCGAGTGATTGCACGACCAGCCCCAACACTGACGGGGGACCTGCGATTCCGCTTCCGCCGTCGGGCGTTCGCCGGTGGGCTCCGGCGCGGCTCCCGTTGCGCGCTCACCGGTGCGCCGAGATGTGCTCCTGCGTGTGTTCCTCCCCGGAAGACGCGGGTAGCGTCGCGGCGTTCCTCCCACCCCAGATCAAGGAGTGCCGATGGCCTTTGAGCTTCCGGAGCTGCCGTACCCGAAGGACGCCCTCGCGCCGCACATGAGCGAGCAGACGCTCAACTTCCACCACGGCAAGCACCACGCGACCTACGTCAACAACCTCAACGGCCTGATCGAGGGCACCGAGCACGACGGCAAGCCTCTCGAGGACATCATCCTCGCCGCCGAGCCGGGTGGGCTGTTCAACAACGCCGCCCAGACGTGGAACCACACGTTCTTCTGGAACTGCATGACGCCGAGCGGGGGCGGCGACCCCACCGGCGACCTCAAGACCGCCATCGAGCAGTCGTTCGGCTCCGTGGACCAGTTCAAGCAGCAGTTCCTCGACAAGGCCAAGACCCTGTTCGGCTCGGGCTGGACGTGGCTGGCCAAGGGCGACAACGGCCTGGAGATCATCCAGACCAAGGACGCCGACCTGCCGCTGAAGCACGGCAAGACCGCCCTGCTGACGCTGGACGTGTGGGAGCACGCCTACTACCTCGACTACCAGAACGCCCGCCCGGCCTACGCCGAGACCTGGCTCGAGAAGCTGGTCAACTGGGAGTTCGCGGCCGAGAACTTCGCCAAGGCCTGACCGGGTTCGGGCCGGCCAGAGCCCTCTCGGACACGCCCCGGTCCCACGCCCGCCATGGGCGAGGGCCGGGGCCTCTGCCGTTTTTGGCCGTCGAGTTGGCCGTGAGCTCGACGCGGTTGGCACAGCTGGTGTCGCCGACCGCGTCGAGAACGCGGCCGGCGAGGGCAGCCCGGCTACAGCGCGGCGGCGGCCGCCGCCCACACCGGGGCCAGCACGAGCAGCGTGTCGATGCGGCGGAGCGCCGAGGCCGGGGCGTCGGGCCGCGGCAGCAGCGCCGAGGCCATGATCTGACCCAGCGGGCAGCAGGCGGCGGCGAAGGCCAGCAACGAGGCGCCGGCCCGGTCGAACGGCGAGATCAGCACCAGCGTCAGCGGAAACGCCACCAGGATCGAGGTGGCCGCCCCCGCCAGCGGGCCCTCCACGAAGTTCGACGCCCCCGAGCCGACGAGGAAGTCGCCCACCTCGTAGGCGGAGGCCATGAGCAGCAGCACCACGACCGCGGCCAGCGACTCCTTGCGGATGAGCACCACGGCCGCGGCGGCCAGGCCGGGGACGGCGGCCGAGGCCATCACGCCCGCCGCGGCCAGCCGGCCGGTCCCGCCGGCGAGCCGGCCGGCGCTGGCGTCGGGCCCGGCGGCCGCGGCCAGCAGAGCGACGAGGACGACCGCGCCCAGCGCCCCGGCGGCCACCGTCGTCCCGCCGATGGCGGCGACGACCGGGAGGGCGCCGAGCCCGGTGGCGAGGTCGACCTGCCAGGACACCGACCGCCACGCCTTGGCGATCTGGCGGGCGGCCAGGCCGGCGGCCGCACCGTAGAGCAGGACCGTCGAGTACGGGCTGGCGACCAGGGCCACGAGCGCCCCGAGGAACCAGGCGACCCCGAGACGGATGCGGGGGCCGTCGACGTCGTAGACCGGGGCGAGGCCGGGTCGGCGGGCGTCGCGGCGGGTTTCCCTCGAGGCGGGCGGGCGCTCGCCGGTCCGCGTCCGGGGCGGGGCCGGGCGGCCCTTGCCGTTCGGTTTGCCCGTGGCGGGCTTGCCCTTGGCCGGGCGGGCGGCCGTGCCGGTGCCGGCGGGACCGGGGCGTCCGGGGTCCGGTCGGCCGCCGGTGGGAGGCCGGCGGCGGCCGCCGGGGCCCGCGGGCGGGGCCGAGCCGGGCCCGGCGGGACGGCGGGACCCGGGCGGGGGCGCCGCGCCAGGGCCGGGCGGGGCGGCGGGGGCGCCGGG